>JAXLXL010000002.1:0-90000 GCA_046327935.1 Deinococcaceae bacterium
TCGTGAACTCCGCTCACCTACTTTCACTTTCGCGTAAGTCCTAAAGATATCAAGTAGAATGAAATAAGAACAGGCAAAAATGCTGTCTGAAGATAAGTTTCCAAGGCTTATCGGTATAAAAAGAACCACATTGTCTTGAGCCAAGACATAGCAAGTATCTATAATTTTGAACTTATTTAAATCTCAGTTTCGAAAGAAGTCTAATCTATCATTTTTCAACCCCTAGATGAGGTAGCAGCAGTGTGGGAGAGGAAATGGGAAAGCGGATACCGATGAAGAAGAAAGAATTGAAAGATCGACCCACTCAACCGATTCAACCCGAATAGAGCTTGTGGAGTTACGGACTAGGCCATATACAACCGGTTCTGTGAATACAGCAAATATCTTCAGTGGAACACAATTCTTAAGTTTTTGTGAGCTGCTGAGAACGGATACTTTAAGACCCCTGTCCGTGAAATAACCGTCATGACACCATGTAATCTCCGCCTGACTTTTTGCGAATCTTGCCACTATGTTGCAGTAGAGGTAGACAGAAAGACCAACGCATGCCAACCAACAGCTGCTGCCATTTTGAAAATGCAAAGTTCTTTCTCACCAGTCGCCACTTTCTACCGATAACCTTTTGTTAGGGATAAAAGTCCACATTTCATCCTTCCCGGTTTTCAACCCTTGGCCAGAGGTAGTACAGGTTCGTGTTCATAACCTTTATGATTTTTGACTAAGCATATCATTGTATGACGATACGAAAACCCAGTAGGGTCCAAATCTGATCTTTATCCTGTAGGTACTTAAAGCCAGAGCACACCAACTAAACCCTAAATTTGGAACGACACAAATAAGCCTCACAAAAATCCTTCAAAAACAACACGGTGAGAATAACCCTACAAATGCATAAAACCGACCACTACCCCTATACAGCCACCCCTGGTATTGTACGTATTAAAGCTGTTCAATAGCGCAACGAAAGGAACAAACCATGCAACACCAGCCGATTGCCACACCCCGTCTGACACAATCCATCTACGAATGCGGTGAAGGGACACCTGTTCTGTTTATCCATGGAAACGCATCCTCTGCCGTTTTTTGGCACGACACCCTCGCAAACCTATCCGAAGGCTTTTGGGGAATCGCACCTGATTTGCGCGGCTATGGACACACAGAAGATTGTCCCATCGATGCCACCCGCGGTGTCATGGATTGGGTCGACGATCTCTTGTCTCTCCTGGAACAGCTCAACATCGACCGATACCATGTGGTCGGCCACAGCCTCGGTGGATCTGTCGTGTGGGGACTGCTTGCACGGGATGCCGCAAGAATCTTGAGTGTGTGTCTGGTCGCTCCAGGATCGCCCTACGGATTTGGCGGAACAAGCGGCAAAAACGGTGTTCCCTGCTCTGCAGATTTCGCGGGTTCAGGGGGAGGTACTGTGAATCCAGACTTTCCACAGCGCATCTCACAAAAAGACACCAGCAGTGAGCCCAATTCTCCCAGAGACATCATGAACCGCTTCTATTGGAAACCGCCGTTCCGTGCACCGAATGAAGAGGCACTGCTCGAAGGATTGCTGGACGAAAAGACCGGGCCTCAAAAATACCCTGGAGATTTTGTGCAATCGGACCATTGGCCGTTTGTTGCTCCAGGCATTTGGGGACCCATCAACGCTATTTCTTCCAAATATGTGGGATCGGTGGTTCATGATCTTTTGGCTGTGCCACAGAAACCTCCAATCTTATGGATTCGCGGAGACAGTGACCAGATTGTGTCCGATGAAAGTCTGTTTGATTTTGGCACCTTGGGTCAACTGGGTATCCTTCCCGACTGGCCTGGAATCGACACCTACCCACCACAACCGATGGTGTCGCAGACGCGCTATGTTCTGGATCAATATGCCCAAAACGGAGGCAACTACCAAGAGGTTGTTTTTTTTGATACGGGACACACGCCCTTTATTGAGAAACCAACCGACTTCTACGAGCACCTCATGCCACACCTCAAAAAACACACGCTCTTCGATACAATGCCTCAATCATGAACAGCCATCCCACCCCACTGTGGACGCCCAGCACAGAAAGACAAAAGAGAACGCATCTCTCGCATTTTTGGAACGAAGCAGAGACAAAAGCGAACACGACATTTGGCAATTACAGTGCCCTACACGAATGGTCAGTCACCGCACCAGACGTGTTTTGGCCTCTGGTTGCCGAATACACGGGCCTGCAAATTGAAACCAACCCGCCGCTCAATACCTTTGCACATATGATTGACGCACGTTTCTTTCCGGATGCGCACTTGAGTTTCACAGAACACCTCCTCAAGTACGAAGGCGACGAAGCCGTCATCGAATACACCGAGTCTGGACGCAGGCGCAGCCTCTCTTGGCAAGAACTTCGAACGGAAGTCTTTCGCTTTGCCGGACTTTTGAAAGAATGGGGGGTCGAGCCCGGAGATCGTGTGGCAGCCTGGCTTCCAAATTGTCTGGAAGCTGTGATTGCGGCACTTGCGGCTGCGCATATCGGTGCGATTTTCTCGTCCACGTCTCCCGACTTCGGCCTCGATGGTGTTCTGGATCGCTTCGGGCAGATTGAACCCAAAGTGCTGATTGGGGCCAACGGCTACACCTACTCGGGACGAACCATCGACTGCAGATCCACCCTGTGCGAGATTGCCAAAAAACTGCCAAGTGCCACGTCCGTCGTGTGGGTCAATTACAGAGACGACCTCCCGGATACGTTCCCAACGTTGTTTCACCCATTTGGCGAAACACCCAAAGAACCGCAAAACGGATACGCCCGCTTTCCCTTCAACCATCCGCTTTGCATCTTGTACTCGAGTGGGACAACTGGAAAACCCAAATGCATTGTTCACCGAATGGGCGGGATTTTGCTCAATCACCTTAAAGAACATCAGTTGCACTGCGACATTCACGCGGGCGACCGGGTTTTTTACTACACCACAACAGGCTGGATGATGTGGAACTGGTTGGTGTCGGCATTGGCTTCGGGAGCGAGTATTGTCTTGTTCGACGGTTCTCCGTTTCACCCACATCCAGAGAGGCTTTTTGAGATTGCCCAAAGGGAACAGTTGACCTTGTTGGGTGGATCGGCCAAATGGATCGACTCGCTGCGCAAACTGGACAAAAATCCCATGCAGCGCTTTGATCTCTCAAAACTGAAGACACTGGCATCAACGGGGTCTCCCCTTTCAGAAGAAGGTTTTTCCTACGTCTACACACACATCAAAAACGACATCCACTTGGCGTCCATTTCCGGTGGAACCGATCTGTGTGGGTGTTTTCTGGGCGGCAATCCCATGACGGCGGTTTTTCCAGGAGAACTCCAGGTCCCCCTTCTGGGCATGGCTGTCGAAATCCAAGACGGGGAACTGACCTGTACAAAACCTTTTCCATCACAGCCACTGATGTTTTGGAATGACCCGCAACATGCGAAATACCGGCAATCCTACTTTGAGCACTTTGATGGCGTGTGGTGCCACGGCGATTTCCTAGAGAAGACGCCGACAGGCTACAAAATACTGGGACGGTCCGATGCAACCCTAAACCCAGGGGGCGTGCGCATTGGAACAGCGGAAATTTACCGGCAGGTCGAGCATTTCCCAGAAGTGCTTGAAAGTCTGGCATTCATGCACACCTCAAAAGGCAAAGATGAAATTGTCCTCTTGGTCAAGTTGAGGGCAAATGAGCCCCTCACTGACCAGCTCAGAGACAAAATCCAGAAGCAGATAAGGCAAAATTGCACTCCCAGACACATTCCAGGCCGAATTGAACAGGTGAGCGATCTTCCCAAAACACGAAATGGGAAACTTCTGGAACTGGCTGTTTCAGACATCGCAAACGGCCGAAGTGTGCGCAACATCTCAAGTGTGGCCAATCCAGATGCCCTGAGAGAAGTTGAACAAATGTTCAGTTCCTAAACGACGAATGAGGCCCCCAATTGGGGGCCTCACACAAGGTATTTCGACCTGTCACCCTATGCAGTAACGCCAGTCAACGTGGACAAAGCGTTTTCAATGTCTTTGCGTTGATCGCGATCTGCGTCGGTCAGTTTGCCTCGAACGCCTTGCAGCGCGAGAACATACGCCCGATTGAGGGCCTCTGCTGCGGTACAGACAACATCCGGTTGCACACCCACACCCTCCCAATCGCCCCCTGTCACGGGATTGATGGGTCGGCCCTGTGGAACGAACAATGTGTAAAATTCATGGACCTTTGCGAGATAACCCGGATGCGCCCCACCTCCTGTCACTTCTCCCACCACAACCGCACGCTTGAGGTTCTTGAGGTCGTAACTAAACCCTTCTGCGCCGGAAAAGGTATCATTTGAAGTCAACACATACACCGATCGATCCAGGTAACGCTCCCCAGGCACATGGGGCAGTGTCCAGTACTGTTCTATAGGCCCTCCGGGACGCCAACACATGTCATTGAGGTGCGTCCTTTCCAAGAAAAAATAGGAACACAAAAACTGAACCATCTCTGGGTCCCCTCCCCCATTTTCACGCAGGTCAATGATCAAAGCGTCGGTGTTTTCCAAAAATGCCATGGCCGCAGCACCAGTTTTGGCAGCTATGGCAGCCGTTTCAAAACAATTCAGTTTCAGGTAGCCCACATTGCCCTTTAGAACCTCAACCTTTTCAAAGCCATAGTTGCTGTAACGCTCTTCCTTTCGCCAAATCTCAAGCAATTCAACCTGGGGAATTGCTCCCTCAAGTGGGGGCACGCCTGTGGGGTGGTACCGCAAACCGACGTGTCCATCTTGGGTCATCTCACGCAAAATAGGGTTCAACCACGGTGTGAGGTTCTCAAAACGGTCGATATGGTCAGGCAACGCGATTGTTTTCAGGACAGAAGCAAATTCGCGTGACTTTTCTGGATAGACATAGTCCTCCAGCAAAAGCTGGACAATTTTATCCAACATTTGAGGAAACTCATTTGAGAGGCGATTTTCAATAGACATGAGCCGATTCTATAGCAAAAATCAGGAAGCCCATATCCGCCATTTGGCGATAGATAACCCAAAGCGCAACCGCTCTTGCACCATACTGGACTCGCCCTATTGCGACAACAAATGCAGGCCATTGCAACGGGCGCAATGGCATCTGAGTGACGACACAGGCCACTTGATGGCACAGTGTTTGCGATGTATTAGACAGAGATACCTTAGGGTCCGAAACCGCTCAGACCGATAGGACTTTGACACACCGGTAGAGATCGCGATTCACGTCTTTGCGTTCGGTCCAGGTCTCCTTCAGGGGTGTGTAGGTGATTCCACCCGAAGATCGCCCGACCATCACGCCGTCGCGTCCGGCAATGAGCGCACTGACCGAAGCTTCTCCCAATCGACTGGCCAACACGCGATCCGAGGAGACTGGACTGCCACCACGCTGGATGTGCCCGAGGATGCTGACCCGTGTATCGATCCCGGTTCCATCGGTGATGGTTTTCGCCACGGCCAAGGCTCCCCCTTCGTAACCCTCCGCAACGATGATGATGGATGAGTGTTTGCCCTTCCGCGTGCTTCCGTTGAGGGTTTCAATCACCTCTGAAATGGGCTTATCGTCTTCGGGTAAAAATACCTCTTCCGCGCCACCAGCCAACGCCACCTCGAGCGCAATGTGGCCCGCGTGTCGTCCCATCACTTCCACCACGAAAACCCGCTCGTGACTCGCGGCGGTATCTCTGAGCTTGTCTACAGCCCCAAGTGCCGTTTCCACGGCTGTGAAATACCCAATCGTGTGGTCGGTTCCGTACAGATCGTTGTCGATTGTCCCGGGCAGTCCCATCACCTTGAGGCCATGCTCTTCCATCAACAGATGGCTTCCGTGAAAAGAGCCATCCCCACCAATGACGACCAGAGCGTCCACATTTTGCTGTCGCAAAACATCTGCGGCTCGCTGACGTCCTTCTGTCGTATGCATGCGGGGTTCTCGGGCGGTCAAAAGCACCGTTCCGCCCCTCTGAATGATATTTGCGACATCCCGAGGTCCCATGGGATGGTGGTCACCATCGATCAATCCCGTGAAACCCCGTCGAATGCCCAGAACTTCAATGCCATGGAAATACGCGGTTCGGACGACCGCACGTATGGCGGCATTCATACCCGGCGCGTCTCCTCCGGATGTCAAAAGTGCAATTTTTTTAATCGATTCGGTCACTCTGCCCTCCACCTACAGTTTAGGAGTCCGTCAGGGATTCGGAAATGGGTATTTTGAGCTGTTCGATGAGGGCGTACGCGGCATTCTTTTTCAAACCGTGAACCATCAGCTGCGTGCGGATCTCTCTTGGGGCCAGACCTTGTTTCAAAAGTTCACGTGCCAGACTTTCAAAGTCCGCGGTTTCGGATTCAATCGGTTGACCCGGTGAAAGGACAACGACCAACTCGCCTTTGGTTCCATCCGAAAAATACCCGGTTGCCTGCAACAAACTCCCTCGAAAGGTTTCTTCGAACCTTTTGCTGAGTTCCCGGGTGATGCTCACCGATCGCTCTGGACCCGCGTGGGCGATCAGTTCTCTGAGTGTGTCCACCAGCCGGTGTGGAGATTCGTAAAAAACTGTACTGCACGTTCGTTCAGACATGGCATGCAAGCGCTCTTTGCGTTCTCGACCCGTTCTGGGCAAAAATCCATCGAAACAAAAGGGTTGTGTTGGAAATCCAGAGAGAACCAGTGCCGGAATCAAAGCGGTGGGACCGGGAAGCACTTCCACCTTTCCACCCATCTGGAGGGCCATTTGGATCAGTTCCGTTCCAGGATCGCTGATACCGGGAGTGCCCGCATCGGTGATGTAGGCCAAATACGGATATTTCTCCAGTGCGGAAAGGCCACGGTTGGCAATGGTGTGTTGATCGAGTCGAATGAGGGGTTTGGAGATGTCGTAATGCTTGAGCAAAATGCCGCTGTGCCGTGTATCTTCCGCTGCAATGGCATCGCATGCGCGCAGTGTATCGAGGGCCCTGAGTGTGATGTCGGCGAGGTTTCCAATCGGGGTTGGCACGAAGACGAGGTGGACCATTGTTTTAGCCTAGGGTGTTTGTATTTGAATGAACAGGCCTCAGAACAGGGGCTCAGGATCTTCGGAGGCAAGTGTCTGGCTGTTTCGCTGTAGGGTGACGGGTTTCAGGGGCACCCATTTGGATTTTTGGGTGCGGCCCAAAGCGCTCTTCAATGTGGCCTTGAGAAACTCACCATCCCCGACGGTAACCGTGACGGTTGCACCCTCGGGTATCCGGCCCTCGAACACAACGACTCCATTTCGAACAACCCCTTTATATGCTTTCATGACCTGCTCCTTTGGGATACCCATGACCTTTTGCAAATGGCTTAGACGCCTTCCAATAGATGGGCTCGACCGTGCCTTCAATCTGCGCGTACATTTTAAACACCCGTTTGGCCTCTCGCCGCCGACCGACCTTGAGCAAAAGGGTCCCCAGGTGCTCGCCCGAATCAAAGTACATTTTGGGATCGTAGGGGGTTTCGACAATTCTCGCTTTGATATTGTTGATGCGTGCCATTCGGTTCCGGTGCCGAACAACTGCCCGACGCACCGCGTACCAAGCGCACACAAAGATGCCCAAGACAATGCCCGTTACAAAAACCGAAGAGGTGTGAAACCCCAAATTCCCACCCAGTTTCACAAGGGAGGGAAATGCAAAAGAGAGCACCATCAAGACAGCCAAGATAGCCGCGTAATTCATAAGTGTGAGCCTTTCTCCTTCATCCGTTCCATTTTCATTGTGACACAAACCGAGACCTACCTGCACGGGTATTTCTCGGATTAAACCTTGGCTTTTTCATGGTATTTTGATGCATGCGGTTGCATTTGATCACTGTCGGAGAAGCCAAGCTCAAGTACGCCAAAGAAGGTTGGACAGAATATTACACGAGGCTGTCCCGATACCACCAACTGAAAGTGACGCGCATCCGCGATTCTGACCCCGTTCGCGAAGGCAAACAGATCTTGGAATCGGCCAAGCAAGCCTACCTGATGCCGCTCGATTCCAAAGGTGTGCAGTTGACCTCTGAGGCGTTGTCGGGCCATTTGGATCGGCTGGCCGTGTCCGGACGAAGCGACGTGGCCTTTGTGATTGGCAGCAGTTTGGGTCTGAGCGACGAGGTTCGAGAACGCGCCCACTTTTTATGGAGCCTTTCTTATCTGACCTTTCCACACGATTTGGCCATGGTCCTCATGCTGGAAGCGCTTTACCGCGCGTCGTCCATCTCCCGAGGAGAGCCGTACCACAAATAAAACCCATCTTGCAGCCCTCAGGAGACTTGGGCTTTCTCCAACACTTCCAAACAACACAATGGACTTCTTTCGAAACCGCTGTGGTGGTACAGAAGAGTGAAATATGAGCAGGTGAAAATCCTACCAGACGAGAAATTTCGCAGACGGGTTGGAATCAAAACAACGGCATTCGAACGCTGCTCAATTTGGGTTTCGAAAGAAGCCCAATGGATCTTCATGCCGACCCAAACGTCGCTTCTCGGGTTCAACGTTTAGGGAGTGATATCCAGCGCTTTAAGCGGTTGAATGAGTCCATAGCCGTACTCATTGTCAAATTCAGGCACTCCCAGATCGAGGGCCGAGTTTTCCATTTTCGCTTTGGCTTCGTCGGGTGACGTCACCAAACCCTTCGCATACAACAGGGCCGCAAGCGCACTGACTTGGGGTGCAGCTTGGCTGGTGCCTTCCATGCCACTGTATCTGGGCAAACTGAGCGTGAAGTCCCAATCTGTCGACCAAATCACATCGGGAAAAGCTTCACCTTTGTATTCCGCACCATTGAAATGGTTTTTGCTGTTTCCACCGGGGGCCATCAAGGATAATTCTTCACCGTAATTGCTGTAGTAGGCGCGCTGAAACTGTGTATTTCCCAGGCTGACAGAGCCGACAGCCAATGCATCCGGACACGCTGCAGGGTAACTGACGTTTTTCGACCCAATAGGGGCATTTCCAGATGCCGCAACCACCAAAATGCCCTTGGATTTGGCGAAAGAAACAGCCTCGCACAGGTCACTGGCAGTTTGAGCGGTTGTGTTTCCACCCAAAGACAGGTTGATCACCTTGACCTTGCTGGCGACAGAATTGGTGTAGGTTTTTCCATTGAAGGTGAGTGACTCTCCCGCAGCGTAGCGAATGGCGCTCGCAACAGTGTAAAAGTCCCCACCAGAACGTGGGCCTTCGGGACGACCCGGATACATATTGAGCACCCGGATGGGCAGTATTTTGATCGGAGCAAACAGTGTGGCCCCGACGACACCGCTCGAGGAGCATTCGGGACAGGGCGCTGTGAAGGTACCCGAGTTCGCTGCAATAATGCCGGTTACATGGGTTCCGTGACTTACAGATATGCGTCCGTTGCAAGGATCCACTTCCTCTGTCGAAGATGTCGGGTCGGTCGGATTCTGGTCCAGTCCGAAGCCGTCATTCAGTTCAGGGGTCAAACCCACAACGTCCAGAGCACCCTCGGCGGCACCCAACAAACGGCCTTCTAGATCGGGATGGTCGTAGCGAACACCCGTATCCAAAACAGCCACCACGACTTCTTTTTGAGGTGGTTGTACTTTAAAATTGCCCCAGACCTTCGGATAGTCAAGTGATTTGAACGCCCACTGCAACGGGTAAAATTCATCGGTTGGAACAACTGGATCGGCAAAGGCTTGAACAGGTGAATTGGGAATGGCGTACTCGACGTTGGGATCCTGCGCAAGGTCATCCAAAGCAACACCTTGCAAAAGCACCCGTTTTGAATCGACTGAGCCGGCAACGAACTGAGAGGATAGCATTGCGTTTTTTACTGCATCTGTATTGCGGTATTTGACGATAACGCCGAGATCAGGAGCGGTCGACTCGGTGCGCAGTCCTGGATTGGAATTGTATGTCACATTCAGTTGGGTCGTCCCAGTGAGGACGGAGCGCCACTGAATTTCAATTGTACCGGTCGGTTTGGAGCACAGTGCATTGGAAGGTTTGGGCTTGATTTGAATATCAATATTTCCGGCACCCTGTTTGGGCGTTACCGTAACCCAAGACGGTTCAGACGTGACCTCCCAAAACCCCTGCCAAGGTGCAGCCCAATGGGCCTCCGCCGAAAGACCTTGTAGGGAAATATCCGCGGAAAGTGGAGGGAATGCAACTGAATTTTGACACGAAGACAGAACCATAGGCGGGACAAGAAGCAAAAGCAGGGTGCGTTTCATTGACATTCAGTCTAAAAGAGCTTTGTGATTGAGAGGTGTGTTCGTCCATAATGGGAGCCTCGGGCCGACACGCCCAAGATTTCGAGGTTTCAGTGCCCAGCGGTAAAATACACAACTTAATCAACACATCGGTGCTGTGCTGTTTGGGCGCAGGCACCCTCTACCTCAACGCCACCCACCGACTGAGTGTGCCCACACCTTGGCTCGCAGGTTTCGGTTCGGCCTTTTGGGTGGGAACCTTCTTGCTGTCTCCAGATTTGGATCTCGCCGATCAACAAAATGTCAATTCCAAGCGTTCGTGGGGGATATTTGGAACCCTTTGGCACCCTTACGGCACACTGTTTTCACATCGGGGTCTGAGCCACAGTTGGATTTTCGGTCCACTCACACGCCTGGTGTATTTGGGCTTGATCCTTCTGCCTGTTTTTTTGCTGACCCCACTTCTGATCCCAAACACCCTCAAACAGCTTTCAGCCCTCTCATGGTCGACCCTTTGGGCCACACTGCTGGGATACTATGTCAGTCAATGGCTTCACCTTTTGGCAGACGGTATTTTTCCAGGACACAGCTTCCGGTGGATTCGATCAAAATCGAAACGCTCTAGAAAACAACGCAGGAAACGATAAGGAGCACACATTGGCCTTCTCCACCCACACCCAAACACACCGCGTCACGTTGCCCACAGGCACACTTTCACTGAACGTCGACGCCCTTGATTTTCCATTGGAAGACCTCTGCGGGTTTGCATCCCGCGCCAACCGCAAACGGGGATTTTTGTTCGTCAGCAAAGTTCTGGGAAAACACATCCCCGTTCGACCACAGACAATGGCAAAGGTTCACCGTCACCTGGCCTGCAAAGTGGCATCTGTTTTGGACAATCCACAAGAAACCTGCCTTTTTATGGGCTTGGCTGAGACCGCCACCGGACTGGGACAAGGCATTTTTGATGCGTGGTTGGAACAAACTTCAAATGTGGCATCGATGTTCATTCAATCGACACGTTACCGCCTCATCCAACACGCTGTGCTCGAATTTGAGGAAAGCCACAGCCACGCTTCCAGCCACCTGATCCATCTGCCCCGCGATCCCGAGGCGCGTGCACGCTTCTCAAAGGCCACCACACTCGTGTTGATCGACGACGAAATGACCACGGGCAATACACTGGTTCATTTGGCCCAGAGCTACCTCCAACACAATCCTTTCCTGAAGCGGATTCTCGTTGTGACGCTGACAGACTGGTTGGGTGACCACCGCGGTGTTTTTTTGGATGCCATGCCGCGCACGACCCAAATCCTTGGCCTTTTGTCCGGTGCGTCCCACTGGGAACCCATCGAGTGCGATGTTTCCGCTCCACCTGCACACGCCAGCCTCTCAGACAAGACGCCCTACCTCGGCCACAACCCGGCCCGCACGGGTGTCATGGACACATCCCAGCTTTCAGCCGAGTGGACCGAAACGCATTTGGGTGATTTGGAACGCACACAGACGCGGCTTGGACGACCCGCTCGGGTGTTGGTTTTGGGCTCAGGAGAGTTCAGCCACCTTCCTTTTCGACTGGCACAGTGTTTTGAGAGAGAAGGCCACGACGTTTACTTCCAAACGACGACCCGATCACCCATCCTCACCGGTGGCGCCATTGTGCATAAAATGGAATTTGTGGACAACTACTTCGATGGCATTCCCAACTATGTGTACAATTGCCATCCGCCCGATTACGACGCCATTTTCGTCGGCTATGAAACGCCAAATCTACCCAAAGCCCATCAAAATTGGTTGAACCTTGTGGGTGGAACTGGGGTGTTTTTTTAGATGAAGACTCTTCTTTTCATCGATCTGGACGATACCCTCTTTCAGACAGAGCACAAATGCCCTCCCGGTGTGACGAAACACCCTGTCACGACCACGCGAAACGACCAGCCGGGATCGTACATGACCCCAAAGCAGCACCATCTGTTTTCTTGGATATCGGCAACATCGGTTGTCATTCCAACCACAGGACGAGATATTTCTGCATTTTCGCGGGTTCAATTGGCCTTTCACGATCAAGCCATTCTCAACCATGGAGCGACAATCCTCCATTCCAATGGAACAGTGGACAGCGATTGGCACGAACAGATGCGAGATGCCATCCGGGAGACGTCCGGCGAATTGGACCACATCCTCAGTGAAACCCAAGTCTTCTGCGACCGTCAAAACCTCGGGGCGAACATCTCCGAAATCCGAGATGTCGGGCAGCGCTGGTACCTCGTGGCCAAGCATCCCTCTCGGGATTTGGAACGCCTGAACGAGATCCATCGGTTTTGGCACGAATCCCTGAGCGCGGACAACGCCTTCTATGTGATTGCCAACGGCAACAATGTGGCTCTGCTCCCGCGAGCGATCTCCAAACGTTTCGCGACAGAGTACCTCAAGGCACACAGAAAAGACCTCGATCCCTGTCTGACCATTGGCGTTGGCGACTCCATCAGCGATTTGGATTTTATGCATGCGTGCGACCTCTGGCTCACGCCGAACAACAGCCAAATTTCCGGTTTTGTGCGAGATCAATTGGCCCGGTCGGGGGTCGGCCTGTGATCACCCAAAAAGCCACACCCTTTTCGGGAAGCTATCGGCATGACGACGTGCAATTTCTCCTCGAACAGGTCGTGATTGAACCCACCGACATTCGGACAAAGGAAACGCTCATCCAATCTGGACGCCATTACAGCGAAATGTTGAGCCCGGAACACCCTCCCTCCGATGCCTATTTGGAGATCTTCCATGAGGCCACACAGCACAACGGGAAACGCCTGGCGCAGGATCTTCTCTATTTGGCACACTGGATTTCCCAGAACACCAAAGAGGTGGTGTTGGTGTCTTTGGCCCGTGGAGGCACGCCGATCGGTATTTGGCTCAAGCGCATTTTGGAAAACCGAGGTATAGACGTTTGGCACTACAGCATTTCCATTTTGAGAGACCGCGGACTGGACACCGCTGCACTGCGCCATATCGCCGACCGTCACAAACTGGACACGCTGTACTTTGTGGATGGTTGGAGCGCGAAAGGGACCATTGCACGTGAGCTCAGTGCCTCAATTGATCGTTTTAATGCAAACTTCAAAACCGATGTTCCAAACCGTCTCTGTGTCGTCTCGGACCTCTGTGGGCAGGCCACATTTTCGGCCACACACGACGATTACTTGATTCCCTCAAGTCTACTGGGCGCGACCGTCTCGGGACTCATCAGTCGCTCCCTTTGGAATGGCGGAGATCCCAACCATTTTCACGGCTGCATGTATTTGGACCACTTGGCCCCGTTTGACCTTTCTCAAGCACATATCGAAACCATTTGGCAACACATCCAGTCGGCGCCGCGTTTGCCTCGATCCCCAACACCAAGCGGTTGGATAGAGCGAGCCAGAAACCACATGGATCATCTGCAACAGGTATCTGGATGCTCTGCTGGACACCTTAAGCCTGGGCTTGGAGAGTCAACGCGTGCCCTTCTTCGGCGGGTTCCGGACAAACTTTTGCTTCAAGATCCAGACCATCCAGCAGTACGTCATCTGCTTTACTTGGCGGAGCAAAAAGCTGTAAAAATAGAGGTTGATTCCAGTATGCCCTTTCTCTCTTGCGCCCTTATTGCCAACCGTTCCAACGTAGGAGACGTGTGAGTGTTCATTGTTCAGTTCCCACGGTAAATTCACAGGCATTTCAGCACCTGAAGTTGGGCGCGTCGCTGTATGTTCCGGCAACCCACCCAGGTCTCATCGATGTTGTGCAGGGTAAACGTCTGTCTCAGGCGCGCTCTGTGATCTTTTGCTTGGAAGATGCCGTTGCTGAAAAAGACTTGGAAAAGGCCCTGGATCAAATTTTAAAAATGCTTTCCTGGACAGAAAAATCCACGTCTCAGCTTCGGTTTATACGGGCGAGAAACCCAGACGTGTTTGCCCAAGTGCTCTCAATGAAAGGCATTGATCAAATCGACGGTTTTGTTTTGCCAAAAATCACGGCCCACAACATAGACACCTATGTGCAACACCTGCCAGCCAAAACGGCGCATTGGCTCATGCCGACGCTGGAGACACAAGAGGTTTTTGAAGAACAATCGATGCTCGAACTGAGACAGCGCCTCGAACCGCTCAAATCCAACATCCTGAGCCTGAGGATTGGTGGAAATGACCTCTTAAACCTTCTCTCTCTCCGACGACTCAGGGGAACAACGCTTTACCAGACGCCAATTTCTGGTGTTGTGAACCGACTGGTCGGCTGGTTTAAACCCCACGGCTACAATCTGACAGCCCCAGTCTACGACGTGATCGACGATCCCGAAACGCTTCGCGCTGAAGTCCAAAGTGATCTGGTGCATGGACTGTTCGGCAAAACGGCCATCCATCCCGGACAGTTGCACACCATAGAACGCGAATACCGCGTCGGAAGCGACCAGCTCAAGATGGCAGAAATTGTCTTGGCTGAACATGCCCCGGCTGTGTTTATGTCGAACCAACATATGTGTGAACCGGCAACGCACCGAAAATGGGCACAAGAAACCATTGAACGGGCGTGCATCTACGGCATCACCGAATAAACAGAGACCGCCGCGCATGCTCAACTGCGGCCTCTGTGCTGGCCACGAGTTGCATGTCGACACCCTGTTGGGCCAATTGGTCCGCCAGCTCCTGAACTTCCCGTTGCCGTTCGGGATTTTTGGAACGCACGCTGCGGATGTAGATCGCACGAATGCGCCCACGGTGAGCCAAAGAAAGCGCAATGTCTCGGTAAATCTCGGGGTCTTTCTCACCACTGTCCCCGATCAAGATAAAATCCAGTTTCGGGTAGGTGGCCAAAATACGTTCGATGATGTTGCGTTTGTGTCGGCCTTGACTCTCGTGGATCGATCTCAGACTCCAATCGCGCAAAAACAGAGAGCCTTCTGGAATACCGTGAATCCTAAAAAAGTCGACCAAGACATCGTACATATTCCAAGGGCTGTTGGAAACGTAAAAAATGGGATTGGGTGAACGGACACCTGTGCCCTCGACCAACCGCTGATAAAATTCGGAAACACCTTCAAGTGGCAAACGGGTATGGGCATTTTTGAACACGCTGGCGAGAAACACCTCCATTCGAAATGCGACGTCCGAATGCAACACCGTGTCGTCAATATCGCTGATGACGCCATACTCAGGATCGTTGACCACCCAAATTTTGCCCTGTGCGGATACGGGCGGAATCGGACTCGGATGCAACAGCTCAAGATAAACCGGCTGCCATCCCTCAAACGGCAAGGGAACATCCCGATGAAAGGTGAGGTTAAAAAAACCTTCTGAGTCGGTGTAGGCGTTCAAACTTTGCCCGGCAAAGGTCCCCCGAATGAGGGCACCTTCGATTTCCGCACTCAGAAATCGCTTGGCTGTGTTGCGAAAATTCTTCCAAGCGCTGTCTCTTGGACTGGGAGGAAGCAAAAGTTTGTTGACCAAAACACGTCCCTGCACATGCATACGGCGATTTGTGCCATGCCCATTGTACGCAGCAATCATCAAATCGGCACGGCTGCGGGCCCGCTTATAAATGAGTCCCAACAACCCCTCAAGGGGTGCCCGTATGAAGTCGTCTCCCACCCGAGCCATTATGCTATAAAGTTGAGGGAACGGAGGCCCACGGCGCCCTCGCAAGGCCCTCACCAGGAAAACAACGCAACCCAGACCTGAATTTCAGCGGTTTTTTGAGATTTTGATGGTATAACGGGATATGCGTCCGCAAGCTTTGACATCCGTCAAATTGTTCATGCGATTTCCCAAACCCTACCCAATCCTGAGCCCAGCTAAACATGTGCTGTACGATCGAGCCGAACGAATGGGCTTGCCCAACACAAACTTGACAAAGGCAAAGTAACAAGGTCTTGCTTTGTGCACTGGGTTTTTCGAGAAGAATTGAGCAAGAACGGGGCAACTTTTGGTTTGAAGCACCCTCGAGCATTAGGTTGGAGGTGCGGTCGTATGAATGGATGGCTCAGTATATATATCTGGCTCCTTAAATACCAGGAATTTTGGGGAGCGTAAAAGGAAATTGAATGGGTATTTTTAATTTCCCCAATATCGAAAGATAAAGAAAATCGCTTCAAAAGATGATTTCAAAGAAACGGAAGCTGAGTCAAGCTTGACACGCGCTAAAATAAAATCTCTTTCAAGAATACCAGATTGTCTCTATAGAAAAACGCTTAATAGTATGTAAATCTTCAATTTATAAAAATTATTACTTTGATATGGAAATATATATCACCTCATATAGGGGGTTGACATGTGTGGTAAAAAATAGTAAAGGGTGGTTATGACAAGCCACCCGGATTTCAGAATAAGCGGACAGGCTCCATGGGATGTCGTTCTGTCCAAGACATGCCTATCCCTCAAGCGGTGCAAGAACTGACGGCCTGGATTGGCCAAAAATTACCTTCCGGAAAGCATATTCACAATAATCAAAAGGTGAGTGATACAGAGTTGGTTGCAATCGTTTCCTCCGAATTCTACACAAAGTACCTTATTTTAGTCATTGGTGGTCTTTGATTAAAATAAACTTTTTAACTTATCTTCCTAGCTTAATTCAAGTATATACACGTCTCAGGCGATTAATTCAAGGAATTGAGAAAATAGCGGTCAGGCCCCTTTGGGTGCCGTTTAGCCCAAGACAATGTCGTTCTTTTGATTCCAACCAATCTTCGAAATTTCTCGTCCGGTAACATCTTTACCTGTTCATATTTCACCCTTCCATTCTACACCTCTACACCGGTTTCGAAAGAAGTCTATTATATACCTCTTTATGGTCGTGAATTTAATCCAATAGAAGAATCGATTTCGAAAATAAAGAATGGAATAAGAAGATATCCAAGTAAAACAATAGATAATATAGAAAATATCATTCAAGAATGCGTAGAAACCGTAACTCCAAAGGATATAAAAGGATATAAAAGGCATTTCATCTCCTTTATCAATTCCTAATAATTGGAAAATCTGCCGTGGGCGGTAAGTCTCGAAAAGTGGAATCGCTGGAAAAGGTGGTTGAGGTTGAATATGAGCCGATGGAAGAGGAGGGATACAGAAGATTGATGGGTGTGTATAGAGAGAGGGGAGAAGCAAGGAAAGGGGAGGAGTTGAAAGAGAAGATGAGGAAGGTATGGTTGAGTGAATTTGGGATGGAACCGAATCTGTATAGCAAATAGAAATTGGAATACGTGCAATGTATATAGGATGCTGATTCATTCTATACATTACACGTGTTTATGGGAAAAATATTTATTTTGAATATTATTCAAAATATTTTATTACTACCGTGAAGCCGGCTGACTATCGGTAGTCGAGGTTGAAGAGAGAAAGGCAAAAGTGAATTGGTCCTGTATATCGAGAAAGAGATCCATGTCCTGATCGATCAAGTAAGCCGTGTCTAACATATATGTATCCTTTTTCAAGCAAATAAACAGCCCAACGCAGAACACAGTGGTTCACGTTTCCATTCATCGCTTGCTTTTGAATTCTTGGGTTTCTCTACCCACGGATACTTTAAAATGCAACATATGACATTCAGATGACATTTGATTGGTCTGATTTATTGTGCTAAGAGGCTGTATGAATTTGTCTAGAGAGGGAATTTAAGAATAACGATATGTGCTAGACGGTGTTTTGGTATGACACGTAAGCCCTATCCATTGGACTTAATAGATATATCCTCGATAAGGGCTCTCACACTGGCACCCTATCTATCATTGCTTTCGTATCCTCGGAACCATCTGCGGAATGGGCGTACATCTCTCAAATTTCAGTCAAAAAGACCCCAAAGGGCCTGTGAAGAGACGAAATATCCTGTCTATGTCTTTGAGATTCCACACAGGTTCTTACACTCTCTAAAAAATCCTTTTATCTCTTGTATTTTATGAGTCTCAATTAAAAATCAGATCACTTTTCTATTAATTTCTTAATATTTAGGACTTACGCGAAAGTGAAAGTAGGTGAGCGGAGTTCACGACGCATGTAATCGCTCAAAAGTCGCTCTTTCAGTTGATAGATTGTGGTACCTGCTTTTTCTGCAAGGTGTTTCATCCGAAGCCATATCAGCATGGCACACCCAATATGGTTCCTTTGAGCGCGTCCTACTCGGCACTGACAATCTTCAACCCCTGTAATTTGTTTGTATTCTCGGTGAAACACTTCTACCTTCCAACGGATGGCACACGTCGAGCGCACATCATCCGTGGTCAGCAGAGTGGGATCGTTGGTAACGATCAGTTCCGTGCGCTCGGTAGAGAACGCTATCCGAAACATTTCACTCGCGCTTTGGGACATTCACACATGTACTACCCGTGTATTCTTCTTGATCTTTGCTCCAAGACACCCCATCTGCCCGTTGATAACTGCACCAATGGAGATTGTCCTCGAATCATGCCGGGCATCCTGGATATTTCGGTTTACTTTTGATACAGGGCAGCAGAAATGCTTTCCAGCACGATCAATGGCGGTCATTAAGCTTTCAGTCGCATACCAGAATCCATCAACACCGTTCAGTTGAACTCTCCCACTGCACATCGCTCTAAGGCGCTGAAACGTTTCATGGACATGTTCAATCTTCGTTTTTCCATCTTGATTTGGCGCAAAGACACGGTAATCTACAATCCAAAACTTCTCGCTGTCTGGATTGATATAAACACGTCACCACTCAATCCCTCGAATGGTTCGTTTCTCGTTTCCACTCCACTGCTGACGAGCCACATTGATCTGACGAGAACAGCTCTTATCCATTACGCTATCATCGAAGACTAAATAACCCCTAGGACTCAACTCGAAGTGTGTACGGGCAGCTTCCCAAACCTGAGCGGGGGTGACCCGATCTCCTTTCAAATATCGATTGATGGCATCATGAGAAAAATCATCGCAGTGATCGGCAAAATAGGTTTGGGTTCGGTTGACAGGGGTAGCCATCAAGAATTCACAGTATCGTTTTCGGCTCACTTTTCGAGGTCTGCCCATCCTCAAATTCTGCACCATCCAAACCGTTTCGCGTAAGTCCTAATATTAGAAAAATGCATTTTAAATAGGCGTTTTTATTATTTCGTTCTAATAAATTCTATGTCTCATGTCTCAGTTATATTTACGCGCAACATCAATACAAGCGTTGCAGTATTTCATCAGATATTTCGAAGCTGTGCTCTTTATCGGGGAAAATTTTATTTCTAACTTCGTTGGCATACTGTTTTAAGGCTTCAATGGACTGCTGACCCACTTCGGCATAGGTTCGGACAAATTTGGGTTTAAATCGATCAAACATACCCAATACGTCGTGGTAAACCAAAACCTGACCATCACAGGAAGGACCCGCACCGATACCAATCGTGGGAACAGAAAGTGCCTCGGTCACCCGTTGTGCCAAGCCTGATGGAATGGCTTCCAACACAAGTGCAAACACACCCGCTGAAACGAGATGCCTGGCCTCATCCAAAATGGTTTGTGCGGAATGTGCATCCCGACCTTGGACCTTAAATCCACCGAGGGCCGTTGCCGTCTGCGGGGTCAAGCCCAGATGGCCCTGCTTTGGGAATGCAGATGGTGATGATAACAATTCGTGAGCAACCCCTCCAATTCTGGCGTCGACGCATCCCTCCTTGATGAATATGGCATCTCTGTGCAAGCCTCACCTTCCAAGCAAAGGCAGCGTCTGCAGCAATAAATGTTCGATGTGGCACCTCAGCAGTGCTGGGTGCGTCGTCGTATGCTCTGATCACCCTCAGTGTGGACTCGTATCCCAAGCAACCGTTAGCTATACCCAGCGAATCTACGGGTCACAACCAACTCGCATACCGAGCGCGGGATAGTCATACGCAGTCATCATGACCAGCGGAACCTTTCCCTTATGGCTTAAAATTTCAGGTAAATTTTTTTTCACAGCGTACCTCTCCCAACAATTTACCCCAAAAAATCCTTGTAGGTTGATGAAAGTTCTAAAATCAACCAAATAAGCCAAACCCGAAGAAGAGGGGTTGAAGGGGAAGGGTTGACAAAGAGGGGAGGTGGGAGTAATATTTTGGAGCCCTCGGGGAATAGTCCTGCGGGAACGAGAAATTCAAGTTCGACTTGGTTGCTCGAGATGCATGAAAAGGAAGAGAAGCATTGTTTGAAAAGGTCCTTGGGACACCAGGGTAGCTCGGTACTTTTGTACTCCTGTAAGCTAATCTATAATGCCAAGTTTCAATACTTGAGCGTCAAATCTTCTTTTGTTGTTTCCCGAATCTCGTATTCGGTTACATATCACTTTTGGAGAGTTTGATCCTGAAAATGGTGAACGCTGGCGGCGTGCTTAAGACATGCAAGTCGTACGGGAGTCCTCGGATTTCCCGTGGCGCACGGGTAATTATCGCGTAACTGACCTACCCCAAAGTTAGGCATAACTGGTCGAAAGATCGCTGAACTATCGATATTGATGCATCCTCCTGTGGTTACGTAAGATTTATCGCTTTAGGTTGGGGTTGCGTTCCATCAGCTAGTTGGTAGGGTAAAGGCCTACCAAGGCGACGACGGATAGCCGGCCTGAGAGGTGGCCGGCCACAAGGGCACTGAGACACGGGCCCTACTCCTACGAGGAGGCAGCAGTTAGGAATCTTCCACAATGGGCGAAAGCCTGATGGAGCAGCACCGCGTGAGGGATGAAGGTCCTCGGATCGTAAACCTCTGAACTTGGCGAGAAAAAATTAAAATATGACGGTAGTCAGGTAATAGCACCGGCTAACTCCGTGCCAGCAGCCGCGGTAATACGGAGGGTGCAAGCGTTACGGAATCACTGGGCGTAAAGGGCGTGTAGGCGGTTTGGTTAGTCCGGCTTTAAAGACAGGGGCTCAACCCTGGGATGGGTTGGATACTGCCAAACTTGATTCCTGGAGAGGTAAGCGAGATTTCTGGTGTAGCGGTGGTCACGTAGATACAGAAGGAACACCAGCGAAGAGCAGCTTACTGGACGAAATGACGCTGAAGGCGCGAAAGTGTGGGGAGCAAACCGGATTAGATGCGGGTGATCCACACCACAAGCGATGTGTATTGGATGATCGTGGGATGCCATGATCGTCGAAGTTAACGCGATACACCGCCTGCAAGTACGGCCGCAAGGTTGAAACTCAAAGGAATTGACGGGGCCACACAAGCGGTGGAGTATGTGGTTTAATTCGAAGCAACGCGAAGAACCTTACCAGGTCTTGACATGTACGGAAGCTCTCCGAAGAGTGTGCCCCTCAGGAGCCGTAACACAGGTGCTGTGGCTGTCGTCAGCTCGTGTGTGGAATCGTGGGTTAAGTCACAGCAGGCGCAACCCTTGTCATTGGATGTGCCAGCATTAAGGTGGGAACTCTAATGAAACTGCCTGCGAAAGTAGGAGGAAGGCGGGGATGACGTCTAGTCAGCATGGTCCTTACGACCTGGGCTACCACATACTACAATGGGTGGTAGCGCGCAGCAAGCTCGCAAGTGGGCAATCGCTTAAAGCTACCCTCAGTTCAGATTGCAGTCTGCAACTCGACTGCATCGGATTGGAATCGCTAGTAATCGCGGATCAGAATGCCGCGGTGAATACGTTCCGGGTCTTGTACACACCGCCCGTCACACCATGGGGTAAATGCAGCTGAAGTTGCCGGGAGCCCAAAGGCAGGCACCTAGGTTGTGTTTCATGACTGGGGTGAAGTCGTAACAAGGTAACTGTACGGAAGGTGCGGTTGGATCACCTCCTTTCTAAATATTTTAAACAGATGCTTCTCTTCCTTCTCTTCATCACATAAGTAAATCCACCTTTAGGGGTGGATTTCTTCTTTCCTATTTTATTTTATATTCTTCAGTTCACATGCATCCCCATCTCTCCAATCACTTGATGGTATTACTCCCTCCACAACCACGTTCAGCTGGATTCGTAAAGGTATCCACATACCTGATTTCTTAAACATAATCTTTCCAGAACCTTCCAAAATACCATCAAATCTGTAATCCCCATTCAATAATCGTGAGTGTCTGATGTGTGTGCTTCCCTTCGAATCGGTGAGCTCAACGGTTACATCCACCAGGCCATCTCGCCCGCATCGTGGACACCGTAGTTGGAGAGATGTCAAAAACGTTACCAGAGACAGAGCCAATGTTTTTGCGAAGACGGTGTGAAGAAACGAAGCTTTGTGGAAATGACGAGAGAAGCGTGGCGGGTGTAGCCGACCTGAGAATGGTGGGCGGCGACCGTGGGCGCGTTGCCTTGAGGATGTGGGGATTTCGAAGGAACCGGAGCCATCGGTGAATTGCTCCAGGAGGTCTTGACCACGGACAAGGATACCAGGGAGACCGGGTTCGCCGGAGTCTTGATTGCCGTTGTTGTTGAGGTCGTTGAAGACGAGACCTTGGATGGAACCGGTGGTGCGAATGAGTGTGAAGGGGAGGTCGATGTTGAGGTCGGAGGTTGTGGAGATATTGATGGAGGCAGGGAGAGGAAGGGAGGAAATGTAGTTGGGAGGGAGAGAGGAGGAATCGACAGAGAGGGTAGCGGGACCAAAGGGGATGTTTTTGAAGGAGAAGGAACCATCGAAGTTGGCTTTGAGGTTGTGAATTTGACCGAGGGAATCGGTGAGGGAGAGGGAGACGTTGCTGAAGGAAGGCTCGTTGTCGTAGGAGCCGTTTTTGTTGAGGTCTTCAAAGACGTGACCGGAGACGGTTTTGCGGGGGAGATGGATCGGTAAGTTGATGATCTCTGTTGATTCACCTAAATTGTTTCTGTTGAAGATGGAAACCAAATGGGTGTACGAGAAGTCGAAGCTCCAACTTGAATCGTAGCCTTGGTAAGTGACTTTGCGTGGAGAAGTTGAAGGTTCCCAAAGGTATTGATATTGGCCTTTTGGACCAGATGTATGGTTGCCCAAATCGGTGTTGATGATGGCTCCAGGAAGAGGAAATTCACCGGGATCGAGTTGCTCATTGTTGTTGAGGTCATCAAAGACGATGCCTGAAAGAGTAACTTGTTTATCATTGAGACCAATTTCAAGTGAAGGGGATGTCCAGGCTTGTGGTTGAATCTGAATGAGAGGAACAAACAAGCCAGACGACAGACCGAGTTTTTGGCCATTCGTGATTTGAAACATGGTGTTTTTGATGAAATCAGGCTGGTTGGAACCTGTGACAACGCGGCCAAGCCCGTAGTTGAAATACAAGTCATGGGACATTGCGTTGAGAGGTATGCGTGATTTTGTGCGCACCAGGGGATTGAGGTTGTTTTCTGTGAAGAGATTGGGCGTTGTCAGGTTCCAAAGGGCAAGGTCTTCTAAGAAGATGAAGGGTTCATCGGGATTGTGGACACCGTTTCTGTTTGTATCCCAGAAGAAGGAGATGTTGGGTTGAATGAAATGGGGTTGAAAGCCGAAGTTGAGGGTGTTATTGGTTTCACCAGTGACGTTAGTTTGGGCAATGACGCGTTTCCCAAATTCGTCATTGGCATGGAGAGCGTCTTTGGGTGACGTAACGTTAAATCCGTCAATAAAGTCTGCCCGACCACCGAGTTCGATATCTTGAATGACGATTTGGGTGGGACCTTCTCTGACAGTATCGAAGACATATTTGCCGTTTGAACCCGTTGTGGTACGCTGTTCTCTATCTACTGTGTTGCCCACATCATTTCGAATGGCAGTGAGTGTCACACCGGAAATACCAAGTTCGTCTGGATCTTGAGCACCATTTCCGTTGCTGTCTGTAAAGAGTATGCCTTCGAGTTTCCCTGAGCGATCGACTTTGTAGCCAAATGGAACGTAGAGATCGCCTCTGGAGCTGAGGGTTACGGTTTTGAAAAACCCAGAACCACTGGTTTCGGTAAAGATGCGGTTGGTGGAATTGGGGAGCGTTGCTTTGAGAACTTCGATTTGAACTGACCCTGGTGTGACGTTGGAAAAAGTGATTTTACCTTCTGCATCTGTTCGTGCATCTTTCACGTTTCCAAGACGGTCTCTGTACCTAACTGTTACGTTGGCCCAGGGACTGTCATTGGAACCAAAATCTTTTGTTTGATCGCGATCTTCAAATATTTGAACGTTGATTGTTCCAGGGAAAGCATAGCCCCAAAAGGGAATATTGGAATTGGATGCAAAATGGGAAATCGGAGAGCCAACTTGAGGGGTGTTTGGGGTTGTTGCTACGATTTGTGCGGAATTGGCATCTCTATTGAGGGAGGTTTCAAGCCCACCGAAATTGGGGGCAAACCGTGTGCGGACAGTGTTTAAAAATGCCAGTTTCCAGTCGGGCTCACGGGGATCGTGAATAGCAGGTCCTGGACGAGAATAAGAATAAATGTTGAAACGAGAGTTGCCGGGTGCAGAGCGTGTGGTGAATTGGAGGTTTGTGAGGAGAAATTCATTGCCATCGTTGTCAAACTGACCGTTTGCGTTGGCATCGTAGAACGGAATAACGTCAAAGTTTCCACTTGGATAGCATGGAAATTGCGGGTTGGCAACGTCAGAATTCAGATAAATGGCATCCCCATTGTACACCTCGGGATAGTAGTTTTTCGATTCAATGTAGTTGGGATATGCGTTTTGGTTTTGTAAAAGACTTGCTTTTGCATTTTGAAAGATATGTTTGTTTAGGACATTCAATCCTTCGGGAACACTGCATATTAAATCTGCTGGAGGAACAAATACGGATGGTCCATAGACGTGTGTTACTGGATTTTTGGTGCTCATTGCAACAGCTGTTGTGGCCAACCGTTCTGCGAAATCACTTCGATTGGCTTTATCGTCGCCCGTGTATTCGCCCCCTGTGTTTGGGGGAATAATTGAGTAGCACAGTCCATTTTCGCAAGATCCAAAATCATAGATGATGGGTGCATTGAAATACTGTGTGGGACGATGTCCGACATAGTTGTATGGTAGAGGAAGGTCTTGGCGGGATCCGAGAAGATCGGCGGCAATGTTGAATTTGCCATCGTTCAGATCGCACATGCCATCTGTGTTGACATCTATGCATGATGTCACTTTGCCACTTGTGGTCATTTGCCCTGCATTCAGTTGTGTGATCGTGTTTGGCGCAATTTGGATTATATTCCAGGGTGATCCAGTTCTATCGCCCACACTCAACAGGAAAGGTTTGCCTTCGCTGAGATATTTTTCACCTTCTTTAGATCCACCGCTTTCATAAAAACCACCTGGCAGGCGAGGCCCATCTGTGAGGTAACTCAGTAAAAAACGTCCTTCTTGATCTGTTTTAACACCTTGGCTACTTCCTCCACGTACAGTGATGTTGCTGAGAGGGTTTCCCTGTGCATCAGTGATTTGGCCTCTGACATGGCCATATGGCTGGCTGAGTGCTTTCTTGATCCGTTTTTTTGCATCGCTGATTGATTCCAAATACCCCGCATTGCCATTGCGATCTGGTTGAGGGGCAAATTCCCGTACAGTAAGTGGATAGTACAGAATGTGTGCTTTGGGTTGTCCTTGTTTGAAGTCCACAAACTGTGAGGGTGAAGGTGCTGGGAGCTTTTCAGGTTGAGAAAAGTCCATCAGCGCTTGGACGCGGCTGCCTGCATTGTAGAAATCGGCATGCTGATGAATGAGCCTGGTTGGAAACCAGTCATAACTTCCTTTTCGGTCGTAATTAAACCAGCCGCCTTTGCTTTGGTTGATGAGGTACCTCAAAAAATCTGGTAAATCGCCTGGGACAACATCTACCTTCAGGGTGTAACTGCCATCCGGTAAGACTGTACCGTCCAAATCGCAGACCATATCTTTGGAGAGTGCAAGTGTGCCTTCTGTAGAGCCTGAATAACAATCCAAGATACCGCCTTTATAGCTGACTTGCATGTGAATGAGGTCGAGAACAGGTTCACTTTCACCGTCTTGAGGATCAAACTGACCGTTTCCGTTGGTGTCGGCAAAGGGGATGATTTTGAGGGAATTGGCGGTGTTGGGTTTTTCTTCGTTGATGGGAATACCTGCAGAAGGAGATGTGTTTCGATTGCAGGATGCGAGAAAGGCGGACAGGATGAGTATGGATGACAGTAGATGTTTTTTCATAAGGGAAGTCTCCAGGGAGGGGCCAATGTAAGGGGGGCCTAATCTAAATTTAACAAATTCTTAATTTGGCAAGTACCCCCAAAGGGAGGGGCTTGACTGGACATGAGAATGTTTGGATGGAATTTTTGGTATTGGGGCAGTCGTTGAGAAGCGGAATAATCTAAGGGAAGGCTCTCTTGACCCGAGTGTCAAACCTCCCGACGCGGTCAGGATGCACGGCATGCTGTTCTGACCAAGACGGCGAAGAAACAAAATCTCTCGCCTTAGAGGCTATTCACGGAAAAGTGAGTTTCCGCGCTGCTCAGCGTGTTTTCGATATCCATCGTCATAGACTAGGTCGAAAAAAATCATAGCGGTTCAAAATATCCCAGTGACCTGCGAGACACTCGGGAAAGCGTTGGAGATTGAGATGGATGAGATGTGCACCTTCGTCGGAAACAAAAAGAACAAGGTATGGATCCGGTTGGCGATGGAACGTACAGCAAGTTCTTTCATTTTTTGGATATTTGACAAATAAAAAATGTCATCTGAATTTATTCAGTACCTTATAAAAGCTTAAGAAGCCTGTCCGGCTGAAGCTATTTGTTGTATCCAAATTGCAGAACGGGTTGCATAGGGCTTGGTCCCTAACCCCACTCAAGGGTTTAAAATTTCGGGAATGCGGGTAGGATAGCATTTGGAGAGAAAGGCCATGAACATGGCCATGAAGTTTGGCACCGTGAAAGGCCGGCAAGACAGCTTCTCGTTGCTTAAGGTGGAAGCGTGAAAAAGGCGGGAATTCAGACCTGGTTTACTTCTCACCTGGCGAAAGCCCAGCAGCCAGGCTTTAACTCCGTCAGATTCTTTGAACACACATTCTGAAGCCTCACGCGTTTAGCCCGAGATGCGGTCCGGCCGCACGGCGCGGACAAGCCGCATGGCGTGCTGTGTTTGAACCAAGACACGGTCAGCGAGCCTGGCTGCAGCCCAGTTGGTGCAAGAATTCTACGCATGTGTGTTGCGAACGGAAATTTGATGTTCTGGGTGAGGTAGCTCATTTCTGTTCGAATCACTGCAGTTCAAATGCCTGTGGCTTTTTGCTGTGGAGCTTTCAGCGTTTTTTCCAGAGTGAGGCGGTGGTTGTGCTGACTCCGAGGTCACGGGCAATTTCGTCTTGGGCATGACCTTCTTGTTGAACGCGGCGGACGGCTTCCATGTGGTCTTCTTTGAGTTGTGTGCGAGTGAGTTTTTGAGGCCCTCATATTATCTTATGAATTTAATACATTTCTGCTCACATCAGTAGATTGACTGCTTCTGGAGGGGAAACCACACGATGGTTCTCCTATTTTTATTGTCTCAATAAGGATTTTTATCCCTCTGATTTTTTGTAAGAGACTGTATGAACGTATCTAGGGAGGGAATTTAGGGATAAGGGTACGCTCTAGACGGTATCACTTGTAAGCCCTATCCATTGGAATTAACAGGCATATCCTCGATAAGGGCTCTCAACCCCATGATTTCCTTCACTGGCACCCTATCTATCATTGCTTTCATATTTTCTGGACCATCTGCTGAAAGGGCGTACATCTCCCAAATTCTCGTCAAAAAGACCCGCAAACATCTGGGGAGAGACGAAACAGGTTCTTACAGCCTCTTGCAAATCTGAGTGCAGAAAGTTCCTTTGATGGTAGATGTTTCGCGACCATTAAACAAGGTTTTTCAGGAACGAAAACGGATGACATGGACCTCCAAAGGCTTGCATGTAACATTTATGGTCTATTTGCTTCATACCTTTACTGGAAAAATACTTAAATAGAACCCAATGCCTCCCACAAATGGCATACCTAGACCGCAGACAGTAAGATAAAGAGAACGATGTCAGAGGAACGACCCAACCCACGACAAGCCCTACTGACCAGCCATTTCAAAAAACCGTTTCATGTGGGCATGTTTACCGAAACCTACACGCCGGTCATCAACGGTGTGGTGACGTCTGTGCGTGGACTGAGCCAAACACTTCGCCAACAGGGATATCGGGTTACGGTTGTCGCACCTTATCATCCCAATCAAGAACCTGAGGAAGATGTGTTCAGGTTGCCGTCCACGGTCTATCCGCCCATTCCAGAACAGCGCATGATCCTTCCCCCCTCCATTCGAAAGTGGGCCCGACTCTCTCGGCTCCATTTTGACCTCATTCACACCCACGGGGCATTTCCCATCTTGGGCCTGGCCTGCGCACGCACGATGGGTCTTCCGTTGGTGCATACCTACCACACGCGAATGCGCGATTACGTCCATTACTATCCGTGGTACCCATACATCGCGGCGTTTTCAGATGAATCCAAATGGTACATGACCCACAGGGCCTCTGCACGCATCCGCAGACAACTCGACAAACGCACCATTTCCATTGCGGGTCGGTTTGACACATGGTTTTCAAACCAGTGCAGCGCCCTCATCACGCCCACCGAGGTGATCGCACATGAGCTGCGGAACATGGGCGTGCACCGACCGATTGACGTCATCCCAAACGGAATCGATGTGTCTGCACTTCGACAGCCCAAACCCGATCCCTTTCTCAAATGGGGTATTTCCAAAGGCTCCCGACTGCTCACGGTCTCTCGGCTGGGCAAAGAAAAAAGCGTGGAATTCTTGATCGCACAGGTCCGGGCGATTTTACCCACCCGACCCGATGTCAAATTGGTGATTTTGGGAGACGGGCCGGAACGAAGCAACCTTCAGACCTATGCAAAAGACCTGGGCGTTTCGGGCCACATTGTCTTTGGGGGCTATATTCCCAACAGCGAAGTGGGGGCTTTTTACCAACACGCAGATGTCTTTGTGTTCGCCTCAACCACAGAAACCCAAGGCATGGTTGCACTGGAAGCGGCGGCATGTGGACTGCCCGTTGTGGCCAGAGCAGCAGGCGGCATTGCCGAAAGTCTACCCGATGGGATTGCCGGGTATCTGGTTCCGACGCATTCCAGCGAACGGTTTACCCAGAGGGTCCTGGAACTCCTCAACTTTGATGCCAGAGAGGGGATGTCCCAAAAAGCGACTTTATGGGCAGAGACGGGATCTTTGGAAACAATGGCGGAACGGGTTTTGCACAGCTACGAAAAGGCACAGCGTCACTTCGATGAAAAACAGAGAGAACGCCAAATATTTTCGGAAAACTTGTTAGACTAAAGGGGTCCGGGCTGCATGCTGAATAGCACTCCAAGGTTGCCCTTCAGACGGATCCAGGTTGAAACAGTTTGACCGTATGATGGATTCCGGTTTGGGTCGTTTGGACGAGGATAAACGTGCAAGACCGAAAGGACCAAAGGAGCTTGAGTTATGAAGGATTTCTTCCCCTATGCTTACTTCGACGGACAAGTCGTCAGAATAGAAGATGCCAAAATCAGTGTCACCACACACGCACTCCAGTACGGAACAGGCTGCTTCGGCGGAATTCGAGGGTACCTTTCCAGCGATGGACAATCCATTCGTCTGTTTAGGCTCAAAGACCATTTTAATAGATTTCACCGTTCAGCACAGCTTCTAAAGATAAAAGTTCCTTTGGATACAGCAGAGCTCATCGATCTGACATGTGAGCTCGTCAACAAAAATGCGGTATCAACAGATGTATACTTCCGTCCCTACGCGTACAAAGCGGGCATGCAACTGGGACCCAACCTGGATAAGGTCGCGGACGGGTTTACCATGTACAGCCTTCCAATGGGCAATTACTTCAAAAAAGAACATGGACTGGCCTTGATGGTCTCGAGTTGGACACGCCCAGAAGACAATGCCATTCCCGCCCGCGCAAAGGTATCGGGTGCCTATGTCAATTCCAGTTTGGCCAAAGACGACGCCGAAGCGCATGGATTTGATGACGCAATCATGCTCAACAGCCGCGGAAAGGTCTCTGAAGCCAGTGCGGCAAACCTCTTTATGGTCCGCGAAGGCCAACTGATCACCACGCCCACGACCTCGGACATTCTGGAAGGCATCACCCGAAAAACCCTCATGGAATTGGCTGCCGATCTCGGCATTCCTTTTGTCGAAAGGGAAATTGACCGCACCGAACTGTACATATGCGATGAGGTCTTTTTGTGTGGAACAGGTGTGCAGCTCACACCTGTCACCTCCATCGACCGCCGCAACGTGGGTTCAGGACAGGTGGGCGAAATCACAGGTCGCCTTCTGAAACAATTCAGAGCCATCATCCGTGGCGATATTTCGGACTTCGACCACTGGATCACAAGCGTCCCTGCAGCCGTCAAAGTCAGCTAGTTTACATTCAAACGGAGGCCACATGCAATCTGGTGCACCCATCGATATTACGGATATCCTGCGTTATGGACACGAAAGAAGTGCTTCGGACATTATTTTGACGGTGGGACTCCAGCCCCATTTTAAGATTCACGGAGAGTTTGTCGCTGGAGATTTCCCAAAACTGAGCGTCAATGACACCCGAAAATTGATGTACTCCATCATGAATGAAAAACAGCAGCGGAACTTTGAAGAAAACCGAGAGTTGGATTTTTCATTCGCCCTAACAGGCGCAGCACGCTTTCGGGTCAATGCCTTCATGCAGCGGGGATCGGTCGGTGGGGTTTTGCGCTTGATCCCCACAAAAGTCAAAACTGTGGAAGAATTGGGCTTACCACAACAAATCATCGATATTTCCAAAGCACCTCGGGGCATGGTATTGGTCACGGGACCAACAGGATCAGGCAAATCAACAACCCTTGCAGCACTTATCGATTACATCAATTCGAATACAAAATCCCATATCATTACCATTGAAGATCCTATTGAGTTTATGCACAATCATAAACAGAGTGTGGTGAATCAACGTGAGGTAGGTTCCGACACACTGAGTTTTAACAATGCACTCAGAGCCATCTTGCGACAAACACCAGACGTTATTTTGGTGGGGGAGATGCGGGACTATGAGACCATATCAATGGCCATTACGGCAGCAGAAACCGGTCACTTGGTCATGGGCACACTACACACCAACAGTGCACCGGAATCGATCGACCGGATCATTGACGTCTTTCCACAAGCACAACAAGAACAAATCCGCGTGCAATTGGCCAACAATCTGGTTGCGATCATGACCCAACAGGTTCTGCCACTTTTGCAAGGCGGAGGTCGTGTGATGGCGTACGAACTTCTGATCGCCACACCGGCCGCGCGGGCGCTGATTCGGGAAGGAAAATCCTATCAATTGACCAGTGTCATGCAGACTGGCGGACAGTACGGTATGGTCACCATGGATGCCATGCTTGCTTCAATGGTCAAAAAACGCCTCATCAGCCACGATGTCGCTCTCGAGCGTGCCGTTGATCCCAAAGAATTTGACCGTTTGGTAAAACTCGACGGTGGATCTGGGGCCAAACCGGGGCCCTCATCACCAGGAACCTCAAGCAGTTCATCCAACCCATACGGACGCAAGTAAACACACGCAATCCGCAAACCAAGACAGCCCTCAACCGGATAAGCCATGCCTTAAACTGGTGGGCATGTCTTGTGTTGATCGCGCGCAACTGGAACACCTCAAACAGCTGGCCAAATTGGACCTCGGCGACCTTGAAACAGAAGCTCTGGAAAAAGACCTAACAGCCTTGGTCAATTATTTTGGTCAACTCGAAGCCCTAGACACCACCCAAACAACCGAAATAATGTCTCCCCTATCTCCGCACGATATCCTCAGGTCGGATGAGCCCGGAGCGGTTTTTGACCCAAGTGACGCAATGAAGCTGTCCGATTCATCCGAAGACAGCTTCTACAAAATCCCCAAAATGATTCTCTAATCGACCGTAAAAATAACGCTCTCGAATAGAAAAACACAATGCTCAAGAGCCAAGAGATACCTGTGTACTGTCTTCGGTTACCCCTTTTTGTAGAATGAGAGGGTGACAGCCCGTAATCCCTCATTTTTTGATGCGTACACAAGTGCGGGAAAAACCGACGTGCTTGAATTCAGCCTGCTCAGCGATGTGGGTTTACAGCGAGATGCCAACGAAGATTGCGCCACCGCTTTGGCCACACCTGAAGGTGGTGTTTTTATTGTTGCAGATGGGATGGGTGGACACAACGCTGGAGATGTCGCATCTCAGCTGGCCATCGAATCCATTGAAACCATATATCCAAACCTGAGGATCCCGACACCCCAACGCCTGCTGCTCACATTGCAAAAGGCTGGAGAGCGTATTCATCAGGAGGCCAAACATCCCGGCCGAAAGGGCATGGGAACGACCGTTGCAGCTTTAGCTATCGATGGTGGACATGGTATTTGGGCCAGCGCCGGCGACAGTCGGATCTATCTTCTCCGAAAAGAAAACCTGATCCAGTTAACCCGAGACCACTCTTGGGTGGCAGAGCAGCAGCGCCGCGGCCTTTTGAGTGAAGAAGAGGCACAAAACCATCGCTGGAAAAGCATCATTTCCAATGCACTTGGATCGAGCAGCGACACCAAAGTGGACCTGTCCAGCATCGAATTGATTGCAAACGATCTCTTTTTGATTTGCTCGGATGGTCTCTCTGGCGTGATTGATACCCCACACATGACCCAACTTCTAAATACCACACACACACTGACCCAAAAGGCGCAGGACTTGGTCGGAGCTGCCAACGCTGCAGGTGGACCCGACAACATCACCGTGTTATTGGTTTGGATTCACACTGTTAAGCACCGGACACTTCCCTACACGCTCCCAACCCTCAAGGGTGACGGTCCTGTGAACATCAAGACACTGCTTGAACCCACCGAACTTGAGGAAAGTCCTCCGAATTTTTCCATGCATGTCCTGGTTCCCGTGTCGCTGTGGGTTGTTCTCGTTGGGTTGGTTGTGTTTCCCAAGTATCAAATGTGGATTCTGGTACTCGGCACTGTTCTGGCTGTTGCAACTTTGACCATCCGACGCTTTTACCCCTCTAAATAGCTCCTGAAAACGGGTAGGATGTCATCATGAAAATCAGGGTTGAAACACACAACGCTCCAGCCGCCCTAGGCCCCTACAGTCAAGCCATCGTTTGGAATGGCCTGGTCTTTGCCAGTGGTCAAATTCCACTCAAACCCGACGGAACCCTTGTGGAAGGAATTGAAGCACAAACCGAACAGGTTTTTGCCAACATCAAGGCTGTTCTGGCCGAAGCGGGGAGTGACTTGAGCAAGGTCTTAAAGGTCACGGTATTCCTGGCTGATATGAATCATTTTTCACAAATGAATGCCATTTTCGAAACACACGTCTCAAAGCCGTACCCAGCGCGTTCAACCGTCCAAGTGGCCCGCCTACCCAGAGATGTCTTGGTTGAAATCGAAGTGACTGCCTACGTTTGACCCTTAATCCCAACCCCATAATTGGGGTTTTTTGCTTTTCTGGATGCTTTAAGGCCTTTTTAAGACCTCATTTTATATCCTTATTTCAGAGGGGGAGGTACATATGCTCAGCATCACAACAATCTTCGGTATCTTGGCTAAAAATGGACAAAAAAATGGTTTTGCGCTGCGGTCGGGGGCCACAGAAGCTGAGCTTTACGCCACAGAGATGGAGATTGGATGCCGCTTCCCCACTGAAATCAGACAGGCCTATTTGCTGCACAATGGTCAAGAATCTTGGGGTAAACCCTTCTTGGGAATGGGTCGCTGGCTGTCTTTGGAGGAAGTTCGGACCCTGAACAAAACCTTCAAGAGAGACGGTATAGTGAACAAAACCTGGGTTCCGATCAGCTGTGACCACTGTGGAAACCACGCATGTGTTGAACTCAATCCCATACGCAGCGATACATACGGTTGGATTTTTGCAGTCTGGCAAGGCTCCCCAAAAGCACTCACCCTGTCGACCAGCTTGGGCGCCCATCTCATCGAGCAATTGGAATGCTTGGGTATCGATATCCCACTTCAAATCCTGTTTCCAGAGCACTGGCAAGATTTTGAACCTCAAGCCGCAAACCAATTGAATATATTCAGACAAATTGCTTAGTGTTAAACACTCCAGATAACTGATTGAATGCATTAATTAAACCAAAGTAGTTTATCTAACAATTGACTCACATATTTCCTGTATTACCACTTTATTTTCTCAACATTCAAAGAAAGACATATTTAATTCCGTTGCCCACTGATCAAGAAAGCACCCAACACTTTGAAAATGAAAAGGCTTGGTTTTAGAGGGTGTCTTAAAAGGGGTTGATCAGGCGGCCATCAGGTCCTGATGGGCCAAAGCTGCGATGAACCCCAGGTAGATCCAATTCCCTGTCGTTTCGGCCAAGAGATCTTGACACTAGCCTGTCTGACCGTGGCTCTGGGGGTGTCGTTGATCTGTTTCCAGAGACCGGACATTTTCCATTTGGTGTAAACGGTTTTCCAGTGTGAAAAGTTGAAAAGAGTATCCTACAGCGGCTCCTCGACAGGTTAGACTCTTTTAAGACAGCCTCTTACCGCAAGTTCTTTCATTTCTTGGATATTTGGCAAATGAAAAATGTCCTCTGGATTGATTTCAGCTTCTCCAAAAATTCCTGATATTTAAAAAACCTGCTGTAAAATTCCAAAAATCGCTGTATTGACTCATGCGCCGATCTCATCAGCGTAAGAAAGAAATACCTCGCTCCCTAAGAGGCTCAGCCCATGTGGTATTGCAAATCACCTCATGGTGCTTGCCTCTCTACGTCATTTGCGAAGATGTCGAAAACCATTCCCTTTAGATGGGTTAAGCCGAGCAATCAGTATGAAATGGATGGGCATTGCATTTCTCATTTCGTGGCAATCCAAAAAACACACGCACTTTCTGTAGGTGCTCAATCCAGATGGTGTTGTTTCAGATAGATAAGGATCGCACTGACATCACCCCGCCGAACACCGGGAACCCGCGAGGCTTGGGATACCGTTTGAGGACGCGATGAACTGAGCTTTTCTTTGGCTTCGTTTGAAAGTGCAGAAATGTCTCGAAAATCGATGCCGTTGAGCGAACGGTCTCCATATTTGCGCTCTTCCTTCAGATGTTGCCCGCTCCGAAGGATATATCCTTCATATTTCACCCGTATCTCCAGCGATTCGCGTTCAATTTGGGACAAAGGTGTTTCGAATAAGAGTCCCAAGCCTTCCAGATCCGCCAAATGGATCTCCGGGCGCTTCAAGAGCTGCTGTCCTGGCAGACCCTCATGGCGCCACCCTTTGAGTTCGGCTTCGGCTTTTCGGATTCGGTCGTACTTTTCCGCCGTTCTCAAATGCATGTCTGAATCGACGATTCCCCAAGCCATTCCCGTCTCTGTCAGGCGCTCGTCGGCATTGTCTTGTCGGACCAACAACCGGTGTTCGACCCGAGATGTCATCATCCGGTAGGGTTCGTCGGTGCCTGTGAACACCAAGTCATCGAGCATCACACCGATGTAACCACTTTCCCGATCTAAATGGACGGCTTCAAGCGCCAAGGCCTTTCTGGCCGCCGAAACCCCAGCGACAAGTCCCTGTGCGGCTGCTTCTTCATACCCGCTGGTGCCGTTCATCTGTCCGGCTGTAAAAACCCCCGGCATCCAACGCAATTCCAAGTTCAGGGACAGTTCGCGTGAATCGATCACATCGTATTCGACGGCATAGGCGTACCGTTGGACCACTGCGCGCTCAAATCCGGGAAGGGTTCTCACCAACCGGTCTTGAATGCCCGGAGGCAAACTGCTGGAAAACCCTTGAAGGTAGACTTCGCTCGTTTCTCGGCCGTCCGGTTCCACAAAGAGGAGGTGTCGGTCGTGGTGGGCAAATCGGACGATTTTGTCCTCGATGGAGGGACAGTAGCGGGGTCCAAGGCCTTCAATGTCACCTGCAAACATGGGAGACAGATGCAAATGGTCTTGAATCAATTGGTGGGTTTCTGCGGTGGTGTGGGTTTGCCACGTCGGGCTTTTGCACGCGTGTGGACCTGTTCGTCCCGAAAAACTCCGGGCTGGAACATCGGCTGGGATTTCTGTGAGGGAATTGAGTGAAACCGAGTCGGCGCGGATTCGAGGGGGCGTTCCCGTTTTGAAGCGACGCAATCGGTGTCCGAAGCGTTCAAATACATCGGAGAGATGTGTGGTCGGCGGTTCTCCCTGACGGCCTTCGGGTCGAGAGGATCGACCGTACCATGTTTGCCCTCGCATGAACGTTCCCGAAGAGACAACCACCGTTTGGGTTCGGTAGCGCCGGCCGTCGGTGGTCCAAACCCACCACATGTCCGAATCCTGGGTCAGATCTGCGGCCTCGGCACGGATAATGTCTATGTCCGACGCGAAGATATACTCCTGAGCGCGCTGCGCGTAGGCGTCGCGTTCATTTTGAACCCTCAGGCTGTGCACAGCAGGTCCTTTTGAAGCATTGAGTACCCGCGTGTGAATGGCGGTGTCGTCTGCAATGTTGCCCATCAGTCCACCCAAGGCGTGTACCTCGGCCACGAGTTGGCTTTTTCCGGGACCCCCGACAGCTGGGTTGCACGGCATTCGGCCCAGCGTCGTTGGGTTTGCAATCATAAGTGCGGTTTTTGCGAGTTTTGATGCTGCCCAAGCTGCCTCGATTCCCGCGTGTCCGCCGCCGATGACGATCACATCGTAAGTCATTTCTATCACACTCTCATTCTTTTACAGCGCTTATGACCGGTTCTTTGGGTGCTTGACCGGTCTGACTCCAGAAACCATTGGGCTATACTGCAAGCAGTCGATGGATCCGTTTGAACCGTTTCCCGAACAGGGGAAGGGTTTGATCAAGTGGAGGGCTTTATCTCACAAGAAATCTGGCAAAACATCCTTCTGTACATCAAAGAGCGAATCTCTGAGGTGGAGTTCACCACATGGTTTTCAAACGTCAAAATGCTCGAACTCAAAGATGGAGAACTGACCCTGGGTGTGCGCAATTCCTTTGCCCAAGAGTGGTTTAAGGTTCACTATCTGGAGCTGATTGAGCAGGCGTTGGGTTTTTTGGGCGCGGAGCATCCCAAAGTTCGGTTCGATATCTTGGCCATTACGGCCGAAGCCCCCCGTTCCCTTTTTGAACCCGAATCGACACCTCCTGCCGAATCTACAGTAGCGACTTTACCGACCTTCAATCCCAAACTCAATCACAAATACACATTTGATCGGTTCGTGATTGGGGAAAACAACAAAATGGCACACGCCGCATCGTTGCGGGTCGCTGAAGCCCCTGGAAAAACCTACAATCCACTGTTCATTTACGGGGATGTTGGTTTGGGAAAAACCCACCTGATGCACGCTGTGGGCCACTCGGTTTTGCAACACAATCCCAACGCGCGGGTAGAGTATGTTTCGACAGAGACTTTCACCAACGAATTGATCAATGCCATTCGCGAAGACAGGATGGCCGAATTTAGAAACCGCTACCGATCCATAGATCTCCTTTTGGTCGATGACATCCAGTTTCTTGCCGGAAAGGAGCGCACCCAAGAAGAGTTTTTTCACACATTCAATGCACTTCACGAAAACCAAAAGCAAATCATTTTGTCCAGTGACCGTCCACCCAAGGACATTCAAACCCTTGAGGCCAGGCTCAGATCCAGGTTTGAGTGGGGGCTGATCACAGACATCCAAAGTCCGGATTTTGAGACGCGTGTGGCCATTCTGAAAATGAACGCCCAGAACCACAACATTGACATTTCACAAGATGTTTTGGAGATGATTGCCCGGCAGGTCACCAACAACATCCGTGAATTGGAAGGTGCACTCGTGCGTGTGGTCGCGTATCGGAGTTTGAATAACGTTGAGTTCAGCCGGTCGACGGTTGTGCGGGCGTTGTCGGAGGTCTTCAGCGACACGCCACTTCAGGTCGAAATGCCCGATCTTTTGCGGGTTGTTGCCCAGCATTTCAATGTCTCACAAGAGGCCATCAAAGGTTCAGGACGCACGCGAGAGGTGGCTTTGCCTCGGCAGATGGCCATGTACCTCATTCGCGAAATGACGGCTTACTCTCTACCTGAAATTGGCCATTTTTTCGGTCGAGATCACACGACCGTGTTGCATGCAACCCACAAAATCAGCGAACAGTTGGCAAAAGATCCAGCACTCTCAAAAACGCTTCAAGATATCAAAACAGATATTCAGAGTTTAATGTAGAGTACAATAAAAATAACTAGGCTATTCCATTTCTTTTGATTGGAAATTCATAGAGTATTTGGCTTATTTTAATCAACAGAAATAGAATTAAACCAATGGTATTGGATAAGAAAGTGTATGAACCTGTGTGGAATCTAAGACGGGGTATTTCGTCTCTCCCCAGACGTTTGCGGGTCTTTTTGACGAGAATTTGGGAGATGTATGCCCATTCCGCAGATGGTCCCGAAAATACGAAAGCAATGATAGATGGAGTGCCAGCCAAGGAAATCATGGGACTGTGAGCCCTTATCGAGGATATATCTGTTACGTCCAATGGATAGGGCTTACGTGTCATACCAAAATATCGTCTAGAACGTACCCTTATTCCTAAATTCTTTCCCTAGATACGTTCATACAGCCTCTAAGTCAATTTGAAAGGTGTAGCTTCAAAAAACTGTCTTGATCCAAATACAATACCCGTCTTGGAGTCAAGGGTGTCCCAGGAGAGAATGGGATCTGGATGGTGCATCAGAGGCTAAGGGCAGAAATTGTATCTTTTAGCGGTTCCCCATGCCAAATTCAAATTAAACCCTGTGGAAAGCCAGGCACGTGCAACCCAGTGTTATTTATCCAGATATTTCAGGGGTTTTGCTTGCGTAAAACACAGTCGTTCAGCAATCCAATATCTTGCGTTCCCTTTGGCTTTGATCTCTTGCCGAGCGTAACCAAGATAGCGCCCATCCATCTCCCTGTCGCCGGGCCGTTTTCGAAAGTAAAGTGTGTTGGGTTCCCATCCTTTTAACACGGTTGAATGCCAAAATACCTGTGTGGATAGATTACAAAAGTTACTTGCCGGTGCGGGTATCGCATCGCGGCGCTCTTCTGAGCAAATGATTATCGAAGGTCGTGTCACTGTGGATGGACGTGTGGCCAAATTGGGTGACCGTGCATCTGTTGAAAATGATATTCGAATTGACGGGCAGCCAGTGGTTTTTTTAGCGCAAAAACCTGTGACCTATGTGTTGAACAAACCCAAGGGTGTGGTGACCACTGCCCGGGACGAGTACGGTCGACCAGGCGTGCTGGATCTCATGCCAACCGTCCCAGGTTTGCACACGATTGGTCGTTTGGATCGCGATTCTGAGGGATTGCTTCTGCTCACCACAGATGGCGATCTGACCTTGCAGATGACCCATCCTCGTTACGCGCATGAGAAGGAATACCGTGTCTGGACCGATCGTGAATTGACTTCCGAGGATGCCTTCGCCCTTGAGAGGGGTGTGGATTTGGAGGAAGGTTGGACCCTTCCAGCCGAAGTGGCGTTTGCACCTGGTGGATTGTATATCACCCTTAGAGAAGGTCGAAATCGGCAGATTCGTCGAATGTTGTCGTATCTGGGTTATACGGTCCACCGTTTGCTTCGGGTGAGGTTGGCTGGATTGGTCTTGGGAGATTTGGAACCTGGCGAGTACCGTGAACTTTCTCCCGAGGAGCTTTTACTTCTCACGGGAAGGCACTTTTCCACTTCTTCTCTGTGATTGTGTATTTCTTGCTAAGATGTTTGCGGGAGGGAACGTGATCGCGCCCAATATGGGTGAGGAAAGTCCGGGCACCGCAGAGCAAGATGCCTGCTAACGGCAGGGCGGCGAGCAAACCCAGTATTGTCACTGAGGTGCGAAGCCGACGGAAAGTGCAACAGAAAGTAGACCGCTCACATGCAGTGGGTCAGGGTGAAACGGTGGTGTAAGAGACCACCAGCGGCCTTCGAGAGAGGGTTGGCTCGGCAAACCCCATCTGGTGCAAGCTCCGAAAGGGGAAGAGGTGACTCGCTTCGTTTGACCCTAAGGATGAGCGCTTGAGCGGCATGGCAACAGGTCGCCTAGATAGATGGTCACGACTCCTTCGGGAGGACAGAACCCGGCTTACTCCCCTCCCAAATTTAAGCAATCCAATCAAAGCATTGCGTCGTAAAACGTGACGTGCGTATACTGGTCATCAAAACGGTCGTGCGTTGCGTGCCGAGAGGTATGGTTTTGCGGTCGGTTTGAAGGAGAACTGTGCGTATATTCTTGTCTTTGTTTACATTGGCCCTAACCGGCGCCGCTCTAGCCAAACCATTTGCCCAACCTGGTGGTGTTGGTGCCCTTTATTTTAAAGATGAAGGGGGAAGCATGGTGCTGCTTTGCACCGTTTCAAAGGTCGAATCCGAGCGGTTTCAAACCAAACTGAACCGCACCGATGCGCTGTTGACCGCGTCACATTGCACCATCGATCTTCCTTACAATGCTCCCAGTTTCACCTACGCTTCCTTTGATGATGGCCTGAGTTTTATACGCGTTAAACAGATCTTGCGTGGCGATGCCGGATTGGGCGTCGACTTTGGGCTCTGGATTCCCAATGATGAAAAGGGATATGTCGCTTACAATGCCATTAAGCCCTACAAATTGTCTGAGCGCGGGCAATTGGATTTTGGTGAGGAGATCGACTCCTGGGGGACACCCCTTGGTTTGGGTCTGACCTACACCAAAGGCATTGTCTCTCAGCCCTCGGTCGATCGTCCGATCCTGTCTGACGTGGATCAGATCAATTGGGTGGGTATGATTGCGGCAGACCTCAACTGTGCGGGTGGCTGTTCCGGCAGCAGCGTTTTTGATTCCAAAGGTGAAGTGGTCGCTGTTTTGGTGGGTTCGCTGTTTGACTTTACCGGTTTCAAACACACCTACCTCACCCCCGTCACCCGTATTTTTGATGCACTGGACGATGAAGACCTGACCTTGCCCATCGACCGAAAGAAGGACGACCATACCGACAAAAAGAAAGATGAAAACGGCTGATCACGGCAACCCAAAGGTTGTCTTCGTCGAGGTCTCGTCCGAACAAAGCGATATGCCTCCCGGGTTTCTGTCTCAGTGGATGTCTCGGTGGGCGGAGCACCCCAATTGTTTGGAGGTGACGTTGCTCAAATCGGCCACCCAAAAGGGAATGTTTCTTCTCCACTCGGTTTGGACAGGTGTCCCCGAATCTTGTCCAAGTGTGGAGGGCGTCGAGGTTCGCTGCTGGACGTTTGACGTCCTTGAAACTCAAAAAACCACAGACCGATAGGTGGGTTTTTGGGTGAGGTCATCCTCATAAAAGAGTTCTAGGAATTGTCGGTGGTCGAGGGCATCGATCATGGCAAAACGGCCCAACTCGTCGATGTGAATGCCATTGTGCATCAGGGTGTGGCCGTAGACACCGAAGCTGTACCCTGCGTCGGTTACAAATCGCCCTTTGGATTGCCACCAACGCTTGCTTTCCTTGTCGGAGTAAAACATGTCGTCAAAGTAACCCATGCTGGGCAGAGGGCCGGCGTGGGCGAAGTGGCTGCTTCCCAAATGGATGTCTCTGGAAAAGCCCTTGATCCATGTCTGAAGGTCTTCTGGCAGTTCGAGGCCACCCTGGGACGCTTCGAACTCGATGTGACTGATGCCGTGTGCATTGCCCAGCCTGTGGTTGTGGTTGAGCGCAGCGTCGTCGTGGTTTCCCAAAATGATGTGAACCGATTGCGGTGCACTTTCCTGAAAGCGTTTGATCCGGTAAAGTTCTCGGATCTGTGCCCGGGCTGCACTGACAAGGTGTTTCGGGTTGTCGAATTCAAAGGGTTCACGGCCCGTCAACAGTTCATACTGCTCTTTGGTCTTGGGATGGACGAGATCGCCCATGAGGATCACCTGATAGCGTCCGTCCAGGAGTGGAGGTGTGGGTTGTCCACCTTCATCCGTGGCATAACCGGTTCTGAGTGCAGCCCAAAGCTTCCCGAAATCGGCGTGTACATCTCCAATGGCAATAACCTTGATCACAGTGCGGCTCTCTTGAGTTCTTTGAGAGCCCGGTACAGTTGTCGGCTTTCCTCTAGGGTTTCTCCGTAGCCTTTAAAGTTTTTCATAATCTTCGCACTTTCAAGACCCAGACCCAGTTCGCGGAGTTGGTCAATCAATTCATCGATGTGCTGGTGGGCTTTGAGCTTTTCGTCCTGGGGTTGTAAATCCATTTCTGTGGTCGGTGCTGGGTCTGTCAGGGGTGTCTCAGGCTTCCAATCCAGGGGATGCCACTCTGATGGCACTGTCAGTTCCTCATGGGCCATCCCAAAAGCCAGTGCTGCCTGTGAGAGTGCGGCGACCTCAGCCTCTTGCAGGTTGGAGCCTTCACCGATGCCCGAACGAACCGTGGAGTGCAAGGTCAGGTGCGCAATGACGACGGCAGGAAGTGGACTGATGACCTCCAGTTTCAAGTGCCATTCCAGACCCAGAAGATCGTCCAGTCGACCCAGCAGGGCTGTCTTGGATAAGACCTTGTGCCATCTGGCCATATCCACCATTTCTTCTAATTTTTGCCAGTAAAAATCTTGGGCAGAAAAAGGTGACATTAAAGCTTCCAATAGAGCGTCGGAAGGGTTTTTGGGCGACATGGCAACAGTATAAACGGTTTGTGTCTTGTCTGGTTTGACAACGGATGAAGGTGATGCTAGTATTCGTTTTGCTGCAGAGGTGGTTTTGTCTCATATGCGTATGGTTCGGCAAAATCCTTTCTAGAGATTCCGTTTCGGGTCTTTAGCTCAATGGTTAGAGCAATCGGCTCATAACCGATTGGTTGCCGGTTCGAGTCCGGCAGGACCCACCACTTTGGGCGGTTAGCTCAGCGGTAGAGCACTCGCTTCACACGCGAGGGGTCACGTGTTCAAATCACGTATCGCCCACCAGATAAACCGAGGTCGCCTAAACCTCGGTGTTTTTTTTATTAGAGTTCTTTCGAAGCTAAACTTAGAGAGTGAGAGTGTAAGAACCTGTGTGGAATCTCAAAGAGATAGACAGGGTACCTCGCTCTCCCCAGGCCCTTTGGGGTCTTTTTGATTGAAATTTGGGGGATGTGCACCCATTCCGCAGATGGTCCCGAGGATACGAAAGCAATGATAGATAGGGTGCCAGTGAAGGAAATCATGGGGTTGAGAGCCCTTATCGAGGATATGTCTATTAAGTCCAATGGATAGGGCTTACGTGTCATACCAAAACACCGTCTAGCACATATCGTTATTCTTAAATTCCCTCTCTAGACAAATTCATACAGCCTCTTAGCACAATAAATCAGACCAATCAAATGTCATCTGAATGTCATCTAAATGTCATATGTTGCATTTTAAAGTATCCGTGGGTAGAGAAACCCAAGAATTCAAAAGCAAGCGATGAATGGAAACGTGAACCACTGTGTTCTGCGTTGGGCTGTTTATTTGCTTGAAAAAGGATACATATATGTTAGACACGGCTTACTTGATCGATCAGGACATGGATCTCTTTCTCGATATACAGGACCAATTCACTTTTGCCTTTCTCTCTTCAACCTCGACTACCGATAGTCAGCCGGCTTCACGGTAGTAATAAAATATTTTGAATAATATTCAAAATAAATATTTTTCCCATAAACACGTGTAATGTATAGAATGAATCAGCATCCTATATACATTGCACGTATTCCACCCCTCTGCTATACAGATTCGGTTCCATCCCAATTAATTAACCATACCTTCCTCATCTTCTCTTTCAACTCCTCCCCTTTTCTTGCTTCTCCCCCTCTCTCTATACACACCCATCAATCTTCTGTATCCTCCTCTCTTCCATCGGCTCATATTCAACTCCTCAACCACCTTTTCCAGCGATTCCACTTTTCGAGACTTACCGCCCACGGCAGATTTTTCCAATTATTAGGAATTGATAAAGGAGATGAAATAGCCTTTTATATCCTTTTATATCCTTTGAGCATGGTGGTTTTCTACGCATTCTTGAATGATATTTTCTATATTATCTATTGTTTTACTTGGATATCTTCTTATTCCATTCTTTATTTTCGAAATCGATTCTTCTATTGGATTAAATTCACGACCATAAAGAGGTATATATAATAGACTTCTTTCGAAACCGGTGTAGAGGTGTAGAATGGAAGGGTGAAATATGAACAGGTAAAGATGTTACCGGACGAGAAATTTCGAAGATTGGTTGGAATCAAAAGAACGACATTGTCTTGGGCTAAGACAAAAGAATGGAAGAAGAAAAAATTTACGTTTCAAAGAGGAATTTTATTCAGCAAAACGTATTATTGAGTCGACATTCTCTTCACTGGTAAGAGCAGGAATCCGTTTTGGTCAGGTAAAATCTCTTGCTTCCCCCCGACTCCGAGTTGTACTTTTTGTCTTATCCTATGGCCTATCATTTTTCAGCCTCTAGATGAGATGGGTATGAAAGACAAGTACCTTACGAAAGTTTAAGCAGCGTGTCCGACTGAACATATTTGCTGTATCAAACATCCACCGAAACATTCCATTGCTAAAATACAAACATGCCAAAATCGTTCGATCACACCATCCCCATCCCACTCCCTCACGAAATTCAACGCCCTCTCCTTCTCTCTCTTCTCTCCTCTCACCCCTTTCGCCTCATCGCTCTCCTCGCTCCCTCTGGTTTCGGTAAAACCACCCTCCTCTCTCAGTACGCCCGTCTCTCTCCCTCTCCTTTTTGGCTCTCCCTCTCCGACGATTCCCAAGATCTCTCCTTCTTCTCTTTCTCTCTCCTCTCTGCGCTCTCTCCTCTCCCTTTTCCCTCCTTTTCTTCCGCTCTCTCTTCCCGATTTCTCCCCTTCTTCCCTCGCCCATGCCTTTCTCTCTGACCTCCAACACCTTCCTCCTTTTCAACTCTTTCCTCGATCAAATCCAACACCTTTCCCCTTCTTCTGCCTCTTTTCTCAACCTCTCTTTCCAAAACTTCCCCTTCTTTCTCTTCTCCTCTCCGGTTACACCCCCCATCACCTCAACTTTTCCCACCTTCTCTCCAAAATCCCTGCCCCTGATCCTCGATTCACCACTCTTCTTCGCTTTTCTCCTTCAGAAATCACACACTACCTCTCCATCAAAAACCCCACCCTCTCTCCCCTCTACTCTCTCACCTCGATGGTTGGCTATGGGTCTCTCCCTTCACAGCTCCTCCACTTCTCATTTCTTCAATCCACACGCGCTTATACAAGAACTTTCTCCGATACCCTCTCCCTGTTTCCACAATTCCCAACACTCAACCCATGCGATTTGGACCCAAAGTGTCTTTGAAAGGATTGGATTGCCAAGCCATTTACTCGATGAACTGTGGCGTGCCGGACACCTTTTGGTCCCACTTGGACACGACTCATACAAACCACACCGGATTTTGCGTCTGTTTTTAGAAGAATTACTCAAAAAAGATGAAGAAGCATACAAAACAGGGCATTGTTTGGCTGGACAACGGATGGAACAAGAAGGAAAACCGATTGAGGCATTGAAGCACTACAAGAATGCAGAACGGCATGAAGATGTTTACAGGGTCATTCGCAGTGTGTATTCAAGTTATTTGTCTAGGATGGAGTATGACGCGGGTTACGGGTTTTTTGATGGTTTGGAGACAGAAGCACTTCCAGTTGACCTCTTTGAAATATACGCCATTTGTTATTTTTATCATTCAGATTATGATTCATATGATACGGAATTCTTAAAGGAGGCGAAGTGCGTTTTAGAGACGGCATACGCAAAGGGGGCCCGATCGGATGACATCTATAAAGAATTGAGTACGGTTGAGTTTGCTTTGGGAAATAGGAGAGAGGGCATTGGGATGGCTGGATCGCGGATTACGTGAACCGCATTTGAAGAACAACTTGACATTGATGCGGAAGAAGCTCATGTGGTTGTATTTCGAGCCAGGGATAGAAGAAAAAGACAATCTGATATCAGAGATACTGAAAACAACAGATCAACACGAGGATCTAAGGCAAAAGGCTGTGAGTTGGTCAATATGTGGCAATGGGTATGTGATCGATGGTAAATACGCAGAGGGAATGCACCTTTTGAATCAAGCAATGGGTATTTTTCAGAAACAGAAGAATATCAATTACCTTGCAATCACATTGGATGGCATGTTGGCAGGTTGGATGGGAATGGATGAATGGGAGAAAGCGAAGGAAACATGGGAGGAATTGAAATCATTGGACGTACGGTTGGAATATTTCTCATATTTTGCAGCGGTGTATTTGTTGATGGTTGGGGAATATGAAGAGGGTTTGAGGTATGCAGAGAAGGCAGGGTTGAAGGGAATTGCATTTGAATTGATGTGCCTGATGGGAAGAAAGGCAGAGGCGGAGATTGCCTATGAAGAATTGAAACATATGTCTGGGTATGAGTTGGGATGTGAATGTGAGGGGGTGGAGATACACATAGGGATAGGGATGTGCATATTGGAGAAGGTAGAGGAGGGAATGAGGAGAATAGAGAAGGGAATGGAGGGGTTGAAGGATGGGTATACGAAGATGAGGGGAAACGTGTATTTGGGAAGAGAGGTGGATGGGAGATATGAGGGTGCGATTGAGAGGGACAGGGTATTTTCGAGAAGGATAAGGGAAGAGAATATAAGAAACAAAAAGGTGTCGATAAGAACGATCAATGGAGTGGAGATAAGGTTTGAAGATAAGGTGTATGGTATTGGAAATAGAAAAGAGAGAGAGATATTGGTATTTCTAATTGTAAATAAAGAGTCAAATAGGGAGACAATAATAGATTCCGTATGGAGTGAATTAGATTTAAGTGTGAATCATTTTAACGTATTTATCTACAGATTGAGAAAGATATTGGAAGGGATGGGAATAGAAGACGGAATCAAGCAGGAGAAGGGATACTATAGGGTATCAGAAGGGTACGTATGGGAATTGGATATAGAAGATATGGAAGGGTGTGAATTGGAGAGAGGTGTGTGGATGGATGGGGCAGAATCGGAATGGTTTGAGGTAAAGAGGGAGGAGTTGAGGAAAAGGAGGTATGGAAAGCTGATAGAAATGGGAGAGAGGGAAGTGAAGTGGTTGGAGAAGGCAGTGGAGTATGAGCCAATGGAAGAGGAGGGATATAAGAGGTTGATGGGTGTGTATAGAGAGAGGGGAGAAGTACGAAAAGGGGAGGCGTTGAAAGAGAAGATGAGAAAGGTATGGTTGAGTGAATTTGGGATGGAACCGAATCTGTATAGAAAATAGAAATTGGAACACGTGAAATGTATATGGAATGCGGACCCATTTTATACATTTACACGTGTTTATAGGAAAAATATTTCTTTTAATATTATAAATTATTCAGATGTTTTTCATTTGAAGTATTCTGACTATCGGTAGTCGAGGTTGAAGAGAGAAAGGTAAAAGTGAATTGGCTCTGTATATCGAGAAAGAGATCCATGTCCTGATCGATCAAGTAAGCGGTGTCTAACATATATGTATCCTTTTTCAAGCAAATAAACAGCCCAACGCAGAACACGGTGGTTCACGTTTCCATTCATCGCTTGCTTTTGAATTCTTGGGTTTCTCTACCCACGCATACTTTAAAATAGCGATGGTAACCTCAGATATAACCTCAGATATAACCTCAGATATAACCTGAAAGCGATTCATTCCACATTGAGAGACTGTATGAACCCAAATCTTTTTCTTCTGTATCTGTATCTACAACTTATAATCTTAAATCACTTTAATCTTCCAATAAAAATGTTTAATTATTATTCTTTCGCTTGGCAGACATTAAATTCTCTCTCTTTTTTTCTATTTGATCCATTTCTTTTTTAGCAGTCTTGAATTATTATGAAACATATGTATTCCCTAGTACCCTTTACTTGCTCTCACTTCTACTCTTGGATTTATCTTCGTTCTTGATTACTTATAGATTGTATGAATTTGTCTAGAGAGGGAATTTAAGAGTAACGATATGTGCTAGACGGTGTTTTGGTATGACATGTAAGCCCTATCCATTGGACTTAATAGACATATCCTCGATAGGGGCTCTCAACCCCGTGATTTCCTTCACTGGCACCCTATCTATCATTGCTTTCGTATCCTCGGGACCATCTGCGGAATGGGCGCACATCCCCCAAATTTCAGTCATAGGACTTACGCGAAAGTGAAAGTAGGTGAGCGGAGTTCACGGCGCATGTAATCGCTCAAAAGTCGCTCTTTCAGTTGATAGATTGTGGTACCTGCTTTTTCTGCAAGGTGTTTCATCCGAAGCCATATCAGCATGGCACACCCAATATGGTTCCTTTGAGCGCGTCCTACTCGGCACTGACAATCTTCAACCCCTGTAATTTGTTTGTATTCTCGGTGAAACACTTCTACCTTCCAACGGATGGCACACGTCGAGCGCACATCATCCGTGGTCAGCAGAGTGGGATCGTTGGTAACGATCAGTTCCGTGCGCTCGGTAGAGAACGCTATCCGAAACATTTTCTACTCTAAACGCTTTGGGACATTTCTTCAAATGTACTACCCGTCCATGTTCTTCTTGATCTTTACACTCCAAGACACCCCATCTGCCCGTTGATAACTGCACCAATGGGGTGTCCACTCGAGATCATCTTCCCGGGCATCCTGGATATTTCGGTTACTTTTGATGGGGCAGCAGAAATACTTTCCAGCACGATCAATGGCGGTCATTAAACTTTCAGTCGCATACCAAGAATCCATCAACACCGTTCGGAATTTGAACTCTCCCACTGCACACCGCTCTAAGGCACGCTGAAACATTTCATGGACATGTTCAATCTTGGTTTTCTCCATCTTGATTTGGCGCAAAGACACGGTAATCTACAATCCAAAACTTTCGCTGTCTGGGTTGATATAAACACACGTCACCACTCCAATCCCTCGAATGGTTCGTTTCTCGTTTCCACTCCACTGCTGACGAGCCACATTGATCTGACGAGAATGACTCTTATCCATTACGCTATCATCGAAGACTAAATAACCCCTAGGACTCAACTCGAAGTGTGTACGGGCAGCTTCCCAAACCTGAGCGGGGGTGACCCGATCTCCTTTCAAATATCGATTGATGGCATCATGAGAAAAATCATCGCAGTGATCGGCAAAATAGGTTTGGGTTCGGTTGACAGGGGTAGCCATCAAGAATTCACAGTATCGTTTTCGGCTCACTTTTCGAGGTCTGCCCATCCTCAAATTCTGCACCATCCAAACCGTTTCGCGTAAGTCCTAAGTCAAAAAGACCCCAAAGGGCCTGGGGAGAGCGAGGTACCCTGTCTATCTCTTTGAGATTCCACACAGGTTCTTACACTCTCTAAGTTACTGGCTTCGATGGATTTTACAACATTGCATTCAAAAATGATCCCGAAAATTAAGAAACATGCTGTACCTTCAGATTTCTCAATTCCTAAATCCTGTATAGATTGTATACTGATCCAACCTCTACCCCTCTGAACTTAAGGTGTACAAGACGGTTGCGGTTGTGAAGATGCGGCGGTGATCGTATCGGAGTGTGCCAACACCACGTCCCCGAACGGGCCAGTGAGCGATCTGTTGTGGCATTTTTTCATTGGGGTGTGGAACCAAAAGGGGTGTCGAACCCACCCAACTGCCGTCGGGCAATTGCAATGTTAAGATCTCATCCACCACGGGGTACGCTTTCGGGGAAATATTCAGCATGGATTCCAAGATTCGTGCCGTGCGAAGTGCCAAACAGGTCGAGAACACGCAGGTTCGTCCATTGACATCTTGAAGCAGGCCGTCCATCAGGCTTTTTGAGGTCTGGTTGTACACGTGAATCCAATCCGCAGAAGGGGCCCTGCCGAGTTTTTGCAGTGCGTGAAGGCTCCAATGAAGGGCATAGTAGGTTTCGCCGTACCAATAGGGTCGAGCGCTTTTGCCGATGTTGCGTTCCAATACTGCAATCAGATGTGCGTCTGTGTGGGTTGTTTCGGTGCTCCATTGTGCCAGGGCACATATGGCTGTGACGCACGGGTGTGCGGAGCGCCAACCGCTGACATCGTCAGGTGCGTATCCAATGTAGCGTGCAATGGACTCTGCGTCGGAATAGGTGCTGTAGCCGCCTTTACATTCAAAAGGGGAGAGCAGTGTTTTGGCTGTTTCGGGCGCGAGGCTGTCTGAAAGCGCAATCAGGCACCACGCTGTGCTGTCGGCATCGGCAGGGACATCGGGATGATATCCCCAACCCTGGGGTGTCCTCGATGCACTCAGGAATGCTTTTCCCGCAGATACGATGGCGCTTGTCTCGAAGCTGTTTTGCAGCAGGGCTGTGACGTATGCAGTGACCCAGACGTTGGATTCGCCGGCCGTTGTGTGAAAGTCCATCCAGTGCCCATCGGTCTGGGCACATTCCAAAAAGTGTACGGCGCGCGGTATGGAATTCAGGTCGCGCACGGAATCCAGTGTTTTTTTCTGTTCGTAAAACTGTGTGAGGGTGGTATCCAATTGATCCAGACGGCGTTTTTGTACGGCTACGGCATCCTTGAGCAGCAAAAGCTGTGGAAAACGTTTGACTGCCCAGATGTTTTCATCCATCAGCTGTTTCAGTCGGGGCAGTCCAAAGCGGTAAATGAAACTGAAAAAAAGACCTTTGGCCTCTGATCGCGTTCGGCCCACTTTGAGTTCGGTCATAATCGAGTGGCTCTGTTTTTGTTCGAAGTCTTCGTTGAAATCCGAGAGGTCGTCGTGCACCTGCATGAGGGTGTGATGGCGTCTCAAAATGGATTTGAGTTGTATGGCATCCTCTTTTTCGAAGTAGCGTGTGGAAAGCAAATCCACAATAAATTCGGATGCGGCCGATTTTGAGGCACATTCCTGCAAATACGTGTCGATGGGCGTCTCGTGAGGCGTACAAGGCGAACGTTGCGTCGCGATGCATTCTGTCAGTTGGCGTGCCAAACCTGGACACGCCTGAAGGTAGGGGTTCAGTCTGGATAGGTATTCGCTTTGGATGTGGTGGCCAAGTTCGCTGAGGAATTCGGCCTGTATGACCGAGAGTTCTGTGTCTCGCACGTGATCTTCTATCACCAGTGACTCGAATGCCAGACGTGCAATGCAATTGATTTCAGCCACATTTGGGTCGTTTACAAACGATTTCGGCAGGAACAACATGGGGTAGTACCAATAGATGTCGCGGTTGTTGTCGTTGAACAGCGATGCGCGGGTCCGGGCAACCTCCGTTGGGTCCATGGGCAAGCGTGCGTAGTATGTTTCCACGCGAGACCGTGTCTGGGCAACCAAATCTGCGACAAAATCTATGGACACAGCGTTTTCAGCTCCTTTTGCTGTTCTGGGCTCAGATCTTTGGCGGTGATGTAATTTCCAGGTGGTGGATAGTCTTGTGGAAACGATGCTGGGTCCAGACCGTAACAGGCCAATTCGTGTACAGTGGGCGCCCAAAGTCTATTGTCCGAAGGATCCGCCGTCACTTTGCCTGAAAATATCAGAAAATTGGCATTCAGATGGTATTTTCGGAGAAAAGCAACCTCACCTGCCAGTTGGGAATTGAAGTTTTGCAGGGTTTCTATGGGGCAAGCATCGGGTCCGCCACATGTGTTCAATTCGTCGAGGTGAAGACTGACACTCCCTCCATGGAAGAGCAGAACACCCTGGTTTTTAACGGTCAAGTGTTTTGCGCCTGCGGCCATATAATTGGCACACGCACTTGAGCAATGTCCCGTTACGGTCATGTCGATTCCACGCCTGTTCATGTCACTGGCAATCTCAACGGTTTCCGAGACGGAGCCGCCCCGCAGGCCGTTTGCCTCCAGGGTTGAGTTGTCCGGGACGCGGTCTTTGAAGTATCCAATGGACCCGAGGCCCATAACGCCGCTGATTTTGAGGGTGTTGGGTCCAATGCGCTGAATGTTCGGATTTGCAAACAAAATGGAGTACGGTTGGGTGACCCGGCAGGCACTTAGGCCCACCAATAAGCAAATGAAAAGCAGAGGTTTCACAATGTCCGTCCTTTGGTTCGCCATGTTCGGGCTTGAATCAGTGCCGTCAATACTGAAAAAAGACCCAGCCAGATGGGAAGGGTGAGTAAGATATTGACGATCAAAATACCCGATATGGATCCATTGTGGATGCTTTGGGTCAGTTCTCCATAGAGAAAAGCCATGTATGTCGCGAAACGGCCGATGTTGGTTGCGGCGTAATACGTTCCCATGACGGCGCATGCGAACATACCCAGTGCGTAGAGCTTCAGTCCGAGTGATCTTTTTGGAATTCGTTTGGTGCTGAGAACCTCAGCAAAGAATTGCCGGGTTTCTGCGTGGAGCATCCGTGTGCCCAACAGGTCACTGGCGATCCAGTAGCCGTCCATTTTGATAAAGGGAAACAGTGCAAACACCATCGATGCGGTCAAAAACACAATCGCGATTAGCAGTCCCAGTTGGTGTGTGACGGCATATCCAATCAGACACAGGGTGATGAAGATCCATTGAAAGTACACGCCTCCCAAATCGACAGCCAAGCGTTGTTTGTGCGTGAGGGACCAGGCCAGTGTTGTGTCGGTGAACATCACGGGCGAGAACCAATACACCCCCAAGCGAATGTCCTGACAGGGAAGTCCGTGGCGCCGAAGGGCTGCTGCATGCCCCAATTCGTGAAACAGACTGCCCAAGAACACAAGGCACAGATAGGTTAACGTGACCCCAAAATCGGTTGTCTGAATGCGCGTCAAATGTAAAGAATCCCAAATTGAGGGCGTGTCTCGAAAGAAAATGGGTACGTACAAGCACAGCAAGAGGACGGCGATCACCGCTTTGAAATCAAACATATTTTTGAGGAAATCGGCCATGACATTGACATACGCAGATGGAATCAGCGTTTTTTGGAAGGCAATGTACGTTTTTTTCGGCTTGATCTGTGTCATGCCCAAACCCATGCGTTCGAGTGAAGCCTGAATTGCGTGGCGTTCATCTGTTTCGAAGGGCTGCAGGACGGCATCCATGGAAATACCTGATGCCAGTGTTTCGACAATGCGTTTCATTTCGGAAGAGCAACGCACATGTTGTCCGTTTGAGAGTTTGGCCACGTAGGAAGTGGATGAAGAACCCTGATCCTTATAAAATTCGATGTCTATAGGCATAGTCGTCTTTTTGTGCTCAAGTAAACCTGTGCCTTTTGGTTTAATTAAAAGGCACAGATGTGTCAAATTTTATCTATACTGTAATATCTACGCAGAACGCCCAGCCACCGCCTAAATCGATACATGCCTTCATTTCCAACCGATTTTCCAAATCCTCGACTTCAAAATCCGTGAGTTTAATTGCTGAGTCGACAGATGCTTGCGAATGTTTCATTTTAACTCCTAAAACTAGATTTTTAGCAAAAAATAGAAAAAATACTGGCTGAATCTTTCATGCCATCTTTATCTATTTCTTACCCCGGGAATCTTAGCATGTATTTCTTATTCATGAATGTCAGTAATCTGACAACTTCTCTGTAAATCTATATTTATTGGATTCTAAAAAGCGCTTATTGATTCTGGCTTCAATTGGATACACCTATGTTTTTTGATAAAAACAAAAACATAGGCGCATTCAAATATGCTTGGATATAAAATCTGTTTTTAACCTATGCAGAACTCCCAACCGCCGCCTAAATCGATGCATGCCTTCATTTCCAGCCGATTTTCCAAATCCTCAACTTCAAAATTCATGAGTTTAGCTTCTAGATCGATAGGTTCTTGCGAATGTTTCATTTTGTCTCCTAGAACTCGATTTGTAGAAAAAACAGAAAAGCACTGGCTGAACCTTTCATGCCATTTTCATCTATTTCCTACTCCGGGAATCGTAGCATGGATTTCCTATCCATAAATGCCAGTAAGCTGACAACTTCTCGATAAATATATGTTCATTGGATTCTAAAAGCAATTCTGAATTATGTCTCTATTTTTATGGAAAACAGATGTATTTTTTTGTAAGCCAAAAGGTGGTAGGTGGATTCGAATATGCTTCGATCTGAAGTCTGTTTTTAAGCTATGCAGAATGACAAGCCATCACCTGGATCAGCGCATGCTATCATTTTCAGCCGATTTTCCAAATCTTAGACTTCAAAATCCATGGGTTTGATTTCTGAAGCGACAGATCATTGCGAATGTTTCATTTTGACTCCTAGGGCTCGATTTGTAGCAAAAAATAGAAAAGCACTGGCTAAGTCTTTCATGCCATTTTTATCTGTTTGCTACTCCGGGAATCGTAGCATGGATTTTCTATCCATGAATGCCAGTAAACTGACAACCTGTTGTCGAAACCGATATTTACAGGAACGAACCTCTGTGCGGCTTCAAAATTTCCACGTCTCTGTACCGATTTTCGATGTTTAGGGAAGTCACAAATACAAAGTGCAGCCTGTGGATTGTTGCGACAGGCTGCAAAAGGCAATTGGGGGTGGATTCAATCTGGGGTGTGCATTTCGGTTTGGATTTCAAAAAGTGCGTCGGCGAATTCTCTAGCATCAAAGGGTTGCAGATCGTCGGCGGCCTCACCGACGCCGATGAACTTGATGGGCAATCCCAGTTCTCGCACGATTGGAACAACAATTCCGCCTTTGGCTGTGCCGTCGAGTTTGGTCACGATGACACCGGTGAGCCCAATGCTTTCGTGGAATTTCTTGGCTTGGCTGAGGCCGTTTTGTCCGGTCACTGCATCCAAGACGAGCCAGATCTCACTGGGTTCGTTTTCATCGGCTTTGGCGATCACGCGTTTGACTTTTTTCAACTCTTCCATCAGGTTGTGTTTGTTGTGGAGGCGTCCGGCTGTGTCAATGAACAACAGATCTGTTTGGCGCGCTTTTCTCCGGGCTGCGGCGTCAAAGGCCACGGCTGCGGGGTCTCCACCTTGCGGTCCTCGGACAATCTCGATGTCGAGGCGGTCGGCCCACACCTCAAGTTGGGCTTCCGCTGCCGCTCTGAAGGTGTCGCCTGCGGCAAACATCACCGAGAGTCCTTTGGATTTGTAGTAGTGGCCGAGTTTTGCAATGGTTGTGGTTTTGCCCACGCCATTGACGCCGATCATCATGACAACCTTTCCCTTGGGAAAAATAGAGCCTTTTTTGACATCTGGCGAGAAGCCGATCTTTCTGAGCTGTGCCCGCCTGGCATCGGGTTCGAGTTGCAGGGTGAGTGCCTCAATCAGTGCCGTTTTGAGGTCTTTGTGTTCGCTTTTTTTGATGTCTTCGATAATTTCTTCGGTTGCGATTCGGCCCACATCGGCTGCAATGAGTGCGTATTCCAGGTCTTCCAGCGTGTGAATCCGTTGGGGTTGAAGGACGTCTTGCAGCTCGACACCCAAGGGGCCCGCAGCCTGATTGAGCGCTTTTCTTGTTTTGGATAAGCCTTCTTTTAGGCGGTCAAACCAACCCATAATCTTCCTTTATTTGCAGAGCATTTGGAATTTCACCCCAAAGGGGTTTTCGCTCTTACCTCACCCATCCTACTGGATTTGTTTGTCGGGGCTTTGGGTGGATTTTACTCACCCAGCAGGTCGTCGTCCAATCCCAGGGCAAGACCCGAAGCGTTCCATCCCGACAAAATCGACAGGGGAACGCCCCCTCCAGGGTGAACCGTTCCGCCCACCTGCCACAGGTTGTTCAGGCCTGGAAACGTCCAAGAGGGTCGAAGCGTTCCAAAAAGCCCTTCAGGAGCTCGGCCGTAAAGGGCGCCTCGGTGTCCAAATGCCGCATAGTCGCGGGCTGTCAGTGTGCGAGATTCGCGAATGCTCAGTGGGCACATGTGCTGGATGCGTTCGAGCAGGAAGTGTGTGTACGCAGTCGCTTCCGATGCCAACCGGGGTTCGGCAGGACTGTTGACCATGGCAAAGGCTTTGTCTCCATCTGTGTGCAGATAGAGCGTGGGATCCTTGGGCAGGTGTCCACTGCCGATGTCCGCCCATTCCCGTTTGTAATCTTTGCAAAAATGGACCCGATGTGCGCGAGGGACGGGTTCATTTAGGTGCAGCAACAGCGCAAATCCAGAGACGCTCAAGGGCACCCGGGGCAGGGGACGTCCCAGCAGCCGGAGCGTGGTGTGGCGGTCCAGGGCAGACACGTAAAGGTCGGCCTTGTGTTTACCAGAAGATGTCCAGATTTCTCTGACGCCTCCGCGGTGGTTGTCGATGCTGAGCACTTGGGTGTCGGTCTTTAGGGTGACATTCAGCCGTCTGAGCATGGTTTCGAGATCTTGTGCCAGTCTGGAAAACCCACCGTCGAGGTGCCACACACCCAGGCTTAATTCCACGTGTGCGATGTTGTGCAAAACAGCAGGGGCCAGGTAAGGGTTGGCCCCCATGTAGGTCGCGAACCGCAGGAAAAAGGGTGTGAGGTGCGGTCCACTTTCCACCCATTGGTGTAGGGGCGTCAGGGGATGGGCCTTCAGGCCGCTGCGCAGGGCGTACCGGGTGAGGTCCAAGACCGATGGAGGGTTGGCAAACAAAAATGTGTGTTTTGCGTTTTCGTAGAGTTGGCGGGCGTCTTCCAGGAGATCCGTGTAGTGCCGCTGTTCTTTGACGTTCAGTTGTGCGAGCGTTGCGTTCAGATCGGTTTCTGGAGAAAATGTCCGACCATCTGGGTAGGTGTATGTTGTGAGCGGGGAAATGGGCTCTATGTTGGGAATCGGGTGCTTGGCCTTGAGGTACAGGCTTTTGACAATTTCCGGAAGTGTGAGCACCGTGGGTCCAGTCGGAATGCCCTTCCAACCTTGACCTTTGCCGCCCAGGCAGCTGTTTTGCTCAATCAAGGTGACGTTGCAGCCAGACAAAGCCAGTCTCAAGGCACTGCTTAAACCGGAAAAGCCTCCACCCAAAACGATGGCGTTCAAGTGTTTTCTCCGAAGATCATGATGGGCCCATCTTAACAAGAAGGACGCTTTGACAGCTCTTGTCGGTGAGGCAGAAGAATGACCGCACGCGCCAAAATGCAATCCCAAGCCTCATGCCAGTCGCCTGGGGAGACGTCCTCAGTGTGTCCCGGAAGACAAAGAGATATGGCTGGTACCTGAAACGCCAAATGCAGAAATCGCATTTCTCAACGTTGTGTTGACTTCGTTCAAAACACAGTATTCCAACGTTTCTTGGTTCCAAAATAGACCCTTTGAAAAACCAGTCACCACTTCCAATCCAGTTTCATGCATCCAGATTTTTCAGGCGTTTTACTTGCAACAAATCAACCATTTGGGTCATCCAATAGGCTTGGGTTTCTTTTGGCCTGACCGTCTGAGAGGCCCAGAATGTCGCATTCTTGGTTTTCTTATCTTGATTGTAGTATCTCTTCCAACAGCTGCTTAAATATCGTATCCAATGACGAAAATCGGCACCCCCAACACAGCGATTTGCCCGCCAAGAACCTACAGCGACAGCTGAATCTGAGGGGCGAAATCGGTATAGAGGCCGTCTTCCGTTTGCAGATGGGGCTCTGAGGCCCTCACGCCCTGGGGAAGGCCCAGGAAAACCACTTGGCCACTGGGTTTCGCGTCTCCGTCCATGCGCAACTGCACCTGATTTTCCGCGGTTTCCATATGGAAATGCAGGTGTTTTCGGTCCCCATAGCCATCTCCCTCGTCAAAGAGCAGCGAGAAAGATCCGGTTCCTTGTGCATTGACCCACACAGTCAAATCTGTCCACTCCGCTGTCTGGGTGTGCAAACTGGGCTCAGCCAGCGGGAGTATGCCTCCTGGCCTCAAGAACATGGGAATTTGGTCCAGATTTGCGTTCACAACATGAAAACCCTGACTGTACGTGCGTCCAGCCTCCAAGGTATCGATGCGAATCCAGCCGTTCGATGGAAAATAAACCGTTCGGTGCCGGTGTTTTGGTCGGATCACTGGGGCGACCAGGACATCTTCTCCAAACATAAACTGGTCGGAAAGACCACACGCGGTGGCATCTTTGGGATAGTGCCACAACATGGGTCTGAGGGGTGGTGCGCCGGTCTGCTCTGCAATTTCCATCAGGCGGTACAGGTAAGGGAGTAACCGGTATCGCAATTCCAACGCCAAACGGATCGGTTCGACCCAAACCTCCCCAAATCGCCAAGGTTCTTGTGGTTGTGTTCCAGCCGCACTGTGGTTTCGCATAAATGGGTAAAACACACCCATTTGGGTCCAACGGACCAACAGCTCGCCTGTTGCATTTCCACCAAACCCGCCAATATCGCTTCCGACGAATGGAACACCCGAAATGCTGAGCCCCAACAGCAGAGAGAGGTTCATTTCCAGGTGATCCCAATACGACGAATTGTCACCGGTCCAAACTGCGCTGTAACGTTGTATGCCGGCGTAGCCCGCGCGTGTCAGCACAAATGGACGTTTCTCGGGTGTAATGCTCCGAAGCCCCTCAAATGTGGCCATGGCCATGCACAATCCGTAGACGTTGTGAACCTCAAGATGGCGTAAAGCTCCGTGTAGGGCGTCATCTGGCAGTGTTTTTCCCTGAACACTTCCTGTGTGCACCCCGGGACTGTGAATAGAGAAACAGCTGGGCTCATTCATGTCGTTCCAAAACCCTGAGATTCCACTTTCAATGAACGTTCTGTGCAAATTGCCCCACCAGAGGCGCACCGAATGCTGTAAAAAATCTGGGAAAACAGCTGGATCGGGCCAAACCTCCCCGATCAGTGGATCTCCGCGCCAGGTTTTGACCAGAAAATCCTCGCGTACAGCTGTGTCGTAAACGTCGTAACCCTCTTCTTTTTTGATGCCGGGATCGACGATCGTCACCAAACGAACGCCTTGCTCGAGGGCCTCGCGGGACAGCCGCTGCATGTCTGGATAGCGGGACGGATGGATCGTAAACACCTTGTAGGCCTGCATGTAATCGATATCCAAATGGATGACGTCCAGGGGAAGCCTGCGGCTTCTGTATCCCTCAATCACAGACCAAACATCGCTCTCTTGTTCGTAGCCCCAACGGGACTGATGCGCACCCAGAGACCACAGCGGCGGCAGTGGGGTGCGTCCTGTGAGTTCGGTGTAACGTTGGATCACATCGGCGGGTGTGGGACCCGAGAAAAGATAGAGATCGGCTTCTGGCCCCTCTATCGTCCAAACGATTTCGTCGGGATGGGTCTGTGCAACATCGATGTGCGAGCGTGTGGTTTCGTCCAGAAAGCATCCCCAAACCTCTTCTCCCAGTGCGAGAAAAAACGGAATGCTCTGATAGAGCGGATCGGTGTCGGGGTGATGTGGCAATACGTCTGTGTTCCAAAAGGTAAATCCCATGCCCCGTTTGTCGAGCGGCCCGACTTTTTCACCCAACCCCACGTACTGTTCTCCTTCGCGCGCAGACAGGCGAAGCACCGTTCGCACCTGAGCCCTGGGGTACTTGGGTTCCATCTGGGTGACACATCCCAAGATTTTGACCATTTCGTTGCCTTGGTGCACCACACTCAGGCGATCGGCAGCCCAGCAATCAATGTGGTCTTCTCCTGCACTGATTTTGTAGCCATCTGAGTGGAGTGGATGCTCCATTTTTGTGGGAATGGCAAAGCTCTGCTTTTCTCGCAAATGACCTGCGCCATCGGCCAAGGGTGAAATGCGAATGCGCCAAACCCCATCCAGGGGACGGGTGATTTCCGTGACCAAGCGTCCTTGTGAAAGCACCGCACATGTCGAAGAACAGTCCATTTTCATGTCCTGTCCAGCTTAGCGCTTTTCTGGGCTTTTAGACAAAATGGATCGAAAAACCCTATCACACGCCCCAAATTTGCTTTCTGACATGTTTTGACCTCGGCATTTCTAGAGACTGGCCCCGGCTGTTCGTGCTAGACGCTTTAAATTTGCTTGCCAATTGTGCTAATGTGATGGCGTTTGCCCAAGGGAAACTTTACAGGCGTCCCACACGCAACTTCAGTTTTGGAGGAAAGTAATATGTCAGAAAAAATCGCAAAAACCCAGCTTGTTGACCTCATCGCCAGCAAAACCAGCCTCAGCAAAAAAGAGGCCAGTGAGGCCATTACTGTCATGCTGGACGCCATTATCGACACCCTGAAAAAAGGTGGAAGTGTGGGATTGCCTGGCTTGGGTACCCTGAGTGTCACCACGACCAAAGAGCGCCAAGGCGTGCGCCCTGGGACCACCGAGCGCATCACCATTCCTGCTGGCAAGAAAATTCGCTTCAAGGTGGCAACAACCCTTAAAGGCGAACTGTCCTAAAGAGCGCAAAACAGGCCCGGAATGTTCCGGGCCTGTTTTGCTTTTCTCTTTTTCAGCAGCGCAAAGCATTTTAGATTCCATTCATGGTGTTGTGATTGGAATCTGGGACAATCGGACTTAAAAAACCTTTGTAAAAGATCTAGAATGACCGATAGTGAAGGAGGTTACTTTGAGACCCAATATTGTGGTTGCAATCACCCTGGCGCTGCTGGGCTTGGTGATCGGACTCGGGCTGTTTACTTTCCAACACGCCAAGGGTTGGTCGTACTTTTCAAGTGATCCAAAGGCATGTGTGAATTGCCACGTCATGAAGCCTCAATACGAGTCCTGGCAACACTCGAGCCATCGAAACATTGCGGCGTGTAACGATTGTCACATGCCACACAACTTTTTTGGCAAATATTACGCAAAAGCCCTCAACGGCTGGAACCACAGCAAGGCATTCACCTTGGGCAACTTCCCAGAGCCGATACAGATTGGCGAGAAAAACAAAGCGATTGCGCTGGAAAATTGTCAGGGTTGCCATGGACAGTTGGTGGGAGACATGCACATCAGCCGAAGCCCAGAGGCAAAAGACGCACCGACATGTACCACGTGTCATGGAAATGTCGGACACCAAGGCAACAAGTGAGGGGGACCTGTGCATAAAAGGCAAGGGAAAATTTGGTTACTGGGATTGATTATTGCTGCATGTGCAGTTGTGGGAATTGCGCTGGGCTTTTTGCTCACCAACATCCAAAAGCACCAAGATGAAGCGGATTTGCAACCCAATAAGATCGTCAAAATATCGGACTTCGAAACAGACGCAAGCATATGGGGCAAAAACTACCCGCGTCAGTATTCAAGTTTCGTAAAAACCGAACAAGACAGTGGGCGGACGCCCTTTGGGGGCAGTACGCCGTACAGTAAGCTGGACGAAAAACCCTTTCTCAAAAAGGCCTGGGCCGGATATGCTTTTTCCCTGGAATACAACGAAGAACGTGGGCACTTTTATGCGCAGATCGACCAGGCCAAAACAAAACGAACGACGGAAAAAGACCAACCAGGTGCCTGTGTCAACTGCCACACAGCAGAATTGCCAGAATTAATCAAGGAAATGGGTTGGGATAAGGTCAATAAATCCCATTACAATGACCTCAGAAGTAAGTTACACACAGGGCTCAGTTGCTCAGATTGCCACGACAACAAGGACATGACCCTCAAAATCACAAGACCCGCCTTTATGAACGCCATGAAAGCGCGTGGCATCGACCTCAGCAAAGCGACACACCAAGAGATGCGAACGTATGTGTGTGCCCAATGTCACGTCGAGTATTACTTCAAAGGGGATGCCAAAACACTCACCTTCCCTTGGACCAAAGGGCTCTCGATTGAAAACATCGATCAGTACTATCAAGAAACCGGCCATACCGATTGGACCCACAAAATCACCGGTGGAAAGATGCTCAAAATGCAACACCCGGACTATGAGCTTTACTCGAGTGGTATCCATGCGAAGAACAACGTTGCGTGCGCTGACTGTCACATGCCCTATACCCGAGAAGGTGCCCAAAAGGTGAGCGATCACTGGATTCGCAGTCCTCTCAAAAACATCAACAATGCCTGCCAAACATGCCACAAGGTATCGGAGAAAGAAATCTACGAACGCGTTATCAACATCCAGGAAAAAACGAGGAATCTGGAGGCAACTGCCGAAGAGGCTATCTCTGACGCCATTGACGCCATCAAAAAAGCCAAAGATCTGGGTGCAAACGACAACCAACTGCAAGAAGCCTACACCCTGCACCGTCAGGCACAAATGCGATGGGATTTCATTGACGCTGAAAGCAGCATGGGGTTTCACAGTCCTCAAGAAGCAGCCAGAGTCTTGGGACACAGCATCGACCTGGCACGACAAGCACAAATCAAGGCCATTAACCTCGGTACCTCTCTATCCAAATCCAATTGATGTGCTGTAAAAAAGCAAAATCCCCCATTTTTCGGGGGATTTTTTGGTGGGACGTGTTGGAATCGAACCAACAACCCACTGATTAAGAGTCAGTTGCTCTGCCGATTGAGCTAACGTCCCACTGCAACGAACAAAACAAACATGATTCTCTCACAGTTGATTTCTGTTGTCAAGGCTTGAAGCCCTCAGGCATCTCGTTTTCATCCGCCGGGTGAAGCAAAATGCCAGAATACAAACCATGTTGTTCGATATGCTCAAAGCCGCGGGACCTCTGTTTTGGCTTCTTATCCTCCTCTCCCTGTATAGCCTGTATCTGTTTGTACTGAGGTGGCAACAGCTGCACAAACTCGAAAATCCCAGTCGGATGTTGGCTGAAACACACACCGCCCTCATGCACCAAGATGTCCCAGGTGCCTTGGAAAAAACCAAATCCTCTTCCTGTCCAGCCGCCCAAATTGTCCGCTGTGGACTGGAGCATTCGAACTTGGGCACCGAAGCCGTTGTCGCAGCCATGCGAGACGCGCAATTTGTCGAAGACCAACACCTGTTCAGGGGCATTGATACACTCGGAACGCTGGCCCAGATTGCGCCCCTTCTGGGCCTTCTGGGAACCGTTTTTGGCATGATTCGGTCGTTTATTGTCTTTTCCGGAACCTCTACACCCACAGCCAATCAACTGGCCACAGGTATCAGTGAGGCCTTGATCAACACTGCGGGTGGTCTCGTCGTGGCCATTCTCTCCTACGTGTTTCGGAATCTGCTCAGAAAGAAAGCCGAACGCATTGCAACCTATGGCGACCGCGTTTTGGAAATGTTGCCCGCTTGGTTGCGAGAAGCCCAACTGCGCGCAGAAGGGAAGGTCAAAGGTGCCCCTGTGACGTTGGGGCTCCAAATTCAGGAGACACCAACGAGAATTACGTCCCAGAAGGTTAAAGTGTGAGTCGGTTTCGCCGTAGGGGAGATTGGGATCAAATCACGTTTGATTTTGCACCCATGGTCGACGTCGTCCTCCTGCTGGTGATTTTTTTCATGCTCGCGTCCAACCTGGTGACCCCGGATCGCGCGCTTCCCCTTGACCTCCCCAGCGCCTCCAAAACACAAAAAAGCCCGCCACAGCTTCCAACGGTTGCCGTCGACCGAGGGGGAAATATTTACCTCGATGGCCAAAAAATGAGCCTCAGCCTACTTGAACAACAGCTCAAACCCAAAGCCAAACTCAGCGGTGGTTTGGTGCGGTTCAGGGCGGACCGAAGCATCGCATACGGACAGGTGATTGCGGTCATGGACAGCATCAAAAAGGCAGGTGGAGAGCGCCTTGCGGCCTCAACCCAAGACAGCCCGAGGCGCCCATGACCCTGCTGCAACTTGAACCAGAATCTCGCATCTCTTGGTGGAAATCCCAAGAGCATCGCCGAGCCGGTATGCTCACGGTTGCCCTTCACCTGGCCGCACTTCTGGGAATCCTGGCCACCACCCAAGGCACTTCCGCGGACAAGAAAGTGCCGGTCACGCCCCGTCCGTTGCCCAAATGGGCCACTCCGCTCGAGGTCGTTTGGGAAAGCGAATCTCCGATCTCTGATTTTTCTGTGAAAACCCCAGAATCAAACCCGTTGTCTTCGTCCAGTGGGTCCTCAAGTGCCAAATCGACAGGGTCTTCTGTGCGTTCCAACACCGCCCAAAGGCCAAAGGCATCTTTGTCTTCGAAGCCATCCCACAGCGCCTCCATCACCCTAAAAACCGAAATTGTTCCACAAAAACTGCACCTGGCCAAGCCCACTTTGCGGGTTATTCCTGCACCTTTGGGCCTCACACAGAGGCGCATTGTCGTTCGGGATGTTGATCCGGCCATTCCCCAACCGAACCCTGACGACGTGCCCACGATCGTACCCCCACAGAACAGCCCGATCGCGCAGGGTCAGCCGATCAAAGCCGAACCTTTGACGAACACGGCAAACACAAGCAATGTGTCTCAACAAGAAACGCTGTTCCGCGAAGCCAACATGCCGCAAACGGAAGCCATTTCGCACAATCCAAATCTGGACATGCCGCGCACCCGAGTGGCGTCGGAGGCGCCAATGACAGTGGCGACCAGACACGGTCTAGAAAAAGCGCTGCAAAGCACATCCGAGTTCCGACCGACCACGTCAACTGAAATCCCCAATGCCTCAGAAACGTCACCCAGGCCAGTGTCCAACAGCGCAACCGAAGCGGTTTCGGATCGTCCCGGTGCATCTGAGTCCACGGCATCCGAATCTGAACGTCTGGGATCGTCAGCCCAATCGGAACAAAGCCAAGAAGGCGTGCCCAATTCGTCTTCATCAACAACGGGAACGGGTTCAGATATTGCCCCTGATTCTGGTCGCGCACAACAGGGTGCACCTTCAGGAAGCGAATCTTCTGGAACAACATCGGCATCAGGAGACAGTGCTGGATTGAATGTCGAGCCCACGTCAGGAGCCCAAAGTTTGGCAAATGGAAGTGGTGTTGCGAGCGGTCCGGAATCTGGAAAAGGTGAGCGAGGTCTAACCGGTACGGGCCCAGAGACAGGCACGTCTGGCACAGGCACATCTGCTGGAACAGGCCTGAATGGCGAAACCCGAAATGCTGTCTCGCAAGAGCTCCGAGAGACCCGTAGAGGCTGCTTTGTCATCGTGGATACCCAAGGCCTGCAACAGCGACTGACTGCCGGAATGTCTCCAGCCATTTTTAGTGAAAGTGGCCGAAAGGTTTGGCCCGGCGATGGCATCAAGGGGGTTCGTACCCAACTCGTCAACGATGTCGGTATCGCTTCATTTTTCGCCAAAAGAACCCAAATTCCGACCAAGACCGATGACCAAGTGTTTGAATTCAAAGCCAGTGGGTTGCTGAAATCATCGCCCAGTACGACCTTGTACGAGTATGTTTTGGTTCCAGACAGCGTTGGCAAAGAGATTGAAGGGCGTGCCCAAGGGTGTCGCATGGTGTTTTTAAAGTGAGGCCACCTTTAACAATTTCTTTATCCTCTTTTGCGCGGGGCTTCGGTTGCGCGTCGTACACTCTGGGTATGAAACCGATGTGGGTGGGCCTTACCCTTTTGCCTTTGATACTTGGATCCTGTGTGATTGTCGACCGATCAGGGTCTTCTTCTTACAGCACGAGATCCGCTGGATACATTTCGTCGTTTTTTCCCACCTCTGGACAGGGGTCCATTTACCATGTGGGTGACACCATTCGCTTCCGACTGACCACGTCGCGGGCTGGCTACGTCACCCTGGTTTCTTTTGATCCTGACGGTTACAGCAACATCATCGCGCAAGACGTTTGGGTGCCTGGTGGGACGGTTGTCTTTCCAAACGATTTACCCGGTCGTCCGCAGAACTATACCATTGGGCCTCCCAGGGGTTTACAGCGTGTGAAAGCCATTTTCACTGGAGAGCCCTATTCCAGTAGGCGCGTTGAAATCGGTGGACACTACGACAGCCAAACCGGCTGGGACAACCAGATTTCCATTTATGTCAATGGCATGGATACCACTGCCAGAGATGTCCGCGAAACCTACTTCTACATAAGATAGCCTCAGACAATAAAAAACATAAACCTGAATCTTGCCTCTGGATATAGCTGGAGGCAAGTTCAGTACCTTGCAAAAAAGGGTAAGGAGAGAAGTTGAGTCTGAGATGGAATTGACAGTAGGTTTCCACAATTATTGGGAATTTTGAGAGCCTAATAAAAATAGTTGCCCAATGTTTCTTTTGCTATGAATATTTCTTGCTGGATATCCTAGAAATCACGAAATTTGCTGTGAGGCATTGTTGTCGTGAAATTGTACGTGTTGCCCGACAATGAAAGAAACATCATATATTTCTGCGGCCTCTTTTATGCCAATATCCTTCGTGGTGTTTTAGACTATTTTTCTGGAATCTAGGCTGTAATTTACTGTGATACACAGACCTGATCACACTACATTTAAAAATAAAATATCCTGAAAATAAAAGAACATTCTATAAATGAAAAATAGCGTAATTTGTTTGATTTCGTCAAGTTCTCTTATTATTGGGAATTAATAAAGAATCTTCTCTGGCTTGGAGATAAGACATTGTTGCCCTAAAGCCGTAAGTATCATCAGGCAATAAAAGAAGAAGAATCATATATTTTATGGCCTCTTTTGTCTTATATACTTTGTGGTATTTTTAGACTATTTTTCTGGGATCTAGGCTGTGATTTACTGTCATACACAGATCTGATCACACTGCATTTAAAAATAAAATATCCTGAAAATCAAGGAATACGCTGTATCTGGAATTTCGGGGGTTGCCGAAGTAAATCCAGATGACGTTTTTCATTTCCCGAATATTCAATCCTCGTCTTGGGATAAACGGCACCGTCTTGGTCAGAGCAGCACGTCTTGGTCAGAACGGCACGCTATGCGGCCTGACCGCGCCATGCGGCCAGCTCGCCCCAGAAGGGGCTTGTCCGCGTCTTGGCCCAACTGCGGCTTGACCGCTGACTGCATCTTGAACCAGCCAATGGCGTCGGAAGGTGCTAGAAAAATGAAAGCTGGACATGCTTATCTTTACCCCTTACAACCCATTCAGGGCGAAACGCAAGAACAGAAGCACCAGAACGCGCGATATAACGAATCGCCTCCTCAAGTCTTACGGCCAAAACACATCTTCGATGCATTTTAATTTCGTATGAGATGGAAAAATACGGAGATGTACAATCGCATTTCTAAGCTCGATTTTATGCCGTAACAAACGGTTGTCTCGTGGTCAAGAGGGTGTCGTATAGAAGAGAGCTCGCCCGAGGTGCAACTTGGAAGGCATTTCTGCTCGGTTTCAGAACTGTATTTTTTATTTGCTCAATTTGATTTTTCTCTGTTTTGATGGGCTCGTGCTGCGAAAATGCCATTCGATTTGTTGTCTCAAAACAAAGGTACAGACAAGCGATTAGACTGTTTGTATGAAATGGATTCGCGATTCACGATTGATACCCATTGCTGAAAAGGTTGAGAGGGGCGAGCGCCTCAGTTTTGAAGAGGGAATGGTGTTGTATGAAACGCCAGATCTCAATACGCTGTCTCGACTGGCCGATGGAATACGTCGAAAAAAGCACGGCGACAAAACCTATTTTGTGCACTCTATGCGTTTGGAATTTACCAATATTTGTTATGTGGGATGTACATTCTGTGCCTTCGCTGCGCATAAAAATGAGCCCCGTGCCTGGGATTACTCACCCGAGGACGTTGTGCAAAAAGTCAAGGAAAAATGGGAGTCGGGAATCACTGAACTTCACATGTCCAGTGGGCATCACCCGACACGCCCTTGGTCCTATTACCTCGAAATGGTGGGCCAACTGCGGGAAAATTTTCCAGATTTGCAAATCAAGGCATTCACAGCTGCCGAAATCGAACATTTGAGCCATTACATTGCAAAAAAACCCACAGTCCAAGTGCTCCGAGAGCTTCAGGTGGCAGGACTGTCCGCGTTGCCGGGTGGAGGCGCCGAGATTTTTTCCGATCGCGTTCGAACACAGATTGCCAAACGCAAGGTCACGGCCTCGCGCTGGTTGGATATTCACCGAGAGGCACACGAATTGGGGCTTCGAACCAACGCGACGATGCTTTACGGCCACATTGAAACATTGGAAGAGCGACTCGATCACCTCGATCGGCTGCGCCGCCTTCAAGACGAGACCCAGGGTTTTTACAGCTTTATTCCGCTGGCGTTTCAACCCGACGCAAACCAGTTGGCTTTCAATTTGGGCAAAACCGAATTTACCACCGGTTTGGACGACCTTAGAAACCTGGCCGTGGCCCGGATTTACCTGGACAATGTTCCCCACATCAAAGGCTACTGGGTGATGATTTCTTCATCACTGACACAGGTTTCCCTGGATTGGGGGGTTTCCGACATCGACGGTACCATCTTGGAAGAGCACATCGCGCACGCGGCCGGAGCGACCTCCCCCTTGGGACTCTCCAAGCAGCTGATGATCGACCTCATCCACAAGGCAAGGCGCGTTCCGGTTCTCAGAGACGCACACTACAACGAGCTCACTGTATATGCCTGACTACCGACTGGGAATGATTCGGTACACCAACGTCGCTCCACTCATCCACACATTGCATGAAGGAACGGACTGGCAGGGAGGCGCTTCCCCGACGGAAATGAACCGTGCCCTTCTCGAGGAACGGGTCGACTTGGCCAACATCAGTGCCATCGAATTCATACGGAATGCCGATCAACTTGAGGCTTTACCCGATTTTTCCGTGAGTGTGTTGGGGCCTGTGTACAGTGTGAATGTGTTTTCAAAGCGGCCTTGGAAAGATCTGGATGGGGCCTCCATCGCCGTCACTGCGCAGTCTGCGACCAGTGTTGCTTTGCTCCAGTTGCTGCTGAAAATGGAGGAGATGTGTGCAGAACTCACCGTTGTCGAGGGTCCCGCAATGGAACTCTTATCTAGCGGTTATGACGCTGTGCTGCGCATTGGAGATGACGCGCTCAAGGAGTGGTTTGCTTGTGTTGGACCCCTCGGAGACCAAGATAGCATGGGGTCACTTCAGCCTCGCGCAAAGGGTGTTGAAATCATAGACCTGTCCATGGTGTGGTACGAAAAAACCCAACTTCCTTTTGTTTTTGCTGTCTGGGCACACAAAAAGGGAAATAGGCCTCCCGAAACCCTTTTGCACCAATTGCGTCAGGCCAGGCGTTACGGACTCGGCCATTTGGACGAGGTTGCCCACACGCATGCCGGACGGCTCGAACTTCCAGCGTGCATCGTGCAGCATTACCTGTGGAACTTTCGATACCATTTGGAGTTGGCCGATCGACAAGGGCTTTTTCATTTTGCCAGACAGGTGGATCCGGCGCATTTGCCGCTCTGTTTTTCCGCGTGACACCATGGATGGAGAAGCCTTCCGGCAACAGGTGATCGAACACCTCTGCCAGATTCCGTATGGAAAGGTCATGACATACGGTTCCATGGCGTCCTGGATGGGCTATCCAGGTTGGGCGCGTCGGGTTGGATACGTGCTCAGGGGTTTGGATCCAGATGCCTCACATTTGCCCTGGCACCGCGTGGTCGGCGCTCAAGGAAAAATTTCAACAGGTCCGCTGATGGGAACCTTGCAACGCACGCTTTTGGAATCTGAAGGTGTCTGCTTTGTGGGTGTTCGCTGTGAACTCAAGCAACACCAATGGCAGTCCGGGTGCTGAAGCGCCCATTTATGGGAGCAATTTGAGGGTTCCCTTTTCTTCCTGAATGACGATCAAAGACGTGATGTGTCGGATGCCTTCGGGGGTCGTCAAGTGTTTGAGGTAAAACTGTTGATAACTGGCCAAATCGGGCACCCGAATCTTGAGCAAGAAATCCCGGTCACCCAACAAAAGGTGACATTCGAGCACCTCGGGATGTCGGCATATCGCTTGTGCGAATCGGTCGTACCCTGCTTTGGTCTGCCGATCCAAGGTCACCATCACAAAAACCATCAGGTTGCGTCCAACCTTATTGGGGTTGAGCACAGCGGTGTATTTCTGAATGTAGCCCTCTTCCTCAAGGCGTCTTACCCGTCTCAAACAGGGAGCAGGCGTCAGTCCCACCTCATCGGCCAAATCGGTGTTGGAGATTCGGCCATTGTCTTCAAGGATGCTCAGGATCTTTCGGTCAATGGTGTCTAAGTCGTCCACAGCGCAAACTCCAGTCCGTCTTCAAAGTAGCGCAATAAAGATCTGTTTTTTGAGACAAACGCACAATATAACATCAAAAGACAACCCCAATATGCCCTTATACGCAATCATAAAGGCACCATTTTTGATAGCATATTCCTCAGCAGATGTGTCCTCTCGAGCAATCCTCCCCGTTTCGAGTGGACATTTTGCTTGTGGCAATCTCAAGCATCCCCATGGACCCACCGGGTGTGGGAAAATTTTCTGGAGAATCCAATGTCAACGGCTACACTGTCAACAGCTACACAACTCAAGCACACCGCCCTGTATGCAGCGCATGTTCAATTGGGGGCAAAAATGGTGCCTTTCGGCGGCTGGAGCATGCCGGTGAGTTATCAGGGTGTTCTGGCTGAACACAAAAGCGTACGCAACCATGTGGGTATGTTTGATGTCTCACACATGGGACAGATTTGGGTCTCTGGACCGGGTGCCCTCGATTTGATTCAGTATGCGACGACCAACGATCTCAGCAAGCTCAGGGTCGGTCGTGCCCAATACGGCATGCTTCCCAATGACCGTGGAGGCTTGATCGATGACCTCTACATTTATCGCATAGAAGACACAACCTATTTGGTTGTGGCCAATGCGTCCAACACCGAAAACGTAACCCAACATTTGCTCAATTTGGCCCAAAACCACATGGCAACGGTCAAAGACGTCTCAAATCGGTATGCGCTCATTGCACTTCAAGGTCCAGAAGCGGGTCATACCTTGAGCCATTTGGGTTTGGATGTTTCCAAAAAAATTAAAAACGATGTGTGGGAAGACACCCTCTTGGGAATCCAGGTTAGGATTGCCCGGACGGGTTACACCGGAGAAGATGGCTTTGAGCTGTTTGTCTCTCCAGAAGAGGTTTCTAGTTTGTGGGAACGCTTTTTGGCGCAAGGTGTTGTGCCTTGTGGTCTGGGCGCACGGGACACACTGCGGCTCGAGATGGGCTATCCCCTGTACGGCCACGAATTTTCGGAAGGGCTCAATCCCTTGGCCACCCACATGAAATGGGCCATTAAAACGCACAAAGATTTCTACGGTAAAGCGGCCTTGCTTTCCGGTGGTTTGGATCGCCAATTGGTCGGCCTTCGTTTGAAGGAAAAGGGAATACCCCGCGAAGGTTACCGGGTTTTCAGTGAGCAGGAGGCCATTGGTACGATCACAAGCGGAAGCCTTTCCCCCAGTTTGGGTGTGGGCATTGCCCTTGCATATATCGACACAACATACGCACAACCTGGTACACACGTCCTGATTGAAGTCCGAAACCAACACGTTTCGGCAGAAGTCACCCAAGTGCCCTTTGTTACACCAGAAACACCCCAAGGAGCTTCATGAAATACACGCCCCATACAGCCGAAGATATCGAGCGTGCCTTATCTGTCATTGGCGTGAACAGCGTTGAGGATCTTTTTGAAGATATTCCAGAAGCCATGCGCAATCCCAATATGGACCTCAATCCCGCACTCGATGAATGGGAATTGACCGAACACATGCGCGCATTGTCGCAAAAAAATAGCACGCAAGGACCCAATTTTTTGGGTGGCGGCATGGGCAAGCATTTCAGTCCGAGCGTCGTCGATGCACTGACCTTCCAAAGTGAATTTGTGACGGCCTACACACCCTATCAACCTGAGGTTTCCCAGGGTGGACTTCAGGCCATGTTCGAATACCAGTCGATGATCTGCGAACTGACCGGTTTGGATGTGTCCAATTCCAGTCTGTACGATGGCGCAACCGCGGTTGCTGAAGCGGCGCTCCTCGCGCTCAGACACACAGGCAAAAACACCATTGTGCTGTCTCAAGGGATTCACCCCGAATACCGCGAAACCGTCCAAACGTTTCTGGAAGCGGTCGGTGCCCACTGTGTGACGTTGGAACTGAAGGACGGACAGACGGAAAACCCCAATTTGGGAGACGGTGTCGCGGCCTTTATCGTCCAAAGCCCCAACTTTTTGGGAAGCATCGAAGAAATGGCACAGCTGTCCCAGGCAGCCCACAGTGTCGATGCGCTGTTTATCGCAGTTGTGGATCCACTTTCACTGGCCATTGTCCAGGCTCCAAAAGAGTACCAAGCCGATATCGCCGTCGGTGACGGTCAAAACATCGGCAACGCCATGAATTTTGGTGGACCTTCGTACGGTTTTATTGCCGTCAAAGAAGCCCTCACACGACAACTTCCCGGACGGTTGGTCGGCATGACCCACGATCTTCAGGGCAAACGTGGATTTGTGCTCACATTACAGGCTCGGGAACAACACATTCGCAGGGCAAAAGCAAAGTCCAACATTTGTTCAAATCACGCACTGATGGCGCTGCAAAGTGCCATTTACCTCAGCGCCCTTGGTCCAATCGGTCTCCGTGAAGTGGCTACAGTTTCTGTTCGAAGAGCTCACGAACTGCAACTTGCACTTGGAGAACTCGGACTAAAATGTCTGAATGTTGGCTACTTTTTCAATGAATTTGCGGTTGCCCTGCCCATGGATCCTGCAGCCGTTCGGCGGGAACTGGCCCGACGCGGTGTGCATGCTTGTGTTCCCATTCCGTTGTCTTATGGCCTTGGATACGCGGGGCTTTTTTCCGCGACAGAACTCACCACACCAGAAGACATTGCCCGGCTGACCCAAGCGCTGCAGGAGATTTTGCCATGCTAGAGACCTCAGACCATCCACTGATTTTCGAATCCTCAAAACCTGGGCGCCGGGGTGTCATTCCGCCACAGCAACACGCTGCCAACATTGATCTGGAAAAACTCCTCGGGAAGCATGTCCGCAGCGAACCGCTCAATCTGCCCGAGGTGTCCGAGCTCGATCTGGTGCGCCATTACACCGCCTTGGCCCACCGGCAGTATTCGGTTGACACGCAATTTTACCCTCTTGGCAGCTGCACGATGAAGTACAATCCCAAAGTTCATGAGACGGTGGCTGCGTGGTTTACCAACCTCCATCCCTACCAGGATCCGGCCACGGCGCAAGGTGCTTTGGAGCTTCTGTACGAATTGGCAAAAGATTTGTCGACCATCACGGGTATGGACGCGTTTACATTGCAGCCTTCAGCCGGCGCACACGGAGAATTCACGGGTATTTTGATGATCCGAAAATACTTCGAGCAAAAGGGCGAACACCGCACAACTGTGCTCTGTCCAGATTCCGCCCACGGCACCAACCCTGCGACCGCCGCAATGGCCGGTTTTTCCGTTCAGGAGATTCCCAGCGACAGCCGGGGTGAAGTGGATTTTGATGCTTTGGAAAGTGCACTCGGTTCGCACGTTGCCGCCATCATGCTCACCAACCCCAACACCCTGGGCGTGTTTGAAACCCGGATCCTAGACATTGCCAAAAAAGCCCGTGAATACGATATCCAGCTTTATTACGATGGCGCCAACGCGAATGCCATTGTGGGCAGGGCACGTCCCGGAGACATGGGTTTCGACGTCATTCACCTCAACCTGCACAAGACATTTACTGTTCCACACGGTGGAGGCGGTCCGGGTACAGGCCCTGTAGGTGTCAAAAAACATTTGGAGCCTTTTTTACCAACACCCGTTGTCATCAGAGCTGTTTCTTCCGATAAGCCAGAATCTGACTTGACCTTTGGTCTGGATTTTGACCGTCCACACAGCATTGGCCGCGTGCGTTCCTTCTACGGAAACTTCGGGAACTTGGTTCGGGCCTACGCGTACATCCGCTCTCTGGGCCAAGAAGGTCTCAAAGACATCTCGGGTATGGCTGTGCTGAATGCGAATTACCTGCGTGTCCGGTTCACAGAGACTGGATTTAAGCCGTTTATCCAGCGGATCAACATGCACGAATTTGTGGCCCAACCGCCGAGCGGCTACAAAACCCTCGATTTTGCAAAGGCCTTGCTCGATTACAACGTACACCCAATGACCGTGTACTTTCCGCTTGTGGCAAGTGAAGCCATGATGGTCGAACCCACAGAAACGGAATCCTTAGAAACACTGGACCGGTATGCCGAGATTTTGGGCGACATCCTCAAACGGGCAACAGCCGACCCCAGTTGGCTTTCAGGTGCGCCCTACACGACACCTGTGAGGCGTCTCGATGAGGTCAAAGCAGCGAAAAAACCCATATTGACCTATAAAAAGCTGTTGGAATCCAATCCGAAGTAATCCCATTCGCGCCCTTGTTTGTAAAAGAGGGCGTTCGCTTGTCGTATCGATGTGGCGTGGTTTCAAAACCCAACATGTCTCTGAGATGCCATCTGGATGCAGAGCAACGGGGATTTCTAAGCGTTTGCTTTGGGCTCAAAGATGCATGATATGGATGCTATGATCCATGAATATGTCGATTGATGCATTGAAAACCGATTTGACGATTCCGGAAGTTACGGCTCAAGATTTGCTCGGTCAGTGTCGTCCAGCAATTCGATTTTCAGACGTTTCTTTTGATAACTTCACCCCAAATCCTCAGTTTCAAAGCCAGTTTAAAGTCCGTCTCGCATTGAAGGCCTTCGTTGAAACCTACCCCAAGCCGTTGCCGTTGTGGTTTTTGTCTGCTTTTCGGCCCCGTCCTGGCGTTGGATACTATCTCGATGGCGGTTTTGGGGTAGGGAAGACCCACTTGCTTGCAGCCGTCTGGTACGCATTTCGTGAATCCAAAGCATTCCTCAGTTTTTCTGAGTTGGTGTACTGGATTGGCATGTTGGGTCTTGTGCAGGCCACGGCGCTGTTCAAACCGTATCGGTTGTTGTGCATCGATGAATTTGAATTGGACGATCCAGGCAATACCCACCTGATCTGCACTTTTTTGGATGCCCTGATGTCTCGGGGACTTCATGTGGTCACCACCAGCAATACCCAGCCAGAGCAGCTCGGCCAGGGGCGGTTCAATGCACAGGATTTCAGACAACAGATTTCCAGCATCTCGTCGAAATTTGAAGTGCTCACCTTGGATGGACCCGATTACCGTCAGCAACAGGGCATACCGTTGTCCCTCAGCGTTCAAGAGGTTGACCATTTGGAGGCGATGCAAGAGAATCCGTACAGTCGGATCTCTGCGACTGACCTTCACCATTACTTGAGCCGTATCCATCCAGCGCGTCTGGGAGTTGCTTTATCTTCTGTAAAAGCCGTCTTTGTCGATCACCTTGAGGCCATATCAGACCAAAATAGGGCATTGAGATACGTTCATTTCATCGACAAGGTTTACGACCTCAACTTGCTTTACGGGTGTTCCGGTGTCGAAGCGGGCCAGCTTTTTGATGAATCTTATTTGAGAGGGGCGTTTCAAAAAAAATACAGCCGATGTATTTCACGTTCCCGAAAACTGGCACTGGAGGCTAGAAATCAAGTTGAATTGCCAGTTGTTCTGGATTGACATAATTTTCACAAAACATTTAGATACCTCCATTTGTGAATTTAACGCTGTTGATTTCAAATCGTTTTGCTAATGTGATTCAGTAAATCTGTCGGTTAAGTTTGTTGGCCCTTCTTTGGTATCGTTTTGCGTTACGGGTGGGTCTCGGTTGCAAAAGAGGAGATCGTATGCAATCTGTACAAGATGTTGTGAGATGTTCATGGGTTCCGGGAACGCTGAATCGGATTCGGCTTCAGCACAACGATTCAGAAACGCGTGAAATTTCACTCGAGTGCCTCGAGCGCGTTTTGGGAAGACCAGCCACCTTTGATTTGTACCTTAAAGGCTACATATGGCTCAACCTGAAGCAGGAGATACTGTCACAGCTCATTTCATGAGTGAGGCTTCAGAATGTAGAATTTGGAAGAGTCAAGCTTGGTGGCTGTGTTTTTGCCAGGTGCGGATCGCGTCGGGTCTGAATTTGATCTTTTGAGCGTCCACTTTGCGCGATTTTTATTCCCATCAGCAGTGATTGCTGTCATTGTGCAATCTACTGTGCTGCTGTACAAAGTCAATCTGGCCATTTTTAAAACACTGAAACAGGGATAAAGTATCACCTGGATGTGTTTTAGCTTCTCAAGAAATTCCCGATATTTAAGGAAATCGCTGTAGAAGCATCCAAACGCCTTATTTTTTGTCTCGTTTTCTATAGTCCAGGACGCGATCAGGCCGATCCATTGGTCTCAATGCATTGGAATTCTTTTCCTCCCTTCATGCGCCAGATTTCCTGTATATCTGGAATGCGTTTGAGCGCTGAAGCAATGAAAACTAGCTCATCTTGATCTCGAACAAAAATTCTCAACCTAACTTGAGCAGATCCACGCACGCTGATGGCACTCAGTCTCAACATGTTTTTCTGAAGGCTGCCCATCAATACGGAGATATCACCCATCAGAGATGTGCGGTCAAGGGCCAATATTTTAAGATCAATGGGGTATTCACCGCCTGATTCCTCCCAACTCGCAGCGTGAATGCGGGATGGGTCGTTGTGACGCAATCTTTGTAGGCTGGGACAGTCGTTTCTATGGACCGTCATGCCCCGGCCCCGTGTGGTGTAGGCGACAATGGGATCTCCCTGAATGGGATGGCAGCAGTTTGCCATTTTAATGCCGCCCAAAAGCTGTCCGTCCACATAAATGGCATTTTGGGATTTGACTTTCTCGGAAGATTTGAGGTTTCGAGGGGTTGTTTGTGTTTGTGTCTCTGGACTTGGAGGGGCAACCAGCTTGGCAACCATCGCCGGTGTGATTCGCCCGGAGTGGATTTGCAGGTAAAGATCGTCTGGGTTGTGAGAGCCCAGAAGCTTTTCCGTGATTTCCTCTAAATTTTTGGTTCGCATCAATTGACGCACGGGAAACTGACGCTTTCTGAGGTACCGTTCCAGTGTATTGTGCCCGTCCAGAATAGCCTCTTGACGTTCTTGTGTGCGAAAGTAGTGGCGGATCTTGGCGCGTGCACTTCGGGTGATGGCAATGCCCATCCAATCTCGACTTGGACGCGCGTTTTTCTGTGTAATGATCTCGACCAGATCTCCATTTTGAAGCTTGTAATTCAAGGTAACGATCATTCCGTTGACACGCGCCCCTGAGCAGGTATCTCCGACACCTGTGTGGATGTGGTATGCGAAATCGATGGGTGTCGCATCTTTGGGCAAATTGATCGTTTTGCCTTTGGGTGTAAAGACAAAAACCCGCCCTGAGAGGAGATCATCCTTGACGGCATCGATAAAGTCAGAGGCATCTTTGATTTCGCTCTGAAGCTGTTCGAGCTGTCGGATCCACTCGGCTTTATTGCCTCCAGATTCAAGTTTTTTGCCTTGTTTGTAGAGCCAGTGTGCCGCAACACCATACTCGGCAATTTGGTGCATCCGTCCAGAACGCATTTGCACTTCAATGGGCTGCCCAGACCGGTTGATGACGGTTGTGTGCAGCGATTGATAACCGTTGGGTTTGGGAACCGCAATGTAGTCTTTGAAGCGTCCGGGTATGGGCGCCCACAGGGTGTGTACGATCCCGAGTATTTGGTAGCAGAGCTGCTTTTCTCGGATCAGAACCAAGTTGTCCAGTGCTTTTGCCAGACGGGCTTGGTGATCCGCGGGTTTTTCGTCTGCGTTTTGGGGCAACTGGATTTCGTCTTCCGATACGGGTTTGGGGTGAAAGATGATGCGAATCGCCAGGAGATCAAAAATCTGTTCGATTGAACGCTGATCTCGCAGCATTTTTTGATAGATGCTCCAGAGGTGTTTGGAGCGACCCATCACTTCAAATCGCTCTACCAAACGGGTCAATTCTGTGTCTTTCTCAAAATAGACTTGAAGCTCGGTTGTCGCCTCTTTGACAGCTTCCGCAGCGCGAAATTGACTGGTTTCCAGATCTGCTATCAACTGTGCATGGTCTTCTGGATAGAGGTACTTGAAGCTGAGGTCTTCGAGCTCCCATTTGATTTGTCCAATGCCCAAGCGGTGTGCAAGCGGGGCAAAAATTTCCAGGGTTTCCTGAGCAATCCGCTTTTGCTTTTGGGGAGGCATGAATTCCAGCGTGCGCATGTTGTGCAGCCGATCGGCCAATTTGACGATGATGATTCGGATATCGCCCGTCATGGCAATCAACATTTGACGGAGGTTTTCAGCCTGTTCATCTTGTTTGGTAAGCCCTGCCCGTTCAGAGAATTTGGCCAATTTGGAAACTTTGGTTTCGCCCTCCACGATGCATTTGACATCCGTACCGAACGCTTCTTCGATCTGTTCCAGGGTGACGTCCGTGTCTTCTACAGTGTCGTGCAGAAGTCCTGCGACCAGGGTATCGGTGTCCATTTTGAGTTCGGCCAGGATGTGAGCAACCTTGATGGGGTGGATGATGTAAGGCTCACCACTTTTGCGAACCATGTGAATGTGGGCAGCATGTGCGAATGTGTATGCTTGTAAAACTTTTTCTTGATCTTTAAGGCTCAAGTATCCAATGGCCTCGGTCAATAAGGCAAGACTGCTATCCATGTTGGTCATCTCTCATCCCACCCATCCCTTTCGAGGAGGTTATCAATTGCCACGGACTGTGGCAAACCGCATATCAAAGCGTTTAAACCCCCTGAAAACCAGGGGGCTTTTCTCTCGAGGAGCATCTTGGGTGTTTTGGGGTAAACTCCAGACAGCCTTTCAAGCAAAGCGAGCTTGTCAGGTGAGTATCTGGCATGAGGGTATGATAGTACAATCGCGCGATTCTGTGCAGTATTTGGTCATACAACAGCCATCGAACACCTCTCAAAATAGGCTTGGGTTATTTGCTTGAGTGTTGGGATCAGTGTCTGGGTCCACGAACTCGGATGGGAATGACAATCCGAGCAGGTTGTGGGGTCTCTGTCGGTAAACCACACAGTTCACTGATTTTTCCAGCCAATTTTCTCCACATATCGTTCATAACCCCACCTCCACCTTCCATTGTAGTGAGCATTTTTGTTTGTCGGTAGGGCCCATTGGGGGTACACTTGACTTTTTCAGATTTATGCGTCAGGTCTCTTGGATATGATGGACCCTATGAAATGGTTTTTATTTGCTGGATTGGCTTTGGTTACAGTGTCTTGTGTATTCAAGGGTGTGCAGAGTTTTGAAGCCCATGAGGTCTTGTTGTACGGTGCTCAACAAGAACGGGTGATGTGGGTGTATGGTGCGCTTGCTGACGGCCAATTGGAAACCGATCTCAAAGTGGGCACGCAGGTCCAGACGTTGCGCAGCCAAGTGCGCGATCCCTTTGGGTTGGGTGGAACCGTGTCGATTGGAGGCCGGGCTGTTCTGCGTTCGGGCACATCAGAGCTTTCAGAACGCTTCAATGTTTCAGGAGCCCTATTCAGCGATGACTTGATTGTGGGCACCAAGGCACCACTCGAGGGCATTTATTACACCGACGGAAAATCTTGGTACCGTCTATCCAAGGCGGTTGCAGGGGATCTTCGGGGCAAGGTGACCCCTGTCAAAATCGAAGGTTTGCGCGGTGTCGGCACCCTGACCGACGCAGAGGCTGATTTGATTGGCAATGAGCTCAAAAAACAAGCGCCGTTGGCCATCGGTGTCATTCCAGAAAAAGACATTTTGGACAAACCCCAGTACATTGAGCCATCACCCTCCAAGTACCTCCAGACAGCATTTTACCTTCAAAAGGGTGTGCCAACAGACCTCAATGTCTTTGTTCCCGATTTGTTACCGGTCAATTCTGGCAAGTACAGCGTCATCGGCTCTGGACAAAATGCGCGTTACACACCATCGCAGTCGAGTGTTGTGCTCTCTCGGGGTTTTCCTTCCTTCAGTTCGGTGTGGAAAAAAGCGCAGGATACATCCAACGTTCCAAACATTGATTTTTCCAAGAACAATGTCGTGACTTTCTTTTTGGGGCAGCGTCCCACAGGTGGCTTCGGGATCCAAGTCAACGGCACGCAGGTGACCGATCAGGTGTTGACCGTAAAAGTGAATACCCTGGAACCCAAGCAGGGATCTTTTACGATCCAAGCATTGACCAGCCCTTGGGTGAGCCTTCGTGTGGAGGGCCAATACACCAAAGTGATTGTGAAAGAGGGCTCAAACATTTTGGCTACATCTTCAGAAGATTAAAAAACACCAGGATTTGACCTTCAGGGTACTTGAGGTAATGGGCCACAGAAAGCTTCTTACATATTGGGAATTTCTGTGACCCTTTGAAATCTTGTAATTTTAGTTTCTCAAGAGCTCTAGTGTTTTGAGGAGTCGCTATGCTTCGTGATCTTGAAGGTCTTGTTTCGGACGTTCATTTCCAACAGACAAAAAAACATTTTCAAGAGGTGGTTCGAGCTTATCAAGGAGGTGCTTACAGGTCTGCTTTGGTAGCTCTGTGGGTTACCGTGTGCGTGGATTATTTTGAAAAAATTAAGTTTTTGGATGATATTGGAGAACCTGCTGGCAAAGAGGAATACTTAAGCTGGATAAAAGCAATATCCGCATCAAATTTTAAAGAAATGCAAAAGCTTGAGAATGATTTACTGGACAAATGCAAAGAAACGTTTCAATTTTTTGGAAACGTCGGGCTAGAAGATTTACAAAAACTTAAAAGAGATCGCAATTACTGTGCCCATCCATCTTTTTATGAAGATGATCTTTTTGAGGCAAGTGCCGAATTGGTTCGGTTGCACATGATGAATGCGGTTAAGCATATGTTGGGTAATCCAGCACTTCAAGGTAAAACCATATTCGATATGCTTGAAAAAGACCTGATAAGCGACACTTTTCCTTTAAGTCCTCAGAATATTAAGGAGTACATTCAAAGACGGTATATTGGTAAAATAAAACAATCGACATTGGAAAATTTGTTTAAATTATTGTTGCATAAAATAATTGAATATTATTCGGGCAATCAATCAAACCTTGATTACGAAGAAAGGCTTATAGAAATAGCAAAAACTGTTGCTTCGGGACTTAAAGATATGGAAAGTTTTATCCAATCTTCGAAAGGTGAGACAATTGAAGAAAAAATACATAGCTTAGATGGGGTTTCTTTGCTAGAGACCACTCGCGCTTTTTACGTGATAAATCCTTTTTATCTTAAATTCTGGCATAGCGATAGATTTAACGGATTGAGAAGATTGATAGGAAAGATGATTGATGAGAATTCGGCAAAGAGATTTAATGATAAATATTTTAATATTGAGCCAATATTTACGATTATCACTGAAGAATTTGATAAGACAAGCATTGACGCAAGAATGAAATTTCTGATGCAAAATTCAGACATTCGGCTAAGCCAAAAATTGATTGATACTATGCGATTGGTAACTGATTTCCGGACTTGTGAATCTTTACTAAATATCGCCATACGATATGCTGAACGTGGATATTTGGATAAAGATAGAATTACTGATATACTATCTATTTGGTCCAATGAAAGAGGATTTTGGGATGCAATCAAAACTCCGGGATTAATGTGTGTATTTTTGGAAAATCTGAGTAAAAATGGTTTATTCGATAATGATATTCGCAGCATATGTGTCGAACGGCTGAAAGAGATATTTAATAAGGATATATCTAATCATGGTACCCTTATAAATCAAGAATTACAAGTAAGTATTAGAATGGATTTTATGAAGAAATATTCAGATCTTATCGATTTTCTGAAGCTATCTGAGTTGGATTTTTAATATTATGATTTACAGCATATTGTTTAAAAGCAATATTTTTTCACAAAGGACATTGCTGTTTTTGAAATGCCCTTTGCGTTTTCTTCAGTCGGGTCTCCACAGCATCAAGACGCCATAATTCCCGCAGCTCTCGTCAGAAAGGTAATCCGGAATAATGCCGTATGGAGCGTATCCTTTCTTGATCAAAATGGATATGACGGGATCGAAGTGGTGACCCTGAACTGTTTTGAGAAGGTATTGTTCAATACTCAGCTCTCGGATGTGTGCGCCGTATCCTTTGGGCATGGCTCCCACAACGTGTCCCTCGAGATGGAGCGCTCGAATGAGTTTGTGGCGAACCCGGTACAACATACTTGAGAGCTTCAGGCCGCGGTATCCGGGCATCACGCCAATGTCTGCGCCATAAAGCCATTTGCCTTTGGGGTTGTGGTTGCTGAGATGGTTTCCAGCCACGGCATCGATGTAGCGGTGTTGATAATGCGAGAAATCAATGTCTGTCAAAAAGTCAGTGGAACACGCCACAACTTGGTTTGTTGAACGGTCGATAATGGCGTGTTGGCCTTCTGGAAACACCTCTATGTGAGATTTGTAGTGCTCAGCTCGCATCAATTCTTCAGCTGAGAGGTGTGGAAAGGAAAGTTGTTGGATATGCTCCAGTTGAGACGTCATACTCAGTTGACTTTGTACAACCTCAAAGCGCCCATCTGGACTTCTCAAGCCTTCGAAACCTGGGGATATCTGTTCCATGTTGGTCTTTAATTCCTGATGTACGCAGCTTCACGTATGGACTCGGCAACCTTTTCGAGCGCTTCTGTGAGCATATCTGTTGGGATGTCCAAAGGTGGCAGAAAGCGAATGCAATTGGAATACAGTCCGGCGCGCATGCAAATCACGCCCTTTTGCAAACTCCGTCCCACAACATCGATCACAAAATCCACTTCGGGTTCTTTTGTGTCGGTATCCTTGACAAATTCCAGGGCCATCATGCCACCCATGCCGCGAATATCACCGAGCAGTGGGATTTCTTTTTTCAGGGGTTCAAAAATGGATCGGACTGCCCGTTCAATGTCCATGGCCCGATCTAAAAATCCAGGACTTTGCAAAATATTGAGCGCTTCGAGGGCTGCCACACATGCCAGTGGATTTCCACCGTAGGTGCTGCCAACCCCGCCAACGTGTGGTGCATCCATGATTTCTGCACGTCCCGTTACCGCACTGATGGGCATGCCTGCACCCAGGCTTTTGGCTGAAACCACGAGATCAGGCACGACGCCACTGTGTTCAATGGCAAAGAGCTTTCCGGTGCGTCCCGATCCTGCCTGAATTTCATCCGCGATCATGACTGCGCCGGTTTTGTCGCAAATTTCGCGGATTTTCTTGAGGAATTCAAAGGGCACAGGCACAAAACCGCCTTCTCCCAGGACAGGCTCGATGACAATGGCCGCAAGTGCAGCGCCGTCAATGTGGGAAATCAATGCGTCTTCCAAGCGCGCAAGGCTCCACGCCAAATAATCCTCGGTGGACATGCCTTTTGGAATTCGGTACATGTTGGGAACTAGAAGTCGGTACACTTCTGGGGCAAAGGGGCCAAATCCCTTTTTGAACAGGCCATATTTTGAGGTCATGGCCATGGTGAGGTTGGTGCGACCGTGGTAACCGCCTTCAAAGACGACGATGCCGGAACGCCCTGTATAACTTCGGGCCAACTTCACTGCATTTTCAACGGCCTCTGCACCGCCATTGGCCAAAAGTGTTTTCTTTGCAAATGTCCCTGGAGTGGCGGCATTGAGGGCCTCACACAGCGCAATATAAGGTTCGTAGGTTCCCACAATAGAGGAAAAATGAATGAGTTCTGCGGCTTGTTGCTGAATGGCTTTGACAACTGTATTTGGCGTGTGCCCGACCGCGTGCACGCCAATGCCACCGATCAGGTCGATCAGAATATTTCCATCGACATCTTCGACGAGTGCGCCGTGGGCTTTTTGGATGGAGAGTGGAATGACTTGTGCGAGGCTTTTGGTGACAGCTGCATTTCGGCGGTGCATGGCCTCTTGGCTTTTGGGTCCTGGTAGGGGTGTTTTGAGATGTATGTATGGCATGATGTTCTCCTTATTTAGCGTGACTTGAGTGCGGTCCACACCTCGTCGTAGAGTCGGTTGTTTTTACCAAGATCCCGGATGAATTCGAATCGACTCAGGGCTTGGTCTGGCGGGTAAATGGCTGGGTTGTTGCGTATGCTTGCTTGGGTGTATGAAAGTGCCGCCGCATTTGGCGTTGCAAATCCGTGCCATTCGGCATTTTCTGCACCATTTTTGGGATCCAAAATAAAATTGATAAAACGCTGAGCAAGTGCCGCGTTGGGTGCTTTTGCTGGAATAGACAGGGAATCCAGCGTGAGGCTTCCGCCTTCTTTGGGCAAGATGTATGCCAGGTTTTTATTTTCTCGGACTGCCCGCATACCATCTCCACTGTAAACCACCGACAGTGCTGCTTCCCCCGCAAGGACTCGGTTTTTGAGACCCACATCGGCGGCAAATCCAAGTGACATGGGACTGCTTTTGGCTGTCAAAATGAGATTTCCAGCCGCTTGCAGATCGCTCGGATTGACCGAATTCAGGCTTTTGCCCATGTACTTGAGTGCAGGTCCAATGAGTTCCCGAGGCGAGTCCATGAGTAGGAATTTGCCGACGTGCTGCTTGGGATCAAAAATGGCAGACCAACTGTCGATGGGATGTTTGAACGCTTTGGTGTTGTACAGGAGACCGACGGTTCCCCAAGCGTAACCTGCGCTGTAGACGTTTCCGGGATCGAAACTGGGGTTTTTGAATTTGGGAGACAGGTTCTTGAGGTTCGGAATCTTACTGTGGTCGAGCTTCTGAACCAATTTGAGGGCAATGAGGCTCGGAACGATGTAGTCCGATGGAACGATGATGTCGTATTGGCTGACCCCGCCGGCTTGGAGTTTGGCCAACATGTCCTCGTTGCTCGTGTAGTAACTGATGCTCACTTTTGTCTTTTCTTGAACTTCAAATTTCTTTACGAGTTCAGGTTTTAGGTATTCTCCCCAAATGAAAATGTGCAAACCCTTTGCGGCCTGGACATTCGAGAACAAAACCATTAGAAACAGCATTTTCAGTCTGATCATGGTTTTCCTTTATACCCTATTTCGGGTCAGGCGTTCGGATACAAAGACCAGAACAACGGTTACGCCCAAAATAAGTGTGGAGAGGGCGTGAACTTCCGGCGTGACACCGCGTTTGAGAGAGCCGTAGATAAACAGTGGAAGCGTTTGGCTGTCTGGGCCGGACGTGAACAAACTGATGATAAAGTCGTCCAGACTGAGGGTGAAGGCCAGCATTGCGCCAGCGAGAATTCCAGGAAAGATGAGAGGAAGAATAACCCGAAACAGGCACGCTGGATACGATGCATACAAGTCATAGGCGGCTTCTTCGATCTCCGATCCCAGGCTGACCAGGCGGCTTTGAACAACCAAAGTGACAAAGGAAATCTGAAACGTCACATGCCCAAGGATCATTGTTGTCATTCCGGGTTCAAACAGATTGGAAACATGCTGGAGTGCCGAAAATGCAATCACCAATGAGGCAGCCAAAATGATGTCCGGTGTGACCACTGGTAAATAAAGTGCCGTTTCTAAAATGCTGTGAAATCGCTTTCCCCATGCACTTTTTCGCAAGCCCAGTGCCAGAGCTGTGCCCAAAACGGTTGAAATAAGTGTTGAAACACATGCCAAAACAAGTGTGTTGCGCGTCATTTCCCAGAGCACTTCATTGTGAAAGAGACCTTCATACCACTGCCATGTCCAACCTCCCCAAGTCAATCCGTAGCGCGTTTGGTTGACTGAAAAAACAGCCACAGCCACAAGTGGGGCATACAGAAAGAGAAGGACCGACAGCGCGATAAATACTGTCAAGGGATGGACTTTTTTCAGATGAGATCGACCTCCCGTGCGTGTTTTCGGTACAGGCGAAGGCCGATCAAAGTGAGAACGATCAACACCAGGCTGAGGGCTGCGCCGTAAGGCCAATCGCGGCTGCTTCCGAATTCCTGCTGGATGAGGTTGCCGATCATCAGATAGCGCCCGCCGCCCAAGAGATCGGGAATCACAAACATGCCCATGGCAGGTACAAACGTCAAGATAACGGCGGCTGTGAGTCCCGGCACTGTCTGCGGAAAAATGCCTTGAAAAAATGTTCTCCATGGCGATGCGTAAAGGTCCTGTGTCGCTTCGATGAGTTCAGTGCTCAGACGTTCAATGCTGGAGTAGAGCGGCAGCACAACAAAAGGTAAAAATGCCGAGAGCATGCCGATATAGACGGCAAAACCACTGGGATAGAGCGATGATCCAGGTGTGATCCATCCCATTTGTGCACTGAATTTTGCCAGTGGCAACTCGGGCGACAACAAGAGCATCCAGGCATAGGTGCGGATGACCAAATTGGTCCAAAAGGGAACAATCACCAGTGTCAGCCAAAAATAGCGTCTGTGTTTGGGTTGTGCGGCAATAAAAAAAGCGAGTGGGTACGCAAGCAAGACCGATAACAGGCTTGTGACTGCAGCAACAAGGGTGGAACGCAAGAGTGCCCATAGGGTGTCTGGACTCCATCCCAAGATACCGAAACCTGCTGCTCTGGTGTAATTTTCGGTTGAAAAGGACCAGATGACTTCACCATAATCTCCACGGGTCGCGAAACTGGCGGCCAGAATGAGGAATCCAGGTAAAATCAAAAACAGGAAGAGCCAGACCATCGCCGGTGTGATCGTCAACCAGCGCCAGTGGTGTGTTTTCACGGTTCGTCCCGTTTTAGGGAAACCAGCGCCTCCACAGGCAATTCTGCCCAGACATATTCCGGGGTTTGCAGGTTGCTCATCTGTAGAGGGCGCAGTTTCGCACGCAGTTCCAATTCCGTTGCAGTGACCGGTTCCAAAAAAACTTCGGTGAACGATCCCCTGTAAACCACCTCTTTTAGGACGCATTGGACGCGGTTGGGAGCGGGTTCATCAAAGAGACCAATGGCCTCACTGCGTATGGCAAGTGTGCCTTTCCCTTCCGAGAACGACTGGTGAATTTTGAGGTTGCCCAAAGCGGTGTACACCTCATGTCCAAAGCCGATCGCTTCGATCAGGTTGGCCGCTCCCAAGAATTCCGCGACAAAACGGCTTTCTGGAACATCGTAAACTTCGGTCGGGGTTCCGATTTGCTCGATTCTGCCTGACCGCATGACAGCCATTCGATCCGAAACACCCATCGCTTCGCTTTGGTCGTGGGTCACCAAAATAAACGTCGTTCCCAAGTCCTTTTGCAAGCGGCGCAGTTCGATCTGGACTTCCGCCCGCAGCTGTGCGTCCAGTGCACTGAGGGGTTCATCCAACAGCAGCACTTGCGGTTGATTGACCAATGCCCGAGCGAGGGCAATGCGTTGTTTTTGTCCTCCGGAGAGCTCTTGCGGAAAGCGTTTTTTAAAGGCTTCCATATGTACCAACTCAAGGGCTTCCTGAACACGTTTTTCCGTATCCAATTTGGGAATACGCCTACTTTTTAGGCCAAAAGCGATGTTTTCAAAAACACTCAGGTGTGGAAAGAGTGCATAGCTTTGGAAAACCGTATTGACCGGGCGTTGGTGTGCTGGAACCGACGTCAGGTCTTTTCCTGAGAGGAAGATTTTTCCCGAATCTGGGCTTTCAAAGCCAGCGATGGTTCTGAGCAGCGTGGTCTTTCCGCAACCCGAAGGCCCAAGAAGGGTAAAAAATTCGCCCTGCCTGATGTCCAAATGGATATTTTCCAAAACTGGAATTTGTCCAAAGTGCTTCCTTACGCCCTCGATTCGAAGTCCTGTTTCGTCAGGTTTTTCATGTGTCACAGCAGCGTAACCATCCTTATATCAATTTACAACTTGGTGAGTTTGGGGTAGTCGCGAATGGCTTCGTCTTCACTCAGGAATTCGCCCTCTTGGTCGGGACTCCAAACCACTTCGATCCGCACCAGATCATTTGCCTGGATGTTGGAGAGGGCCAACAATCCTTCCCGAACCATTGTTGGATCAATGGTTTCGCGTCCCTGCATGACAGAGACAAGACTTGAAGAACTTGCCGCGAGTGTGACCACAACAAACAATTTGCCTGGATCCACCTCTGAAAGTGTCGCAGAGGTTCGGATTCCCTGGTGGTTTCGGGTCGTTTCGTCGGTGAATTGGCTGCGCGCTTCTGTGGCCCACCGCCCAACCTGTTGGTCCATTTCTGAAACAGTTCCGGAAGCCTCTGCGATGCCGCCGTAAAACCACCGGTCGGGATACCGCAAAAGTGTGAGGGCAGCCTCTGCGAGCATTCGGGTGAGACCGTCATTGCTGTCGCTGTTTCCTGTCTCTGCGATGCGTCCCAACGCCCTCTTGACATCTTCTCCATCCGTAAACATCAGTTGAACCTGGAGTGCACGGGCTGTTTTTCCAGAGCCAGATGGTTTTTTGGACAGTGCATTGGCAATGACACCGATCACCAAAGCCAGAACAATGAGACCCACAACGCCCACGACGACAAAAAACACAAGGCCCAAAATGACATCCATCGCTGAGTAGCTGCCAGAACTGCGGCCGGTATTCACAATGGTTGTGTTCACACGCGATCCAGAACGGGGAATATATGTCGGTGTGCTGTACGAATAAGAGCGGCTCGAAGAACCCGATGATGAATAACTTCTGGAATAGCTGCGACTGCTGGAACCAAAACTGGAACTTGAACTCGACGAGTAACTTCGACTTGATGACCTCGATCCACCAAAACTGCCTCCAGACCGGCCGACAAATATTTCATAGGTGGTTCCATGTGAAATTGTGGGATGTTTGGGAAGATCTTGGAGTTCTAAAAGTCGAACAGCACAAATATTCTGACTCAGACACAAAACCAAAATGCATAAGATTTTAAGAATAGAACGCAACATCATGCTTCCAATCCGAGCAGTGTCGGTGCGTCTTGAATGGGCGTTGTCACACGTGGTCCCGATGCACCCAAAAAGACATCGACTTCGCTTCTGATGCCAAATCCCTGACTGGGAAGATAAACACCCGGTTCAACTGTGAAGGCAAGCCCAGGTTCAAGGGACCGGGTATCGCGTATTTCAAGGTCGTCCAAGTTCGCTCCAGGGCCGTGTAAATCCGTTCCTAGATTGTGTCCCAGTCTGTGCGTGAAGGCGTGTCCGTAGCCAGCCGCTTCCAGGATGTCTCTGGCGCATCGATCGACCTGCCAACCTTCGATGCCGTGTTGCCAATTTTGTTTCAGAAAATTGATGGCGCTGTCGCGGGCACGTGTGAGCGCGGTCCACGCTTCCATAAACGCACCCGAGGGCTGTCCAGCGTAGGCCATCCACGTGATGTCGGCGTAGGGAAAACCGGGTTTTTTGGCCCAGAGATCGATCAATACACACATACCCAAACACAGCACAGCGCTGCCCTGCTCGGGTGGGCTGTAGTGCGGGTCCGCTGCATTTTTGCCAAAAGCCACAATCGGAGGGTGGCCGGTGTGCAATCCACAAGAATCCAAGTGTCTTTGAATGTGCTGCTGAACTTCGTATTCGCTGATCTGGAGACCCCGTTTCAGGGTGTGGTCCATCAGGGACAGGGCACTGTCTTTTGCGTCCACGAGGGCCTTTGCGGCATTCAGGTGTTCTTGGAGGTCCAGGTCACTCCACAACAGCAAGCGCTGCAAGAGTTGCGCACTGGAGACGACCTTTACACCCAAACCCGATATCCACTCCAGGGTTCCCGCGTCCACTCGGCTCACATAGGGAATCTGACCCATGGGACTGTATTCCATGGCAATGGTTTCTTCAGGCACAAGGCATTTTTGGAGGGCTTGTGACATGTCCAAATGGCCTTTACAGGATTGGAATTCGATCTGGACGTCTTGTGAAAGGTGTGCCCACGTGCCGCCCTCGATGCCGTTGTGGATCAAAACGGGTGTGCCTTGTCTCGGAATCCAGACAAAATACCGGCGGGTCAGGTGGCTCCCGTGAGGCAAATCGAGGACAAAGGCCGCCAAGGGGTTGAGACCCTGAAAATCGTAGATCAGCCAACCCAAGAGATCTGTCTTTTGCAACAGCCCTTGGATGTGCTCAAAGCGTGCAGCATTCATTAGGCTACAGACTAGCATGTTGGATCTGTCTGGGTTGGAGGTAAACATCGCCCGACGCGTAAACTGGATGCGTGATTGTTGCATTTTCGGGAAACCGTTTTTTGATCGAAGAAGCCCTTTTGGCAGAACTCAAGGGCCAAGGGCGCAACCCCTCAGACCTTCCGCAGCTTTCGGGAGAAGATCTGACGATCGAGCGCATTTCTATGGCCACACAGGGACTCTTCAGTCCAAACCAGTTGGTTCTCGATTTTGAGGGGCAAAGCGATCTCAAAGGGCTTTTGGGCTCGCTCGATCCAACCCAAGGTGAACTGTTCATCATCGATCCATCTGCGACGCCGTCCAGGATAAAGTTTTACGAGTCAAACGGCAGACATCGAGCTGTGCCC
>JAXLXL010000002.1:95000-107500 GCA_046327935.1 Deinococcaceae bacterium
GGAGAGGTCCAAGCTTCTGGTTTGACTTCTATAAGTGGAGCATACATATTACCAGATTGAAGTGCAGTAATTTCCTTGATGAGATCAGGTCGATTGCTTCCAGTGAGAACGTTATCACCTACCAAGAAATAGAGGTTTTGGGAGGCAAGGGTGCTTGGCAAACGTGCATGTGGTGTGTCGGTTAGCTGCGTTTGATATCGAAAAAAGAAACGGTCCAATAAAAAATGGTAGGAAATCCGACCTTGAAATGTAAAGTCAGATAATTTAGGCAGGGCATCGGGTTGTCCATTATTGTTGAAAGTAAAGACATCCCATGAAAGCCAGACTCCGTCATCAGAAACTACAGGGTTACCTCTGTCAACAAGGCCGTTTCTGTTTTTATCCACAAAGAATGTGACATTGAGTTTAGTGGGTTTGAGGCCGAAGTTGAGGGTGTTATTAATTTCACCAATGACAGTCATTTGTGCAATGACGCGTTTTCCAAATTCGTCATTGGCATGGAGAGCGTCTTTGGGTGCTGTAATGTTAAAGCCGTCAGAGAAATCGGAGCCCAAGTCCGAATCATTGAATACGATTTGGGTGGGACCTTCTCTGACAGTATCAAAGACATATTTGCCGTTTGGATCAGTTTTTGTCTGTTGTTCTCTATCTGAGACATTAGCCACATCGCCGCGGATGGCGGTGAGTGTGACACCGGAAATACCAAGTTCGCCTGGATCTTGAATGCCATTTCCGTCTGAATCTGTAAAGAGGACGCCTTCGAGTTTTCCTGAGCGCGCTACTTTGTATCCAAATGGCACATACACACTCGCCCTTGAACCGACATTGAAGACCCGTTTGTTGCCACCGTTGACTCCTGTAAGTGTCCGTCCATTTTGCTTGGGCAATGTCTCTTCGACAACCTCAAGTTCAAGCCGACCTGCGCTGATGTCCTTCAGCAAAATGCTTCCACTCGCATCGGTTTTTGCTTCTCCTGTTTTGCCCTGACTGTCTGTGTACCTCACTGCGATATCGGCCCACGGGCTGTCTCCGCCGGAAAAATCTTGCGTCCCATCCCGATCTTCAAAGATTTGTATCCGTACCGTTCCCACATACCCGTAGCCAAACCTCAGTATGGCTGGATTTTGCCGCGTGGAAACCTCAAATGCCTGGCTCTGTCCGGGTTTTAGTTGTCCATCTGTGGCATTCAAATCCTTTGTCGCCCAGTTTTCCAGCAGTTCAACCGATCCCATTCCAAAGGGCACACCGAGTTTTCCCTGTCCCATCAGTGTGGTGGGTCCGCCACGGTCGTAGGTGAACTTGAATGCCAAATCGTTCATGATGGGTTCGTCGGATTGTTGGATGCCATCACCGTTTCTGTCTTCATAGGCACTCAAAACGACCTGTCCACCAGGATAACAGAGGATGTCATCTTTGAGAAGCAAATTGGCCATTTTGATGACGCCGGGCAGTCCCATTCCACTCTGTTTGCAATAAAACCCAAGGGGTGGTTCTATGCTGACGGTGGTTTCTTCGGCATCGGCTTTGATTCCGTAAATATCGATAGACGCGTTTCCTGTTGACCCTTTTTCCGTTCCATTCTTTTGTTTTTGATTTATTGTACTGCTTTGTACATTCACCGCAACACCCAATAGTGGTCGGTCTTTTTTGCTGTAATCGATGCCCACGTCTGGGAAATCACAGATGTCGTTGTAGTCCAAATCTTCACACATCTTTAAACTCAGAGACTGTGCTTGTGAGGGTACATTCATTCCAGTTGCGTTGAGTGTTGTCCACGCAGATGCCGACAGGTTGACCGATGCCTCATAGACCGTTTCTTCTCCATGCCACACCCTGACATATGCGGCGCCGGTTCCTATGATGGGAATGTGTCCAATGGCAAATTCGCCACCTGGTCGGGTCATGGTTTCACGGTGATAGTCAGAGCCGATGTCAAGTGTGACTTTCAGGTTGGGAAGATTAAAGGGAGTTGGTAAAATGCCGCGAAGGTGTCCTGAACTTGCAGGAAGGGTACCGGAAGGAAAACGGACAGGCCAGTAGACATCGTAGCGTCGGAAGAGATCTTTGGCGAAGGGAAGAACGACAGATTCAGCCTTTGGATGCTGAATGAGGCCGGCGCCTTGGGGAAAGTAAGGGATTTGTGGAACGGCACCGTATGGAAGGGTATCTAAGATAGGGCGAAGTTGGACGAAGTATGAGTTGTTGGGAAGGTCAGAAGCGCCAAAGTCGCAGTTGCCATTGGTATAGAAAAAAGAACTGGCGGTTACAGGTTCGAGAAGGCCTGTGAAACAGGAGGCGTAGCCGCCAACAGCGGTGATGGAAAACTGGGTTCCCTGGAGGATCTCTTCGCCGGCATCCCGGAGGTTGTTGGAATTGGAGTCGTTGAAGGGAAAGACGCGAATCCAATTGGAATCGGGTGCGATGGGTATGGGAGTGGGAATAGTGGTGCCGTCAGAGACATTGGGATTTGGATTACAAGAAGCAAGCAGAAGAGACAGGGAAATGGTGGATGCGAGCAAGCGTTTCATGGGAAACCTCCAGAGGTGGGAACATGTGACGAATGACGACAGATGAAGAAAAACTAAAGTTCTCTGTCTTAATTTAACATGCTTCTAAATATTTTCTTATCCCCCAATGGGGGGTTGACATCGGTACGTTAGTACGTTGGTTTTGAAACAACATGCCATACGGGCTTTTCTGTAAAAATGCCTGTATTTGCTACACTTCTTAAATATTGGGGTGGTGCAGTGAATACACGTGCGCGTTGACGGTGATTTGCATATACGGTCAACAGCTTAGGGCTTTCTAAGAGGGAGATTTTAACCCGTTAATCATGTACAGCAAGTTCCTTAAATATCAGAAATTTTGGCGATCTGCTTGGGTAAATCCAGATGGCAATTGTTGATTTCTCGGACATCCCGTCTTGGCGCATACAGCACTTTCCGGGCCGCCCCGAGCAATGCTCTTTCTTAGAGGCTGTATGAACCTGTGTGGAATCTCAAAGAGAGAGACGGGGTATTGCGTCTCTCCCAGGCCCTTTGGGGTCTTTTTGACTGGAATTTGGGAGATGCATGCCCATTCAGCAGATGGTCCCGAGAATACGAAAGCAATGATAGACAGAACGCCAGTGAAGGAAATCATGGGGTTGAGAGCCCTTATCAAGAATATGTCTGTTAAGTCCAATGGATAGGACGTGCTGCTGACACCAGAATACCGTCTAGAACGTACCCTTATTCCTAAATTGCTTCCCTAGATACGTTCATACAATCTCTTAGGGGTTTGGAAAAAGAGATAAGGGCAAACCTCTCCGACGGGTCCACCTGACCCCAGAGGAAGATCAGAACCTCAAACAAATCGAACTTAACCCCAGAATCAGCGAAAAAATCCGTCTCAGGGACCGTATTCTCGTCTTTGACCAAGAGGTGGGAAGGGTATCGTCGAAAATCACAAACAGGTCTGTGATGATATCTGCGGTGGCGAGTAGGTCGGAAAGCTTTATACCTCTATTTTTCCCGTCTCAGACGGAAATAAAACTCCACTTCAAATATCCGCACATCTGGTTATAAAGGGCATAGTCCTCAATTGAGGGTTCGTTTATTTGGCTTATCAGACAACATTTCTCTTGCTTTTAATGCATAATTTTTCAGGGTATGTTGCCACTCATCGGCGCCATCCATGTGTTGCAGTGCCTGTTCGGCATGAAAGAGAATGCGGGCAGGCTCTTTGAAGCCCAGTTGCACCAAGATATCTGCCGACATCTGATGGCCCAATACCCATTCGTGGCCGCTTTCCGGGGTTGTTGCGTCTATGGCTCGAGCGTAATGTTCAAGTGCTTCTTCCAAATGGTAGTAATCCATCGCGATGGTGCCCAAGACCAGGCTGGCGGTCACAATTGCCCCCATTTTCAGCGCTTGGTTGGCTAAAACCTCAGCTTCATATGCTTTTCCAAGTCGGTATTCGCATTCTGCCAGATCCGCGTGAACCTCTGCGAAAAAGGGATAATCCCGTGTTTCCAGAGTCCGCTGCAACTGTTCTCGGGCCTCGATGACCTGATCAGCGTCGAGGCAAGCCACGCCCAATTCGTGTAGGGCAAACGCTCGTTCTGTAGGTTCTGCGATTTCGGAGGCCCTCTGGAAGTATGGAATGGCCTTGATGGGCTCACTGAGATGGACCCATATTTGACCATGAAGCAGTTTTGTCGCGTAAAGTTCTTGGTGTTGTTCTGTTTCAAGCTGATCGGCCCGCTCGATATGGGTCAGTGCGGTTTCTGGGTTGCGCAATCCCATTTGGCTTTGGGCTTTTAAGTAATGCCATTGCGATTCAAGGTATGGGCTCTTGGGGAGAAGTTCGAACGCTTGGGTGAGCAACTGTTCAGACAGTTCAAATTGTGTCAGCGAGATTGCCACGGCTGCTTTTTCACACAGAAGGGCCACGTGGTGGGTAAACGGGCTGTTTTGCAGTGCTTTATCAAAGGCATTCAAGGCCTCTTCGAGTTCGTCGGCTTGGGTATAGCTCGTGCCCAGCCAGGTAAAATACCGCCACTGAAGGTGTGTTGGAAGGTGCGGCCAATCCAACTGTTGCCAAGAGAGGAGTGCTTTGGGATTGTCGAGAAGTGTCAAGGCAACAGTGGCGTGATAATGCACCAGCGCGTTTTCTTCCGCGAACAGCGGCAACAGGGTTTCGAGGAGTTCCTTTCCAGTCTGTTTCACTTGGGTGAAGTCTGTAGGGTGGTTGAGTAGGTAACTCAGCAATTCGGTTTCAATCGCCTTGAAGAGCGGATTTTGTGTGTATGGGGGATCCAATTCCCCCAATGTATGAAGCAGAGACAGACCTTCTTTGACCTGTACCTCGCCGTAAAGGCTATGTACGTGAACGCCCCATAAAATCAATGTGGAGCGGTCTTTTTGGTTTGCCTTGCTGTATGCATGCTCAAGGAGTTTAAAGCCCTCTTCGAATTGTTCTTGACTCAGAAGTCGGTCGAGTGCTAGCCAGGTGGGTGCGAGGTTACTCATCTCTTCGGTTTAGCATACTCGATCTTGGGGCAGTGTACCTGTGAGTTGTCCCTTGGGGCCATGGGGTTGCCAATCTCTTTATCGGTCGAGATTTTCTCTAGAATAGATTTAGGGGCTGGGCTATATCCAACTCTCACTTGAGTCTGTTAGACTCAAACAGTGTTAGTTGATAAGACTCTAGATCGTTGCAATGGCCTTGGAGGTTGGTCTTGTGAATCGTGTTAATCCTTGGTTTATAGTGCTGATACTGATCGGTGCCCTGTTGGTTTTCGGTAACCTCAGGGGTTTTGGCAGTGGAAACGAAGTCCGTTACAGTGATTTTATCAATCAAGTCAATCAGGGCAATGTCGATGACGTCGTGATAGGCGAGCGAACTGCGACCGTTACCTTGAAGTCCCCACAACAAATTTTTACGCTCGGTCCTGTGGGAAGCAAGAAAAACATCACGCATTTTGAAGTCACATTGCCTTCTGGTGTGGGAACAGTAGACGCCTCACTGATTCCCCTGTTGAATCAGAAGCAGGTTTCGTACAACAACACGTTGCCCAGTCCATGGCTGAATATTTTCTTTTCTCTTTTGCCATTGCTCGTGTTTGTTTTCCTCTTTTGGTTTATCTTCATGCGGGCTCAAGGTGGCCAAAACCAGGTCATGCAGTTCGGTCAATCCAGAGCCAAGCGCTATGGCAAAGAAAACAAAGTCGCGACCCTCTTTCCCGATGTGGCCGGTCACGAAGAGGCCAAGAGAGAGCTGATTGAGGTTGTTGATTTTTTAAAACACCCTCAGAAGTATCAGCAGATTGGTGCCGAGATTCCCAAAGGTGTGCTTTTGGTCGGTCCTCCGGGAACGGGTAAAACGCTGTTGGCACGAGCGATTGCTGGAGAGGCAGATTGCCCTTTTTACAGTGTGAGTGCGTCGGAGTTCATGGAAATGTTTGTCGGTGTGGGTGCATCGAGGGTGCGTACCTTGTTTGAAGATGCAAGAAAGAACGCTCCAGCAATCATTTTTATCGATGAAATCGATTCTATTGGACGCAAGCGGGGCGCAGGTATTGGCGGTGGACACGATGAGCGTGAACAAACCCTCAACCAAATTCTCTCGGAGATGGATGGTTTTGACAAGCAGAGCTCGGTTATTGTGCTTGCAGCCACAAACCGCCCCGACATCCTCGATCCTGCACTTTTGCGTCCTGGGCGATTTGATCGTCAAGTCACCATCGATCTTCCCAACCTTAAGGAGCGGGAAGCCATCATTCGCGTTCACTCGAGAAACAAGCCCATTGCGCCGACGGTCGATTTGGAAGAGGTGGCCAAAAGCACGCCCTATTTCAGCGGCGCCGATCTCAAGAATATCGTCAATGAGGCGGCTCTCGAGGCGGCCCGCATTGGTAAAACGGTCATTGACATGTCTGATTTTTACCGCGCCCTGGACAAAATCACCTTGGGTCTTGAAAACGGAAGTTTGACCGTCAGTGACGATGAGCGTCGGGCCATTGCCTACCACGAAGCTGGACATGCTGTTACCGCGGCTGTTTTGCCTGGAACGGACAAACTGCAAAAAGTGTCGATTATCCCTCGGGGAAGGGCGTTGGGTGCGGCTTTCTATCTGCCAGAAGAGAACGTCCTGATGAGCAAAGAGCGACTGGAAAACCGCTTGGTGGTCACGATGGGTGGACGTGCTGCGGAAGAGGCCATGGTGGGTTCGATCACCTCGGGCGCTGCCGACGATTTCAAGAGGGCTTCACAGTTGGCCAAGCGGATGGTTTTGGAATGGGGCATGGGAGACAATTTCCGGCACATGGCACTTGCAGATGTTTCAGGTCCGATCTTTTTGGGTGAAGACATTGCCCAGCGCAAGGATTTCAGTGAACGTACGGCCCAACTGGTTGACGAAGATGTTAAGGGTATCCTGGACCGTGCCTACGAGCGCTCAAAGGCGATCATTCTTCAGTATGGACAAGCGATGCACGAGGTTGCGGAGGCATTGTTGCAAAATGAATTGATTACCGGAGATGTTGTCCGGGAAGCTGTCGCTCGGGCTCAAGCTTCACTCAAAGGTCAAGATTTGAACATGCGACAGGTGTAAATCCGGCCGTTGTTCGATCAACCCCAGAGACTGCCTCTGGGGTTTTTGGTTGCTTCAGATGAGGATGCCATCCCTCAGTTGCAGAACCCGGTGTGCCCGGTGTGCCAGTTGCGTGTCGTGGGTGACCATCAAAACCCCTGTCTCCGCTTCTTGGGTCAGTTCAACCAAAAGATCCATGACCGTTTCGCTGTTGCTCTGATCTAGGCTGCCTGTGGGTTCGTCGGCCAGGAGTAGGGCGGGTTTGGCACTCAGGGCACGGACCAAAGCGACCCTTTGACGCTCGCCTCCGGAAAGTTGTTTGGGAAAATGGGTGAGTCGGTGGCTCAGGCCCACCCGCTCGAGCAATGTTCGAGCTCTGTTGTCGGGTTGACGCTGTATCAGACTTGAGATTTGCGCATTTTCCAAGGCGGTGAGGTCTTCAAGGAGGTAATGGTGTTGGAAAATCACACCCAATTCACGTGACCTCAGCCGCGTTCTCTGTTCCAAATTGAGTTTTGTGATGTCTGTCTTTTTCCAAAGAATTTGCCCGTGTGTGGGCAACTCGAGGCCGCCGGCCAAGTGCAGAAGGGTGCTTTTCCCGCTTCCGGATGGACCGAGCAGTGCGACAATCTCTCCAGCATGCACCGAAAGAGATAGACCGGACAGGACTTGGGTCGATTCGTGCTTGTGGTGCACATCCCGGATTTCGAGCACAGGTGTCATGGCGTTTAGACTAGCACTGTTGGCTTTTCATGCGGTCTCATCCTGGACTTGGTAGCATCTGGCTGTATGATTCGTCGAATGTTGTGGGGTTGTCTGCGAACTGTTCTGTTTGTCATGGTGCTTTTGGGGATTGTCGTTTATTTTTTCATCATTCGTCCCATTCAGAAGGTATTTGCCGCCTTTCAAGAGCCGAGCGTGGTCGGTCAGTATGTTCCCGCCCAGAGCGGTTTAATCACCCAGAAGCAATTGGAAACATTTATTCGAATCCAGCGTCACATCCGTGGGAAACTCAGCAGCGGTTACGATGGATTGGCCCAAAACTACAAAAACCTGACGTCTAACCGGTTCAACGCAGGGACCTTGATCAGTGCATTTCAAAGTGCTGGAGATCTCGTCCAGGACGCGCGAACAGCTCAGAAACAGGCTTTGGTTCGCGAGCGCATGACCTTGAGTGAATACAATTGGGTGAAGGTAGAGGTGTACAAATCCCTAGGGGTGGATCATGTCGGGATCGATTTGGCAGAGTGGTCTGATCGACTCAATGGCAGTGGCGTGTTTTCGTTGTTTGGATTGGATTACCGTGTGTCGAGCCCGCCTGCCAGTAAAAATGCCCGTCTTGTGCGCCCATTTGAAAGCGAACTGAAGGCCACGGCCCCGCTGGCACTGTTGGGTATGTGAGCGGGGTTTGTCTTTTTTAGCGGTCGAATCTTCCGTATCCCGCTGCTTCTCGGCGCTGTGCCCCTCGCGCATAGTCCAGTTGGGCTTCTATGTCTTGTTTGCCGTCTGTGAATGTACTTTCGTGAATCCAATAACCCAGACGATCGTCGCCCAATTGGACGAAGAGCTTGTGAGGTTCTAAGGGATCTCGCCAAAACACAATCCGATCGAATGTATTGACATCAGCCCAAGACGAGACGCGTGCAACCATCTGTCGGACGGTGTCTGAGTCTTCAAAAGAAAAGGTTTGAGAGTCGTGATCGAAGAACTCAACGTATGCCATAGCGTGTAGACCTCCGTTGTTGGTCCAACCAAAGACCTCCAACGGCGATATTATAACCCAGATGAGAAGTGATTTTGATCCTCGGTGTGGGTTACATGCCGTGACCCTCAATCTGGGAGGATTGCGCGCCAGTTTGCGCAAGGGTTTGATGGTTTGGCTTGAAAAGGTTCGTCCAGATGTCGTGTTACTCCAAGAGGTGCGTGCAGAACCCAGCGAAAATCCGTTTTCCGATTTGGGTTACACTGCCCATTTCGTTTCGGCGCAAAAGGCAGGCTACAGTGGCGTCGGCATTCTCTCACTTGAAAAACCCATCGATGTGATTTCAGGGTTGGGAATGCCCTCGCTGGACTCTGAGGGACGCGTGCTCAGGGCGCAATTCCCCGGATATTCAGTTGTCAGCATCTATGCGCCCAGTGGGACTTCAGGACCAGAGCGGCAGAGGGTCAAATTGGTCTTTTTAGAGGCTTTGTACAGCTACACCCATGACCTTCTCAAACATCATGAGGTTCTTGTTGGCGGTGATTACAACATTGCCCGAACCGATCTCGATCTTAAGAACTGGAGAGGCAATAAAAATCGTCCAGGATGCACTTCAGAAGAGAGGAATTGGTTTGAAGGGTACCTACGTTTGGGGTTGACCGATGCCCATCGTGCGTTGCTTGACGGTGCATCAGAGTACACTTGGTGGAGCCAAAGGGGACAAGCTTACTTCAGGGATACGGGTTGGCGAATCGATTATCAGCTGTGCACATCCCGTTTCGTTCCCCTGCAACATCGGGTGTGGCGTGAGGCGTGTCTCAGTGACCATGCGCCACTTGGCATAGTCTACGGGTTTTCGTAAGTCTGGTATACTTTGACTCAATGCGCGGAGTCGCGCCCAATGAACGTAACAGGTCCATTTGCCACACAAGCAAGGGCATTTCATGTGTTGCGTGATAACAGAGGTTTATGCCTAGGAAAAAGAAATCAGAGGAAACCGTTGTCGATACGCAAGAGAACAACGTGTTGGACAGCGTGGTTCAAGCCCCTAAAAAACCCAGACGCACCCCCAAGAAGGTTGTGGAGTTGTCAGAGACGACGGCAACAACAGTGGTTGTAGAGACGTCCAAACCGCGCCGGCCCAAACGCCAATCTCTCCAGAAACCCACTGAGAAACCTGTCGAATCCGCGTCAGAACTGGCCATTTCAGTCCCTTTAGAAACAACGTTGCCAGAGCCTGAAAAGGGCGTTTCAGTTGTCCAAAAATCCGATGTATCCGCCAATTTGGAGGTTCGTGTTCGCGCTGAGGTGAAATCCAGACCCGAAAAAGCGCAAGCCTCTACGTCGACCAAACCCGGTCAGCGTTTGAATGTCACAACCCAAGCGACACCTGTGAGCCAGCCCGATGTGCCCACAAAGGTGCAGTCTTCGCACCCTCGGCGTTGGGTAAAACGGGGCAGTCCAGGTCAAAGCCGCGCATCCGAAAAACCCATCAAGGAACCGGTTTCTGTCGTCCAGGAATCAGTATATCCAGATTCTGCTAAAACAATTCCGCTCAAAGACGCTGTGCTGGAGTTTTTCAGAAAGTACCCGCGCCCTTGGCACGTCAAAGATGTCGAGCGCCAATTGGTCAAGATGAACCGCAAGGGTCTTCCGTCCAGCCAAGATCTGGAAGCACTTTTGGAAGATTTGACCGAACAAGGCATCCTGATTCAAACCAGAAAACGAACCTATGGTTTGGTTGAATCCATGAACCTCATCAAGGGTCGATTTCAGGCCAGTACCCAAGGGTTTGGCTTTGTCATTCCTGAGTCTGGAACCCCGGACTTGTATATCCCACACAACGCAACCCTCGAAGCCTGGAATGGCGATATTGTGCTCGCCCGATTCGAAGGACAGCGCCGTGGAGAGGATTCCCCGAGGGGATCGGTTGCGAGGATCATTTCACGCAGTTGCCAACGGCTGGTGGGTACCCTTGAGTTTTCCAAAGGGTATGCGATGTTGCGTCCGGATGATCCCAAGGTTCCACAGAGAATTCTCCTTCTTCCAGAGGGTGCGCAAGCACTTCAGAGTGGGTCACGCGTTGTGGTCGATCTCTACTATCCGGAGACCACAGGTGAAGACGAGGTGTACGGTGAGGTGCGTCAGCTGTTGGGATTGGGTGATCAGCCTGAGGTTGAAACGGCAGCTGTTATCTTAAAGTACGGGTTGTATCCTGAGTTTTCCCAAGAGGCACTTTTGGAAGCCGAGCGGGTTGCCCTCGAATCTTCCTCCAATGCACTGTCCGGTCGTTTGGATTTGCGCAGTCGGGCCATCTTTACCATTGATGGCCGTGATGCGAAGGATTTTGACGATGCCATCCACATCGAAAACCTCGATGGAGGAGGTTTTTTGGTTGGGATCCACATTGCAGACGTCTCCCATTACGTTCGGGAAGGGAGTGCCCTAGACAAGGATGCGTTCGATCGGGCCACCTCGGTTTATTTGCCTGGCCACGTGTTGCCGATGCTTCCTGAGCGGTTGTCCAATGGCGTGTGCAGTTTGGTTCCAGGGGAAGATCGATTGACGCTCAGTGTATTGGCACATTTGAATGCCGATGCCGAACTGATCGACTACACCCTGACGCCATCCATCATCCATTCTAAGGCCCGCCTAACCTACGATGAGGTTCAAGCCTACAGTGAGGGTGTGGCATCCATGCCAGAGCAAGCTCGGTCTCTGGAGGGCGACCTTCATTTGCTGCTCAAACTGACCAACAAAATGCGAAATAAGCGTTTAAAAGGTGGCAGTTTGGATTTCAAATTGCGAGAGGTGAAGGTGGAGGTCGAATCGGACGGTGGCCTCACGCTCGTTCCGATACGGGAAGAGACAGCGCGTGGGCTCATCGAGGATTTGATGCTGTTGGCCAATAAAATTGTGGCCCAATATATGCTCAAACACCACGTCCCTACGCTATTTCGCGTGCACGAAGATCCCAGCCCGACAGCTTTTCAGGAGGCTTCCCAAAAGATTGCCCGATTTGGTTTTGTGTTTCAGGGAATTGACCCCACGCCGCAAGCGTACCAAGCCATTTTGAAGCAGGCCAGGGGTTCGGTCCATGAGTCTTTGGTCAATCAGGTGTTGCTCCGGTCGTTGCAGCAGGCACGGTACTCAGAGGAAAATCTCGGCCACTTCGGATTGGCGTTTGAAGAATACCTGCATTTTACATCTCCCATACGTCGTTATCCCGATCTTTTGGTGCACAGGGCTTTGCGTCAGAGCCTCGAGGGTCGTTTGTCCAACGATGAGCGCGTCCGTTGGCAAAGCGAATTGCCGGCGATGGCAAAGCACACCAGCGATCGGGAGCGTCTGGCCACCGACGCGGAACGTGATTTGACCAAATATTACTATGCAAAATGGGCTCAAGGCCGTTTGGGTGAAGTGTTTTGGGGAAGGATCAGCGGGCTTTTACCCCGAGGTATGTTCGTCGAGTTGGAAAATGGAATAGAGGGATTTGTACATGTTTCCGAGTTCGGTGACGAATACTTTGTCTATTTGGAAGAAGCGCAGATGTTTAAAGGGCGTTCCAGTGGACAGACATTCCGTTTCGGAGACCGGGTTATGGTCAAGGTCATACAGGTCAATCCTCTGGCACGGCAGATTGATTTTGCATGGGTTGACTCAAAGGGTGAGACAAAGGCGACAGCGCAGGCCCGCAAGGAAGAATTGCATCCCAAAAAGGTCG
>JAXLXL010000002.1:112500-477941 GCA_046327935.1 Deinococcaceae bacterium
TCATTTTTCAACCCCTAGATGAGGTAGATATCTGCTATGTCTTGGGCAGAACAGCACCCAAAGGGGCCAGCTCGCGTCTTGAGCTATACGGCACGTCTTGGTCAGAACGGCACGCTATGCGGCCTGACCGCGCCATGCGGCCAGCTCGCCCCAGAAGGGGCCTGACCGCCAAATTAAACCTTAATAAAAATCTCTTTCTTCTATAATGACATGCTCAATTACCATCCTTTCACTTGCTACTCTCTTATTCTCCTTTCTCTTCTCTTCCTTTCTTCGGCAATCTTGCATTCTTATGTATTTTTCTCACCCCTTGATATCCTCTATTTGCTAAAATTTCTATCCCTTGATTGATTTTTGTCTTTGATTCTTTAAATACCTTGAAATCGTGCCGTCTTTCCTTGGAAAATTGCGTGCATATTACTGCTTTTGTATTCTTGTTAATTATGATTTCTGTCTTTATTGTGTGTTTCTTTTTCTTCCTTCAATAATATCTCTTCTGTTTTTTTGGGCCTTTCTATTTCCGTTTCAGTTGCATCTACAATAATTACTTCATATTCCATATCGCTCCCTCTTAAAGCTTTTCTTCCTGGTAATGCGAATTCTTTACGCCGAATTAATGTGTCCTCTATCCATCTTATTGTTTTGTAAGCGGTACTTTCACTCACTCCATAACTTTGACTCACATGGAAATACGTTCTGTATTCTCTTATGTATTCGAATGCCATCAACAGCTGATCTTCAATACTCAGTTTGTTTTTACGACCTCCTTTTGCCTTTTTTGTACTCATTTCTGTTGATAGAATCTCTATCATTGCATCAGCGAGCTGGCCCCTTCTTGGGTGCCGTTCTGACCAAGACAATGTGGTTCTTTTTACAGCAAGCTTCTTTAATATCGGGAATTTCTTGAGAAGCTAAAACACATCCAGGTCACGCTTTATCCATGTTTCAGTGTTTCAAAAATGATGAAAACTGCTGTATACCGATAAGCCGTGGAAACTTATCTTCAGACAGCATTTTTGTCTGTTCATATTTCATTCTACTTGGATATCTTACTCAGTTTCGAAAGAAGTCTATTGGATTCGAAAAAACGCACCTACAGCAAAGCCCCACAACACATGCCGAACAAATTGACCTGCTTCGCCAACGCGGTATGGTTATTGAGGAACCGATGGAAGCAGTGTTCTACCTGCAATACATCCATTACTACCGCCTCCGTGCCTACTGGCTACCCTTTGAAGCTGACCACACCACTCACACACTCCGGCCAAATGTACGCTTTTGCGACGTACTGAACCTGTATGTGTTTGACCGTGAACTGCGTCTTCTTGTGTTGGACGCCATTGAGCGTGTGGAGGTCTCAGTACGCGGTCGCTGGGCTCACGAAATGGCACGCTCACACGGCCCCCACGCGCACCTGGATGAATCTCTTGCCAAAAACCTGAAGTATTGGAAGACCGACGACGATACACTGATCAAAGAAATCAAACGTTCCAAGGAACGCTTTATTCAACATTTTCAAAGTGAGTATGCTGAAGCATCACCACCCATCTGGGCCGTGTGCGAAGTCATGTCATTTGGATCACACTCCCGTTGGTATAACAACCTCAAACCCATGCCCACCCGGCGCGCCATTGCTGCTTCATATGGCCCGGATGACAAAGTACTCGGATCATGGCTGCATCACCTCACACAGGTGCGAAACATCTGTGCTCACCACAATCGCCTGTGGAATCGTGAATTTACGATCACGCCATCTCTACCGCAAAGCAAACCCAAGCAGTTGGTAACACAATTTGTAAATTCACGCAAACTTTACAATACACTGGTCATTCTCCTACACTTCATGGATATCATTTCACCAAGACACCACTGACGCAAACGCCTCATTACCCTGATGGGTGATCATGCCATACCCGTTGCGGATATGGGCTTTCCAAAAGATTGGCAACAGTATCCGATTTGGAAGGAGGAGAGGATACGTATCTTCTCCCACATGCAAAGCATAAAATACAAGAGATCCCAGAAAACCCACCCACATACCACGTCGCGTTTGAACGCAAGATTTGGGTGGTTTGAGCGTGCCATATCCATTAATATGTGGAACACATGACCGAGTGGATCGAAGCGATTTTCAACCGAGACCCCCAATTTGACGGCATGTTCGTATACGGGGTACGCTCGACAGGCATCTATTGCCGTCCATCTTGTCCAGCACGCCGACCCAAGCGAGAACACATCCTTCTCTTTCCATCTATCGAAGGGGCACAATGTGCGGGCTTCCGGGCCTGCAAACGGTGCAAACCTGAAACAGTGAGTTCGCAGCAGTGGGCTGTTGCACGCATTCGACATCTGATTGAAACCTCTGACACCGAGCCCAACCTGGAATGCTTGGCAAAAAGTGTGGGATTGAGCCCATTCCATCTTCAACGAACCTTCAAACAAGCAACAGGGCTCAGTCCAAAAAAATACGCACAAAGGGAACGCCTAAAGCGCTTCAAAAACAACCTTCGGGAGGGACTCAACGTGACGGATGCCTCGTACGAAGCGGGTTTTGAATCGACCAATGTACCCTACAAAGAAACCAGTTCTCTGGGAATGTCACCCAAAATCTACAGGGCAGGTGGATCCGAACAGCGAATCGCATACGCAATCTCAACCAGCAAAATCGGGGACATTTTGCTGGCCACGACCGAAAAAGGCATCTGCGCATTGTGGTTGGGTAAAACAGACGTGCTTTATGAAACCCTGAAACGGGAATTCCCAAAAGCCACCCTGGAATCCAATCCAGACAAGCTCAGGCCGGTTCTGGAAGATATTCACAACTATCTTATGGGACAAAAAAAATCGCCCATTGCATTGTTAGACGTACAAGGAAGCAAATTTAAAAACCGCGTCTGGAAAGCACTTCAAGATATCCCTTACGGACAAACGCGTTCCTATCAAGATATTGCCAGAGCGATTGGAAGCCCCGAGTCAGTCCGTGCAGTGGCACGTGCATGTTCCCAAAACCAAGTTGCACTGATTATTCCCTGCCATCGGGTTCTCAGAAAAGATGGGTCTCTCAGTGGTTACAAATGGGCTACAGAACGAAAACAATGGCTTTTGGAGCTTGAACACCGAAACTGACCACAGCCATCATACATTCTTAAATTTTTGGTGGAAGTGGCATGTTATGTGACCTGAAAGCAAATCTCTACAGCAAGTTCTTTCATTTTTTCGAATCCAATAGGCTTCTTTCGAGACTGAGTAAGATGTTCAAGTAGAATGAAATATGAACAGACAAAAATGCTGTCTGAAGATAAGTTTCCACGGCTTATCGGTATAAAAAGAACCACATTGTCTTGGGTCAAGACATAGCAGGTATCTATAATTTTGAACTTATTTAAATCTCAGTTTTGAAAGAAGTCTAGTAAAGGAAATGAAATGCCTTTTGGAGGATGTATGAACTTATCTAGGAAGACAATTTAGAAATAAGGGTACGTTCTAAACAGTGTCTTGGTATCGCTTGTAAGCCCTATCCATTGGACGTAACAGATATATCCTTGATAAGGGCTCTCAACCCCATGATTTCCCTCACTGATACTCTGTCTATCATTGCTTTCGTATCCTCGAGACCATCTGCTGAATGGGCATGCATCTCCCAAATTCTAGTCACAAAGATCCGAAAGTGCCTGGGGAGAGGTCAGATATCTCGTCTAGATCTTTGATATTCTACACAGGTTCATACAGTCTCTTATATTCAGAAATGAAATATCCCCCTATTTCTTGGATTCTCATGAAATAAGAAATGCTATTCCAAGTAAAGCAATTGTGAGTGTAATAACTGCCGAATGAAATCGAATTCAATATGGGAAAGCATAGCCCATGTGTACTGGACTGCGAAGCGTCAGACCTTAATAAGACCTTCGTTCTTTAAATATCTTCCCATATTGTGCAGTTTCTTTAACCAGTGTAATCCCAATCAACGGGTGTGACCTTTCCATCTCGCCAATCAGATTGCAACAGCGCGTAGAAGACGGCGTCATGGCGGTGCCCTGTTTCGTCCGGCCAGGACCGCCGGAAGTGACCTTCTTTGACGTATCCACAGTGCTCCAGTACAGCGCGCATCATCTTGTTGTCGGCGCGGGTTTTGGCCGCAATCCGTTTAAAGTGAGAAAAGCGCGTAAAAATGCGTTCGGTGATCCACTTGAGAGCAACCGTGCCGATACCTTTTCCCCGATGGGAAGCCAAAATCCGCAGATCAAGCAAGGGGCTCATGTCGTAAAAACCGTCAGATGTTTCTGCTTGGACAAACCCCACGCGCTGTTCATTTTCCAAGATCCAAAAGGTCTCTTGTCTATCGTTCGAAAATTTTCCGCTGTTGATGAGCTCGGATGCTCTGTCTCTCGTGTTGTAAGCGTTCATGTGATACGGCCAAATTTCTCTGGTGAGTAGGTTCATGAGCGCTTCACGATCTTCCGGGAGGGACAATCTTGCAAATTTAATCGGCGTTTCGATTTCCATTTCCGTCCTGAGAATACCATATGGTACAGGGCCCGCCTATCTCGAACCAACCCAGTGGCGTCGGGTCAGCAAACACCTCACCAGTCATTCATATTTTTTAGCATTGTACCAAACAGCGTTTTCGTTGTATTTTTCTCTCTGAGTCCAGTGGATTTGACGAATACCTTCACGGATAAACATAGGGGCATTGTCGCAATGTGGCTGTTTTAGGGTTTAAGCATCAAGGGGAGACGCTTTCCAAAATGGTGACTTTGGAAATCAAATCCAGTTTGACGTTTTTGACGTTGGGATCGGGTTGGGAAGGATTGACCTTCTGAATTTTTCCCAGAACATCAAGTCCTGAAATGAGCTGGCCGAAGACCGTGTATTGTCCATTTAAACTCGCGTAAGGCACAAAGGTGATGAAAAATTGACTGCCGTTGGAGTACAGGCTCTGGGATCTTGCCATGCCCAGCACACCGGGCTTATCAAAGTTGAATTTGGAATCGTACTCGACAAAAAACTGGTAGCCCGGACCTCCACTGCCTGTTCCTGTGGGGTCTCCTGTTTGGGCCATAAAGTTTTCCAGAACCCGATGAAAAACCACACCGTCGTAAAAATGATTCAGTGCCAGAAAGACAAACGAATTGACTGTCTTGGGCGCAACTTGAGGGTACAATTCGAGGATCATATCGCCCTGTGTTGTCTCCAAGATCGCTTGGTATTGACGTTCTGGATGGATGACCCACTTGGGGGACTCGAATTTTGTCTGACGTTCGCTGGAGAGAAAAGCCATGGGTTGAAATTGGGTGGCAGAGGCCGAACTTGAGAGCCAAAGGGCCGGAACAATGTAAATGTATTTGAGCATGTTCGAATTATAAGCCCGAAACCGCAGGTTTGAACCGTTCCAACTGCTCTTCAAGTTGCAGGCGCCAGTGTGGATCGGTGACATATTCGAGTTGATTCCGAACCCAGGCAATGCCATCGGCAGTTGGGTACATGCTGAGGACTGTGTACAGCGCTTTGGGATACAAAGCGTGCCCCCGATTTTGGACATCTTGCAGTGTGAGCATCAAGAGGCGAGATGCTGTCTGAAACGTCAAGACAGGGCAGAGATCCAAGGCCAATTTCAGATCTGGTGGGGTTCGTCCCTCGAACAGTATTTGTGCGGCCATTTCCGGGTCGGTGTCTCGGTAGCAGACAGCTGCTTTTTTCCATTCCAGTGTCGCGTCCTGATCTGTGGCTTCCCTCAGTTTGGCCATCGCGACCCAGCCTTGGGGGTCTTTGGGGTAGCGACTCAGATAAGCGAGCAGCGGTGTGCGTGCGCGCGTAAACTGCTCCTGATCGATCCAAACGGAGATATCGTGTAGGTGCTGTGCATCCATTTCTTCGCGCGCCTGCTTGCTGTGCAACCGAGATTCGATTCCCGAACGCCAGAGTGCCCAAGAGACACCTGCGCCAAACACAAAAGCGCAAATGTGGCCTACGGTTTCGAGGCCATTGCTGCGGTAAAACACGTACATGCCAACTTCAAAGGCAAACCACACCAAAAGGACAATGTAGGCCGGAGCCGCAAACAGAATGGGACGCAGCCAAATAAACAGCGCAAATTGCATCCTGACTTGGGAAAATCGCACCATAAAAGCCCCCATCAGACAGGCCAGTGCACCCGAAGATCCAAAAACCACTTGAACAACACTGGAACTGACTCCAGCGGGTGGTGCCACTGTGAGGTGTCCTAATGCAGCGACCATGCCGCCCAAGAGAAACAGAAGGAGAAATGCAACCGGTCCCCAAAGGTCTTCTATTTTGGAGCCGAGAATGTAGAGGATCCACATGCTGGAAACCAAATGGATGATGTTTAGGTGTAAAAACATGTGGGTGATGATGGACGGCCAGCCGAACTGGCCCAGGAACCCGTAGGTTATCTGTGGGCTTCCTTGCATGATGTGGTTGACCTGTGCCAAAAACACCAGTGGATCAGACTGATCGAGTGCTTTGATGGCTGTGGCGATCTGTTGGTTGACTTGGCTCTGCCAACCAAATACCAAAAAGCAAATGACCATAATGCCGAATGTGATCCAAGGGGTTCTGTACTCTACGCGATCCGAAGCATCTGTTCCTATGGGGATAATCATTTTCACCCCAGTGTAACAAATTTAGAAGGCTTGCACCAGAGGATCTTGAACTTAAGGTACAAACCTCAGGGTGAGCGCTGTGCCAAACCTTTGAGTCGGTGGCTTGCCAAATGTGTGAGTGCCAAAGCGAGTGCGTCCGCAGCGTGGTTGTTGGAGAGCACCCGCAGACCGAGAGAGGCTTTCACCATATAGATGACCTGATCTTTTTCGGCGCGTCCTGTACCCACCAAAGCCTGTTTGACATGCATGGGTCCGTAAAGACACACCTCCAAACCTGCTTGCGCACACGCCAATTGAATGACACCGACAGCCTGGCCCACGGAGAACGCAACCCCAGCCTGCTTCTTCAGGTACTGTTCTTCCATTGCCACAACGTCAGGGCGGTGGCAACGGATGACATCGCGCGTGGCCTCATAGATTTGCAGAAGCCTTTCGGGCAGAGGATCTTGGGCGCGCGTGGTCTGACAATGGTGAAAGAGCGCCGTTGCCTTTTTGCCGGTTTCCTCGACCACGGCCAACCCCACGTTGGCCAATCCAGGATCAATGCCGAAAACAATCACTGGGCCAGTATACGATTCCCATGCTCGGATCTCTAAAGATTGGGTAAATATTGCCCAAAGGTGGCATGAATTTCAATCGTCAGCCATCCAATGTACCATATGGGTAGGTAGATTTCAAAGTCCCAGCCCATCACTCAATTTGGAGGTTGTCCCGCTGATGAGAGATTTTACCCATCCCAACAATCCTTTTTTCATCCAAGCCTTTATGTGCAGCCGTGTCCTTTGCTTCAGACGTCCAATTTAGGGGACCGCTGGCGGCTTTTGGTGCATCAAACCCGGATTGATACGCGTTGGTGTCGGAGTAGGGCCAACGGGTTTCGACTCGAATGAAGCGATTAAGGTTTCATTTAGGTTTTATAAATATTTGACAAAGGATTGACCACACAGATCTTAAGATACATACATAAGCGACAGGCGCTTATCGCGAGAAACCAAAAGCCCTTCCCTCAAATACCTTCGGAGGTTCCCACATGAACAGCAAACACATCAAAATGGCCAAAACAGTTCTCGCACTCTTCGCTATCGCAGGTATTTTGGGCTCGACGGCACAGGGAATGAAATGTGCGCCTGGTGTGTCAACACATGGTGGTTGGACGTGTATTCGCGATCCTTGGGGAAAATAAATATTTTCCCTGTCTGAGATAATTTTCCATCCTCAAGTGGCCGTTTAGCAATAACTTGCCGTTTGAAATCAATCGATTTTTATTTTTTGAAAGGATGATTGAAATGAAAACCAAATTTATCACTGGATTGTTTGCATCTTTTATTGCTATCGGCTTGTTTTCCTCCTCAGATGCCATGGTCAAACGGTGTTGGAATAAGCCTGGAACTGGACAACTTGAATGTTTATGGGATCCTTTTTAAGCCTTTTGTTTTGATATCCAATCTCCTCAATTAAAACCTTTGTTTTGATTCAATTGTTTTCTTATCTGTATTTGAAAAGTATCTGGAGACCAACATGCAACACTTTTTCATAGGCGATTCAGATGACATTGAAACCGAAACCCGAAATGATATTCCCCAAAACGATTTGGCTCCCATTCTCACCATCATCATTGGTATGACCATCAGCATCGCAGCCTCTTCCAGGGCGTGCCAGCTCTGAGTTCTCAAACAGCATTTCTAGCCGACTGATCCCCTTGTGCAGACAGGGGGATCATGGCTATGGGGACCCCATGCCACCAAAGTCCCTGTTTACATCTAGAGATTGTTCTGTACGACAAATTCTCTTCTCTGCGATCTCCAAGACACCCCGTGACCCTGCATACCCTTGACGTTGGTTGTATACTGCGATACAATAAAAAAATAAGAGTTTTTGAGTAACCAATCTGTAATCTTCTGGTGGAGCCTGTCAATCAAGACAGGCTCCGCTTTTTAGGGCCATTTGGAGGTCAAAGGTGAATCTTTCTGCGTCATTCAGGGCATTTGCGTCATTCAGGGCATTTTTTCGCAGTGAATCCGCGAGTGCCATTCTGGTTTTTTTGGCTGCGGCCATTGCTTTTTTGTTGGCAAATTCGCCTTTTGGCAGTTTGTACACCCACCTGCGTGAACTTCCGATTGGCCTTCCGGTTGTGGGATCCAAAACCCTTGAACACTGGGTTGCCGATGGGTTCATGGCGCTTTTTTTTCTCTTGGTGGGCTTGGAAATCAAGAGGGAGCGCATCGCGGGTGAATTGGTAGACACCCAAAAGGCGCTGTTGACTGTTTTTGCTGCAGTTGGAGGCATGTTGTGCCCGGCGATCGTGTACGCGTTGTTTAACCCAAGTGGGCTGGGTGCGCGAGGGTGGGGGATTCCCATGGCAACCGACATTGCATTTGCTTTGGGTGCACTGTCACTTTTGGGAAAGCGCATTCCAACCAACCTCAAGGTTTTTCTGACCGCACTGGCCGTGGTCGACGATTTGGGCGCGATCGTGGTGATTGCCCTGTTTTACACCGTGTCGCTCAATTGGGTTTTGCTCAGCTGTGCGTTCCTGACGTGGCTGATCACCTTGGGTGTGGCTCATCTGAAGGTTCGCACACTCTGGCCGTACGGCATTTTGGGTTTTGTGTTGTGGATTTTGATTTTGAAATCGGGATTGCACGCCACCATCGCGGGTGTTTTGTTGGCTTTTGCCATTCCACTGCGCGTTTCCGGCCGCTCTGAAATGTCTCTGCAGGAACTCGATCAGGTGTCTCTGTTTCATCGCCTGGAACACCGTTTGGCGCCCTGGGTTGGTTATCTTATTTTACCCATTTTTGCCTTCTTCAATGCCGGGGTGAAGGTTGGTGGCGCGGGATTTGGACCGATTTCCGTCGGGGTGTTTCTGGGATTGTTTCTGGGAAAGCCGCTTGGTATTTTGGGATTTTCGTGGCTGGTACTTCGTTTCAGGTGGGCAAGGTTGCCTGAAGGTGTGAGGTGGGTCCATCTTTTCGGCGCGGGTTGTTTGGCGGGTATTGGGTTTACTATGGCGCTGTTTATCGGGTATTTGGCTTTTGGTCCATCTGCGGAATTGGAAGAGGCCAAACGGGCCATCATCATTGCTTCTGTGGTTTCGGCCATTGTTGGGATGGGTATTTTGCGGTTTGGGGTTTTGGACAAACGCTGAGACTCGACAGACTCGCCGTATACTGGTGACGTGAACCAGCCTTATCTGTCCCTTCAACATGACTTAGAGCAGGCCATTGCACAGCTCGAAGGCATGTCCCACTGCATTGCATATGGAAGTGGATTGGCGTTGTGGTGGTCTTTGTCTCAATTGTGGCCCACTGGGAGCCGTGTTTTGCTCGATCAGGATTGTTTGAGTGTGTCTGCCCATTTGCCTCCAAACGTCGGATTTGACGCGGTGGATTTTGAGCGCATTGACCTTTCGGATCCTCAGTATTCAGGTTATGTGGCGCTGTGGACTGCCACGCTGTCGCCAACCTTGCTCGAATGGGCCACACATCAACGCATGCGTGTTATCTTGGACAACACCTTCAATCCTGGTCGTGGACCCTCAAACGTCGATCTCGTCGTCCACAGACACGCCCGCTGTTTGAGTGGCACCTCGCAAGCCCCCATTGCTTTTGCCGCCACAAACGCACAACCTCTTGCGGAACGCCTCAAGGCCACCTCAGTGGCTCCGGGATTCCTGGAAAGCACGCTGTTGCTGCACGGTCTCACCACTTTGTCTCTTCGACTCCAACGCACAACAGAAACGACAGAGTGGATTTTGGTCGCACTGCAAGCCCATCCCGCCATCCAAGAGGTGCGCAGGGTGGCACCCAACCTCTTGGATCTTTACGTCGATCGGCCCAATCTCTTTGGTGGACTCAGTGAGTTTAAGGCGCGTCCTTTGGGACTTCTCGATTCTGCGTACACACTCTATCCGTCTCGCGTTCGGCTCTCGATCGGGATTGAAGACCCCAAACGGCTCTTGCGGGATCTATTGACGGCACTGCACCTTTGCGGGCCGGGAATGCAAATCCAGACCCCGAAAACTTTGCCCGTTCACATTGAGGATATCCCTTCTGTGCCGCAAAAGACACCCGAACCGGTCTTGCTGGCCCCGGAATCTCCTGAACTCACATCCCTCGATGCCGATTCCCCCCAGCACTTTGAACCGGCACTTCAAGATCCCGCAGCGGGTCTCGGTCCAGAGGCTTTGGAGCGCTATAATGCGTTGCGCGACTGGCGAAACGAAGAGGCCAAACAGCAAAAAATTTCGAGATTTCTCGTCGCAAGCAACAGCATTTTGGCGGAAATTGCGAGTCAAAACCCTAAAAATCTGGATGAGCTCCTGAGTGTCAAGGGAATGGGAAAAGAACGCATCAGCAAATACGGCATTCACATTCTGGAACTCTTGAAGAAAGGATCTTCGAGCCGATAGCCCATGAAATCACAACGCTTAAATAGAATTCGTCAGGTCCTTGCGAAGCGGCAACCTGACTTGACGGTCTTGCTTGAAGAGGTGCACAAACCCCACAATGTGTCGGCCATTTTGCGTTCCTGCGATGCAGTCGGTGTTCTTGAGGTGCACGCCGTTGTCCCAAAAGGCGGCCTGCCCACCTACAATGCCACCTCTGGAAGTGCTGAAAAATGGATCTCTATTCAAAAGCACAGTGCGACCTTGCCCGCCATTTCCGAGCTCCAACAGAGGGGATTTCAGGTGTTGGCCACCCATCTTTCAGAAAGGGCAGTTGATTACCGAGAATTGGATTACACACGTCCAACGGCATTTTTACTCGGAGCTGAAAAGTGGGGTGTGTCGGCAGAGGCGTCCTGTCAGGCCGACGCGAACATTGTCATCCCGATGTTGGGTATGGTCCAAAGCCTCAATGTGTCTGTTGCAGCGGCCATTTTGTTGTTTGAGGCACAGAGGCAACGCCTGTCCAAAGGGTTTTACGAAGAGGGGCGTTTGTCTCGCGAGACGTTGGATACATTGACCTTTGAGTGGTTGTATCCAGATTTGGCGAAAGTGTACACGGAGCGTCAGCAGGCGTATCCGTCCCTAAATGAACACGGCGATATTGTATAGATTCAGAGAGGGTGTTTCATGATTGAGCATATCAAAACCTTATCCAAAACAGCTGAGACAAAGATTGTTCTCGTCGTCCTAGATGGCGTTGGTGGCCTTCCTCGTGCGGGTGGAGGCACAGAGCTGACATGTGCGCACACCCCCCACTTGGATGCCCTTGCCCAACAGTCCGAATTGGGTTTGCTGGAACTGGTTGGTGCCGGCATTACACCTGGAAGCGGTCCGGGTCACCTTTCGCTTTTCGGTTACGACCCACTGGTGTATACGGTCGGGCGTGGTGCGCTGTCCGCAGTGGGAATCGGCGTTCGGTTGAATGCTGGAGATGTCGCTGTTCGGGGCAATTTTGCAACTTTAGACGCCCAAGGGCACATTGTAGATCGCCGAGCAGGGCGTCCCAGTAACGAAAAAAACCGCGATATCGTGAAGCTTCTCAGCCGAGAAATGCCAAGCATCGATGGCACGCCCGTTGAAATTTTCACGGAAAGTGAACACCGATTTGTGGTCGTTTTTCGCGCACAGGGCCAGGTGTTGGGTGCCCATATCAGCGACGTGGATCCCCAAATGACAGGGGTTGCACCATGGAAGGCGCGTGCCGAAGATGCCGCAAGTGAGGTCACAGCGGCTTTGGTAAACAGCTTTGTTGAACGTGCCCAGCACGTGCTTCGCAATGAGCCTGTGGTCAATGGCGTTTTGTTTCGTGGGTATTCGGGTGTGCCGCACTTTCCATCGTTCGAAGAGGTTTACAAACTCAGGGCTGCCTGTATCGCCAGCTATCCGATGTACAAGGGGCTCGCCTCACTGGTTGGCATGGACGTGCTGGACGTACCTGGAGCCGAAGACGCAATGGAAGAGAAAATGGACGTTCTGCGTAACCGTTGGGATGATTTTGATTTTTTCTACCTGCATTCGAAGAAAACCGACTCAATGGGGGAGGACGGCAACTTCGACGGCAAAGTCCAAAAGATTGAGCTCTTTGACCGGCTTTTGCCGCGCATCCTTGAGCTCAAACCCGATGTGATTGCCATTACGGGTGACCACAGCACGCCCAGCACACTTGCCACGCATTCTTGGCATCCGGTGCCTGTCTTGATTCACAGCCCATGGGTGCGTTCCGATCCATCTGTTCGGTTTACCGAAGACGAGGCCCTGAGAGGAAGTTTGATGCTGCGCAGAGGTGTTGACCTGATGCCCCTTTTGATGGCCCACGCGCTCAGGCTCCAAAAATACGGAGCTTGACGCGAACAGGTTGCTACCAGACCTTCAGACAGACTGTGGCGTAAAGGATACAGTCTGTCTTTCTCTTTTTAGTGCTGTGTTTTTCTGCATTACAGAAGATTTTAGAATGGTTACGAATTAATAAAAGAAATGAAATGCCTTTTGTATCTTCTATATTATCTGGAATTTGCAATTTCAGAGCTCCTTGAATGATATTTTCCGTTTTGTCTATTTATTGGAGTTTCTTTTTATTCTATTCTTTATCTTCCGAATTAGCGATTCTATCGTGTTTAATTCAAAGATACAGAAATTTCCTCTATTTTTAAATACAATGTAATCGGTTTTGTGTATGACAGTACGACACAACCTAGATCACAGAAAAAAAGAGTCTGAAAAATACAACGAAGTATATTGCCATAAAATAGGCTGCAGAAATATATGGCACTTCTTCTTTTATTTTTGGTAAACACGTACAACTTAACGACAACAATGCCTTACAGCAAATCCGGCGATTTTCACGAGATCCATCAAGCAATGTTCACAGGAAAAGAAAGTTTGGGCAACTATTTTTATTAGGCTCTCAAAATTCCCAATAATTATAAAACCTTCTGTATCTCAACATCAGCCGGATGAACCCCAGGTAGATTCAATTCCCTGTCGTTTCGGCCAAGAGGTCTTGACACTAGCCTGTCTGACCGTGGTTCTGAGGGTGTCGTTGATCTGTTTCCAGAGACCGGACTTTTTGCATTTGGTGAAGTAGGTGTAAACGGTCTTCCAGTGTGGAAAGTCGAAAAGAGTATCCTACAGCGGCTCCTCGACAGGTTAGACTCTTTTAAGACGGTCGCTAATCTGGAGCAACCGCCAAGTGAAAAAGTACCCCAAAAAGAGTACTTTTTCACGGAACAGCTTCAAAATCAGGCACTGCGCGGGCGTTCTCTTTGCCAATGGGTCCATAGAAAAATCAGAATGAGCAGAAATCCGGTCAAACTGAGCACTGGAATCGTGATCCAACCAAACCAATCGATCCATTTGACTGTGCACGGTATGTCTTGCACACAAATGGCCAGCGTTTCCACGATGCCCCGCTCTTCCAAAATATGGTAGGTGGCCACACCGGCGCCGAAAACCGCCATCGGAAAGGCGTAAAATCCGATCCAGTGGTCTTTTTTGAAAAATGCAAGTGTCAAGATGATGGCCAAGGGATACATCATTATGCGTTGAATCCAGCACAGTGGACAGGGCGGAAACTTGCGAATTTCACTGAAATAGAGGCTTCCTCCCATGGCTACCAGCGCGACCACCGCAGCCGCAGCCAACCAGAGAGAATACCTCTGTGGCGCGGATCCCGGCAAAGGCTTTGGGGTTTTATCGAAAAGGAGTGACGCACCTATGGCCATAAAACCAACCAGGCCGATGGCTGGAAAAGGGACACCCAAAGGAACCGATGTGCCGGCAACGGGCGTTCCCATCAGTGCTTGGCGAAGGTGATTCGTGGAAAAGATGATTCCAAGAAACATCAGTTCCCTGATGTACGGAAGAGTGCGCTTTTCAGACCGATATGCGGACAGTGTCAGCAAAACAAGGGTTGGATACAACCACAGCAGAATCAGCCATCCATACCGTCCCCCTCCCCCCACCGACCACAGTGCGAGTGCGGACAAAACACTGAAAACCAAAGCCACCAGTGTGTTCATGACGACTTAAGCGCATCCTCCACGGCATTGAGGAAATCATCGATGGCGCGGGCGTCCACTTTCTTGCCGTTGACGAAAACAGCGGGTGTACCCAATTGATCTGGAGGCAACAGCTGCTCGAGCAGGGCTTTATCGGCATCCACTTCTTTTTCGTAGCGCTTGTCTGCAATGCATTGCTTGAGTTTTTGGGTGTCGAGCCCGGAGACGTTTTCCGCAATCTGGGTGAGGTATTCCGGTGTCACCCATGCCTCTTTCTCATCTTTTTGTGCCCGGAAGATGATCTCTTCATACTCCCAAAAGTGCGTGGGGTCTTCTTTGTGAACGCACATCGCTGCAAGCGCTGCAATCTTTGAGTCCGCGGCCAAGAAGGGATAATTGAGGAAGGTGTAGCGAATTTTTCCTGTGTTGATGTACTTGTCGCGCATCTGTGGAAAGACCTGCTCACCGTAACGTTTGCAATTCGGGCACTTGAAATCTTCAAAGACGGTGACCTGGATCTTGGCGGTCGGTTCACCAAGTGTCGGACGGTCAAGGATGGCCGATCCCCCAAGGCCAATCAATTTGACCGCTTCGGGAGAGGCACTTGGTTTGGGGGCATTGTTTTGCCACAAAACGAAACCGATCGCACCTGCAGCGAGTACGGCAGCGACGATCCAAAAAGCATTGTTCTGTTGTTTAGGCGGGTTGGTCATATGGATTCTCCTGTTGAATGGATATGGATTTTTGTCTTCCTCCAAGCCAGCACATTCAGCACAATGTAGCCCAAGGCAAGGGTTGTCAAACCTGTGAGAAGGCTTCCGAGGAACGCCCGCGAAAATGCTTCTCCAATCGGGATTTTGAGCAGGGCATCGCTTCCACTGAAGTCGTCCAACTTGGGCAGCAGCAGTCGGTAGAGGAGCCAAGGCGCCACATAACCCAACGCGGCCAGTGGTATAACGCCCACCCCCCCAAGGTGCCGAATCAGAAGGTATAGCCACAGGGCTCCGGTAACCATGGGTGCACAAATCCACCACGTTTCCAGTAGGTCCTTTGCGAGGGCGGGATCGTTTGCAAAAACCAACCCACCCGATGCCAAGCCCAGGTATGAAAACCCTTTGCCGGCCCATTCCGCCAGAAGCAACGTGCCCACGACCCAGCAAGAGAGATACACCGTCCAATTGAGCTTGGCAAACCCCATGAGCCACACGAGGATGCCCAAAATCAAAAAACCCCGCATCCATGCCCAGTGTGGGCGTTTGGAAAAACCGGCAGAGGTGGGTGGTGACGCGATTGGAGGTCTCACTTCGGGCACCATTGTATCAGGGTTGGCCTGGGTCCATATGAAGTGGGCCGTCATGGTTCCGGGACTTTAACCCGGGCGCAATGGCCCTGTAGAACTGCTCAAACTGCTCAAAATCGAGTTGCTGCTCATTGTCGGATCTGGCCGTGGCTGGATTGGGATGGACCTCAACATGGATACCGTCTGCGCCTGCAGCCAGTGCCGCTTTGGCGAGGGCTGGCAGGATATCGCGCCTTCCGGCCGCATGGGTTACGTCCACCACGACGGGAAGGTGCGTTTCCAACTTGGCCAATGCGACAGCGGACAAATCGAGTGTGTTGCGGGTTTTTTTCTCAAAGGTTCGAATGCCCCGTTCACACAAAATCACGTTTGGATTTCCCTCCGAGAGAATGTACTCGGCCGCGTAAAACCACTCCTCAATGGTCGCACTGAATCCCCGCTTCAGCAGCACAGGCTTGCGCTGTTTTCCCACCTCTCGAAGCAGGCTGAAATTGTGCATGTTTCGGCTACCGACTTGCAGAATATCCGCGTACTGGACGACCTTTTCGACATCGCGTGTGTCCATCACCTCTGTGACAAAACACATGCCATGCGCGTGGGCCGCGCGGCTTCCCAAGCGCAATCCGGCAACACCCAAACCCTGAAACCCGTAAGGGCTTGTCCTCGGTTTGTAGGCGCCGCCTCGGTAAATGCGCACCCCGAAATCTTTGAGGTAACGGGCAACCGAATCCGCTTGCTCCTGAGATTCCAGGGCACATGGACCTGCGATGAGGACAGGTGGAAAAGTACCTCCCAGAGAGATATCTCCAATTGACACAACCGTATCGCCGGACTTCCGATTGCGCGACACCAAAAACCCACGCTTGTCTTGGGTTTCTTCCAAACTCAAGCTGGCTTTGAAAATTTCTTTGAAGAGGCTTCGGATGGTGGCTGTCGGAAAGGGTCCGGGATTGTGCTGTTCCAAGAGGTCCAGCATGTCTTTTTCTCGAACGGGGTCATAGTGGGGCAGACCCTGCGAGGTGTGTTGTTGGCCAATTTGCACGACGATTTCGGCGCGTTTGGAAAGAAGTTTGAGAATCTCCAGGTTGATACAATCGATGGTTTGGCGAAGTTCGCTGACGCGATCCATAGGGCTTTATTCTAACTTGAGTTCGGGTTCAGGAGACAAAAGAAAGCGAGAGGGATGGGCAAGGATGGTTTTTAGTATGCCTGGTATTTAGATCCCAATTCTTCCAAAAATTGCACGGTCATGGTCAAGTGCACAGGAATCACATGCACTGTTTATGGCGTTCTCGCTCGGTTCCGAAAAAAGTCTAATTTAGCGTTGTAAATGTTTCACAAAAATGATCGAAAGAGGAGAACTGTTCGCGTAAATTCATGATGTCCTCCAGCATTGGAGTCACACAAGCGAAGGATATTCTGTGTGTGGCAAACAAAATATCCCTTTGATGGGTATTCTCAGTTGATTTGGAGGGCAGGCTTCGACAATGGTGGCGCATCCTCCAAGAAGCGCGCTCGCAATTCAGGTGTAGGCACAGCGCACGATTCCCGCTTTCCAAACAGCCTGTATCGGCGGCGGGCGATCCATCGGTACAGGCCATTGCGTGCCCACCTGGGAACCACCTTGAACAGCTGAAGTGCAGCCCACGGGCCTCCCAGATAGCGAAAAAGCCTGAGCAATGCGTCGCTTTCTGTGTAGCAACCGGTCGATTCGATCCAAACGACACCCTCGAGGCTCGGCAGTCCATAATGCTCGAGCTGTGAACGTCCGTAGGCCGACTGTTGGGACGCAAAGAAAAGGTCTTTCTTCCGATCGTGTCGGATAACAAACCGAACGGTGTGGTTGCACAGATTGCAAACCCCATCGAAGAGCAGTACTGGGAAATGATCCGTATCCATTACATCCATTCTGACACCTTGACTTCTCTCAGGGTATTTACTTTACCGCACTGTTGCATCCCATTTGAGGACATCAAATCCCGCGGTCCCGACGTCTATGCTATAGTCCATAAAATGGCCATACCTGGAACCTTGCTGTCTGGTCGCTACCGTGTGGTTCGACCATTTGCACGAGGAGCGCATAGCATTGTTTATTTGATCTTTGACCTCGAAGGACATCCCTTTGTTCTCAAGCTGTTGCCCCCTTCTTTGGAAGCACGGGCAAACAGGGAATACGAACTGGGACGCAATTGGGACCACCCTTTCGTGCATCCTATTCGGGAGCGGGTCAGCCTCGCGGGTCAACCGGGTGTCATTTTGGAATTCATTCCCGGAGAGGTTTTTAACAAGGCCTATGTCACGGATGGGACGAACACACTTCTCGGCATACCTTCCAGCCGAACCTTGTTTTTACGAACACTCCTTCAACTTCTCGATGCACTGACATACATCCACGAAAAAGGCGTTGTGCACAGAGATATCAAACCGGAAAATCTCATTGTCACGCCAGATTCAGGCATACGGCTGATCGACTTTGATTTGTCCGGATACATTGGAGAGGTGTTCAAAGAGCGTTTGGCCATGGGAACGGTCGGCTACATGGCTCCCGAGCAGGCGACTGGGGGTGTGAGCACGGCCGGCACAGATTTGTACAGTGTCGGCGTGCTGCTGTATTGGGGTCTCACGGGACAACTGCCCTTTTATGGAACCGTTCCCGAGGTGATGCGACAGCACGTCTTCAGTCAACCTGTTCCGCCCCACCAAGTCAGAGGCAGTGAAATTGACCCGCTGGACGACCTGTGCATGCGGTTGCTCAGCAAAGACCCGGCTGACAGAATAGGTGACAGTGCCACCGTCAAAATACACATCGAAGCCATTTTTGTCGATGAAAATCCGCCTGTGTCCAACGAATCGGCGGCGTTCCCGCCGTCAAACCAACAGGAGGACAGGGATTGACGAATGGGTAGAGGGCTGCTATATTTAGCTAGCTTTGTGGGGTCGTGGCGCAGTTGGGAGCGCGTTTGAATGGCATTCAAAAGGTCAGGGGTTCGAATCCCCTCGACTCCACCACAAGAGAGGGCCTTATGTTTAAGGCCCTCTTTCTTTTTACATTGGATTTTTCACACATTCATCCAAGGCTTGGCCCAAACGGTATATGCCGTCTCGCAGTGTTTGTGAATCTACAGAACCGAAGCTCAGACGAAAGAAAGACCCTGTTGGTTCTGCCGGAAAGTACATGTCCCCTCTGGAAACCATCACCCGATGGCGCTCTGCCGTTCGTGCAAATGCCTCTGACGAAATGCCTTCTGGAAGTTGAACCCACATGTGAAATCCACCGGTGGGTTGCAGGTAAGGTTGGAATGCGGCATACCGTTTGATTTCTTCCAAAGCCAAGTCCCTGTGCAACTCGAGGGCATGGCAACAGCGTTTGAGGTGTTTGGGCCACTGTGGGCTGCTGAGCAAATGCAGGGCCGTTTCTTGCAGCAGCCGTGGGACAAACAGGCCTTCCACCACACCCATGGAATGGATTCTGGTTTTGGCAACCCCCCGAGCGACAATGGCTGCGACCCGCATGCTCGGGGCCGTGCTCTTGGTGAGTGACCTCAGATAAATCACGTGGCTCTCGTTTTCGGTGATCAGGGGTTTGGGCGCAGTTCCTGCAAAGGTGAGTCCGCGCAAATAGTCATCTTCGACGATAAAAAGATTGTAACGCTCGGCCAATTCCAATACCTCACGCCTACGCGTATGGGCCAAGGTGGATCCGGTGGGATTGGCATGCAAAGGTTGAATGTAAAGAACATTTGCTTTGCCCCTGCGCAAAGTGGTTTCCAAGAGTTCTGGAACAATGCCATGTCTGTCGGTCGGTACGGGAATGGGATTTAGGTTTGCGGAACGGATCGCTGCGAGCGCGCCCATGTAGGTGGGCGATTCAACCAACACATCTTGCCCGGGTTCCGTCAGGGCACTGAAAACAATGGCCAATGCAGCCTGTCCTCCCGATACAATTTGCACATCTGTTGCACGAAAATGCGGGCCAATATCTTGGGCAAACCAAGCCCGCAGGTCTTCAAGGCCCTCGGTGGGTGTTCGGCCCCACAGGTGTGGCTTTCTGGATACCGCTTTGAGGCTCGTTTGCAATTCGGCTGTTGCTTGCAGTTCAAAGGCTGCATAGCCCGATTGCAGCGGTATGCAATCTTCGGGTGCATAGGTGAGGAGTTCTCTCAGGTGATCTCCAGGATGGTAACGCGTGCTCAAAACGGCTTCCTGCCAGGCGGTTGAGGATGAAAAAGATGTCACCGCCTGCCCAGCAGTGTACGATCCACTGCCTGATTTAATAACAATTCGACCTTGCTCTGCCAAAATTTGTAACACCTTTTGCACGGTATGTGGGCCTGTCGAAAAACGATCCATGAGTGCTCTGACCGTAGGAAGTTTTGTTTCAGGCGGTAATCTATCGATTTCATTTCTCAAGATCTTCAGCAGTTCCATTTGTTTTTTTGACATAAACCCCTTCGGCAGATATCATAATATATGAGGCTATTCAGTAACAAATTCAAAAAAATGGGCAATAATACATATGTGTTACCAAAAGACATTCAAGGTTTGCTGCTTGCTTTTTTGAGTGTCTTTGTGTTCAGTTGGACACTTCCCGCTTCCAAAATGGCTGTGGGCGAGTTGGGCGGTTGGGGTTTGGGACTATCGAGAAGTCTCTTGGCGGGAAGTCTCGCACTGTTGGTGCTGCTGATACGCCAAGTTCCCTTTCCCGCGAGAACCCACTGGAAAAGTTTGGTGGTTGTCGCTTTAAGCGCCGTTGGATTTGCTGTCTCGGTCGCGATGGCCATGCGAGATGTACCCTCGATCCATGCTGCAGTTGTCATTGCCGTGATCCCCGTTGCAACCTCTCTGATTGCTGTGGCCCGAATGCGCGAACGCCCAACTTGGCGATTCTGGATCGGTTTGGCGGCAGGGAGCAGCACGGTTGTGCTGTTTTTGACCACCCAGACGGGTACAGGAATGCACATCCATCAGGCGGACCTTTGGTTGATCGCTTCACTGTTGTGTTCGGCAATTACCTATGTGGAAGGCGGAAAATTGGCTTCATCCATGCCGGGTTGGCAAGTCATTTCCTGGATGCTGGTCTTCACACTGCCTGCCATTCTTCCGATGGCCCTGTATTGGTGGATGCATCAGCCGCAACCCCTTCATTTGGGCCTCCAGGCTTGGATGGCTGTGCTCTATGTTTCGGTTTTTAGCGCCTATTTGGGATTTTTTCCGTGGTATCACAGTTTTTCATTGATTGGCATATCGCGGGCCAGCAGTGTCCAACTGTTGCAGCCCCTCTTGACCTTCACCTGGGGTGCCCTCTTTCTCGGTGAACACCTGACCCAAGGCATTTTGGTCGCTGGATTTTTGGTTCTCGGAAGCAGTTTTCTATGCTGGAAACGTTGACGGGTGTTGTGAAAACGAAAACCGGTAGTGGCTGAATCAGAGGGATGCGTTGTACCGGTGGATCGTCAGTCCGACAATCAGGGCCAATATTGCTGCTGACTTGGAAAATGCCAACGTCTTTCTCACCAGGTGCCCAGTGCTTTGTCTCATTCATCCATTAAATTTCTCCCCATTATTCGTCCCTCTCTTGCGTGTCACCTTATTTCGCTCCTGCCAATAACCGGTCATATGCTCTCCAGAAATCTGCGTAGTATGTCGTCTCGAACCCTTGCCCACCACTACCGAATTTTTTGTCTTGGATGGATTTTTTATCTGTTGTGCCATATTCCGGGTCTTGGTGGTTGGTTCATGGATTGCCTTACGCCCAGCGCACGTGTATTCTGAAGGCTGAAACCCAAGCAAGAGGGTAGAGAGCAAAACGATGCAAAATCCGTGGCTTCATAAGTTGCAGGGTATCCGAATCAAGCGTTTTGGCTTAAGCCTTGTTCTTTGGGGTGAAGCCGGAGTTGGAAAAAGCTTTTTGGCCCAGCACTGGATTTCAGAGTTGGGGTGTCGGTACCTTAAGGTTCACAGTTCCCAAGCCTTCTCGTCGTGGTGGTCGCAACTGCCTGTACTGTCCCATGCCCCGCGTTGGATGGATCTTCTGCTTGAACGTGTCAAACGGGGAACATCGCTTTCTCCGGAAGAACATCTGCAGATTGCCCTCTCGTGGTTGGGTGCCCTGACGCCTTTTATCTTGTACGTCGAAGACCTTCATGAGTGTGAGCCGAACGAGGCTGAGTTCTGGAAGTCTTTGGCTCGGCAGCTCAAGGAAATTCGAGGAATGGGGACCCTGATCACCAGTCGGGCGCCTGCGCCCGACGGTTTGGAAGAGTATCACCTTCTACCTCTATCTCGGGAAGAAATTGAGCAGATCGTCGAAAAGGAATTGGGCGGCATTGCACCCAAAGAGGCTACAGAGTGGCTTTACACACGTGCGCACGGCAATCCGCTGTTTACATTTGAATACCTCCGCTTTTTGATTCGAAAAGGTTACCTTTGGAACGATCGGCGCAGTTGGCGTTGGAGAGATCCAATGGTCGACCTCATCCCACTCACCATTGAGGCCCTCATCGAAGCGGCACTCAACAGTCCACTTCTGTCTGAACATGCCCGTCGGGCTATGGAGGCCCGTTCGATTCTTCCGCTGTTTATCGGCAAGCCCCTTTGGGCTGCCGTTGCCGGTTTGTCCATGGCAGAACTGGAAGAGGCGCGTCTGGAACTGGAACGCAGCGGTCTGTTGATTGGCGAGGCTTTTGCCCATCCCCTGTACCGAGAAGTCTGTTCTCACAACCTTTCTCCAAAGGAGCAGCGGGAATTTAAGGGGCGTGCATGGACGCTGTTGCAAGACGATCCGCAGGCAGCGCTTCTCTTCTTGGAGGGATCCAATCTGTCAACGGAAGGCGTGGCCGGGTGGTGTGAGGGTGCCTTGGAAAAACTCCGACTCGAACGGCCGGATGAGGTCGTTGATTTTCTCTCCCAGATTGTGCCGCTCGTTCAGGGAGACCAGCGTGGTGAGTGGGCCTTTGAGGCGGCCCGTCAGGTTCACCGCATCGACTTGCAGCGTGCCATTGAGTTGGCCGAAATTGCAGTCGAAGAAAAGCATTCTCCGGAAGCCACGTATCTGTTGGCCGAGTTGCGTGCCGATCAGGAGCATCCGGCCCAGGGTCTTGAGCTTTTGGACAAAATGCCCAGAGAGTGGCAAACCCGTCCAGAATACCTCCGCTGCAAGATCGGGTTGCTGGCCAAACTCTATCAAAGCCAAGAGGTGGTCGATCTCTGGTTTGACCATCCCAATTTGCGGGAAAGCCATCCGGAAGTTGGACGTTGGGCGGCAGGTGCATTGGTCGATTTGGGTCGATTTGAAGATGGGGAGAAATTGATCCAAGCCCTGCCCGATCAGGTCAGTCCCGAGCACCGGGCAGATGTGATTCACACGTGGTCCTACATCAAAATGCGTTTGCAAAACTTCGCGGACGCCGAACGCTTGATGACCGAATCCATTGAAATGTACCGAAAAACCGACAATCGCAGACAGTTGGCCTCTGCGCTCCACAACCGGGCGATCTTGTGGACCATCAGTGGGCAAATTATCCCGCAGCGCAAAAACGATTTGGAGGAAGCGTCGAGGCTCTATTTGGAAGCGCGAGACCTCAGGCATTATGCCATTTGCCTGTTCACCTTGGGCCAATTTCTGACGGACGAAGGCGAGTTTTTGCAGGCCGAGGAAAACCTGCTTGAGAGTCGAGATATGCTTTCGAGTTTGGACAATCCCAATCTCATGGTCTGTGATTTTGCGCTCAGCCTTTTGTACCAGCGCTGGCAAACCCCGTACAGCATGGCCTTGGCGGTCAAATACGCCCAATCGAGTGCGAGGATGGCGCGAACGGGACAAAATCCGTACGAGTTGGCGGGCGTCTTTTGCCGGTTGGCCCAAGTGCTCGCGTGGCAAGGTCAAGCGTCCCGCGCGTGGTCGGCACTTGAAGAGGCGAGAACCGCCTATGAGCAAATTAAAAATCTAGAGGACGACCAAATCCTTCAGGAGGCGCAAGCACACATTCACTTTTTGTTGGGTGAGCCTGCGAAAGCCCTGTCTATCTTTCAGTCACTTTTGGACCGTCAACCCGGCGTGCTGTCGGCCAACACACAAGAGTACCGTCTGATGGTTGCCCACATTCAAAACGATCTCAGCACCGCGCGGTCCGTGTGGGAATGGGCGCACGCAACCGGTTTGCGTTCTTGGGCCCACATGGCAGAGCGTATGTTCCCCAAACTTCACGAGATGGTTGCAGCACAGCAAGAGCGCGACGGAACAGCGGTTCGACTCGAACTTTTGGGTGCGTTTCGGGTGCGGTTGCCTGGAGAGGAAACCAAGCCGTACCGGGGCGGAAAGCGCCAGGCATTGCTCGCCTGTTTGTTGGAAGCGCGTATTTTGGGACGTCCAGAGTTGGGTCAACTCGAATTGATCGATATGCTCTATTCGGACATCCCTGAAGAGCAGGCTGCGTCTTCGCTCAAAGCCATGGTTCACCTGATCCGTAGCAGTGTTGGAAACGGCGTGATTCAAACGACCACAACTGGATACACCTTGGGACAGGTCACTTCGGATGTGGAAGACTTCTTGGCGGGTGGACCCTTTTCGCTCTGGCGGGGTCCCTATTTGGAGCGTGTGGAGTTTGAGAGCAATCCTAGTGTGCGAGACGCACTTTATCAGATGCTTTTTCAGAGGTTGAATGAAGACCTGGAAAACAATCCCATGGAAGCCACCCGGGTCGGCAAGATCTTGTTGGAAGCTGAGCCCTACGACCGCGACATCCTGAGGTTGGTTCTGAGGGCGTTTTATCTCGAGGACAATACCAAAGTGCTGGAAAAAACCTACAAGGAGGCCCGAAGCCGTTTGGCAGAGGTGGGCGATAACCTTCCAGCGACGTGGAAAGTCTTTTTGGATGGCGAACTCGCGTCCGACTGAGTATCCTTCTCGAGTCAAACGTCAAGTGAGCTGTGGGTGCTCCGGGTATTGATCCCGTGCGCTTTGACGTCCACCTTGAAACGTGGCAAACTGAAGCCCGACAGCAATGGAGACTGCATTGGAATCGAGCCCCAATTCGAAACTCCGATCATTCGAGGAAGCTCACGGGTGAGAGAGGGAGTGGTGTAAAAAATGTCAGAAGTAATTCTCAATAATGTCTATAAACGGTTTGGTAAAACAACAGCGGTCACGGACTTCAGTTTGCATATTGAAGACAAAGAGTTCATGGTTTTCGTCGGTCCTTCGGGTTGCGGGAAATCAACCACGTTGCGGATGATTGCTGGCCTAGAGGACATCTCAGAGGGCACACTCCAAATTGGAGACAGGGTGGTCAACCATTTGCCACCCAAAGACAGAGACATTGCCATGGTCTTCCAAAACTACGCCCTTTATCCGCACATGGATGTCTACAGCAACATGGCATTCGGTTTGCGGCTCAGAAAATTCCCGAGAGACGTCATTGACAAGAAGGTTCGGGAAGCCGCGCAAGTGCTTCAAATCGAACACCTGCTCGGTCGGAAGCCCAAAGAGCTTTCCGGTGGACAGCGCCAACGGGTCGCATTGGGTCGGGCGATTGTCCGTGAGCCCAAGGTGTTTTTGATGGACGAGCCTCTTTCCAACTTGGATGCCAAGCTTCGTGTAGAAATGCGCTCTCAGATTGGAAAATTACACCGACGTTTGGGTACAACCATTGTCTACGTGACGCACGATCAGATTGAAGCGATGACGATGGGAACCCGGATCGTTGTGATGAAAGACGGGCTTATCCAGCAGTGTGACACCCCGCTCAACCTGTATGACTTTCCCAACAACAAGTTTGTCGCTGGATTTATCGGATCACCCAGCATGAACTTTTTGATGTCGAACGTTCAGGGCGGTACATTTTTGGGCAATGGTCTTCGCGTTGCCCCTGAAGGTACACTTGCCCAATCCCTTCGCAGCTATGAAGGCAAACAGGTCTGGATGGGCATTCGTCCCGAACATGTCGGTTTGCGTGGTTTTTCCAATATCCCTGTCAGCGACAACATCATGCAGGGTGAAGTTGAGGTGGTCGAGCCTCTCGGTGCCCAAACGGATATCTTTGTCGAAGTGGGTGGACAGTTGATTACAGCCAAGATCGATGGCCATGTGATGGTAAACGCCGGCGACATTGTGGAGCTTGTGGTCGATCGCAGCAAACTTCATGCTTTTGATACCCAGACAGAGCTTGCTTTGCGCAGAATTTAGGACAACCGAACAGAAATCCCCTGAATTTCAGGGGATTTTTTGATTTTGCTTGTACGTTCGAGGCAAACAAAGGATCATTTCTATGCACGCATCCATTTTTGCTGGATATTTGGGTACAGAGGGTCAAGACGCGGCCCAGCTGCTTATTCTGAAATTAGGGTGGCTTATCATAACCACCCTTTACTACCCATATCAACCCTAGATGAGGTGATTGTAATTCAACAGATTCCAATACCAGTCCTAGGTGGTGGACCCATTGAAACAACCAATTGGGGTGGTGGCGGTAACTCTGGATCATCTGGTCCTAAAAATCCCTGCTCTTCCTGCTCATTCACCACTCAGTTGCTTAAAATCCACACCAAAAACGACCCATTCTCCTATCAGACGACTTTTCTTTCATCTTTATATTCCTTTTTTGGTTTGTTTTCAGTCAGTACGCCATTTACCGCAAGTTCCTTAAATATCGGGAATTTGGGAGTAACTGAAATAAATCCAGATGACATTTTTTATTTGCCAAATATTTAAAAAATGAAGAACTTTCTGTACGGTAAATTTTCTACGTGCTGGAAAGTTATAGAGCCGGATAAAACACCCGCATAACCACTTTTTTCCTCAGGGTATTTCTCTGTGGATACCTCAAGAGGCATCAAACTTGCTGTAAATAGCACCCAAAAATGAAGACACATCCCTGGGTTTTAAGTAGACAATGTGCACATGTGGATGCTTGTGGAGAATGGCCAAGGTCTCCTTTTGCCGCTTCGGGTGGGACTATATCCACAACAAAAACCCCCAGTTGAGCCTTTCCGGACATCCCTGCGCCATGGACGGCCGTGACCGGCCGCGGTATTGGATGAACCGTCGACCAGCGCGCCACAAGCAGAGCCACCTGGGTACATCCAATACAATGGCGCTGTCCGCATAGGCCAACCTTGCCGACAATGTACTTGAATAATTCCCATCTATGATCCAACGGGATCCCTTGAGTGCATGCCCCAAATTCCATTGGAACACGTGCTCTTGTTCTAAAGTTCAATTGGGCTTCCACCTCAAATGATCCAAGTGAACAACTGGGATATTGAGTGCATGGGCCAATCGACCCGCAAACGTGCTTTTACCTGATCCCGGAGATCCGAGAATCAGTATCCGTTGTCCAAACAGGGTATCTCTGGTCATTTCCTGAGAAAGATACACGTTCGCTCTTTGATATGCCTCTGCCACCATGCCTACCCAATGGCCACCAAACAACCCGAAGCCAGACATGCCCATCCTTAGGACGCATTTGTCTTTTGTACTAAAATGTGACCATGACACAGCTGTTTACCCCGTTCGAATCGCGCAGCGTTCGCATCAAAAACCGAATCATGATGTCACCCATGTGCATGTACTCGGCAAAAGACGGCTTCGCGAATGACTTTCACTTGATGCATCTGGGTGCACGCGCTGCCGGCGGTGTCGGCCTGGTGATGGTCGAGGCGACTGCAGTTCACCCCAGTGGTCGAATTTCTCCTGGGGACCTCGGGATTTGGAGTGACGATCACATTGCACCCCTCAGCAAAATTACCGCCCTCATCAAATCCTTTGGGTGTGTTCCCGGCATACAAATCGCCCACGCTGGACGCAACGCCAGTTGCCACGTACCTTGGGAGGGTGGCAAAGCGCTCACGTCAGAAGAGCAGGCCTGGACTGTGTTTGGCCCCACCGAACAACCTTACTCTGAAGAATATGCAATCCCAAAGGCCATGTCCGCACAAGACATCCAAAACACGGTGGATGACTTTGCAAAAGCAGCACAACGTGCCCAGAAAGCTGGATTTGAAATCATCGAAATTCACGCAGCGCACGGGTATTTGATCCACACATTCTTGTCACCGATCAGCAATACCCGCACAGATACATACGGTGGGTCCTTTGAGAATAGAACCAGATTCCTCAGAGAGATTGTCCATGCCATCAGAAGCAAGTGGCCTGAAGAGTTACCACTCTGGACACGTCTCTCATGCACAGATTGGATCGACGGAGGTTGGACACCGGAAGACAGTGTGGCACTCGCAAAGATTCTTAAGCCCGGAATAGATCTCATTGATTGCTCCAGTGCCGGTCTTGATCCCAGGCAGCGGGTCCACAGAAAACCACTCTTTCAATCGCCGTTTGCCGCTCAGGTCAAAGCTGAAGCTGAAATTCCCACTGTCGCGGTAGGTTGGATCACCACACCCGAGGAAGCCGATCTGCTGGTAGCCGAAGAGAAAGCAGATATCATTGCTCTCGGTCGGACGCTGCTTCGCCACCCGTTTTGGGCGCTTGAGGCTGCCAAGACACTGGGTCAGAAACCTGAGTGGATTCCCCAGTATGGTTGGGTTTTGACCTAGAACCACCGCTCAATCGTCTCCAGATGTCAAAATCCTCTGCATCCATCAGCTTTTGAAGGGGTGCCAGAGGGTGTTTCATATCGCCGAAATAGCCCATAAGCGCGACGCCACTGAAAATGCCCTGGTACTCCCAAAGAAACTCACGCACCTCATCCCACTCATGGTCTCCAACTGTCACCGTAATAGACACATTGTGCCTCACCATTGGATCGGGATCAAGCGTACCCGGATAGACCCAGTTTAGCAATGTCAATTTGGCCAACTTGAGCAGATCAATTGCAGAAAGCGTGTCTCGCACGAGTGCGCCTTCCGGTGCTTCGATGGGAAAGACAATCCGCTCTTGGTGGTCTGTTCCCAAAACCAAATGGGGATACAGGTCTTTGAAGTGGTGATAGGCCGGGTGGTACTTTTTGGGTACAAAGCGCATGAAGTACTTTTCGGCGTGTCGGGGATGGATACCAGGCGAGACACCACCAAATAAAAGCGAAGTCTTGCCTGCAGGCTTAATCAGTGTGGCACGTTTCGCAACATGAATTCCCAATTTTTTGGCCATTTCAGTGTTTGTTTCACGTACGACCAATGCGGCCTGATACTGATACTCCGGATTGAGCGCCACACTGGGATTGTCCGCCATACCGGTGATCCCCACGCCAATCAAAGCGTCCCGTTCGCACAACCACCGACTCACCCAACCGAGCGCATCTTGAATCTCTGTGTATGCGGCCTGAACGGTGTTGAGAATCGCAGCAGCACGGGCCGCAACCTTAAATTCGTTCAGGTTTTTGAGCACGGCTCCATTGATTTCAGACAAGGTCGAACCCTGCCAACCTGAAACCCTTTCGCCTTCTTGGCGGCCCAAAATCTTGGCCTGCTCGCGGTTGAGGGTCAATATAGGATAAAACCCAGATTCCACACAAGAGTTCGAACAGGTGTCTGGATTGTCCGTCCAGTAAATGCCAGGCTCACCCCACTCGTGGCAAAATTCAAACAGGCGATTGTAGTCTGTGCGGCTGGCTTGCCCCCGGATCAACACGGCAGAGTTATTGGAACGTGCGCGCCACGCATGGGTTTGGTACCAGTCCCCAGTTTTAGCCATCAGCATGTCTTCGTCATCTGGAGAAAACAATGCCAACATGGCACTTCGACCGTTGTGTTCTCCGACAGCGGCATCAGCGGCATAGCAGAACAGGTCGTAGCATTCAATGGGACGTAATTTTCGACCTTCAGCACGATCAAATAGGCGATGCACGCGGAATGCCAAGTTCTCCAAGGCTTTGGGACCTGCACGATGGTCACCACTCACAGGATCCTGGCTTCCAGAAGGTTTAAGGCCAGAAAGGTCGAGTTGAACCCGAACACCCTGATAGCGTCCAACAATAAGTGTTGTGAGCGCCTGTCCCCATCCGCGGATTGAGTCTGTCACACGAAAGATCGATTCTCGGCTATACGGAACGACTTCAGGAAGTTGGCTCACATGCTGATCTTGCACGGAAAAACCAATGCCTCCACCGGAAAGCAAAAGCAAAAGTGCTTCACCAAAAACCTCTGGCCGATCGGCGTGCGTTCCCCAAGTGTTGTAAATGCGAATGGGTTCTTGCTCTATCGCCGCCCCGCCGTACTGCAGAGAACGCATGGCCGGCAAAACCAAGCCCTCTTGAACACGTTCAGCAGCCCAGCGGATTTCGGATTCAAGTTGTGGAAAACGGCGAATGTGCATCTCGATGACGCGGGACAAGCATTCGGAAAATGTTTCAGAACGGCGGTTGCTTCTGTTCCACCGAGCATAACCTGTGTTGAAGACAAAACCACGGACCACTTCAAGCATCACACACTTCCTCTCCTGAATTTCTGAGCAATCACTGAAAAAAACAGAAGATAAACCGTTCACATTCAATGGAAGGTCGTCTTGTGGATCCAGCCACAGAATCGATGGAAGATGCAAAATTTAATGGACAAAAAAAGCATGAGGGTAAAGACCAACTCTGAAGCCCTCCCAATCATCGTATGACTTTCTCATGGAAACATCTGAACCTCAGAACACAATCCAGTGTGCTAGAATCCGCGGATGGCATCGGTACACACCCCGCAGTGGGTCAAAGACGCAGTGTTTTATCAGATTTTTCCCGACCGTTTCGCGAGAGGTCACACCGTTCCCAAACCAAGTGGATTGCAACCTTGGGGCGATCCTCCCCATCCCCAAAAATACCAAGGGGGCGATTTGATCGGCATCATCGAAAACATGGATTACTTGGAAAATCTTGGTGTGAACGCACTTTATCTGTGTCCGATCTTTCAGTCGGCGTCAAACCACCGCTACCACACCCATGATTACTTCAACGTGGATCCGATGTTGGGCGGCAATATTGCCCTCAGGCATCTGCTGGACGAAGCCCACAGCCGTGGAATAAAAATCGTGCTCGACGGTGTTTTTAACCATGCTTCCCGGGGCTTTTTTCAGTTCAATGATATCCTCGAATCCGGAGCAAACAGCGCCTACCTCGATTGGTTTCACATCGAAAAATACCCTCTGGCACCCTACGATTCAAAAGAACACGCTGGATATGTTTCTTGGTGGAACAACCGGGCCCTTCCAAAATTCAACACCTCAACACCGGCTGTACGCGAATTTTTATGGAGTGTCGCGGAATACTGGATTGAATTCGGCATCGACGGCTGGCGACTGGATGTTCCCAATGAAATCGATGACGATACATTTTGGCAAGAATTTCGCAAACGCGTTAAGGCCATCAACCCCGAGGCCTACTTGGTTGGGGAAATCTGGGAAGATGCCACACGTTGGTTGCAAGGAGACCAGTTTGACGCTGTGATGAACTATCTGTTCACACGCCCCGTGATCCAATATTTTGGCGGGAAAACACTGCAACCGGAGGTTTTCAGCGAAACCGGATACGCTTCACTGGAACCGCTTTCAGCGAACGAATTTGCCCAAACCATGACCGATTTGCTCAAACGGTACCCGATGCCCATCACGGAGGTACAGCTCAACCTTTTGGGGTCACACGATACCCCGCGGCTGCTGAGCATTGTCGGAGGGGACACATCGGCGTACGAATTGGCCCACCTCTTTCAAATGACCTACATTGGCACCCCATGCATCTACTACGGTGACGAAATTGGCATGCTGGGAGGGCGAGATCCCGACTGCAGGCGGGCATTTCCCTGGGATCAACCCGAAACATGGAACACAAAGCTTCTGGTATACAGCAAGCGTTTGATCGAAGCACGAAAGAGCAGCCAAGCACTGAAACGGGGGAAATTCCGCTTTTTGCACGCGCAAGACGACGTGCTCGTCTACACGAGGCATCTCGGGCACGAACATGCATTTGTGTTCATTAACAGCGGTGTGCAAAGCGCCCAGGTCTGTATCCCTGAAATTCCCACAGGTCAATACGTGGAAATACTCTCGGAACAAACAGTCAACCTTTCTCCAAACCACATGTTCACACTCCCGCCTCGCAGTGGCCAACTGTATCTCTCACTCATATGAGCGTATCTCCTGCTCGAAAAGCGGCATTTTCCGCGCTCTATGCGGTTTATTACAAAAAAGCTTTTGCCTCTGTGGCACTCGATCAAACCCTCAAGCAACGGGGCGTCACTGGGCGAGACGCGGGCCTCGCAACCCACATTGTCTACGGAACCCTGCGTTACGACCTCTCTCTGGAACAGCATTTGTCACCTTTCCTTCAACCTCACACCCCACACAAAGCGCGACTGATCTTGAAAATGGGAACCTTGGAAAAGTTCTATCTTGGAACGCCAGACCATGCGGTGGTGAGCGAATACGTGGATTTGGCCAAAAGTGAGATCCATCCTCTGGCCAAATTGGTCAATGCCGTCTTGAGGCGCATTCAACCGATCACACCGTCGTTTGCCCTGCCGGATTGGCTGGAAAAACACTTCGACCAAACCTTTGCCAAAGAGGCCCCAGCCGTCAAAGCCAGTTTGCTCGAACCGACGCCGCTGTGGCTGTGGTGCTCTGAAAAGGGACTCAAACAGTTGAGAGAAGAGAACAGTGTCGTAAATGAACAGTACGCACCCGTTATCCAAGTGACTTTGGATTGTGCCCTGAGTGAACACCCACTGTACAAAGCGGGACACATGCAACCGATCAATCCCGCTTCTTACCAAGTGATTCTCGCAATGGGAGACGTTCAAAACACGCGTGTCCTCGACTTGGCAGGAGGAAATGGCATCAAAGCGAGCCTTTTGGCACTCGGTGGCGCCTCAGTGACCAGCATCGACATCCACGCCAAAAAACACGATGCCGCACGCCGAAACATGCGCCGACTGGGCGTTTCAGCCAACTTTATCTCCGCCGATTTGACACAACGGCTCGACATTCCACAAGCCAAGAAGGTGCTTCTGGACGCGCCTTGCAGTGGAACAGGCACACTGAGAAGCCACCCAGAAATCAAATTGAGGCTGAGTCCAGAAGCCATCGAGGAACTGGGAACCCTGCAAGACACCCTGATTCAGAATGCCGCCCAAATGGTTTGCCCAGGAGGAACGCTCGTCTTCAGCGTCTGTTCCATCACACACCGAGAGGGCGACGCAGTCATCGAGCATTTCTTAAAAACGCATGCGAATTTTCAAATCGACATGCCGGAATCCCTATTGCCACACCGAAAAACACCCTTTGGGCTGTACACCTTGCCCACCGACGGCATCGACGGCTTCTACATTGCGCGCCTGAAGAGGAATCCCTCGTGATTGTTGCCATCGGTCACGATCTCATCGAAATTGGGCGCATCGAAGCGGTGTGGAAACGCAATGGGCAGCGCTTTCTCGACCGGATTTACACAGAAGAAGAACTCGAATACTGCTTAAGCCAAGCCCAACCTCTCCCTTCTTTGGCCGCTCGCTTCGCAGCCAAGGAAGCTTTTCAAAAGGTGTGGCCGCGTGTGCATCGCTGGAAGGATGTCTGGGTCACGCGCACACCAACACCCACAGGAGCATTTGCTTTTGATCGCCCAAAACTGGACTTTGGCGAAGCCATCCAATCGACACTCACCACCAATGGATGGAAAACACACCTCTCACTGACACACACCCACATACACGCAAGTGCCGTCGTGGTTTTGGAGGAAACCTGTGGCTAAGGTGGCCCTCTTGGTCAACGCACATTCGAGAACAGGGCGGGAAAAATTTGAAGAATCCTGTTCTGCGCTTCGGAATGCGGGTTTGGATATCGAAAGCCATCTGGTGGACAGTCTGGCCGAAAGCAGACGCATTTTAGAGTCTAAAATTGCAGAAAAATCCCCAATGGTCATCTGTGGCGGTGGCGATGGTACGTTGTCGAGCTGTGCCTCGATCTTGGCGGGCACCGAAACCGCGCTCGGCGTCCTTCCTTTGGGTACCGGAAACACCTTTGCCCTGGGACTCAAAATGCCTCTTCAGATTGCGGCTGCTGCAGAGGTATTGGCCAAAGGCACAGCAGCCCACGTTGACGTGGGTCGTGTGAATGGCCGAATCTTTATCAACAGCGTCTCGATCGGTGCATCCGCCCACATCGCAGCCGAATTGGATCCCGAGCTCAAACGCAAACTGGGGTGGCTGGCCTGGGCCGTTGGTGCAGCAAAAACCCGATCACACCTGCGCCCTTTGGCATTGGAACTGAGAACCAAAACCCTCAGACTCAAGGTCCGAACACAGCAAATCATGGTGGCAAACAACCACCACGTGGCCGGTTTTATCACAGCACCACACGTCCAACTGGACGACGGACAACTCGAAACCATCCTTTTGGGGCGAGAAAGCCTGCAGAGTTTGTTTTGGGGTTTTCTGAGCATGGTTCGCCGGCGCAAAAACAAATTGGATCTCTTTTCCTTTTGCTCGACAGAACTGACATTGCTGTCCTCAAAAAGACCCCTAAAAGCAAATGTGGATGGAGAAATTTGTGAGACAACCCCCCTGGACATCCATGTGTGGCCGAGGGCCCTCAAAGTCATTGTGCCAGAAACATTTTTTAACCCTTAGGTACGAAAGGAATGCTGTAACCCATGCCCCACACAACCAAGCACAACGCTGGAGGCCATTTGGAAGTGATTGTCGGTCCCATGTTCAGTGGAAAATCGGAGGAAATGATCCGCCGCATCACCCGCGCCTTGATCGCCCGGCAGAGAATTGTCGTCTTCAAGCCCTCGATGGACGACCGATACCACTCAACCTCAGTTGCGAGCCACAATGGACGTACAGTGACTGCCTTTGCTGTTGAAAACAGCCGTCAGATTCCGCATCTGCTTGACCAACACACGGCCACATATGGCGCAAAGCCAAGCGTGATTGCCATCGATGAGGCCCAGTTTTTTGACACGGCACTGATTCCCTTAACCCTCGAGTGGGCCAACCAAGGCAAACGCGTCATCTTGGCGGGATTGGATTTGGATTTTCGAGGCGAGCCCTTCAGCATTATTCCGGAACTGCTTGCACGCGCCGAACAGGTCGATAAACTCACGGCCATTTGCATACAATGTGGCCAACCGGCAACACGCACACAGCGTCTCATTGAAGGAAAACCTGCGGGATACAATGATCCCATTGTGATGGTTGGGGCAACCGAAACCTATGAAGCCCGCTGTCGGGCATGTCACATTGTGCCAACCCATGACATAGAGCCCATAGGCACACGGGTTTAGGCGAAAAAAACAGACTCAAGACTTGAGTTTGCGCACCCGATTCTGTAGAGCTGTACCGATAAGACCCGCCAAGGCTATGCGCTGCATCCTCAAACCGGCGGGTTACTTTTTTATCGCATCAAAATGAACCGTGGGACACAGTGGATTTCTTTCGAAACTGAGTAAAATATCAAGTAGAATGAAATATGGACAGGCAAAAATGCTGTCTGAAGATAAGTTTCGAAGGCTTATAGGTATAAAAAGAACCACATTGTCTTGGGCTAAGCGGTACCCGAGAAGGGGCTGTCTTGGTCAGAACGGCATACCCTGCAGCTTGACCGTTGTTCGCGCAAAAAGGAGCCAGCCCGCTGATACAATGATAGAGATCCTATCAATAGAAATGAGTACAAAAAAGGCAAAAGGATGGAAAATACATTGATCCAGCGTAAAGAATTTACATAACCCGAAAGAAAAGCTTTAAGACGGCGATATCGAGTATGAAGTAATCATTGTGGATGTAATTGAAACAACAATAGAAAGGCATAAAAAACAGAAGAGATATTATTGAAGGAAGAAAAAGAAACACACAATAAAGACAGAAATTATAATTGATAAGAGTATAAAGAAGATAATATGTACGCAATTTTCGAAGAGAATATGATTTCAATATATTTAAGAAATCAAGAACGAAAATAAATCCAAGAGTAGAATTTAGGGCAGATAAAGGATATGAGGGAATACATGAGTTTCATAATAATTCAAGACTATCAAAAAAAGAAAGGGCTTAAATAGAAAAAAGAGAGTGAGAATCAATGTCTGGCAAGCGAAAGGATGGTAATTGAGCATGTTGTTGAAAGATTAAAGCGATTTAAGATTATAATTTGTAGATACAGAAATAGAAGAAAAAGATTTGGGTTTAGAGGCTGTATGAATTTGTCTAGGGAGGGAATTTAGGAATAAGGGTATGTGCTAGACGGTGTTTTAGTGTCAGCTATAAGCCCTATCCATTGGACTTAACAGACATATTCTTGATAAGGGCTCTCAGCCCCATGATTTCCCTCACTGGCGTTCTGTCTATCATTACTTTCGTGTCTGGCGACCATCTACTGAATGGGCGTACATCTCCCAAATTCTCGTCAAAAAGACCCTCAAACGTCTGGAGAGATGAAATACCCAGTGTAGGCATTTTACAGCAGTTTTCATTATTTTAAAACACTAAAACAGGGATAAAGCGTGACCTGGATGTGTTTTAGCTTCTCAAGAAATTCCCGATATTAAAGAAACTTGCTGTAAGTGAGAAACTACGCTGGTGTATAAAGCGTTACAAGGCCAAGGAATGGAATTGGGGAAATATTAAAAGGCAATCCTACAGAGGAAGAATTTAAGAAAGCAGTTTTATAGGAAAGAGCAGCACAACGAGGAGAATTTGTCGTACTAATTAGGAGATTGGTTACAGAAAGAATATTTTCTCAGTTGATACAAAAATGACGTTTGAGAGTAGATGATGAGGTGTTACCTCAAAGTAGTGAGTGCTGGATATGGCTTGCAATGACCCGCATCTTGCTACGCAGATTGTAGCTTCCATACAGGTTCATACAGTCTCTGATATCTCCCTGAAAATGAAAGAGCTTACGGAAGGGTCTGATTTCAAACCATTTTGTCTTTGGCCCAAATTGCTTTCCCCAGTGAAGCCCATGTCGTGTATGTTCAAGAATTTTTTAACGTGCCATTGCAAAACAAAAGGCTGCCCAGATCGGGCAGCCTTTTTTACAGGAGTTACTTTTTCATCAAAGCATTGGCCACGTTTGTTGGAACGGGGTCGTAGTGATCGAAGAACATGGAGTAGCTTGCGCGTCCTTGGGTCAGAGAGCGCATGGTGGTTGCGTATCCAAACATCTCTGAGAGGGGCACAAAAGCCTTGACGATTTGGGCATTCCCGCGGCTGTCCGTTCCCTGGATTTGTCCACGGCGGCTGTTCAAATCTCCAATGATGGCACCCAAGTAGTCATCTGGAACGGTAACTTCTACGCGCATGATGGGCTCTAGGAGCTGTGGACCCGCTTTCTGGACGGCCTCTTTGAGGGCCATCGAACCGGCAATCTTAAAGGCCATTTCGGATGAGTCTACGTCGTGGTAGCTTCCGTCATAGATGGTCACTTTGAGGTCGACCAATGGAAATCCGAGCATGGGACCACTGTTGAGTGCCTCTTCGATACCCTTTTGGGCCGCGGGTATGTATTCGCGGGGAATGCTTCCACCGATAACGGCATTTTCAAATGTAAATCCTTGGCCTGCAGGCAAGGGCTCCACCTTGATTTTGACGTGTCCGTACTGGCCTTTACCCCCCGATTGCTTGGCGTGCTTGTGCTCCACGTCGACAAATTTTGTGATGGTTTCGCGGTAAGCCACTTGAGGCGCACCGACGTTGGCCTCAACTTTGTATTCGCGTTTGAGGCGATCAACCAAAATCTCGAGGTGAAGTTCACCCATTCCTGCGATGGTCGTCTGTCCACTTTCGGAGTCCGTTGCCACTCGGAATGTGGGATCTTCTTCTGCCAAACGGTTGAGACCGACCCCCATTTTTTCTTGGTCTGCCTTGGTTTTGGGTTCAATGGCCAGTTTGATGACAGGCTCTGGAACGTCGATAGACTCGAGCGCCACAAATTCATCATCCTCGCCGATCAGGGTGTTGCCCGTTCCCGCTTCTTTGAGACCGATGACCGCCCCAAGTTCACCTGCCCGCAGCTCTGTGACGTCTTCACGGTTGTTTGCGTGCATTTTGAGGAGGCGACCGACGCGTTCACGCCTACCCTTTGTGGTGTTTTGAACGTATGAACCGCTCTTGAGGGTTCCTGAGTATATGCGCACAAAAGTCAAACGCCCAACGTAAGGATCAGACATGATTTTGAAAGCCAGAGCGGCCAATTCACCGCTGCTGTCAGCTGGGAATTCCTTGCTTTCGCCGTCTTCTTTGATTCCCCGGATTGCTGGAACTTCAAGTGGGCTCGGAAGGTAATCCACAACAGCGTCCAGAAGGAGCTGGACACCTTTGTTTTTGAGCGAAGAACCGCACAAAACAGGGAAAATTTTCTGTTCGATGGTTCCTATCCGCAATGCCCCAACCAATTCGTCAACTGTGGGTTCATCGCCTTCCAGATACTTCATCATGAGGGTTTCGTCAACCTCAGCAGCTGCTTCGATGAGGGCTTGGCGCATTTCAGCGACTTTAGGCATAAACTCTTCTGGAACGTCGTGCTCGAGGATATCTGTTCCCAAATCGTTGGTGTAGGTGTATGCACGCATACGGACCAAGTCGATGATCCCTTTGAATTCGTTTTCTTGGCCCATTGGGTATTGCACGGGCGCAGGAATGGCACCCAAGCGTTCCCGAATGTCACTGATAACCAGATCGAAACTTGCGCCGGTTTTGTCCATTTTGTTGGCAAACGCAATCCGGGGAACACCGTAGCGGTCCGCCTGACGCCAAACCGTTTCAGATTGGGGTTCGACCCCTTGGCTGGAGTCAAAAACAGCCACTGCTCCGTCCAAGACGCGCATGGAACGTTCCACCTCGATGGTAAAATCGACGTGACCGGGTGTGTCAATGATGTTGACAGTGTAATCTACGTCGTGGCGAATCCAGTGTGCCGTGGTTGCTGCAGCCGTGATGGTGATGCCACGCTCGCGCTCTTGGGCCATCCAGTCCATGGTCGCTGCACCATCGTGCACCTCACCAATCGAGTGAACGCGTCCGGTGTAGTACAAGATACGCTCGGTTGTGGTGGTTTTGCCTGCGTCGATGTGTGCGGCAATTCCAATGTTTCGGAAATTTACCAAATAGTCCTTTGCCATATGTATATCCTCTCGTTCTTGTCTGTATGCTTCAATGTTTCTCGAGCCCGACAGGGTTCGGTGTTGCCCGCGCAGAAGTTTCAACGCTTCCAAAAAAGAAGACCGCCAAGTTCCATTCACCCGCGGCCTTCTCTCACAGAAATGGATCTTACCAACGGTAGTGGGCGTAGGCGCGGTTTGCTTCGGCCATACGCTCGACGTCGTCTCTCTTTTTGACTGCGCCTCCCCGACCTTGTGCAGCATCGAGAATTTCTCCAGCCAAACGCTCAATTGCGGTTTTTTCGGGACGGCTATTGGTCGCGAGCACAATCCAACGAAGCGCGAGGCTTTGGGTGCGGCGAACGTTTACCTCTACAGGAACTTGATAGGTTGATCCACCTACGCGACGGGAACGCACTTCAAAGCGGGGTTTCACGTTGTCCATGGCCTGATGGAAGATTTTCATTGCGCCCTGACCGCTGCGCTCTTGGACCAAACGGCAGGCTCCATAGAAAATGCGACTGGCAAGGTTTTTCTTACCATCTTGCATGAGTTTATTGATCATGGCACTGACGACAAGGTCATTGTAGACCAAGTCGGGTTGCAAAGGACGAACTTCGGCGCGACGACGACGGGCCATTACTTTTTCCCTCCTTTGGCAGCGGGCGCACCTGGCTTGGGACGCTTGGCACCATACTTAGAACGGCTCTTCATCCGGTTTTTCACACCTTGGGTATCCAAGCTGCCCCGAACAATGTGGTAACGCACACCTGGCAAATCTTTGACCCGTCCGCCCCGAATGAGAACGACACTGTGCTCTTGGAGGTTGTGTCCTTCACCGGGAATGTAAGCAGTCACTTCGAAACCAGAGGTCAAACGGACCCGAGCGATTTTCCGAAGTGCCGAGTTGGGCTTTTTGGGTGTGATGACTTTGACGACACTGCACACGCCTCTGCGAAATGGACTTCCCTTCAGTGCAGGCACTTTGCTCTTCTTTGTTAGGGTTGCACGTCCCTTACGGAGCAACTGATTGGTGGTTGGCATGCTTTCCTTTCTTGCAGTCAGGGACATCGGTCCCGAACCAAACCCGCAGATGTATCCACGGAATCGTTAGCCTCTAGAGTTTAAGGGTCCACGCCCAAAATTTCAAGGGGATACATTGGGTTTTTTTCATACCAGAGAACAAGAAATGAAAAGTAATAACTTAACAAATGAGAATCAAGCGGGTAGATCGCCAAACACGCACAGCCTATTGACGAGTGGGGTATCCATCGGATATCCTTCGAGCCTGAAGCCGAGGTGGCGGAATTGGTAGACGCACTGGTTTCAGGGACCAGCGCCGCGAGGCGTAGGGGTTCAAATCCCCTTCTCGGCACCACATTTTTTAAATGCCCCAGGTACCTGGGGCATTTTTGACTTCACTCTGTCGCATTTTTGGAAGACTTGATTCAAAAGACGGACAGAGACTAGGCAGCAGCCCCATGAAAACATTAGACTGAAGCAATGGAATATACTTCTTTGCGTGAACGTCAAAAGGAACGCCGCCGCACGAAAATCTATCAAGTTGCCATCAGGCTTTTTAAGGAGCGCGGGTTTCACCAAACCACAGCAACGGATATTGCTGAACAGGCCCATGTCTCCAGAGGAACGTTCTTCAATTACTATCCTTACAAGGAGTCTGTTCTTTTAGATTACGGCGTTTTGATTATGGAAGCCCTTCAGGACGACCTTATCAAGGAGCTCGAGTCTGGAAAAGACCCCATGGAAATTCTCCGAGCCATGTGGAAGCGCCTTGCCGAGGAAACCCAAAAAGAGCGCGATCTCTTCCCACCTTTGGCCTACGAATTCCTCAATCCTGACCCACAGCGGGCCCAAACGGCCTACAACTCTGTTCCTTTGGCGCGGTTGGTTCGGCTCGTTTTGCGCAACCTTCAAGCCCAAGGAAAAATCCGTGACGACATTTCGATTGAGCGCATCTCGAACATTTTCGCGGACAATTACCTGATGACCGCACTGCGTTGGGCCGCCTACAAAATCGACCAACCCCTCGAGGTCGAGATGGAAAAAACCTTGGCCTTTTTGCTCGAAGGAACCCTCAAAACCAGCGTTGCTTTGACCCCTACCCCCTGAGCCTGATAGGCTAATAGGGTGAGAGAAATCTTTGTGTCCAGCGGTAAACACCGCTGGCCCTTTTCTAAGGGTTTGGTCATTGAATCTCTCATCAATGCGGACATCGAAGAGACTGTTGCCATCGCCATCGCCCGCAGCGTCGAGCAGCACCTTTTGGACCACAACACACGCCTGGTCTCTCCAGAATCGCTCAAGGCATTGGTTGCCCAGTACACCGAGCGACTTGCCGGATTGAGCACTGGACAGCGTTTTGAAGAACAGACCTCCACATTTGAAGACATTACCGTTACGGAAGGCCAAAGTCGGATTCCCTTTTCGAGAGGGATTTTGGCCAGGAGTCTGGAGGCTTTGGCCTTTACACCGAAGCGGGCCCATGCGCTCGCCAAAGAGGTCGATCGACAACTCCGCCAAAAAGGCATCCACCGGATATCTGTTGATGAATTGGAACAGCTGGTCGCACAGACACTGAATGTACATGAGGGAGAAGGTGTTAAAAACACCTACCTGAACCGTTATGCGACCTTTGGCGGTATCGAAGTCTATGAAGACCGACCCCTGGTCAGTTTTCCATTTTCCAAAGGCATTTTGGCACAATCTCTGCTCGCAACCGGTCTCGAACCTGCTTACGCCCACCGCGTGGCAAGGGAAACGGAAATGTCTCTGCGGGAACAAGGGCAAACCCACATCGCGCGCTCCCATTTGGCCACTTTGGTTGAGAATATCCTGCGGCAAGAAGTGGGTGGCGAATTGGCGGATCGCTACCATGTTCTGAGGGCGATTCGGCGACCTGAAAAACCTGTGATTGTCTTGATTGGTGGCGTTACGGGAACTGGAAAAAGCCACTTGGCGGCTGAGCTTTCTTACCGTCTGGGCATCACCCGAACGGTTTCCAGCGATTCCGTTCGGGAGGTCATGCGGGCCATGATCAGTCCAGCCTTGGTTCCAACCTTGCATTCAAGTACATTTATGGCGTGGAAAGCGTATTTTCCCGAGTCGGATGAATACCTGCCCTCTTCGGATACCCTTTTGCAAGGGTTTCGGGAGCAGGCACAGCAGGTGAGCCTCGGTTTGGAGGCCATCATCCGGAGATCTATTGAAGAGCACACCAATGCCGTCATCGAAGGTGTTCACATCATGCCCCACCATCTGATGTCGTTTCACTTTCCGGGTGCTGTGACCGTTCCAATGTTGGTTGCTGCGCTGGATGAAGAGGAACACAGAAGCCATTTTTACCTTCGCGATCAAGAAACCCAGCAACACCGACCCATGCAGCGGTACCTCAAGCATTTCAGAGACATCCGGCACATTCAAGACCATTTGATTGAACATGCGCAGAGAAAACAAATTCCCATTTTGGACGGACTGGCCCTGGACCGTGCGACAGACGGTGCCATTGAAATCATCATCCAAAAAATCCTCCAACCCCACGACGGAGCCCACACATGAGCAGACTCCAAAGCCTGTATTTGCGCGGTTTTAAAAGCTTTCTGGATCCCGTCCGCTTTGAGTGGACACCCGGTATTTCGGCCATCGTCGGACCCAATGGAAGTGGCAAGAGCAATGTGGTCGAAGCACTCAAATGGGTGACGTACAGTGCCAAGGCCAGAGATTTGCGGGCCAAAACCGCAACAGATCTCATTTTTCACGGCGCAGGACAGCGCGCGCAAACGGGTCTCGCGGAGGTAGGTCTCGAGCTTTCACTGCCCAGCGGTCACCTGCAAATTCAGAGGCGGCTTTACCGCGACGGCACAACGGAACAAGACATCGGCAATCAACGGGTTCGTGTGCGAGACATCCATCAGGCGCTTTTGGGTACAGGTTTGGGTGCTGCTGCGCTCGCCATCATCGGTCAAGGCGAGGTGTCCGGGGTGCTCAGTGCCGATCCCAAAACCCTTCTCGGTTATGTTGAGGAGGCGGCTGGTCTCAGTCCACTGGCGCTCGCCCACCGTGAAACCCTGGATCGACTTTCGGAAAATGCCCAGCACATGCAGAACCTCCTGCTCATTTCGGCTGAAAGGCAAAGCCATTTGGACACCCTCGCCAAAGAGGCCGAGCGGTTCAAGGTGCACACACAGCTCTCGATACGTAGAGAAACCCTGTTGGGAGCACTTCAACGTGAGGAATTTCAAAGGCGAAAAACAGAAATCTTATCTCTGAGGGAGAGAGAATCTGTTCTCGCAGCGGATATCGACGACTTGGAAAAAAAAGCCACAGAACGGCAAGTAGAATTGGCAAGGTTGCACGACGAGAAGGCAAATTTGCGTCTGAGGCAATCGGAGTGGACCCGTGCCCAAGAGCATGTGCAAGCCATGCAAACGGCACTTGACGGTGCACAAACCTTGATGGATCGCCTGGCTGAAGAGCGATTGGAACGACAAAAAGAGTATGAATCGCTTGAAGGTTTGGTGCCTTCGGGTTCGCGTCCCGACATCGCGCCACTCACCGACCTCTTGGCCACCACCCAAAACACCCTTCGGGTACTCCAAAAAGACATTCAGGACAAAGAAACACAGCTGAATCAGATTCGGCAGAAATTGAGACTTTTGGAGCAGCAGCGGGGAAAACACGAAGCACTGGGTGCAGAGTATGAGATTGGGTCGGCGCGTTTGCTGGCGTGCGAGGACGACCGAAAACGCGCACTTGAGGCATTGAATGACTTCAGGGAAGGCAAGCCCGATCTCAACCCGTCGCGTGAGTCCCTTCGGACGTCCCTCATTCAAAAACGCGAAGAACAGCGTTTGGAAAGGCGTCACCTCGAAAGCACATTGGGCGCCGTTCAGCGGGAACGAAAACAGCTCGACCAGACCTTGTCCGCCTACAGTCGGTATGGTCAGGGCTCAAAGCAGGTTTTGTCTCAAAAAGAGGCCGGTGTGCTCGGTTCTGTCGCGGATCTTTTGGGTGTGCCCGAAGGGTATGAAGTGGCCATCCATGCGGCACTGGGACGGAGACTCGAGCACATTGTCGTTGAGACTGCAGATGTGGCGCGCACGTGGATTGCATACCTCAAAAAAAAGGGCGGTCGGGCGACGTTTTTGCCCCTCGATCTCATTCGGGCAAAACCCCACCGAGACGGTTCTTGGCATGCTCGGGGTGTCGTCGGATGGGCCGACGATCTGTGCACCTCCGATCCCGATATTTTGGCCCGCCATTTGTTGGGAGATACCCTCATTGTAGAAGACGATAATACAGCTATTTTTCTTGCCAGACAACAAAAATCCAGGCCCCGTTTGGTCAGCCTGACTGGAGAAATCCTCGAACCCGGGGGCGCGCTCACGGGGGGACAACTTCGCGATCAGGGCCATTCTCACCTGTCAGACGTGCGCAGGCTACACGAGCTGGACGCGGAATGTGCGAATCTTACTGAACGGTTGCGGCAACTCGGTGCACAAGAGGGCGAAGCCACGCTGCAACTTCAACATTTGGAAGGCGAACTGGAAGCCTATCGGCGCGTACAGGATACATACCAAAAGCAACTGAACAGCCTTGAAATGGCATACCGACAGGCCGAGCAAAGGGTCCAGCAGGCCAAGGATCACCTGAGCGACCTCTCACACCGAATGAACGCAGCCCCTCCCGAGATGCCCGGTCTCACCGAAGAGACGCTGGAGCGGCAGTTGCTGGATTTGCGCGATCGGTTGCTCCAGGCCCAGCAAGACGAGCACGCACACAGGGAAAACCTCGAAACAGCCAAACGGGCATTGCTGTCTTGGCAACACGCCCAAGAACACCAGAAGCGGCGCCAGTATCTCGAAACCACCTTGGGTAAATTGGAAATACAGCTCAGGACGCAGGAGGGTCATCTCCGTGAGGCCCAAATGGCATTGGAAGAGGCGTTGGGTCGCGCGGCGCTCATTCCAATGCCAGAAGAAAACCGGCACATTCTGGAGATGGACACCTTGACGGCGTCGCACAGACAACTCAATCAAACCCTAAAAACACAGCGCAACCGTCTGGAACAGCTTCGAATCATGCTTGGACAAAAAGAGGCCCTCCTTGGCGAAATGGGGGAGATTCGTTCATTGGAGGTGGAGGTTCCAGGAACCCCGCAGTTGTGGTCGGAAGAAGTCCTACGTCTTGAGCAGCGTCTGATGGACTTGGGTCCGGTCGATCCACGTGCAGAGGACCGTTTGGATGAAGAAAAGCAACTCTACCAAAAACGCTTTTGCGAAATTGAGGAATTGCGCGATGCGGACCTGGCCTTGCGCAAAGCCTTGGACATGTTGGAGCATGATTTCAAAAAATCTTTGCGCAGTTCGCTGAATAGGGTCAATGTTGCCTTCTTGGCCCACATCCAAGAGCTGTTGGGTGGCATCGGATCTCTCGAATCCACCGATGGTCTGTCTGGTATTCGGTTGACTGTCGGACTTGCCCATAAACGCACCGCGGCACTGGATCTTCTCTCAACCGGAGAAAAAACGTTGGTGGCTTTGGCATTTTTGTTTTCGCTCTCTGATGCCCAAGAGGGAAATCAAGGTTTGCCTATTGCTATTCTGGACGAGGTGGACGCCCCTCTCGATGAGGCCAATATCCGGAGGTTCACCCGTTTTCTGAGAGAATATGCCCGCAGAGGGACGCAATTCATCTTGGTGACGCACCAAAAAGCAACCATGGAGGTTGCAGACGCGATTTGGGGGGTGACGTCGCAGTCCGGATTGTCCCGCGTTTTCAGCATTCGGTGTCCCACTGAGGAAGGGCCGCGCCTCAAGTGAAAAAAAGATGGACACTGTTTCAGATTTTGGATATAGGACTTACGCGAAAGTGAAAGTAGGTGAGCGGAGTTCACGGCGCATGTAATCGCTCAAAAGTCGCTCTTTCAGTTGATAGATTGTGGTACCTGCTTTTTCTGCAAGGTGTTTCATCCGAAGCCATATCAGCATGGCACACCCAATATGGTTCCTTTGAGCGCGTCCTACTCGGCACTGACAATCTTCAACCCCTGTAATTTGTTTGTATTCTCGGTGAAACACTTCTACCTTCCAACGGATGGCACACGTCGAGCGCACATCATCCGTGGTCAGCAGAGTGGGATCGTTGGTAACGATCAGTTCCGTGCGCTCGGTAGAGAACGCTATCCGAAACATTTTCACTCTAAACGCTTTGGGACATTTCTTCAAATGTACTACCCGTCCATGTTCTTCTTGATCTTTGCTCCAAGACACCCCATCTGCCCGTTGATAACTGCACCAATGGGGTGTCCACTCGAGATCATCTTCCCGGGCATCCTGGATATTTCGGTTACTTTTGATGGGGCAGCAGAAATACTTTCCAGCACGATCAATGGCGGTCATTAAACTTTCAGTCGCATACCAAGAATCCATCAACACCGTTCGGAATTTGAACTCTCCCACTGCACACCGCTCTAAGGCACGCTGAAACATTTCATGGACATGTTCAATCTTGGTTTTCCCATCTTGATTTGGCGCAAAGACACGGTAATCTACAATCCAAAACTTCTCGCTGTCTGGGTTGATATAAACACACGTCACCACTCCAATCCCTCGAATGGTTCGTTTCTCGTTTCCACTCCACTGCTGACGAGCCACATTGATCTGACGAGAATGACTCTTATCCATTACGCTATCATCGAAGACTAAATAACCCCTAGGACTCAACTCGAAGTGTGTACGGGCAGCTTCCCAAACCTGAGCGGGGGTGACCCGATCTCCTTTCAAATATCGATTGATGGCATCATGAGAAAAATCGTCGCAGTGATCGGCAAAATAGGTTTGGGTTCGGTTGACAGGGGTAGCCATCAAGAATTCACAGTATCGTTTTCGGCTCACTTTTCGAGGTCTGCCCATCCTCAAATTCTGCACCATCCAAACCGTTTCGCGTAAGTCCTAGGATATTCAAGATGTGGAAAAGGTCATACAGCAGTTTTCATAATGATTGGGAATTTCAGAAGACTGATAAAACACTTGCCTAACGGTTTTTCTGATTAGCTCGCTTCTTGCTAAAGACAGCACTATCTTTGCGATAAAGCGAGTTTGCTTATTTTTTTGTATATTTTGGAATTCAGTACCTTGCAAAAGTTTAAGAAACGTTTCTCAATGAAAATACAGAATTCTTTTTTATTTTTAGGATATTTTAGAGCAAGTTCTTTCACTTTTAGGATATTTGGCAAATAAGAAATGTCATCTGGATTTATTTCAGCTACTTCTAAAATTCCCAATATTTAAGGGATTTGTCGTAAGTGCCGTTTGATTAGCTTTGTCTATAATGATCTCATCTAGAGGCATTGAAAAATGATAGATTATAGGAGAAGACAAAAAATGCAACTTGGAGTCGGAGGCAAGCAAGAGATTTTACCTGACCAAAACGTGTCTTGGCCCAAACGGCACTCGTCTTGGACAGAGCAACACCCAAAGGGGCCTGACCGCTATTTTCTCAGTCTTTTGAATTAATCGTCTAAGGCGCGTATAAAGCGGTTTTCATTATTTTAAAAACACTGAAACAGGGATAAAGCGTGACCTGGATGTGTTTTGGCTTCTCAAGAAATTCCCGATATTAAAGAAACTTGCTGTATCCTTTCTGGGGCGCAATTTTTGGCCAATGCAGCCCGTCAGTTCTTGCACCGCTTGAGGGATAGGCATATCTTGGGCTAAACGTAAACGGCATCCCAGATGAGGCTGTAGGGATGCGCATCTCATTATTTTATCAAAGTCTCCAGAAACCGCTATAATGCTTGCCAAAGTAACCTGATAATGTCATGCTAAAGGGTAAAATTGTATATCAGTGCATCTTTAACTCCTCCACCGTAGGGCCCAAAGAGACCTTCACCTGTAGCTCCAGAAAGTGAAATCTGGGTTTTTGCAGGATCGATTGCAATTGCAAAGACGCCCGATGGAGATCCTCCAACGCCCCAGTCACTTCGATTGATCTCATTGAGATTGGAATCCAACAAGAAGTAAGCAGATGCTGTATTTGTGGTTGTTATATTTGCAGCAATCAGGTGTATTTGATCGTTCTTATCGAATATGAAGTCATCGGCACGAAGGATCAATTCACCCATGTGGAGTTGAATGCCTTTGGGTGCCACAGCATTGTCGGGGTCAAATTTGATGATGATGGCATCACCGCGGGTGCTTCCCAAGGGTTTGAACAAGGCATCCAATGTGGTACCTATGACGTACGGTTCGTCTAGGGAATTGAGGGCTACCCTTCCGAAAGTGCCTCCCGTTGGAGTGGCAAAGTTTTGTTGCCATACTGTTTTAAAATCGGAGTCAAACTTGAATAACGTGAGATTGAGAAAGCCTCCTGTCAGCATGGAATATCCATCTGCTGCGGTGACATAGAGATTATCGCTCTTGTCAATCGCGATTCCAGTGTAGGCTTCTACATTCGGAGTGCTTTTTACCCTCTCACCCAGCTTCTTGGACAGCGATGGGTCAAATTTGAAGATATATGTGTCAGTATCCGCGGGACCACCTATTCCTCCATGTACATTGACAATATAAACGTTGTCTTTGCTATCGAATGCGATGTCGGTCAGCTTGGGGGGTGTGTATCCAGGTGATTCGGACAGGAATGCATGTGCGGTAACACTGCAGTCTGAGCCGATTTTGACCAAGAAAGACCTTATTTTACCAGCAGGAGGAAGCCCATACGAGAAAATATCTCCATTGCTGTAGACCAAAGCGTAGGCTTCATTTTTTTTGTTTGTGACAACCGTCGTTATGAGGTCGTCTTCGCTTGTTCCAATTTGATTGGAACAGACCAGTGTTCCAGATTTATCGTATTTGGCGATAAACCCATCGTTGATTCCGCCTGAATATGCTGAAAAGAGTTTGCCTGTTGTAAAACCGACGGTGTAGGAGTTCCCCAGTGAGTCTATTGTCACATCGAGTGCATCCTCTGTTCCAGCTCCACCGATTTGACGGCCCCCAAATCCTCCAAAAGGGCTTTTGGGCAGAATGGAGAATGTAGATGAAGAAGTTGAGTTTTTTTGCCCAATGGGAATGTTACTTTCCAAGTGTGGAAAAGAATAAAGAGAAAACCCATCTTTTATATTTTTGAAGGGCGACATAAGCTTATTTGTGTCAATATTTGTTATTTCGGTTCGTAAATTTTCACCCATGGATTGAGAGCTACCTTTGGGTACTTTAAATGAATTGGAGCAACTGGCCATGAGGGATGTGGAAATAATAAGAGCGGATAAGGTTTTTATATTTAACATATTCAATCTCCTGTGAAAAGGATATTTTAATAAGCCTGATTGGAAATGAGTTATACGTTTGATTTGAAATTAAATTTTACAGCGGGTTTCATAATTATTAGGAATTAACAAAGGACATAAAATGCTTTTTATATCCTTCTATATTTTCAGGAGTTACAGCCTCTACGCATTCTTGAATGATATTTTCTATGTTATCTATTGTTTTACTTGGATATCTTCTTATTCCATTCTTTATTTTCGAAATCGATTCTTCTATTGGATTCAATTCTGGACTATAGGGAGGTATATATAGTATTTCTATTCCATTCTCTTCAAATAAATCTTTTACAGATTTCGTTTTATGTACGCTTAAATTATCCATTACTATTTTTCTAATACCAATCTTTTTGATTTCTTCGCAAAATATCTCTATATATTTTAAAAATACGTCAGTATTCATTGTTCCATCAATTATAAACGTGCACACCATTTTCATATGTAGAATGAGTATTACATTTCTCTTTTTCCTTCTTTTTGATCTATTTATTTTGCAATATAGTCTTTTTTTATGACTCCATCCATAGAGGGTTTCACAATCTATATGTACGCCAAATTCATCTAAAAATCCAATTTCATTTAAATCACTTTTCAAAATCTCTTCAATAAATGCCTCTCTTTTTATTATATTTGATGGTGTTTCTTTTTCAAGTGCGATATAAGTTTTTTTTATACTTTATCCCCGCACGTTGAAACGCTCTATACATTGTCGCTTTTTTCACGGTCACACCATACATTTTCTCCCATTCTTGACACGCTTTTTCTAAGGTAATATCCGGCATACTTTGTACCATTGCTCTTAGATTTTCAAAGTCTGCAATATCTATACGGGGTGGCTTTTTAGTTCCTCTTTTTTTAGGTTCCAATACATTGTTGTCATCAAGCTGCAAGTATCGTCCAACAGCCGAGGAAGAAACATTATATATTTCTGCAACCTCTTTTATTGTGTATCCTTCATAGTATTTTTCAACTATTCTTTTTCTAAGATCTAAACTATAAGTTACTGGCATACATAGATTTTACCACATTACATTCAAAAATAAAATATCCCCAAAATTAATAAACTTGCTGTAATGATAAAATAAGCTTTAAATTATCATTAAAACAACAGTTTTGGCATTCGAGAATCTGAATCGCAAGAATAAAGCGTCTGCTTAGAAGCAGACGCTTTAGGGGATGTGACTTTTTTAAACGAGACGTTTGCGAATTGACGCGGAAATGAAATCCAGGACATTGACCACAATGACAATGGCAATGATTGCCACAATGGCATCTGGGTACTGACCCCCACGCATGGTTTGTGTGACCAGAAAGCCGATTCCCCCTGCGCCCACAAATCCGAGCACAATTGAAACGCGGAAATTGATTTCAAACCGGTACAGCGTGTAGCTGAGCATCAGGGGTAGGAGTTGAGGGAACAGTGCCCAGCGAACGACACTCGAGCCAGGAGCACCCGCAGATTCCAATGCCTCGATCGGACCTTTGTCCGCATTTTCCATCGCTTCTGAGTAGAGTTTTCCAAGGTCTGCAATGGAGTGAAGCGCCATAGCCAGTACACCTGCAAATGGACCCAAACCCAGTGCAGCGACAAAAACCAATGCCACGATGAGGGTGTCGACGCCACGGTTGATGTTGAAGAAAATACGCGTGATCACATAGAGGACGCGGGTAATGGGGTTTCGCTCCGTCAGGTTGCGTGCAGCCAACAGAGAGATTGGCACAGCAAAAGTCGCGGCCAACACCGTACCCAGAAGTGCAGTATTGAGCGTAATGAGCATTTCTCTAGAGACTTCAGCAATAAATTTGGGATTGGGGGGGAAGGCCCTCGACAGAAAATCGGTGATCCAAGGAAAGTTGACAATGAGGTTTTGGAGATCAAACTGGACACTGTGAACGGCTGCACCAATGACAATTGCAATGGCTGACAGCGCCATTCCAAGTGGCAAGTCTGTGTGTTCTGTCGATTGACGTCCACGGAAAGCCAGTGTGAGACCGCCACCCAGCGACAGAATCCCAAAAAGCAACCATAATGCGTATCCATATTGTCCATGCTGAACCATCACACGGCGAAGACCTTTTTCCGATGCATCGTATCCGGGTCGGTAGCCCGATGGAATTTGGCTGATATTGGTTGCGCTGGACAGTAAATCAATGGCTGTAGGGTCAGTGATGCGGTAATCCCTGATTTGACTTTGCAGAAGCGCATAGGAACGCCGTTCTCGCGCTAAATCCGTACCAGATGCTGTTTCTAGATTTTTAAGGGTCGTTTCCCAATCTTTTTGGAGTGTTTGTCGATCTTGATTGGTTTGTTTGAGGTCTGCATTCCAGTCCACGACGGCCTGTTTGAGCTGTTCTTCCGAAGCTGGAGTGGTGATCTTGTAATAGTTGCGAAGGTTGGGGAAGATGGTTGCGCCCTGGTTGGAGTACAAGAACGCGCCAAAGCCCAGCGACAACACTGCGGAGACGACACCAAAGACAATTCGGGTTTCCTTTTTTTGGCCCAAAACAATGGGCGTGAGTGCGGCCAGGAGTCCCAAGGGAAAGACCGTTTCCAGAACTCCACCCACGGCCTGAAGGCTGATCCAGTGCTCGGGTCCATTTTGGATCACGAGTATGCTGCCGAGCGCGGTCAACCCCGTGATTGCTGCCATGGCGCCGACGACCATGGGTGTTTTTCGGAAAGCAAAAGCGGTGAGTGCGGCAAAAAGGGGTGTGATCCACAGCAATGGGTACGTGCTGGCCAATGCCAGTGCGGTGGGCAAAATGGTTTGGTCGGAGCGTGCACCCAGCGTTTCGAACAAGGGCAGTGCCAAGAATGTGGTGAGCAGTCCGATGCTTCCAGCCAGAGCCAAGCGTCTTCCTGAGCCCCGTGCAATCAGTGTGCCAAGCGATAAAATCAATCCGATGACAAGGGCTGCAATCATAGGTCGGCCACACTTCCCGCATAGACACGCGCGATTTCTTCTTTCGTGAGCTGCTCGGGTGTCCCATCAAACACCAGTTCCCCTTTGTTGAAACCAATGATGCGGTCAGCGTATTGGGTCGCAAGTTCGAGAACGTGTACATTGACCAGCACGCTGACACCGTCCGAATTGAATTCTTTGAGCAATCCCATGATGACGTGTGAAAGTTTGGGATCCAGGGACGCCATGGGTTCATCGGCCAAAATGATTTTGGGCTGTTGGGCAACCGCACGTGCAATTGCGACCCGTTGTTGCTGTCCGCCCGAAAGTTGATCGACGCGAACGTCCATTTTGTCTGCAAGCCCGACGCGCGATAGGGTTTCGCGTGCAATTTTATGATCCTGTTCGCTGTAGAGGCCGAGCAACCCAGAGAGTCGGTTGTGGTAGCCCAGGCGACCCGACAAGACATTTTCCAGGGCTGTGAGCCGGGAGACCAAATTGAACTGTTGAAAGATAAACCCAATGCGTCTGCGCAGTTTCCGAAGCGTCGCACCTTTGGCAGGGGCAATGTCTTCTCCGTCGATGAGGATGTGCCCTTCGGTTGTATCGTTGAGGCGATTGAGACACCTGAGGAAGGTGCTTTTTCCGGCGCCTGAAAGGCCGATGATGCAGATAAATTGACCGTCTGGAATTTTTAAATCGATGTTTTTGAGTCCAACGGTGCCGTTTGGGTAGACCTTGGACAGTTTTTGAACTTCAATCATGCAGCTCCTGTATATGTCTTCTGATGGTCAAATGCTTACCTAAAAAGAACGCCCGAGGTGGTCTCGAGCGCTTGAGATCAAAAAATTTATTTCTTGTCTGACAACTTTTGGACTTCTCGAACGACGTCGTAGTCGCTGTCTTTTCCTGGAATCATGTAATCGATTCGGTACAGCTTGCTGAGCAGCGTCTTGCTCTCTGGATAGTAGCGCATTCCGGCAATGGCGTTTGAAATCCGTTTGGTGATGTCGCCACAGGCCGTTTCGTAATCTTTTCGCACGCTGAAGGTGTCGCCTGGGATGGGCTTGCTGAAGATGAGTGGCTTGACTTGGGCAGCCTGTTCTGGTTTGAGCAACTGGGTCCAACTTCCGCTGATGCCTTTGGTGTCGTTGGCAAATGTGGCCACCACGTCGACTGTGCCGTTGACGAGCGAGAGTACCGCTGCGCCGTGGTCACCTGCAAAGGTTTGCTTCCCGAAAAACTTATCTGGGTCGATATTTTTTGATAGCAATGTCGCTTTGGGATAAGTGTATCCTGCAGCACTTTTGGGATCGATCCAAGCAATGGATTTGCCCCTGAGGTCTTCGAGCTTGTTGATGCCGCTGTCTTTGCGGACGACCAATGCGGACCAGTAAAACGGGCCATTTCCCCGAACGCTCTTGAGAAGGACCTTGGCACCGGCATTTTTGGCCGCATCGATGTAGCTGACAGGGGAGAGCCAAGCAAAATCAAGCTGTCCAGAGCGCATGGCCTCGACCAAACCTGTGTAATCCTGAGCCACTGTGGCTTTTACCTCAAGGCCGCGCACGCTCTTTTCCAGATACTTGGCAAGGGCGTTTCCGTTGGTCAGAACAACGTTGCTGTCTTGGGCTGGGTTGAAACCCATGCGGATCATTTTGCAATTTTCGATGGCGTAGGATGTTTGGCTGGCAATGCAAAGACTTAAGACCAAGGCTGCTGCTGTTTTCTTCATAACGCTCCTTCAGTAGACCAATACTGAGTGATTCAAGCAATGCGAATTCGGCTGTGGCATTTGGGTTCATTTCTGCCCCTCAGGCACACCTGTGAAGTATAGGCAGGTGAACTGCTCACTGCAATCTCACCCAATCACTTTTGTGGAGCATTGTTTCCATAAATTAGGCTGGACGCTGTGTGTGTTGCAAAATACGCTTCAAAGGCGGGTACAATTTGTTTTTTTCGTGAGAGTAGGTTCCCAAGGTTTGCCCGTCCGTGCTCGGTTGAGACGCCAAAAGCACCCTTGATGGTGTTTTCCTCCGAGGTGCCCAAAACGAGCATCTGATGGGTTTCTTGAAGAATATCCACCACAGATAGAAAAATGCCCGTCAAATTGTCCTGCGTTTTCTCGTCTTGCATGGCCCGCATCAGTTCGTCTTGACGGTCCAAAATCGGATCCGGGTGCGTCGTTTCAATGACGCCCATCCCATAGCGTTGTCCACCAAAAGTAAAGATTTTGTAATCCATTTTGAGAAGTTCGTGGGCAGTCACGTCTGCGAGGTTGCTTTTGGCGGCGAACATGTCCAGTGCATAATGTCCCAAATCGATGATTTCCGCGATTGGAGAGAGGTAGGTGGCCATTTCGCGGTCTGTCTCTGTCGTCGTGGGGCTGCGGAAATGGAGCGTGTCTGACAAGATGGCCGACAGCAACAGCTTTGCTTCCCATTGTTCGATTGGGACGTGATTTTCGATGTAGAGTTTGGTCAAAATGGTGGCGGTTGACCCGAGCGGCTCAAACCGAAGGTAAACGGGGTCTGGGGTGTCCAATCCTCCCCATTTGTGGTGATCGACAATCCGGGTGATCTTGAGTTCTTTGAGGTTTGGGATGCTTTGCCCAGCCTCGTTGTGGTCTACCAAGGCGACCGGGCTGTTTGCGGGCAATTCCGTGATCAAATGGGGGTGCGCCACATTGGCATGTTCGAGAACAAAGAGGGTTTCTCTGTTGAGTTCGCCCAAACGGAAGGCTTGGGCGGCTTCATGGGTTTTGGAGAGAAAACTGGCGTAAACCAATGCGGAAACAACCGCATCTGTGTCTGGATTCTGGTGACCGAAAACAGCAATACTCATGCGTCAATTGTAATCCCTGATCGCTCAGCCAAGCCACCTGCGTTGTCGCAGCGCTTCATAGAGCAGCAATGCACCCGAAGTTGCAACGTTGAGGCTGTCTGCACAGCCGTGCATTGGGATCGAAACGCACAGGTCTGTGTGCTCAATCCAGTCAGCCGAAAGTCCGTCGTGTTCGGTCCCGAGAACGATGGCCACCCGACCTTCGAGTGGGCTGTCCCAGTACTCAAGGCGGGCGTCGGGTTGTGCACCGACAATGGAAATGCGTTGGTTTTTCAAAAAGGGAATCAATTCGATGGTTTCACAGGCGATCACCGTTTGGTTAAACAGACTGCCTTGGCTTGCGCGGATGGTGTTGGGATTGTACAGGTCGGTTTTGCCCGTTACAAAAACGGCATCGACGCCAACTGAATCCGCTGTGCGGAGCAGTGCGCCCACATTGCCCGGTTTTTCCAAATTGTCCAAAACCAGTATCAAGGCTGTTTCGGAAAATTGCAGGTCATCAAAAGACGGCGAAAACAGGGGTGCGATGGCCAAGAGTCCGTCTGGGTTTTCTCGGTAACTGATTTTGGAAAATGCCGCTTTGGAAACCTCTATCCATTCGGGATCGCTTTGCCCTTGCGTGGCGAAAAAGGACTGTCCTTCGTCACTGAAAAGCTCTGGACAGAAATAAATGGCTTCTAGGGTGACATCCCCAAGGATGGCGCGGGAGAGTTCCCGGGCACCTTCTATCACAAAACGGTGCTCTTTGGTGCGCTGTCGGCGGCTTTCCACCAGTTTCGCAATGCGTCTGATGTCAGGATTGTGTGTCGAGTCAATGCGTTTCATGGTTGTGTTGGGAGAAAAACCCCCATTAATTCTATGGGTTGTGTTGCGCCTTGACCAGTGGGCCATTCCTCATGAACATTTAGTTTATCAGTTCCTGCAGGCGGGCTTCCAATGATTTCAGCGATTCAGGCAATCCACCGACTTCTGCAAATCGATGTTCTGCGCGAAGCAACTCACTGCGTGCAGCCAAAATACCCTCGAGTTGGGCAGTTGCTGAAATCAGCAGTTCATTGAGTGTGATGTCAAACGGCACAATTTCCAAGATTTTGGTCGAAAGTCGCTTGCATTCCGCAAAACTCTTTTGGTCAAAGAGTGTTTGCAATACCTTAAGTCCACTGCGGATCAACAGCCATTCCAAACTGTCTCTGATTTCTTCGACCCACTCGGAATTCGACGATTGCATAAATGCGCCGTAGTGGTTCAAAATGCGCTCGAAATTCGTCTCATTGCAGGTTCTCAGTTGATCCTGTATCTCATGGACATCCGCAGTCAATTGAACGGGTCCGCTGTCAAGGGTGTATGTGTTTTGATTGCGATTGTACACAATATGCAGTTGAGGGAGGTCTTTGTGCAGGCGGTTTTTGATTTGATGGAAGTATCGCTGTCCGCTGGCCTGGGGCTCGTTGGGAAACAGATTAACCAAAATATGATCCAGTGAACTGTTTGGATTGAGCAACAAGAAGGCCAACAGTTCATAGATGCGAGACAGCGACACAGACGCGGGTTTTCCATTGATCAAAATGGCTGTCCGTCCCAAGGTGATGAGTTCAATATGGTCGATTTCGTTCTCCACAACTTCGACTGGTGCACTTTCGCTGGGCGACACCGATGCCACGGGCAAAATAAATTGCGTGTAGGGTGTGACAATGGCCGTGAGTGCTTGCACATCCGGAATGAGATACCATTCTGCGGCCAGAAAGTGTGGATTCTGCAGCCGATGCGCCATATCTGCACAGGACTCGAGGGCCTGGTGGGCTGACTTTTCATCGCCGTTTTTCAAGAATGCGTATGTGAGATGCAAATAGGCCCAACCGCTTTCTCTGTACATCTCTAGGGCTTGGAATATGCTGAGCGATTCTTGCAGTCGCTCGCTGGCTTTGGCCCAGTTGTCTTCTTTGATGGCGAGGTTTCCTTCGCGAAGTGCCATCATGGCTTTGAGTGACGGTGTGGCGAGCAGTGGATATGCGCGTTGGATGTGTACCCTGGAAAGGCCAGTCTGTCCGAGTGCGGTTTGTACGGCACCCGCATTGAGGTAACTGAAGGCTGCCTGCTCCAGGTTTCCGCGGTGTCGTGCCATTTGGGCAGACTGTTCCAGATGTTGAAAAGCCTTTTCCAAGAGCCCTTGTGCCCAGAGCAACCGACCCAAAACATAGTGAAACGTTGGGCCGTAATTGTCTTGCAGTGTATCCGAAGGGGTTTCTTCTTGGAGTGTTCGGACGTCTTGATTGGCTTGATCATAGTTGCCCGCAAAGGTGGCCACAAAGATGCGTGTGAGCAAGACACTGATGCGTCGAACGGGGGCCTGGATGAGCCGCAATGCCTCGTCCAAATAGCGCTGCGCTTCCAGGTCGAATCCGCGTTCGCTTTCTATGAATGCCAATCGTTGTGCAACAGAGGAACCCAACCACTGTCTGTGAAAGTCTGGAAGACCTTGGAGCAACCCTCGGGCCTTTTCCAGTGTGGCAATGGCCTGTTCGACATTTCCAGAGATTCGGTGGATTTCCCCTTGCTCTCTCCAGGCCCGGACCTTATCCGCGAGGGGCAGTGATTCCTGGAGCGCTTGGTGGATTTTTTCCTGCGCGTCGGTCAAATCCTTTTTTTCGCGAGATATGGCTGCCAGTTCAATCAGTGCACCCTGTTCACCGCGTGCGAGGGATCGATTGAGTAAAACCTGAGCCTGGTTGGGATCCCCCAAAATGTACGTGGCCAAACCAGCCCAGCGGTCGTCTTGCGCGGAAGGCTCAACCAGCGTGCCGTGGTTATCCATCACTTCCCTAAGACGCGCTTCACCGATGAGGCGTTCCAGTGGATTAAGTGGGATTAACAGATCCATTGTACCCTCATTTTAGCTCGAAATGTATCGAACAATTCTATATGAAAATAACCTATCCGTGTAGGTGTTTTCTAGAATATATCCTCGGCTGATTTCAATTGAATGTTTTTTAAATTTGTCCCATATGTTATTTTTTTCTTATTTTGCATTGCATCTATTTGATTTTAGGTCTATATTATTAATTATTGCTGTACGTTCTTCTGGTGGGTGCTGTTGCTCATTTTTGCAGACCTTTCGTTTTTGGGGTGCGTTGTTTGTTCCTGGATTTCCCAAAGTGTCGAATTTGTGTTTTTATACGGTTGGTACATAAATTCAAGATATTTTTTTCGATTGGCGTTTTTGATTTTGAAGCCTGTGTTCGATCTGTTAATTTTTTCCGCGGTTGTTTTCTCTTCAATTGTGCTTTTTAGGTTTTTATTGAGCCGAGATGTACTCCTTGTTGATTTTAAAAACCCTTTTCTGGATAGATTTTTCTTATTTCTATGGTATGGGTTCAATCTGAATTAACAGATTTATAACAGTATCTGTCTTAATCTGAAACGCGTTAGGAGGTTGTATATGAAAAAGATCGTTAACGTGGTTGTCGCTGTTTTGGCTTTGGGTGCTGCAATGTATGGTGCTGCGTCAGCTGAGCCCGGTGGGATTGGTGGAATTCCCAAGCCCGTGCCAAGCTCAACAACTCCTGGCGGTAAATAACGTCTTTTTGTGGGCGAACTTCGAAGGGTGGTGTTGAGATGTTTGGAGATTTGTACCTGTTTTCAGGTGCTCCTGACCCCGGCTGGAAGCGCGTCCCCATTATAGGAACGTTTGCAAAAAGTGTTCGAGTTTCTATTCCTGTAAAGAAGAGGCCGGTCTGAATGACCGGCTTCTTCTTGTCTGTGGATTGGATGTTTCTCGGGCTGTAAATGGTTTTGGTGTGTGCCCATTTCGAGAATCAGAATGGGTTTTGTATCATAACTGACTGATGACGATATCTTCTCCCATACATCGTGCCTGTATTCAACCCACCACTTTACCTTCTGGAAAAGTGGTTCAACTCTTTTCTGACGGTGCGTGTGAGACGGCCAAGGGTTTCGGGGGGTGGGCGTTTATTCTCGAGTGGGACGGACATGTCTTGGAAGGATCGGGGAATGCCCAGGGAACCACCAACAACCGCATGGAACTCACGGCCATGCTCGAAGGGTTGCTTGTACTGAAGCGACCCTGTGTGGTCCGTGTGGTTACAGATAGCCAATACCTCAGGAAAGCGTTTGTGGAGTCTTGGATTTTGAGGTGGCAAACCAGTGGTTGGAAAACCTCCAGTCGGCAACCGGTTCAAAACCGGGATCTTTGGGAAGCGCTGATCGAACAAGCGCACATTCATCTGTTCGAGTTCGTTTGGGTTAAGGGACACTCAGGGCATCCCCTCAACGAACGTGTCGATAGAATGGCTGTTTCAGAGAGAAAAAAGTTATCCTATTGATTCCACGCGTTGTAGGATTTTGGAACGACGACAATGCCGTTTTCCGTGACAATAAACCCTCGGGCGAGGTCCTCATCGGGATCCAGTCCTATCTGGCTTCCAGGGGGAATTGTGACATCTTTGTCCAGAACAGCATTTCTGATTACGGAGTGACGACCGATATCGCAACCATCTAGGATCACGCTACGTTCAACCAGTGCATAACTGTTGACCCGCACACGGCGTGAGAGGACGCTGTCTCTGACGGTTCCCCCAGAAATGATCACGCCGCCGGCCAAAATACTGTTGAAAGCTTGTCCTGTGCGTTGACCTGCTTCATGGACAAATTTATCAGGAGGGCTGAACTCTGTTGCGGTGCGCAGCGGCCATTCGGGGTTGTAGAGGTCGAATTCCGGCTTAACGGACACCAGATCCATATTGGCTTCGAAATAGGCGTCGAGCGTGCCGACATCTCGCCAATAGGTATTCGGGTGTCTTTGTCCCGGGATAGGGTTCTTGAAAAAATCATAGGCATAAATCTGAAAGCCATCTTGTAGGGCCCTGGGCAAAATGTGCTGCCCAAAGTCAAAGGCGTTTTCTTCTTCTCGGGCTGCCGTATAGAGCAATTCTTCGAGGACTTTTCTGGAGAAAATATAATTGCCCATGCTCACCAGTGCGACATTTGGGTCTCCGGGTGTGGCCTTTGGATGGGTGGGTTTTTCTTCAAAGTCTGTGATGCGCATCCGGTCGTCCACCTGTAGAACGCCAAAACGTGAGGCTTCGTTCAGGGGCGTTGGGTAGGCCGCTATCGTAATATCGGCACGGGAGTCCATGTGGCACTCCAACATGTGTGAAATGTTCATTTTGTAAATGTGGTCGCCACTGAAAATCGCAACATAGTCTGCGTCGTAATTGTCGATCAGGTGCAGGTTCTGGTAAACGGCATCAGACGTTCCCCTGTACCACACGGGACCAAGCTCTTCGTAGCGGTACATCTGTGCCGGGACGAGCGTGATGAAATAATCCGAGAAAAACGTCCCGAAACGCCAACCCCGCTGAATGTGCTCTGTGAGGCTTTGCGCTTTGTATTGGATTAAAACGTAAATGCTGTAGATGCCCGAGTTGATGAAATTGTTGAGGGCAAAATCAATGATGCGGTATTTTGCCCCAAAAGGTACAGCGGGCTTCGATCGCTTTGAAGTGAGGGGAGCCAAGCGGGTTCCCTGGCCGCCAGCTAAGATCATTCCCAAAACACGTTTTGACATTGCAAACCTCCTTGAGATGTCGATCATTTGTCGAATCACCAACTCGAGGGTCGGCACCTATCGCTGATCTTTGAGCCCATCTTACCAACTGAAGCTGAATAGCGGGGAAATGGGCATCGATCTTTCCACAAATCAGACAATAATTGAGCCATCGTTGAACTGATGAAATCTGATATCCAACAGACTTGAAGAACGAGAAAAGTAGCCGATACAGCAAATTCTGTCATTTTTGGATATTCTCAACACAAAAAATATGGTGTGGATTTCCTTTGGTCGATTTTCAACATTCCTGATATTCGAAAAACTTGCTGCAGGTTGCGTTGCATCTTTAAAAAGTTCTCGATACTGAGATCACATGCCTTGCAGCAATACGCTTATTTTTATGCTATTTCAGTGCGTAAAATTCATAGAAAATCTCGCTTCTATCACGCATTTTTGGCCTCAATGGCTCTGAAATCTGAGTTTTGAAAGGGGGTTTGTTGTGCTTCCCCGATTGCTTGGGACACTTTTTGGCTCTCTGAAATCCATGCCTGTGTTTCGAAATTGCTTGAACATACAACCCTAAACCTGGGCCAAATGAATACACTGTTAAATTTAAGTCATTTTGTGTTACTCTTGGTTTAGTTATGACCAAGTACCTATCTTTTCTTGCGCTGTCCATCTCTCTCTCCGCTTGCTCTTCTTTTAATGCCGCTTCTTCATTTTCCATCCTTGAGCATGCCCGTTCTGTTCCTACCTCTGTCGGCCAAGCCATTGCCTTTGACCAACGCCTTGAGTCTTCCTTTTCCCCCCATCTCTCTCCTGCAAGCCTGTCCTCTCTGGATACCCCTAACCTTCACACCTCTTCGATTTTGGTGCTCGACCTCCTTGGCAACCCCTTCAATCACCTCACCTTCCTCACCCCCTTTCCACTCAAGAATCCCCTCACATACGGCCTTTCTCTTTCTTTTTCAGATGCACAAAATGTATCCATCCAATCCTTTATGATCGGCGCCTCCACTGCCCGCATTCCCGTCAGCAGCGTCACACACAATGCCTCTCTTCTCAGGAACATGGCCCTGACCGTCAGGGCCCTCGGCGGTGAGTCTGAGCTCCAATCTTGGGCCAGTTTCAATGGCAACGATCTCTTTGCCAAAGACCGACATGGGCAGCTTTGGGACGTTTCCAACGCACAGCCCCTCACAGAAGATGTGGCTGACGACCTCACCCAGAAGTACACGCAAATTGCCGCCCGAAACAGCCGAGATCCCCATTTGGCGAAGCAGTTAAACCTTGCTTGGGACGAATATTTAAATTCACCCCGCTTGAAAGCCTATGAAAACGCGGACGGCACCCTGAATGCCACCGCCGCGCAGCGTGATTTCCAAAAGACACTCACGGACAGGCTCAGTTCACAGGCCTTGACCCAGTATGAAAACTGTTGGTGGGCCTACTTTTTCACCAAATGTGCCATGCGCGATCTCGGCACCTTTGACACCCTCATTGCCGGTGGGGCTGCTCAAAGGGCTGAGGATGTCGGTTTAGGTAAAACGGTTTTTCGTGCACCCGTGGTGTTTAGTGGAGGTGGAGGGTGGATCGATGCAGGTCTGATTGGGTGTGGTCCAGCGAGTGCGCAAAGTGTGCTCTTTTGGTACTGGAAGAGGGGTAATGCCTTTTTGAAGGATGAGACATACGACGGCGTCAATTTCTACGACAGCACTGTCAATGTGGACAAGCCGATTTACGACACGTCCTACCTGAACGACTTTGGAGGGTGGATCGTCGGCATGTCGTTTGATACGCCAGATAAAACAAACATCATCCAAGCGCTGAATAAAATAGATGGAGACGGATACCCATACATGACCAAACTGATGAAAGGCCAGGCGTTTGGCACGGGTGTGGTGGTGGATCCGTACGGATACCGAACGGGGCTGCAGGCATTTTTGGACAGACAGGCCGCGCTTGGCAATATTGCCAGGGCAACCGTGCGGTCTGGCTATGTGACGCCGACGGATTCGCTGTATGAGTGGAGCAATTACAGCGATACGATACGGAGTATTTTGCACGATAAATTTTTGACAGGGGAACCGGTTGTGGCAGTGTACACCATACCAAGTGGTCACTACGGCGTGACGCCTGGAACGGCACATTACTCGCCCGTGACGTACTTCAGGGTGCATGAGGGAACGGCGTGGGTCGATACCTTTGTGAGGACGGTGGATCACAAGGGTGTGGACATCAATTTGAACACACCCTGGGATTATGTGCACGGGGTGTTTGGAATCAATGGACTGAAGGTATAAGATATAGTATGAAATGAAAAGAAAAGTGCTGAACAGGGTGGATGGAATGAAAGTGATGATGGGGATATTGATGGCGGGTCTGATGCTCACACTGAGTGGTTGTCCTGGAGAGCTTTATTACAATGGCACCTATCATATGATCTTTAATCCTCAAAAGGATTTGTCAGCGGAGTGTCCGGTATTGCGGGTGAAAATGGAGTATCCGGGAACTCCAGACTATATCGGAGATTTTGACGCTTCAAAGGATACCTCTCATGCTCACAACGGGTATGGTCAGTATGCGTTTCCTATACACGTGTTGAGTGATCCTTTCATACCCACAACCACCCTGCAGTGTGTGAAGGATGGGAAGGTGGTTGGAGAAAGTGTGCGCAACAATCGACCGGAGAAGAGTTTAGATTCGTCAACGGGAATGAGTGTACACATATCGGCACCCAAGGCCAACCAAGTGTATGTTGGGACGTATGTAAAGAAAGAGGGCATTGCACCGGTCATCGAAATTGAAACGGAGATTTCAGTGGATTGGATCGCACCCATGCCCCCAATTCGGGCCAATTGAGATTGAATCAACGTACAAACGGCATGTATTTTTGCCGTTTGTATCTTTGTATTTTGGAGAGAAGGGTGAATGGAATGAAAGTGATGATGGGGACATTGATGGCGGGTCTGATGGTCACACTGAGTGGTTGTCCTGGGGAGCTTTATTACAATGGGAGGTACATAGTGATCTTTAATCCTCAAAAAGATTTGTCCGCAGAGTGTCCGGTATTGCGGGTGAAGATGGAGTATCCGGGAACTCCAGACTATATCGGAGATTTTGACGCTTCAAAGGATACCTCTCATGCTCACAATGGGTATGATCAGTATGTCTTTCCTATACACGTGTTGAGTGATCCTTTTATACCCACAACCACCGTGCAGTGCGTGAAGGATGGGCAGGTGGTTGGGGAGAGTGTGCGCAACAATCGACCGGAGAAGAGTTTAGGTTGGTCGGATGTAATACATGTACACATATCGGCACCCAAGGCCAACCAAGTGTATGTTGGGACGTATGCGAGTAAAACGGGCATTGCACCGGTCATCGAAATTGAAACGGAGATTTCAGTGGATTGGATCGCACCCATGCCCCTAATTCGGGCCAATTGAGATTGAATCAACGTACAAACGGCATGTATTTTTGCCGTTTGTATCTTTGTATTTTGGAGAGAAGGGTGGATGCAATGAAAGTGATGATGGGAACGTTAATGGCAGGTTTGGTGCTGATGTTGACCGGTTGTCCTGCAGAGTTGCCTTACTACATGACAAGTTACGTTGTGATCTTTAATCCTCAAAAGGATTTGTCAGTGGAGTGTCCGGTATTGCGGGTGAAGATGGAGAATTCGGGAAATCCAGACTATATTGAGGATTTTGATGCTTACAGGGATACCTCTGATTTTTACAATGGGTATGGTCGGTATGATACATATGGGTCTTTTGAGCGCAGATCGAGCGATCCATTTATACCAAAAATAGCACTTCAGTGTGTGAAGAATGGACGCGTGGTTGGAGAGAGTGTGCGCAATAGGTGGCCAGAAACAGGTTGGGGGTTGGCAACGGGAACGGGCGTCCACATATCGGCGCCGAAGGCCAACCAAGTGTACGTTGGGGCGTATGCGAGTCGAACGGGTGTTGCACCCGTCATTGAAATTCAAGCGGAAATCACTGCAGACTGGATTGAGCCACGTCAAAATTAAACGAACTGAAATTTAACCACAGGCAAACGGCATGTATTTTTTGGGATTTCGCCTATTTGAGTCCAGAAGCAATTCTACCTTGAGATAACGTGTGCTCAGATATCCGGTGGAAGAAGAAACACGACATTGGGCTTTGGCTTGTGACGAAATGAATTGTACATTATAACGCGCAAGAAGCCGTGTAACAGGGGTTACTTGTTCAAAAAATCACGAGCTTGAAACTTGTGCCATTGGGGTTCTCAAATCTCTCACACCCGTGGTAAGCTGCGGTTGGTCTAGAGATAGTGGTGGCACTGCACAAGGTGTCTGAAACTGCCAGAAATTTTGGGTGTTCTTCTTAAGGGAGTGTTCGTGAGCATACATATCAAAAAAACTCGGATGGCATTGGTTGCATTGGCTTTATCAGCTGGATTTGCTTCTGCGGCAAAGGTGACTGTTTGGACCCACTTTGATGGTGGAGAGCGTGCGTGGCTCGAATCCACAGCCAAGAAATACATGGAGGCCAACAAAGGGGACCAAATAGAGATTGTGAGTGTTCCTTTTGGTGACATCAAACAGAAATTGATTCTCGGTGCGCCCAAAGGAGAAGGTGCCGATTTGGTGTTGACACTGGCTCACGATCAGGTCGGAGAATTGGCGGCGGCGGGTGTTCTCGAGCCCATGGGCAAGTATGTCAAAACGACAACAGACCTGAACAAAACGGCTGTCGGTGCGATGACATACAAGGGTCAACTGTTCGGTCTTCCCATGTTTGCTGAAGCTGTGGCAGTGGTTTACAACAAAAAGCTCGTTCCCGTGTTTCCAAAGGACTGGAATGCATTCCTTGAAACGGCCCAAAAACTGACTTCTGTTGAGAAAGGCACATTTGGTTACCTGGCAGACTTGGGCAATGCGTACATGCAGTACGGTGTGATCAGTGCGTATGGCGGTTACATCTTCAAAAACAAAAGCGGGACCTTGGACATCAAGGATCTGGGCATTGGCAACTCGGGTGCACTCAAGGCCATGGGATTCTTGAATGACATGAGGTACAAGTACAACCTCATTCCAGAGGGTGTCGATGGGGGTGTTGCCAAGTCTGCTTTCCTGGACGGTGCTGTGGGCATGTTCCTCACCGGACCCTGGGATATCGCAGACATCAAAAAAGCCAAAATTGACTACGGCATTGCCATGTTTCCCAAGCCGCCAGGAGCAACCAAAGCGTGGAGTCCTTTTGTGGGTGTGCAGGGCATTTTGCTCAATGCCTACAGCAAAAATAAAGAGACATCGGCCAAATTTGCACAATTTATGGTGAGTGCTGAAAACCAGGTGGCCTTCCAAAAAGCGGGTGGCGGTCGGATTCCAGTCAGCCAGAAAGCCATTGCCCAATTGAGAAATGACATAGATGTCATTGGTTTCAACAAGAGCATTGCAGCCGGAACCCCCATGCCCAACGTTCCACAAATGGGTGCAGTTTGGGGACCTTGGGGCAACGCGCTCGCCCTCAGCACCACCAAATCTAAGCCTGACTTTGCCGGCATTTTGTCCGCAGCCGACAAAGAAGTTCGCGCAAACATCAAATAATGTCTCACTAGGATGGGCTGGATGGGTTTTGACTCATCCAGTTTTTTATACGGATTTGGAGAGGTCGGCATGATACTCAGAAGTACGGTTCCGCCGCAGGGACCGATCGGAATTGGCGTGGCCCTGGGCGTACTAGGGTGCATCATTGGTCTAAGTTGTCTGGTCGGTTGGGGTGTTTCAATGCTCACACCTGGCGTTCCAGCATATTTTTTGCTCATTTATGCAGCGGTGGCGCTTGTGCCCTTGATGGTCATCGGCATACGCGTGTTTCCTTGGGTCGTCAATTGGTATTACTTGATGCCTGCGATTGTCTTTTTGGGTGCATTTACCTTGTATCCCATTGCACTGACCATTGGCTTCGCGTTTACCAATTACAGTTCTGTCAACTCTGGAGCGCCGGATTCTGCATCTCGGATGGATATCCTCAAGTTGGACCCCACCCGAACGGTGATCGAACTGGGGACCCTGACGGATGAGGCCAAGGACCTGAAACAGGCCTTTGCATGTGATGAAGCAACTTGTTCTGGACGCCGAATTGCATTTTATACAGAGGAAGCCCCTCAGCCGGAGTATGCCACCATCGAGCGCGCGGAGAACAAAAGCATCACGTTGGTTTCTCCTTTGTCAGAGAATAAATTTGTTTCCGTTACGCCGGTCAATGAAATTCGTGCGATTGGAATGGAAAATTTCCGGTCTATTTTTGCAAAAGCCAGCGCACAGCTTTGGCCGGTGTTTGGTTGGACCGTTGTTTTTGCCCTGTCAACCATTTTGATCAATACCTTTGCTGGTCTTGTCTTGGGGCTTATGTTGGCCAACCGACGCCTGAAGTTTCGCAACATTTACCGCTCACTGCTTTTTTTGCCTTGGGCCGTTCCTGCCGTAATTTCCGTGCAGATGTGGGCCGCTTTGTTTAACCAAAGTTCGGGATCCGTCAATCGGCTCATTGGGCTTTTGGGTGCAGCGCCCATTCCTTGGCTCAACGATCCGTTGTGGGCCAAGATGGCCATTTTGCTGGTCAACCTTTGGTTGGGTTTTCCCTACATGATGACTGCGACGATCAGCTCCTTGGCCAGTATTCCAGAAGACCTCTATGAAGCTGCTTCCATTGATGGTGCCTCGCGATTTCAACAGATTACAGCTATCACATTGCCACTGCTCAGAGATGCATTCACGCCCATTTTGCTCTCTGGGTTTGCGTTTAACTTCAACAACTTTGGCATCATCTATTTGTTGACAGCCGGTGGACCGGCGATGGAAGGGCGGACCAGCACAGCCCAGTCGACCGATATTTTGATCAGTTGGGGTTACAACACAGCGTTTACTTCTGCGGGTGGTGCCCAGTATGGTTTTGCCAGTGCGATTGCGGTGATCATTGCGGTGTTGACGATGGCCATCAGTGTGGTGAATTTTAGGGTCGCGGGTGTCTTCAAGGAGGCAAAACGATGACCACTCAGTATGTACCAAAAGAGGTATCCTGGTTTCAAAAAGCACTTCCATGGTTGATCGGATTGATCGGTTTGGCAGGTCTCATCGCGCTGGGTGTTGCCCTCAACAATCGGGTTGAGGACCCGCATGGAAGCCGGATTACCATCATCAGTGGGGGCTGGAAGGTTGCTTTGGGTTATCTTTTGGGCGGTATCGGCATGTTATCGCTCACGAGTCGGGTTGGGGTGTGGCAAGCCAAAATTTCGGGTCGCACCCGTGTTTCTTACTGGGCGGTCCTGGGTGATCAATTGACCCACTTGGCCATTTGGCTGGTTATTTTGTGCGCACTCTATCCACTGGTCTACGTTGTGTTTGCGAGTTTTGATCCGCGCAATTCGCTCTACAGTTTTGCCGTTTCTCAGAGTGACTTCTTACTCTTTAAGGCAAAAATTATTCCAGAATTTTCAAACTTTACAACCGAAAACTACGCCAAACTTGTGGACGGCGTCAAGATGCTCAACTGGCAGTGGGTTTTTGTGGGATCTTTGGGAGTCAGTTTGCTCGCTTTGGCGGTCATGGCCCTCTACTCCAGGGTGACAGGCGAGACGCGTTCCCTTCAGAATGCACAAGCTTGGGGCATGCGCATTTTGGTTGCGAGCATCGGACTGTGGGTGCTTACGGTCGGCCCTGGGCAGTTTGAAGGCCAAAGCAGTGAGTCCAAATTCCTTCTCCACATACGCAACACCTTGTTGGTGTCTGGACTCACCGGCTTGACTGGTATTTTGCTCAGCACGACGGCGGGCTATGCCATGGCGCGGCTTCGGTTTCCCGGTCGCTTTGGGACGCTGCTTTTTTTCATTTTCGTTCAGATGTTCCCGGGTTTTTTGGCCCTTGTGGCGATTTTTTACCTTCTGAATCAATTGGGTTTGCTCAATACCTTTACGGGTCTGGTTTTGGCCTATTCTGGTGGCGCGATTGCCTTCAACACCTGGATTTACAAGGGTTATGTGGAGTCTCTGCCCTCGTCACTCGAAGAAGCGGCGATGGTGGACGGCGCAACCCGTTGGCAGATCTTTTACAAGATTGTTTTGCCGCTGTCCGGGCCGATGTTGGTGTTTATTTTCCTCAATCAATTTATCGGTACGTATGCCGAATTTATTCTCAGCAATGTCGTGCTCACAGGTGTCGACAATTGGACGGTCGGTGTGAGTTTGCGAAACTTTACGAGTGGTCAACTCTCCACAAAATGGGGGCTTTTTGCGGCAGCGAGTGTCGTCGGGGCTTTGCCGATCGTGGCGCTGTTTTACGGATTTCAGCAGTATTTTGCGGGAGGAACGGTTGCGGGAGGTGTCAAAGAGTAATTGATATCAGGTATTCTTCTAGACGTGTACGCTCAGTTCTCAAGAAGGAACCTATGATTCAACTTCATCATGTCACATTGCGTTATCCAGGCATGCCGACCCCCGCGCTCAGCGACATCAACCTTCACGTTAAAAAAGGTCAGTTTGTCTATTTGATCGGTCAAAGTGGCGCGGGAAAGAGCAGTTTGCTCAGTTTGCTTTTGAAAAAAGAAGTGCCCACAGAGGGCGAAATTTATGTTGCCAGCGAGTCTCTAAAACGCTACCGTGGGCGCCGTGTGGCGCTTCACCGTCGGCGAATTGGAATGGTATTTCAGGATAATTTATTGCTTCCACAGATGAATGTCTTTGACAATGTGGCTTTTGCCCTTCGCATCAACGGCCTTCCCGTTCGTCAGTGGAACACCCAAATTGAATCCGCTTTGGCAGTCATGGGTCTGGAAGATCGCCAAAAGCACTATCCCAGGCAGCTTTCGCAAGGTGAAAAACAGCGGGTGGCGATTGCGCGGGCCATGGTCAGCCGTCCACCGCTGATTTTGCTCGATGAGCCGACTGGAAACCTTGACCCTGAAAACGCTTTGGAAATTGTCAAAATGGTTCAAAATGTCAACCTCAAAGGGACAACCATTGTCTTTGCAACCCATGCCAAGGACATTGTGGACACCCATAAAAATCGCACGGTTACCCTAAAAAAGGGACGAATTATCCGAGATGATCCCCAAGGTGGTTACGTTTTATGAATTACCATTTTGGACAAATGTTTCGGGCCATTGGGGGCAATTTCACAGCCGTGCTTTCGACCCTGACAACCATGGTTTTGACGCTCATGATTTTGGGTGTGGTGGGCTTGTTGACCCTCAATCTGGAAAAAACGCTTGAAGGCCTGGAAAAAGAAATTGAAATTTCTGTGTTTTTGCTCGATCGGGCAGATCCCAAAGCGCTGACGGCCGAAATAGAATCTGGAAAATTCCCGGATGTGGCGCAGGTGCGGTTCAGTTCTAAAGAGGACATCCTCAAACAGATGAGTCAAGATCTTCCATCTGTACAGGAAGGACTCGAAAAAAATCCTTTTCCAAACACGCTTCATGTGCGACTTCAAGATCCAAAAAATATCGAAACTGTTGCAGAAAACATACGAAAGCTCGATGGTGTCGAAGATATTGAGTATGGCCAGAGCTATGTGGCCACAACCCTTCGCATCATTGGGTCGGTTCGGATTGCTGGTTATGTTCTGGTCCTCATGTTGTTGTTGAACAGCCTGATGAATATTCTCAATACGGTTCGCGTATCGATGTTTGCACGCAGGCAGGAAATTGACGTGATGCGGCTTTTGGGTGCAAAACGCAGCTTTATTCGTGCGCCATATGTCCTGGAAGGCATATTTTTGGGCTCCATTTCCGGTCTTGTTTCGGTGGGCTTTTTGTATCCCGGCTATCTTGCCATTACGTCCTGGCTGAAAGAGTTTTTTCCGGCCATTGTGTTTACCCGTTTGGATTGGGCTCAGATGCTGTTGTTATCGTTGGTGGGCTTGGGGTTTTTGGTTGGATTGATTGGAAGTTGGTTTGCGGCGAACCGTTATCTTGGGGAGTTGGAGTAGCCTGTATGAACAGGTCATTCAAATGGGTTTCGATCTTTCTTTTGCTCAAAGGCATTGTACTGCATGGTGTTTTTGCTGCACCCGCATCTGTGTCCACGTCACCAACGCTCATTCAGCTGCAAGACAAAATGAAGGCTTCGAAAGACGCTCAAAAAGAGCAATTGGCTCGAATAGATGATTTGAGACGGAGTGTCAGATCGCTCAATGCCAAAGAACAAGGCTTACAGGTACAACTCCAAACGTCGGGTCGAAAAATGGCTGAACTTGAAAACAGCATCACCGCATTGAAAGCCAAACGTGCGACGATTCAGGATCAGATGCGGGATGTATCAAGCCAAATTGCTGTGAACACGCAAAAAGCCGAGCGGTTGAGAGATGCTGTTGCAAAGTTACTCCTTCGGTTATATCAGAATCAGCGGGGTCAATATGTACGTTTGATTGCGCGTGCCCAGACACTTCACGATGCCATGGTTCGAAGCTACTATGCGAACCGTCTGGGAAAGCACGATCTGGATTTGATCGCTGAGCTTAAGGCGGTCACAGAAACGCTGCAAAAACAAAAAGCAGAACTGGAACAGCTCAAAAATCAGCTTCTGGCAGAAGAAGCACGTCTCAACCAGGCAAAAGAAAAATTACAAGCAGCGTCCGCCATTCAACAACAATCGATCGAAGGCTTGCGAAAAAGTAAAGCCGGACAGAATGCCATTTTGCTGAACACACTTGAGGCCAAACAAAAAACCGATCAGAGTATTCAGGATTTGGTGAGAGGGATTCTCGCAGAACGCATACGTCTTGAAAAGGAACGCCAAGAGCGGCTCAAGCAATTGGAAGAAGAGCGTAAACGTAGGGAAGCTGAGCAGAAGAGATTGGCAGAAGAGCGTCTGCGATTGGCGAAGTTGGCTGCTTTGGCTCGTGAAAAAGAGAAAAAACTACAAGCTGAACGCGAACAAAAAGCGAAAGAAGCCGCGGCTCAAACGGAGCGTGAACGGCGACAGGCTCAAATTGCATTGGCTGAGAAAGAGACAGAAGCTCGAGTAGAAGCGCAACGGCTGAAACGGGAGCAACAGGCCGTACGAGATAGAGAAGTTGAGGTTGAGAGACAGCGCGTGCGAAGTGCCGCAGAGGCTCAGTCCGACCTTCAGGCCCTTCGCATTCCGAGAAGGTATTCAGGCAAGCTGGGGTTTCCTTTTCCGGGAGGCAAGGTGTCCAGCGCGTTCAACGGCTATTTTGTTCTCCTGAGTGGTGGAACCGGTACGGGAGTCACTGTGACCGGCGCTGGAACCGTTTTACAGGCCAGCCATTATGCGGCACAAGGCACTGTTGTGGTCGTACAGCACAGCGATAATCTCATTTCGACGTATTTTTGTTTACAAAACACCACGATCGCATCGGGCAGTCACGTTGAGCAGGGACAGGTGATTGGCTATCCGGGCGGTTGTCCCACCTACGGCGAAGATACCATGGGTTACCAAGTGAGTGTGATTGAAGGAGGAGAGCCGGTTTACGTCAATCCGCTCTAAGGCGTTTTCGGTTTTTACTGCGCCAGCCACATTGTATGGATTTTCAGAATTTGTTTTGATGTGTACAGATAGAAAAAGGTCCCCGAATTGGGGACCTTTGAAGCAAATAGACTGGGACAGCGTTTACAGCTCTTCGCACCATGTTGGAGCCTTGGGCTTTTTGCAGATCGGGGGCAAACCGCCACCGGCAAAAGCAGACGAAGAAACAACTCCCAAAACAACCAATGCAGCAATCAACTTTTTCATATTGAACTCCTTAAACATTCGTTGGGGATGTTGTTTCCCCTCTCACGTGAAATATCTTAGTCCTCATTCCGCATAAAATCAACAGAAATTCTTCATAAAACCTTTATCTTTTGCATCTCTATACATTGTTCATTTTGGTTTGCCCTTGCTTTGTCAGTGCGAAAAATCGTGAAATATGCGATATTTTCACATCCTTTTGGTTTTTCTATATGGTTGTGTGTCATAGGGTGCGCCAGTTTTTGCATATTTCTACTGTATATTCTATGTGTATTCAATTGAATATCCATCCATCGGGGGCTATGCTTTTGGGTAAAGGGTCCCGCATACTGAGGTGGATGAATGCCATTTTCGATCACTTGCCTGTGTGGCACGACCATACACCGGGTTACACATCTGCCCTTTCTGCCGAACGGGGAACAAGCGTTACGATTCGCCTAAAAACACTTCTCGATCCTGTTCGCGTTAAGGTGTTGACCCGTGTCAGTGGAGAGATTTTTGCTTTTCCTGCACAAGAAATAGAACCCAGCGATGGTGAGGGTCGGTGGTTTGGGTATTCCCTGAGTTTGGAGCACAAAACCCAGTTGTACTGTTGGGTCCTCGAATTTGACAACGATCGTTACATTTTTTCCAGAGCCGGTCTGACCCATGCCCAGCGTCCGTACCGGGATTGGTTTTCTTTTGTCTCCGAATATCAGGCGCCGGAGTGGGTTTGGAACAGCGTCTTTTACCAAATTTTTCCAGACCGGTTTCGGGTGGGAACACCAGAAGATCGGGTCCAAAGTGGTCAGTATCGGTATCCCAATTTACCAAGATCCCTTGTGGAACACCTGAAAACTTCAAGCGATGCGAGTCCCTTCCTTGAGGGTAGGGAAGTGCACGCTCCAGAGTGGCAAAAACCCCTTGACCCAGAAGATGAACTCCATGCCCATTATGGTGGGGACCTCGAGGGTATTGTCGAAGCGCTGCCCTATTTGAAATCGCTGGGAATCACAGCCCTCTGGCTCAATCCCATTTTTGACAGCCCCAGCAACCACCGCTACGACACGCGTGACTACCGAAAAGTGGATCCGCATCTCGGTGGGCAGCCCGCGTTTGAACGTTTGATCCAAGCGCTCAAGGCAGATGGATTTCGAATTGTTCTGGACGGCGTATTTAACCACGTTGGAAATGAGAACGGGTTGTTCATGCAAGCGTACACCCAACCCGAATCCGCATCTCGAAATCTGTTCAATTTCCATGCGTTCCCAGAAGCTGGAAAGTCGCCTTACCACAGTTTTTTTGATGTGCCGACGCTGCCGAAAATCAATTACGCGGACCCATCGGCCTTTGACGAGTTTATCGACGGACCGAATTCTGTGGTTCGGCATTGGTTGAGGCTTGGCATTGACGGCTGGAGGTTGGATGTGGCCCAAATGATGGGCAAAAATGGCACCGATCAAGACAATCTCACCATTCACGAGCGTCTCAAGGCGGCTGCGCGGGAGGAAAATCCAGAAGCCTATGTTCTTGGGGAGCGCTTTCAGGATGCTGAAGTGCCGCTGAGGGATGCCCTGGGCGAAGATGGGGTCATGAACTACCACGGTTTTGCATTGCCGTTTATGGAATGGCTTTCCGGAACGACCTATTTGGGCCAACCTGTGCAAATGGGTGGTGAGGAGCTTCTCGAGATTCTGTGGGATGCCTACCATGTCCTTCCGGCGCCCGTGGCCCTCAACCAGTTCAACTTTTTGGACACCCACGATTTGCCTCGGGCGCTCTTTCGGTTGAATCAACATAAATCGCTGCTCAAGGCGGGTTTGGCTGTTTTGATGAGCTATCCGGGTGTCCCTTGTCTCTTTTACGGCACCGAAATTGGATTGACCCAGGAGCAGTACGGGGGTTTGGGTCTCGGTCGCGTTCCCATGCCTTGGGATGAGGCGCAGTGGGATCGGGATCTCTGGTCGTACACAAGGCACCTCGTCGAGCTTCGAACATCCAAACGGGCTCTTCAACAGGGAAATTTTAGGCTGTTGGCCGCAAGTGAAGATGCTATTGCATTTCTTCGCGAGTACACACACGGGCAGGGCCGCTGTGAGCGCATGGTGTGTGTGGCGGCTCGATCACTTGAGCCCGTTGTGTTGGACATTGCATTGCCAATGGGACATTGGATTGACCATATTTCGGGTGCAGAATTGGGTTTGGGTGGTGCGATGTCGCTGGAGTTTACAGGTGCACTTCTTTTGGAAGACCTTGAGGTCTCTTCTGCGAACCGATGAACAGCAAATTCATCGCTGCAATCACTGCTGCAAAATAAAAGAGACGTGCCTGGGCACGTCTCTTCTGGTCGATATTTGAGATCAGTCACCGATTCCGGGCTGAACAGGGCGTGGGGTTGTGTCACTGTTCCGGGTGCTATTTTGGTTGTCGAGCCCGTAACGCTCTGCCAGTCGCGTGTCTGCCACTTGGCTCCGTCGGACGAGATCCAGACCTGTTCCAGCAGGAATCAATTTACCCAAAATGACGTTCTCTTTCAGGCCGATCAGATCGTCAACCCGACCGCCAATGGCCGCTTCGGTGAGGACGTGTGTGGTGTGTTGGAAGCTGGCTGCGGAAAGCCACGATTGTGTTGAAAGCGACGATTTGGTGATGCCCAGAAGCAGAGGTTTCCAAGCCGCTTCCCGTTTGGATGCCAGACGTGCGGCTTCGTTGGCCTCGTCGACTTCCCAACGTTCGACTGTTTGGCCTTCCAGCAAACGCGTATCTCCACCGTCGGTGATTTCCACCCACTTGAGCATTTGTCGAACGATAATTTCAATGTGTTTGTCGTGAACCTTCACCCCTTGGCTTCGGTAAACTTTCTGAACCTCATCGACGAGGTAGTGTTGTGCGTCTGCTGCGCCGCGAATTTCAAGTAATTCGTGTGGATTGATGGCACCACGCGTCAGGATTTCTCCAGCCTGAACGTATTCTCCGTCTTTTTTGAGCAGACGCAGGTTTTTCTCCACCTTGAGTGCCGCTTTGGTGGAAAAGCCTTCTTCTTCTGTCTCAATGCGGAGCAGGTTGCGGTCTTCTTCTTCCTGAACTCGGAGAATACCATCTCTGTCAGCCAAAACGGCTTTGAGTTTGGGTTTGCGGGCCTCAAAGAGTTCGATGACCCGTGGCAGACCCGCGGTGATATCGCCGGCACCTGCAACCCCACCGGTGTGGAAGGTTCGCATGGTGAGCTGGGTTCCCGGTTCGCCGATCGATTCGGCTGCAACGACGCCCACAGCTTCCCCCATGCTGACGGGTTTGGCGTTGGACAGATCCAAGCCGTAGCATTTTGCGCAAACGCCAGCTTTCACTTTACAATTGAGCGGCGTTCGGACATACACCGATTGCAATTCAGATGCGTGTTTGATGATGGTGCGGACATCCTCAATGGCCAAAGCGTTGCCCTCTTCAAACACCCGATCACCCAACTCTAAACCTTGAGCCAGTGTGCGTCCATAGAGCGTCATTTCGAGTTCGCTGCCTTTGATCGTTTTCCACTCGCCATTGCGTTCGTCAAAGTGACCGAGCGGAATTTCGGTGTATTCGGTTGTTTCGCAATCGACTGTCCGGACGACGATCTCGTGAGCCACATCGACCAGTTTTCGGGTCAAGTAGCCTGAATCGGCCGTTCGAAGCGCCGTATCGGCTCCACCTTTACGGGCGCCGTGGGTCGAAATAAAGTATTCGAGAACAGTCAACCCTTCACGGAAGCTTGCGCGAATCGGAACCTCGATCGTCGAACCGTCTGGACGGGCCATCAGACCCCGCATCCCGGCCAACTGGCGGATTTGCTGTGCATTGCCCCGGGCGCCCGACTGAGACAAGATCCAGAGTGGGTTGAAGGGAAAATTGTCCTCGAAATGCTTGAAAACGGCATTTTTGACTTCATCTGTGGTATCGTTCCACAGCTGAATCACTTGCTTTTTGCGTTCTTCTTCCGTCAAAAATCCGAAACTCGCATTTTCTTCGATCTCGGCCAATTTGACATCGGCTTCATCCAAAAGTGTGGGTTTTTGAGGTGGAATCATGATGTCGTCGATTCCGATGGTGATTCCAGAAACCGTTGAGAGGCGGAAACCTTCATCCTTAAGGGTATCGAGCAAATGGGCCGTCTTCTCGATGCCGAGGTAACGGTAGCATTTCAGAATCAACGACTGAAGCTCATTTTTCTCGTATGCAGTGTGCAAATTGACGTATTCGCGATCCAGCTTCGTCCCGTCGGCTGTGAGCGTTTCCTGAACAATTTGATAGAATCGAACACGTCCAGCACTGGTTTCTTCGAGTTTTCCATCCACACGGATGGTGACGTGATCTTGCATGTCAATCTCGCCCCGTTCGACAGCCAAGAGCGCCTCATCTGGGTTGGAGAAAATGTACCGCAAGCGTCCGTAACTGGTTTCCCGATCGCCCAGGAAAATGGGGCTGTTGAGGCCAATTTGGTCTTTTTGGTAAGCCTCTGCGATTTCTTCTCGGCTGGAGAAGGTCAATCCCGCACCTATTTGATCTTTTCTGAGCAAGGTCAAGGCAAAAATACCCAAAATGATGTCCCGGCTGGGCTTGACGTTGGGTTCTCCGTGCGCAGGTGAGAGCAAGTTGTGGGCAGACAGCATTTGGATGCGCGCTTCAGCCTGAGCTTGAGCGGAAAGTGGCACGTGAATGGCCATCTGGTCGCCGTCGAAATCCGCGTTGAAGGCTTCGCAGACAAGTGGGTGAAGTTGAATGGACTGACCTTCGACGAGCACAGGTTCAAAGGCTTGGATGCCCAATCGGTGCAGGGTCGGCGCGCGGTTGAGCAGCACGACTTTATCCTCAATAACTTCTTCAAGTGCGTCCCAGACAGAATCCTTGATGTCACGCTGGCGGTCGAGCATTTTGCGCGCCTGCTTGATGTTGGTCACTTCACCTTTTTCCTCGAGCACTTTGAAGAGGAAAGGTTTGAACAATTCAAGTGCCATTCGCTTCGGCACACCACACTGGTGGAGGCGCAGCTGTGGACCGACGACAATCACGGAACGGCCTGAGTAATCGACGCGTTTTCCGAGGAGGTTCTGACGGAAACGTCCCTGTTTTCCACCCAGAAGATCGGTCAGAGAGCGCAGGGCGCGATCGCTGCCAGGGTTGGTCACGGGTGCGCCACGGCGCCCGTTGTCGATGAGTGCGTCCAATGCTTCTTGCAGCATTCGTTTTTCGTTGCGAATGATCATGTCTGGCGCACCCTGAGACATGAGTTTCTTCAAACGGTTGTTTCGGTTGATAAGTCGGCGATACAGGTCGTTGAGATCCGAGGTGGCAAAACGTCCGCCATCGACGGGCACCATCGGACGCAGATCTGGTGGCATGACAGGAATGGCTTCCATGATCATCCAGGAGGGCACATTGAGTGAAGAAATAAAACTGCGCGTCACTTCCAACCGCTTACGTGCTTTCGCTCGCTTGTGGCGTGAATTGTCTTTCATTTGCTCTTCAAGCTCTGCTTCCAGAGATTTCAGGTCCAGACCGTCGAGCAGTTCTTTGATAGCCTCGGCACCCATTTGTGCGGAAAAATCGTAGGCCTCGATGACTCGAATTTGCTTCCGAACCAAATCCAATTCGATGCGTCCATTGATTTCACTTTTAATTCGGCCATCGTCAGCGAGATCGTCTCCAGGCTCAACGCGGTCACCGTTGACCACCAAGGGCTCGACCTGGTATGGATAGACGCGCGCTTTGGACACAATGATCGATGCAGGCTGATGCAATGTGATGGTGCCATCGCACGCCGCAATGACCTCTTGCTCTGCATCGATTGCGCCAATGAGACGTGTACCAGCATCAAACTCCGTTCCATCTCCGACCAAAACATGCATGGTTGGGTTGATGGGAACCTGTTCAATGCGTTCAAAGTGCACGGTTGCGGACCAATCGCCCTTTTTGCCAACTTTGACATTCGAAAGGGAAGACGCGCGCGATGTTCTCAACAGGGATCCAGAACTGGCGCTGGCCAAAACCTCCCCAGCGTCCAGGACTTGACCTTCCACAACCTCCACATCCATACCGTGTGGAATGTAGATACTGACTTTCACTTCATCGTTTGCGTCCAGCATTTGGATGACAGCAGATTCCTCGCCCAGGTCGCGAACCCGAACACTGCCTGCCACGGGTGTCACAATTGAAAAGTCAGCAGTGGGTTCAGCAACGGCTTCTCCTGCACGGTAGCGATCTTGCTCTATGATGGCATCGACTGGAAACGTTGATTTTGCATCGATTTGTTCTTTATAGCGAATTTCTGCACGCCGAGGAAAGCGATATTGCGCCAATCCGTCGAGGCGGCTGACCGTGTTGCCGGCTAAAACCTGACCTTTGGTGACGTATTCGCCGTCCCGGATTTCAGAATCTGCACCACCCAGCATGTAGGTTTCTTGACGACCGTAGCGGAGTTCCCGGTACTCTTCATCCGAAAGAAGTTCTCCGCGTTTCAGGGGGCGGCCGTCTTTCATGGCACCCGATGGGTCGATCACAATAAAGCTTGAAAAATACAGCACCTTCTCGAGTGCACTGGCACTGAGGTCTAGGAGCGTCCCGATTTTGGACGGCGTGTCTTTGACGAACCAGATGTGGGCACACGGTGCGGCCAAGTCGATGTGGCCCATGCGGTAACGGCGGACCACAGATTTGGTCACTTCCACACCACAGCGCTCACAGACTTTGCCTTCAAAACGCTGGCGTTTGTATTTTCCACACGCACATTCGTAGTCTTTGACCGGGCCGAAGATGCGCTCGTCAAACAGACCTTCGCGTTCGGGTTTTAAGGTCCGGTAGTTGATGGTTTCGGGTTTTTCAACCTCTCCTGTGGACCAAGAGCGGATTTTTTCGGGACTGGCCAAACCAATTCGAACTTTACTAAATTCTTTCATCTATGCTCCTTAGTTGCTCGGAAACTCGAACTTCTTCCAGAGGGTAATGGTGTTGTTGGAGAAGTCAAACAACACGCGATCATAGCCATCACTGTAGTATTTCCGCAGCGTATAGAAGTCGAGCTGCTTGGTGGTAGCAGGATAAGTGAAAGGAGTAATAACCCCTTCGTAGTGAAAAGGAACCATGGGGCCATTGTCCATCTTATAACCAATCGAGGCATCTCGGAACAGGCTTTTTTGGCCTACAGTACTGATACCCACTTTTCTGGTAGAGGGGTCCAAAGTTAAGAAGAGACCATATGAGAAAAAATCCTGCTTGAGGGAGGGATACTTATACCCACTGATACCAACCAGATCAAAATAGAATCTGTTACTACCAGATTGATTAGTGAGTTTTACGAGATCGGCAAAGCTTTTGGCAGTAATAGTCGTCATGTTGCCATCTGACGAGATTTTGTACCCACAGTCATTAAACGAGAATGAGTCGTTCGAGAATGACTTGAAAGCAGATTCTGATGGGTTTGGGAACGATGCCATTTCCGTGTAGGAAAGGAAGAGGAAGGCGCCCACCTTTACAGTAGAGCAATCCACTTTTTGAGCGTAGGAAAAGCCTAGACCGAGAATCAGGGGGACGATGACGAACTTTTGCAGCATTATATATTCCTCCTTTTTTATCGCTTAGGCAGCATTCCCTCAAAAATATCGATGTTTCGGCTGTCTTGATCCAGAACCTCGACATCGAGACCCAGCGAGTGCAACTCTTTAACCAAAACCTTAAAGGATTCAGGGATGTTGGAAGAGGTGACTTCCTCTCCTTTGACAATGCTCTGGTAAGCACTGTCCCGACCTTCGATATCGTCGGATTTGATTGTGAGCATTTCTTGCAAGGTGTGTGCGGCTCCGTAAGCCTCCAGTGCCCACACCTCCATCTCTCCAAAACGCTGACCCCCGAATTGGGCTTTTCCCCCGAGAGGTTGCTGGGTGATGAGTGAGTAGGGACCCGTCGAGCGTGCGTGCATTTTGTCTTCTACCATGTGGTAGAGCTTCATCACGTACATGGTTCCAACCACCACAGGACCGTTGATGGGTTCTCCTGTTCTTCCGTCGTACAGAACGCTCTTTCCCTTACTCGAAAGTTCAACGGAGGCTTGGCCCAACTTGGTTGCGTTCGTGGCATCGGGTCGGCCCAAGTTCAGTGGATGGATGACGCCCAGTTTTCCGGCGCGTTCCAGCACTTCGCGTTCGCGTTTGTCAAACCCAAAGCCTTCTTCTTCGCGCTGTTTCAGGAGATCGCGTCCGGTTTGCTCCAGCATTTCCTGAATTTTTTGCTCAGATACCGAATCAAAGACAGGCGTGACAAACTTGACGCCCATGCGGCGACCAACCTCACCCAAGTGGGTTTCGAGAATCTGACCCAAGTTCATCCGAGAAGGGACCCCAAGTGGGTTGTACACCAAATCCACAGGAGTTCCATCAGGCAAGAATGGCATGTCTTCCGGCGGCAAAATTTTGGAGACGACCCCTTTGTTTCCGTGGCGGTTTGCGACCTTGTCCCCAACCTGCAGGCGCCGTTTTTGCGCGACGTACACGCGAACCATTTCACGGACGCCAGGTTTGAGATCTGCATCTTTGTCTTCACGGCGGAAACGGACGGCACCGATCACCACACCCCCTTCGCCGGAACGAACCCGCAGGGATGTGTCTTTGACCTCACGGGCCTTTTCACCGAAGATCGAACGCAGCAACCGCTCTTCGGGTGTGGGTTCCGATTCACCTTTGAAGCTGGTTTTTCCAACCAAGATGTCACCGGGTTTGACCTCTGCCCCAATGCGCACAACGCCATCTTCGTCGAGGTCCCGGAGTGCAGCTTCGGAAAGCCCAGGGATGTCTCGTGTGATCTTTTCAGGTCCCAATTTGGTGTCCCGTGCTTCGATTTCGTCTTTTTCGATGTGGACAGATGTGTAGAAATCGCGTCGGACCAACGTCTCAGAGATGCAGATGGCATCTTCGAAGTTGAACCCATCAAAGGGCATGATTGCGATCGTGATGTTGTGTCCCAGAGCCAAGCGCCCATATTCCGAGGCCGGTCCGTCCGCGATGACCTGGCCAGGTTTGACCACATCTCCAACAGAGACAATGGGACGTTGATCCAAGTTGGTTCCCATGTTGCTTCGGGTGAACCGCAGAAGATCGTAGGTCTGGATGTTGCCGGTGACTTTGCCAACATGGGGTGCGTCTTCAGTGAGTTTGATTTCGATGCGACGCGAATCCACATAATCGACCACACCGCTGACTTTACAGACCAAACTGGTGCCGGAATCCACCACCACGCGTTCTTCGATACCTGTTCCGACGACAGGACTTTCAGCCCGGATCAGTGGGACAGCCTGAGACTGCATGTTGGATCCCATGAGTGCCCGGTTTGCGTCGTCGTGTTCGAGGAAAGGGATCAGACTCGTGGAAATCGAGACAATTTGTTTTGGCGAGACGTCCATGTACTCGACTTCGTCGGGTGAGACAATCAAGGGATCTCCCCGGCGTCGGGCCACAATTCGGTCTATTGCAAACATGCCATCTGGATCGAGAGGCGTGTTCGCTTGTGCAATGGTAAAACGGTCTTCAATGTCGGCAGTCATGTAATCGACTTGATCGGTCACTTGGCCACCGATGACTTTTCGGTAGGGTGCCTGCATGAAGCCCAGGGCATCTACTTTTGCAAAAGAGGCCAAACTGGAAATCAGACCAATGTTGGCACCTTCGGGTGTTTCGATGGGGCAAACGCGACCGTAGTGTGTTCGGTGAACGTCCCGAACGTCAAATCCTGCGCGTTCGCGTGTGAGTCCGCCCGGCCCCAATGCCGAGATGCGCCGTTTGTGTCGAAGCTCCGCGAGTGGATTGGTTTGGTCTTTGAACTGCGACAATTGGCTTCGTCCGAAAAATTCCCGCATGGCAGCAACAATTGGGCGGTTGTTGACCAACTTTGCAGGCGTTGCTGCGTCTGGATTTCCGAGCAGCATGCGTTCACGCACACCTCGGGCCATCCGTCCCAAACCGACGCGAAGTTGGTCGGAGAGCAGTTCACCAACGGTGCGAATTCGGCGGTTTCCCAAGTGATCGATATCGTCTGCTTCGAGGAGCGTGTGATCGGAGTGTGTTTTTCCTCTGTATAAATCCAGTAAATAACGTACTGTATCAATCAGGCCTGCATCTTTAAATTGGCCCTCCTCGAAGGTCAGTAAGGTTTTGGTTTCGATTTCGAGACCCAATTTGCGGTTCATTTTGAAACGTCCGGGTTCGCCCAAATCGTAACGGCGAGGATCGGCCAACAGGCTGTAAAGGTAGGCAATCGCTTTATCCCGTTTGGGTGGATCTCCAGGCCTGAGCACAGTAAAGAGCCTCAACAGCGATTCATCTGCATTGAGACCGTTCACTTTATCGCTTTCGATATCCGCTTCGGAAACCCCGTCAAACAAATTCTTGAGGTCTTCGTCGGTCATTCCCAGAACGCGAAGGAGCAACAGAACTGAAAATTTCCGCTTGTTGACTTTCATTTCCAGGACGCCACTGTTGTTGAATTCCAACTCAATCCAAGGGCCCCGTTTGGGCATTGGAATGATTGAAGCCGTGTAGATTTCTTTGATTCCTCGGTACGTTTTGGTGAAGTAAACGCCTGGAGAACGGTGAATCTGCGAAATCACAACCCGATCTGCGCCGTTGACCACAAACGATCCGTCAGGTGTCATCAGTGGGAGGTCGCCGAGGAAGACCTTGTCCTCTTTGATCAGCCCTGTGTCCTTGTGAATCAGTTGGAGTTTTGCGTACAGCGGGGCATCGTATGTGCGGTCTTTCTCGCGGCACTCGTCTGGTGTGTATTCGGGATCGCCAATGGTGTACTCGAGAAAGTCGAGAACCAAGCCCGCCCCCCGATTCTTGTCGGTTTCATCAATGGGAAAGATTTCTTTGAATGCACTTTGCAACCCCAGGTTTTGGCGGTTGTGTACAGATACCCCTGCCTGCAGAAATTGATTGAATGAGTCTATCTGCGTTTCAATTAATGTTGGGAGAGAAATGACTTCTGTAATCTCACCAAAACGGACGATCTCTGACGGTTTTCGCATCCACACTCCTCACTGAAAATCGTCGCGCGCCTATTGGCTGCGACAGTGTCTAGGGCTTTAAAAATCGGAACATCTCGTCACCGTCAGCGCCCATCATGGATGACAAAACGAGACAAGGACTGCTGACGATGGTGTGACAGCAGCCCTCTGTTGGGTATTTGGTTTGCCAAACGGTACGGGTTCGTAAAAGCCATACACGCACAAACCATACACCATAAGCGCTTCAGTCTAGCACCCAAGTCCCTTGTTGGCAAGTTTGGATAGATCTCAGGACTTGGCTTCTGACAGATCGCGAAGGTGTTCGTATAGGGACCGCTCTTCTGGGGACAACTGGGCGGGCACTTTGATTTCTAAGTGCACCCATTGGTCACCCCGCGCAGTGTCTTTGCCCCACCCTTGGCCTTTGAGGCGCAAGGTTTTACCACTGGAAGTCCCCGGCGGAATGGTTATTTCCACCATTCCAGACAGTGTCGGAACCTTGTGTTTTCCTCCCAACACAGCCTGTACGACAGGTATTTGTGTTGTGATGTGCACGTCTCCGTTTTCCACTGAAAAGGTCGGATCGGGTTGGTGCGTCACGGTCAAAATGACATCGCCACCTCCCGGTGCTTGGCCCCTCAGTCGCAACTTGCTGCCGCTGGATGTTCCCGGTGGAATCTTGACTTCGAGCTTTTTTCCGGCGACGCCCACATTGCGTGCCGTGCCTGAAAACGCTTCCTTTACCGAAACCGTGATCTCTCCAGTCAACGGAGGTTGGCTTCGACTCCGTCCAAAAGGATCACCCCTTTGTGTTGTGCCAAATCCCTGACCGCCGAAAAACTGCTGAAAGAAATCCGAAAAACCTGAGACATCGCCAAAGTGGCCCTCAGGCGTTCCCTGTGGAATGCTTCCTGTGTGTCCGTACTGGTCGTAGAGTTCCTTTTTTTGCGGATCGCTCAGGACCTCATAGGCTTCATTGATGTCTTTGAAGGCCTCGATCGAGGCAGGGTTGTCTTTGTTTTTGTCTGGATGGTGTTGCTTGGCCAGTTTCCGGTAGGCACCTTTGATTTCAGCCTCGGTGGCATTTTTAGAAACTCCCAGAATCTGGTAATAGTCTTTATAGCTCACCTTGGCACCTCCAGTTTCAGTTCAGATCGGCTTTCGATACGATCACCCGGGCTGGACGAATCAGCCGGTCTCCCAATTTGAATCCCACTTGGAAAACTTCCAAAACAACATCGTTTTCGGGACCAGGGAGAACCTGCAGGGCTTCGTGGTATGCAGGATTGAACGTTTCTCCTTTGGCACCCGTTTGCTCCAATCCCAGTTGCTCAAATGAGCGCAAAAGGTTGGATTGGACGGTGGAAAGCCCGCTCAAGATGGACTCCGGATTTTTGTGCCCGAATTCGACCGCGCGCGCAAGGTCGTCCATGATGGGGAAGAGTGCCTCGGTTGCTTTGGCAATCCCCTTGTTTTCGGCGTCCAGGACATCTTGGTTTGTTCTGCGGCGGTAATTCTCAAAGTCGGCCAGCAATCGGGCGTATTTGTTTTTGAGTTCCGCCACTTCACGTTCCAATTCCTCGGCCTTCTCCAGCTTGGCAACCATCTCCTGAACTTGGGCCACCATGTTGGGGTCGAGGGTGTCTTGTTCCGTATCGGGTGTGTGTTCGTTGTCCAATTCAGTGGTTTGATTGGGTTGGTCGGTTTGCATCGGTTTGGGTCTCCTAAAAAACATCGTGCACGCTTTCAACTCAGACAAGCCACCTTCCCCCAAGTTGACCGAGAAGAAGGTGGGCTTACGGTCTTTGTTTTGGTGTTACTCGGTTGGTTCGAAGTCGGCGTCGATGACGTCATCTTCTTTGGGTTTTTGGCCTTGGGGTTCTGCGGAGGACTGTGTCGCCTGCATGAATTCACGCAAAGCCTCTTCCAGTTTGTTTTTGGCAGATTCCAGTGTACTGTCTTCGAGATCGCCCTCGACCGCTTTTTGGGCGTCTTCCAGTGCGGACTCCAATTTGGCTTTTGCTTCAGCGGGTGCGGAGGGCTGGTCCTCCAGTTGTTGGCGACCCTGCAAAATCAACGAGTCCAGCGTGTTTTTGCGCTCTGTGTGTTCGCGGCGTTTGCGATCTGCTTCTGCGTTTTGCTCGGCTTCTCGCACCATGCGTTCCACTTCGGTCTTGTCCAGGGTCGTCGTGTTTTCGATGCGGATCGAGGACTCTTTTCCAGTCGATTTTTCTTTGGCGGTCACATGCAAAATACCGTTTGTATCGATGTCAAAGGTCACTTCGATTTGGGCCTGTCCTGCGCGCATGGGTGGAATGCCTTCCAGCTTGAAGCGACCCAGCGATTTGTTGTCCGATGCCATGGGGCGTTCGCCTTGGAGCACATTGATCTCGACGCCGGGCTGGTTGTTTTCAGCTGTGGTAAAAACCTCAGTTTTCTTGGCTGGAACGGTCGTGTTGCGCTGAATGAGTGGAGCCACCATTCCGCCCTTGACTTCGACGCCGAGGGTCAGCGGGGTCACGTCGACCAAAACGATGTCGCTCAGGCTGGAATCCCCGGTGATGATGCCGGCTTGGACTGCGGCACCGAGTGCGACGGCTTCGTCTGGGTTGACCGATTCATTGGGCGTTTTACCCATGATGTCTTGGACGATCCGCTTGACCGATGGCACGCGGGTGGATCCACCGACCAGGATGACTTCGTCGATGTCGGTTGGGGAGAGTTTTGCGTCGCGAAGCGCTTGTTGGACGGGCTCACGAACGCGTTTCAGCAGGTCTGAAATCAACTCTTCGAACTTGGCACGGCTGAGGGTTCGCTCCAAGTGTTGGGGGGTTCGCGTTTCTGGATCGAAGGTGATGAAAGGGAGGCTGATGGCTGTCTCAGTCGCACTTGAAAGTTCAATTTTGGCTTTTTCGGATGCTTCGATAAGGCGCTGAAGGGCTTGTGGGTCTTTTCTGAGGTCGAAGCCGCCTTCTTTTTTGAATTCTTCGGCCAACCAATTGACGATGCGCTGGTCGAAATCTGCGCCCCCCAAGTGTGTGTCTCCAGAGGTAGATTTCACTTCGAAAACGCCGTCGCCCAATTCCAAAATGGTGACGTCAAAGGTCCCCCCACCGAGGTCGAAGACCAAAACGGTTTCGTTGCCTTTTTTCTCCAAACCGTAAGCCAACGCAGCGGCAGTGGGCTCGTTGATCACCCGCAAAACGTTGAGTCCAGCAATTTCACCAGCTTGTTTGGTGGCTTCGCGCTGGCTGTTGTCAAAGTATGCTGGAACGGTGATGACGACGTCCCGGACACTCTGTCCGAGTTTTGCACTCGCGTCGGTGACCAATTTGCGCAAGACTTCAGAAGAGACCTGTTCAGGTGCCAAATCCTTGCCGTTTACCTCGATGCGGACGCTGCCACCTGGGCCTTCTTTCACCACAAATGGGCTGCGCGCCGCCTCTTCTTTGACCTCGTCCCAGCGGCGTCCAATGAAACGCTTGACTTCGAAAAGGGTCGCTTTGGGATTCAGTGCGGCCTGGCGCTTTGCGATTTGGCCGACCAATCGGTCTTCGCCCTTGTAGGCAACCACCGAGGGTGTCGTGCGTGCGCCTTCGCTGTTCACAATCACTTCGGGCTTGCCACCTTCCATTGCTGCAATGGCGGAATTTGTGGTACCCAGATCGATTCCTACTGCCTTGGCCATAGTGTTCTCCTCACTCCGGTCTTCATGTTGAAGACGTGTTTTTAAATTTATTTACCTGCCCATTTTCACAGGCTTATACCATCACCATCATAACCACCTACACTTATCTCGTCAAGAGAGTTTAGTCTTATCGTATCAAGTTTGATGAGAATTTACCCTACAGGCTTTCCAGTAATGCGATAGTAACGGGCGCAACCTAGCTTTAATCGGATGCTCTGGGCATACATTTTTCTCTGGAGGAAAGCGCTTGAATCGTTCCACACAATATTTTTTTGCTTTTGTAGGTGTGGGCCTGTTGGGACTGGGCGTTTATGGATCGTACCGATTGGGTCATCAGGCTGCGTTGGTTCGTCAAAACGTCGGTTCCATCAAAGCCACACCCTCTGGACAGGCCCCTGCTGTGGATGGGCAAGGTGTTTTTGCAAGCAGCTGTTCGGGGTGTCATGGGTCACAAGCCGAGGGGGCTGTTGGTCCAAAATTGGCTGGCAATGTCAAAGCTTGGTCCCTTGAGGTTTTTGAACAGGCTGTTTTGAATGGAAAGTCGACCAAAGGCGGCGACCTGCAACCTATGATGCCGAGGTTTAAGACCATGGGCGTGGGAGATGCTGAAATCAATGCCGTCTACACATATCTCAAGACCCTTTAGGAGGATACTGTGGGAGATAAAATTCCAAGAGGTACATTTTTAATTGTCGGTACATTGGTTCTGAGCATTTTGCTCATGTGGTTTTTGGTGTATGGGCTTTTGGAAGCTCGGGCGTAAGGAGAAGCTGTGTTCGACCATTCTTCCATCGAAAAATTTGAAAAAATCTGGCTTCTCGTTGCTGCGGTTATGGTGTTTTTGCTGTTTTGGGCTGTTGTGATGAGTTTTCTTTCCGGAGCCCTTCCCAAAATTGACATGGCTCACGACCACAGTTTGCGGACCCTCGATGCCAACCAACTCGGTCAGAGTGCCTTTGCACACCCAGGGTTGCACGAGCACGAGGGTATGTATGAGGCCTATATTGTGGCGCGTGCATTTGCGTTCAATCCACCTATCCTAAAGGTGCCCAGAGGCAAGCCCATCACCTTGTTCTTTACGGCTGCCGATGTCCAACACGGTTTGCAAATAGAAGACACCAACATCAATATTCAATTGGTGCCCGGTCAAGTGGCCCAAGTGGAGCACACCTTTGCGCGTCCTGGAAAATACATCATGGCCTGCAATGAATACTGTGGAACGGGCCATCACAACATGACATTCCAACTCATCATAGAGGACCTATGACCACGACCACTGCCTTTCAATCTTCAACTGAACCGACCCTTTATGCCCTCCATCCGCACAAAAAGGTGACCTTGTACTTTTTGATGACGGGGCTTTTGGCACTGCTTTTGGGCGCCCTTGTCGGACCGCTTCAAGCCTTCAATTATGCGGGCATTGACATCTACAAGATGTTGCCCTTTTTGAAATCCTATTATCAGGGGCTCACGCTGCACGGTGTGCTCAATGCCTTGGTGTTCACGACCTATTTCATCACGGGTTTGCTGTTTTATTTGCCTGCCCGGGAATTGGGTGTTCGGCCCAACCTCACAGTGGCTTGGGGTTCGTATTTCACCATGACCCTGGGTGTCGTTTTGGCCGCCATTGCAATTCTGAGCAATCAGGCATCTGTGCTGTATACCTTTTACCCTCCGCTTCAAGGAAGTCCCCTCTTTTACATTGGGGCGGCCCTGCTCGTCGCACCGACACTGGTGGTTGGTTTGCACATTGTCCTCATCTGGGCAAAGTGGAAAAAAGACAACCCCGGAAAACTGACCCCCATTGTGACGTACATGTCCGTTGCGACTTGGCTCATGTGGTTTGTGGCCTCTTTGGGTTTGGTCGTCGAAGTGGTGTTCATGCTCATCCCGTGGTCGCTCGGTTGGGTTTCTGGGGTCAATCCCTTGCTGGCCAGGACGCTTTTTTGGTACACAGGTCACCCTATCGTCTATTTTTGGCTGTTGCCCGCTTACGTTTCTTGGTACGCACTGCTGCCCAAACAGGCGGGCGGAAAGATCATTTCTGAGCCACTTGCGCGTTTGGCGTTCGCCCTCTTTCTGCTCATTTCAACACCGGTTGGGCTTCACCATCAATTTACGGATCCTGGCATTCCAAACAGTTGGAAGATCATTCACATGTTTTTGACCTTCATGGTTGCCATTCCATCGCTTCTGACGGCATTCAGCGTGGGCGCTTCTCTTGAGTATGCTGCGAGACTTCGTGGTGGAAGAGGATGGACCTCCTGGATGCAGCGCCTGCCTTGGAACCAGCCCTCGTTTACGGCCCAAACCTTGGCCATGGTGAGCTTTATCTTTGGTGGTGCGGGTGGCATTGTCAACGCCAGTATGGCTCTCGATGCTGTTGTGCACAACACGGCTTGGATTCCTGGACATTTTCACATCACCGTTGGAACAGCCACAACGTTGACCTTCTTTGGCATCAGCTTTTGGTTGATTCCCAACCTCACTGGAAAAGCTTTGGCGAGTCCGAAGATGGCCCTTTGGAGTGCCTGGCTTTGGTTTTGGGGCATGATGGTTTTTGCTGTCGGGATGCACTGGGAAGGCCTGTTGGGTATCCCTCGGCGCAGTGAAATTTCGGCCGTCACGGGTCCACTTGCGGCCGTTTACCAAAAGGCATCGATTCCCATGGCCATTACGGGCATCAGTGGGGTTATTTTGCTCGTGGCAACGATCCTTTACTTTTGGGTCGTGTTCAAGACACTGGCATCTTCCAAGCGGGAGGTTCAAGAGGAACCCATTCCCTGGAGTGAGTCTCTTTCGAGCGGCCATACCAGCCGTTCCATGAAACTGCTCGATCGTCTGGGCGTATTGTTTGCTTTTGCGCTGCTGTTGGTTGTTTTGGCTTACGGTCCCGTGATCTGGGATATGGTCAGTCACTCGGTTTCGTTTCCTGGACAGCAACTCTGGTAAACAAACCGAAACCACTGGGCTTCGCTTTTGCGTGGGGCCCGGTGGTTTGCGTATGGATAAAAGGCTGTCTTTGCATTCTCCGCTATTGAATTCTGGTGAGTTGGCATTTTTTGAAATTCCTCACATCTCCAATATTCAACAATTCTCCGTACTTTGATTCTTGTCCATCAAAATAAATTCCCATTTGACGCACAGATTTTGTATTTTTAAACCCGTACACCCGACAAAAATCGCTGTGTGTTGTCACAACGGCTGCGCCCTCAGCGAAATGGCGACGAATTTCCAGAAATTGATCATCTGAGCCGTATACAATGCTCGTGTATTCGATTAAATCCTCTGTGATTTCTCGAGATATTGGGTTCGGAGAGAATATAAATATTCCAGCTGCTGCCTGGTCATATGGAGATTCACCAACTTTGACTTCAAAAGACTCCTTTATTTTATTATTTTCAAATACATCAACTTTCCACGTATCATCTTTGTGTGGAAAATTATCCCTTTTGATTCCCGTTAATTCATTTTCTGAAACTTTTTTGAAACCTCTGTTGTACATGCTGTTATCGATCATATTCAGATTTTCTTCCGGTATGTCCTTATCCATTACAAATCGACATGCCAGGTTGCTTTTTTCATATAGTTCGCCGATATCAAAAAAATAAGCATTGCTGTCTGAGTACACGACTTTCCCATATATGGTTTTGGGCTTATCCTTAAAATATTCTGCATTGTATTTGAAGGCGCACATGACCCCATCTATCGCCCCACGTTGTCTCATGGCAAAAACAGCCCATTGTGTTTTTGGATAGAAATTGACTGTAAATCCAGAATACATTTCCGATTCCTGTATGGATTCTCTTGGCCCAATATTAAAATAGACCGTATTATTTTTAAAAATAGGCTTTCTAAACCGAAAGTGCAGTGTCCCTTCATTTTCGAGTATCACAGTCCAGTCTTGCCCTTCCTGAAAGATCGGCATGGGCAAAGGTAAAAGTTTGGGTTGTGGAATGGATTGTCCTTGAGCAAAATGGAAGAGGAAAAAACCACTTGCCAAACAAGAAACCGCTGCTCTTACAGGCTTATTTTTGAATCGTCTCATGTGTGAATGTTACCATTCTATTTCTGGGTTTTATACATTCTCCTTCTCTAATGGATACCTCAGAGTGACTTTTCCATTTTGCGATGGGGAAGGGTGACCTCGATAAAAGGCTTGCCGACCACAGCGTAACCCAACTTTTTGTAGAAGGAGACGGCTGTTTCGCGTGCGTGACAGAACATCCGTTCAAACCCTAAGGTTTTTGCTTCCAGTTCGGCGAATCTGACCAGATCTCCACCGACACCCTGCCCTTGAAGTGCTTCTGAAACGGCCACCTGTCGCATTTTGATCGTTTGGTCTGGTTCTGGGGTCAAGGTGAGACAGGCCACCAGTGTTGTGCCGTCAAAGGTCCCAAAGTGCAGGTCGTTCAGATCTTTTTCCAAATCTGATTGTGAAAATGAGAGCCCCAAAGGTTCTCGGAGGATCTGGAATCGGAGTGCTAGGGCTTGGGTGTGGTCGTCTGAAGCTGGAGAAAAGCGTCTTTTGATGTACATGTGTGTGCAGTATACAATCCCAACATCCATCCGAAAATTTGATCGCCAGCAGCCGTTCCGTGCGTGTTCTCGTGCCGATTAAACCGTAAAGGGGAGCGCTCCCGTGACCGATCCAAACAGACTGTGGTGTCATATGCCATGGGCCGTAAACCTTTTCCATCCTGCTTGAAAGACCAGGCGTGTCACGAATCCCAGTGCCAAACTCCAATACACCGCAACACCAACGGCAGTCCAGGCCTCGTTTGGTGCATGTTCACGGACCAAGAGATCGACTGGTACGAACACCATATTGGAAAAGGGGAGATATTGTGCCGTGTTTATCAGCCAGGTTGGGAAGAGAAACAGAGGCAGAATAGCTCCACTTAAAAAACGTTCTATCAGGTCGTATACGCGCAGGGTTCCCATATTTTCCTCTGTGAAAAAGGAGCTTATGCCCATCAGGTACCACATTTGTCCTCGGATGAGTGTGCCCAGGACAATCAGGATCAGTGACGCCAATAGGGTGGAAGGTTGGCAGTGCAGTTCCCCGAAAATCAGAATGAGTGGTATGGCCATGGGACTGACCAACAGCAAGTAAGACATGCTTGCGGCCAGAAATCGGGAAAGCCAAATGCTTGTGTGTGGGTAGCCTCGGGCAAGATACACGCTGAGTTGGCCGCTGTAAATTTCCTCTCGTATAGAGCGTGCCATTCGGACAAATGGAAACATCTGTGTCAGTAAATAAACGATCATGTAGTAGGTGAACACCGATCGAAAGTCGGTTCCAGCAATGACTTTGTGCTCAAATAAGGTTTTCCACAAAAAATAACCCATCAGTAGTCTCGCGGGGTAGCCTGCCAATTTGACGAACAGATCAACTTTGTAGGCAAAGGTATCTCTCAAACTGATTCGCGCAAAGGCCAGGACAAAGTGGCCGGGTTTCAGATCAGCCGTTGCTGCTTTCATAGCGTTTGAGTCCTTTTTTCCAGAGAATGTGTTGGATAACAAACCACAACAGCATGCCTGAGACGGCAAAAACCATCCCTACCAACAGGCCGTAGCCTTGGTTTGTTGCAATCAGTGCCGGTTGTGTACCCGCAAGGCCAAAGGGTAAAACAATAGAGAGAAACAGTTGAGCGCTTTTCGGAAAAATGGTGTGAGGGTATTGGGTCAACTCGGTGAGGCTGTCGGTCAATTCGTCGATCACTTGGCTGCGTCCGACCCAGAAAGTCACCCATGAACCGGCCATTTGTAGAAGCGCGTACGTTATGGTTGCTGTCACGGAAATCAGTAATGCGCAAAAAAATCCTATCCACGTCAGCGAAGCATGCTGATATAGGGCCAAACACAGCAGGAGGGTGAGACTTGGAAGTGCCCGAACGAAGTTTTCTGCCCGCATGCCCATCAGAAGCATCAGAATGCGGGGATCGCCGGGTCGTGTCAGATAGGTATCGAGTTTTGCCGTGTGGATGGATTGCCAGAGCTTTCCGCTGACAATAAAGACGCTCATGCTCAGTGTGAAGAACAGTTCGACAAAGAACAGGAACAGAAACATTTGTCCGATGTTGAATTTCGGAACCGAATGGATGCGGGTGTACAGAACCTGCCAGAAGGCAATCGTCATGGCCGAGTACAACAGCGATGACAGGACATCCAGAGAAAAGGATGTGCGAAAGGCAACCGTTCTTTTCCAGTTCATTTTCAGTGCCATCTGGAACAGTGCCATGTTCACGGCGACCCCAGGCATTTGGAGCGCAGTGGTGCCGTCTCGACCGTAAGTTCTGTCACAGAAAAGTCTGTGACCAGTCTGCGTTTGATGTCCTGCTCGTCTTTCAGATGGCATTCGATACAGAGGCTGTTTGGGTTTTCTGTGATGAGGGTTGCATTCGGAGGCAGTGCAATACCGTGGCTTTTTGCCGTGTATTTGATAAAAATCCTCACACGATCCGGACCCAAATCGGCCGCATTCAGAGGCATGTGCGCTCCGGTTCTGCCATTTGCCATGGAGAGCGTGTGGCTGCAGACCGTTTGGGCGAAATGGGCATCGTGGGTTGTCAAGAGGAGGGTTTGGTCACTTCGGAGGGTTTCGGTGAGCAGTCTCAAGAGACCTGTTTGTGTTTCGCTGTCCATTCCAATGGTTGGTTCATCCAGAATCAAGAGATCTGGGTCGTGTAGCAGAGCTGCCACAACCTCGCAACGCATGCGTTCGCCCAAAGAGAGTTTTCGTGTCGGTCGGTTGAGCAAATGTGTAAACCGAAGGCATCCGTCCAGGTGTTCGATGCGTTTGGCATATTGGCTTGCGGAAAGGGCATAGAGGGTTTTGTAGAGATCCAAGGCATCTTGAAGGGTCAAATCCGGAAACAACAGCGATTTTTGCCCAAACATCACACCCAGCCGGCGCAAATACCGATGACGCCTTTCCCAGGGGGTGTGACCCAAAACGCGAGCTGTGCCATCGGTCGGGTGGATAATGCCCGAGAGAATTTTAATGAGGGTGCTCTTTCCGCTTCCGTTGCTTCCAATGAGGGCGACCCGTTGACCCATTGGGATCTGAAAAGTGGCGTCCTGTAAGGCAAAAATAGGAGATGTTCGGGCAAGGAGTGCCCGGATGCCTTTGACGTCTTTGGGAGGCACAAAAAAGGTTCGGGTAAGACCGCATACGTCAATGGCTGTGTCCATCAGTCGTCTCCCAATTGGCTCGCAAAGCGTTCACCTCCTAAATTTAAAGAAAGGCTAACATTTGAATTGTATTCTGTCAATGATTTGGGAAACAAAAAACACCCAGGCAGGTAACGATGCGCGCTGGATGCGGGGAAAGGATGCAGCAATCAGTTGAGCATGCGTAGGGAGCAGAGCCATTCTGCGTCGATTTGGGACATCAGGTTGCGCAGGGTTGTATTGCTTTCGACGGCCGACTTAAAACGTGCCCGGATCTCTTCCAACCGCGGTTCTGCGATATCGCTTTTCTTGAGCAAATCCAGATAGGCCATATCCGCGTAGCAAATAAAATTTTCCAAGTGATCGCTGCCCAATTCGATGGCATCGTACAGGTGGATGGCCTTGAGTTCTGCCCTCATGTACTCTCCAAGCCAGGTGTAGGTCATGATTTGTATGGCTTGGGCAATCAGACCGGATGTCGCAAAAGCACCCACCGTGTTGGCACTCGTTCCGACGATCTCTTGGATGCGCGGACTGAGGGCATTGGGTGTTTGCTCGGTTTTTTTCAGTTCGATGAAATTGGAGAGCACGTGTGTCATGAGGCAGAACTGATGGGATTTCAGGTCTTCCAGTTTTGGGAGTGGGGCTTCCAGGGGCTTGCCCAAAAGCAGCTTGGCACCTGCAATCAGATAGATTCTCAAGGGGCTTGGAGAGAGTCGGTGGGCGGCTTCCAGAAAAAAGGTAAAGTTTTCAACCTGTGAATAGATGTCACACAGCATTTGGCAAATAAAGTCGGAAATGTGTGTTTCCCGGCCCTGTGTGTGTCCACGGTCGAAGACTTGGCCGAGTGAATACAGCTTGTCGGGCAGTGTTTCCGGAGACAAAATTGCAATTCGGGTTTGGTAGGATCGGGTCATGGACTCGATGTCCAGAAGCGTTGCCGAACGTTTGCCAATTTCATAGAGCTTGAGGGCCTCGTCGAATTGTTTCATCTTTTCGAAGGTCTGTCCGCGGGCAAAATCCCAGTGCATTTGGGCTTCTTGTACCAGTGGATTCGAGTGGTCGCCTTCTATGATTTCGCTCTGTGCGGCGACAAACATGTAGCATTCGGGCGTTCCCCGACGAAAGATGGCCAAGAGCCGCATGGCCCGGTAAAGCGGATGGCTGTCTTCGGGGCCGAGGTCCATGTCGCCAACCCGTTCAAATTCAATATCGAGTTGACATTCCCGAGCCCGTGCCAATGGTCCTGGAATTTCTTTTAATCTGCGCAAGAGCAAGTCGGTACCAAACTCGCTGATGTGGGCCCGAGCGAGACAACGCGCCCATTCTTTCGGGCTTTCTATGATGGCAATGAGCTCCTTTTGTGCCTCTGACAGTAAGTGGTCCATTTGAAATTGTCACTCCTTTGTGCGATTCTACCAGGTTTGTCTGTACCCGAAGAAGAATGGGTCTAAGTGAAGGGTAGATTAAAATTGACTGGGTCGAGAGGCTTGGGCGTTGCCATCAATTCAGCTGGCGAACCGATGCAAACCACTGCGGATCTGCACACGACATCAGGTAGCGCAAAATGTTGCTGGAAGCCACATACGAGTCAAAGCGCTGTTCAATTTCGGGCATATTGCTGACCGGTTTTTTCCCCTGTTTCCGTGCCAGATCCAAACACGCCAAGTCCACATAGCCCTCCATGATGCCAAGGGTTTCCCGGTCTTCTTCTATGTTCAGGGCGCGGTACAGCGTGTGAATGCGTTCATTGGCGGTGGCATGCTCTCCAAGCCAGGTGTAGGTCAGGGTTTGGATGACTTTGGACAGAAAGGTCATTGTGGGATAGTTGCAGTCCATGGGCACGTGGATGTCCAGCAATTTCCGGGCGTGCCAGTCGGCCAAGGTTGCGCGTTTGGCGTGGTGTGCCATCTGTTGAAAGTGCCAAAGGATGTGGGTCATCGTCGCGAAACCGTTGTCTTCCGAGCCATCTAGGTTGGGCGGCGGCTCCGAAATCGGCTGGCCGAGGAGCAGCTTGGCTCCGTAGACCATGTGGATTTTTGGACGATTCATTGAAATCTGTTCTGCCCACTCCAAATAGGAGACAAAGTCCTCAATTTTGGCGTACTGGAAGCACAGTGAACAGACCATGAAGTCAAAAACCCGTTGGTCTCGTGCGGCTCGGGCCCGTTCGATCTGGTCGATCAAATTGCCGATGCGCTCGGTCAGGTGTGCGGGTGAGAGCACCGCGATTTGCGATTCAGCCGCACGAAAGAGCGTGTCCACACCGAGGTTTTGCGCGGCCCGGCGAACCAAGGCAAACAGCTGAAGGGCTTTGGATTTGTAGCCCAAACGGTGAAAGGCCTGCGCGCGCACGAAGTCCCAGCGCATTTGGGCCTCCTGCCCAATGGGGGTGAAGGGGTCGGCGCGGACAGACTCGGGCTGTTCTGTGACCTTCAGATAGGCTTCGGGGGTTACATGACTGCAAACACTCATGAGCCACATGGCCCGGCACAGCGGGTGGCTCTCATTTTCCACAAGTCGTGTTGCCTCGTCGAGGAGGTCCAGTGCCATCAGCGTCTGGCATTCCCGTGCCCGCGCAATCGGACCCGGAATGCTGTGCAACTGGGTCTGCAGGCCACGGAGTGCCGATTTGCCTTCCCGGTGCACCCCCTTAAAATACTGAGCCCACAGTGTAGGATGCTCCACAATTGTGGCCAAATCCAATGCCATGTCCACCTCCAAAAAAGTGACCCAGGAACACACCTGGGCAAAAGGGTTCTTCTGACTTCACGGTTTTTGCCTTTCAAGAACGCACGGTTGGGCCCTTTTCGAATGGCAGCTTTAGCACGATGTGCACATATCCGTTGTGTTCTTTTCCCCGTCATGGATACCAAAGATCTGTTCCTTGGGCACTTCCGACCCGGACGCACTGCCCAACGCCATTCCAAACAGACAGAGCACAAGGGCCACCTGCCGTATTTTTTGACCGATCAACGCAAACCTCCCGAGTCCCAGGCGAAGTGAAACGCCATTCGCCACGACACAAACACACCTTTCCACTGGAGCTCCCTAAGCCGTTCGCCGTAGCGTCCGACCAGCTTGTAGTGGTTGTTGTCCATCGGGTCCCCCTCGAACCAGTAGTCCATGGCCGGTTTCAGGCCGTCCAATCGGGGGAACCCGCCCATCTCGTTTCGGCCCAGAAAGAACCCCTCCTCGGTCACAGCCAACACCTGGTCGAGCAGGCGTTCTGTGAGCACAGACGGTGCCTGGTTGTGGATCAGGTGCAGCAATTCTGGGCAGATTTCCGTCATGAAATTTTGCAAGGTCGCGCTCTGTTCCAGATGGGCCCGAAGCTCCAAAATGGAATCCAATTCCAGAGAGCCCTGGCGCCGGTGAACCACCGCGGCCCTCGCGAGGGCTGCGTAGCCCTGGGCGGCTTTGGGCATGTCCGAAATCTGCAGCCGGTCCGACAGTTCTTCCAGCAAGGCCTTGGTGGAGCGCCCAAACCAACTGCAGACCACCGCTTGCAAACACAGGGCCATGACCCCGGCCAGCGGATAATTGACATCCCGGGGAACCCGGAGCGCCCAGACCTCTTCGGCGACGCTGTGCAGGGTTCGCCGATCCTTGAAAAAATCCAAATGGCGTTTGAAGCGCCTGAAGTTGGCCCAGGTGTGGACCAGTGTGGCAAAACCGTGGTCTTCCAGGCCCTCCAGATCCGGTGGACGGCTGTCGCCCACCGGCAGGCCGAGGAGCAGCTTGGCCCCGTAGCCCATGTGGTTTTTGAGGCCGTTGCCGTTTTCCGAGATCTGCTGGACCCACTCCAGGTACGCCGCATAGTGCTCAATTCGGGCATATTCATGACACAGTGAACAGGCCAGAAAATCAAAGGTCCGCTGGTCGCCGGCTTGCCGGACCTGCTCCAACTGGAAGAGCAGGTTGGCAATCTTGGACTCGATGGGGTCAGGTGACAGCGCCACAATTTGCGACCGGCAAGCGTGAAAGATCGTGTCCACCCCGAGCTCTTTGGCGGTTCGCCGCGCCACCGTGAAGAGCTCCAGGGCTTCGGACTTCTGGCCCATGCGGTGAAAGGCCTGCGCGCGAACAAAGTCCCAGCGCATCTGGGACTCCTGCCCAATCGGCGTAAAGGGGTCGGCGCCCACGGACTCGGGCTGGCTCGTGACTTTTACAGCAGTTTTCATCATTTTTAAAACACTGAAACAGGGATAAAGCGTGACCTGGATGTGTTTTAGATTCTCAAGAAATTCCCGATATTAAAGAAACTTGCTGTAAATAGGCTTCCGGCGTCCTAAAGGCCAATTCCGTCATCAACCACATGGCTTGGCACAGCGGGTGGCTCTCGTTTTCCACAAGCCGCGTTGCGTCGTCGAGGAGGTTCAGTGCCAGCAGCGTCTGGCATTCCCGCGCACGCGCAACCGGACCCGGGATGCTGTGCAACGCAGTTTGCAGGGCACGAATGGCGACGTCGCCTTTTCGGTACACCTCTTCCATATGCCGGGCCCACAACGTGGGGTTTTCGACAATTGCCACAAGGTCAACTCCGGTTACACCATTCACAGAATACGCACACCCCCCTTTCACAGCTACAAAGGAATCAAACGAGCATAGACCGCAAATAACGAGCAAATAAGTACACGCTAAAGATACTGCTTTAGCGTGGGGTGTGCATTTACAATTTCTTAATTGTTCATTAACCTTATGGGTACATGCGGGTCAGCATCCTTGGAAAGGCAATGGCTTCGCGCAGGTGGTCAATTCCGCAAATCCAAGCCACAATCCGCTCGAGACCCATGCCAAATCCCGCATGTGGAACGCTTCCAAAACGCCGCAGGTCGAGGTACCATCCGAAGGCTTCGAGGGGCAGTTCGTGTTCTTCAATCCGCTGCTTGAGGAGGGCGTGGTCGTGAATCCGCTCCGAACCGCCCACAATTTCGCCATAGCCGTCGGGTGCGATCATGTCGTCGCACAGTGCCAGTCGGGGATCTTGTGGATCGGGTTGCATGTAAAACGCTTTGAAATGGGCTGGGTACTTTTCGATCATCACAGGTCGGTCAAAATGGTGGCCCAGGATGGTCTCGTGTGGTGCGCCAAAATCGTCTCCCCACGCCACAACTTGGGTGTCTTCTGGAACGTTGGGTGGAAATTCTTTTTTCTCCACATAGTGGCGGATGATGTCCAGGGCTTCCGTGTAGGTGACCCTTGGAAAGTTGCCCGATGCGGCCGGTTCCAGTTTGGATCGGTCTCGCCCGAGGATGTCGAGCTCTGTCTCACACGTCTGCAAAACAGTTCGAACGATGTGTGAGATGAGTTTTTCCTGAAGATCCATGTTGCTTTCGTGGTTGCTCGGGGCGACCTCGGGTTCGATCATCCAGAATTCGAGGAGGTGCCTTCGGGTTTTGGATTTTTCGGCACGAAAGGTTGGACCAAATGTGTACACTTTGCCAAAAGCCAGTGCGCCCGCTTCTGCGTACAGTTGACCCGACTGCGAGAGATAGGCTTTGTTTTCATCAAAGAGGTCAATTTCAAAGAGGTTGGTCGTTCCTTCTGCCGCGTTGGGTGTAAAAAAAGGCGCGTCAAACCGGATGAACCCCTCTTGGTGCAAAAAGCCATTGATGGCGGTTTGCACGACGTCCCGAATGCGCAAAATGGCCCAAGGGCGTTTGTGCCTGAGCCACAAATGGCGGTGCTCGAGCAGAAAGTCGATGCCGTGTTCTTTCGGCGTGATGGGATACCCGTCGGCGTTTTCACCGATCCACTCAAAACCCTTCACCGACAGCTCAAATCCACCTTGCGCACGGTCGTCTGCACGCACCTGCGCCCGAATGCGGAAACCCTGCTCTTGAACCAGGGACTTTGCCGTCTCAAAGGTCTGTTCATCGACGTCGCCTTTGAATACGGTGGCTTGTGCGAAACCTGTGCCGTCGCGGATCTGGAGAAAGTGGATCTTGCCACTCGAACGCTTGTTGGTCAGCCAAGCATCCAAAACAACTTCCTGATCGACGTATTGCCTCAACTGTGAAATAGATACCATAGCGCAAATTATAATCCACCCCACGGGTTCTCCTCGGTATGCACAATTGTTTAAGGGGTGATCTGCACATTGACCTAGACGGCGAATCAGATACAAAAGACCCTAGGGTTCAAAATGCAATTTTTGGGTACTGCTGTGGATCGGTTGGTCTGAATTTGCCCTTAAGGGTGTCTTCATTTTGTTGTCCCAGGCGATTTAAGGGCCTTTTATGGGGGTGTTTTTTATCATACATACATCAAAGGAGAAGATGATGAGCACACCTTCGAGACAGTCCACAGTTACCCTCTTGGTCGCCATGGTTTCTTTCGCCCTCTGGGCCACCTCCTGCAGCTCCACATCTCAGGCACCGGTTGTTTCCGACCCTGAAGACCGTTTGATCACAGGAAACGACGTCCAGATTTCGGGAAGTACCCGTATTTTGGACCCAACGGCCCGGGAAGGTCTCATCGGTGTTTCTGAGGATCTGAGCCGACTGACCTTTCTCAAGGGTTCTGGGGTCACCTTTCAGCCTGGCGATGTTTTGGTCAGTGAACCCACACGGTTGGCGCCCTACGGCTTGCTCCGAAAAGTGGGTTCTGTGCGTGCAGTCGGTCGTACGCTTGAGGTCGAAACCGTCGAAGCGTCCCTTGAAGATGCCGTTCAGAATGGCGACCTTTTGCAAACAGAAGAATTGGACCTTCAAGATATCGAGGAGCAAAGCCCGGATATCGACGGTGTGACCACGGTCATCAACCCGGAAAACCGGGGTTTAATCGGCCCACAGAGCACCAAAACCATTGGCACGTTGGAACTCAAAATGAAAGAAGTCGTTTTGTGTGAGGGCGATGGCGGCAAAAAGATCACACTGAATGGCTCGTTTAAGGCTGACTTTAAGGTGTTTGCCAATGCAAAGATCCGTTGGGCCAAAATCAAACACTTTGATGCCGGCATCGAGATGAATGAGTACGCTGAGATTCGGTTGAGTGGTGAGTGTGCCAAAAACCTCTTCAACAAGGAAAAAGAACTCAAACGGATTAAATTGCGCACCCGCACGTATTGGCTTGGTCCCGTTCCCGTTGTGGTCACGCCCGAAATGGTGATCACTGCAGGTGCCTCCGGGCAAGTCAGCGCCAAGGTTGATTTTCAAGCCACACACGATTTTCACGCCCGGTATGGCGTGGCTTGGAACCGCGGAGAGGGTTGGGATTGGATCAATGAGCGCAGTCAGGCGTTCGGTTACAAAAGTCCGCAGTTTTCCGTCAGCTTGAACGCCCGTGCGTATGTGGGTGCAAAGGCAGGATTGCGATTTTATGGCGTTGGATACGTCTACGTTTACCCCAAGGTCTTTGCAGATTTTGACGCTCAGGTAAAATTCCCACAGGGCCAGTACAACTGGAAGTTGGAGGCTGGTTTTAGCGTGGGATTGGGTGCCAAAGCGAGTGTTTTTGGGTACACCTTGGGAGAGATCAACAAGGATTTGGTGGAGTGGAAAAAGGTTCTGGCGCAGGATTCTGGACAGCTTTGAAGATTTTTGGAGTGTCAAACGTCAAATTCAACATGAGGTCCGAAAGGGACCTTTTTTGCGTCCACAGGTGCCGTGTTTCGGTTGTGATGTGCGAATGTGCGCGGTATTTCGATCTATACTGAAACTGAATGTTTTTTCCAGCTTGGAGATTTTCATGAGTTTGCCTTCCCATTCCGTCAGTGCGTTGCCTTTAGACCAAGAGACAGAGTTTTGGGTTGTTCGTCATGCCGAAACTGTCTGGAACGCCATGGGCAAGGTTCAGGGTCATGCCGATATCGCCCTCAGTTCCAGGGGGCTGCAGCAATCTGAGCGTTTGGCTGAACGGTTGAGGGGTTTGTCCTTTGATGCGGTGTATGCCAGCGACCTCGAACGTGCTCAAAAAACTGCAGATTTGATCACTTCAGATTTGTCTCCTCCCAGGGTTCTTGAGCCGCGCCTGCGTGAAATTAATGTGGGCCATTTGAGTGGTCTCAGCCACAGAGAAGTTCCCGAGCGGTTTCCGCAGTATTGGCAGGAATTGTCTGAGGATCCTTGGGGAACCCGGCGTCCAGGAGGGGAGAGCATGTCCGATTTATATGTCCGGGTGCGTGACGCTTTGCTGGATATCCATTGCAAATACCCTGGGGGTCGCGTGTTGGTGGTCACCCATGGGGGTGTCGTTCGGGTGGCAGTTAGCCTGGCTTTGGGCGGAGACCTTCAAGCCATGTGGGCTCGGTTGTCAATCGAAAATACAGCCATTTCTCGGCTTTTCCTTTCTAAGACGGGAAGTCGATTGATCAGCTACAATGATTCGGCCCATCTTGAGGGAGAGGGTCACATACCCGACGATTGCGACTGACCCCTGTCAGTTGAAGGAGTTTTGAGTTTTCATGAAACGAAATACAGAGCAGCATCCGTCTGGGCAAAGTCGATGGATGCGGTGGTTGTTGGAAGAGTCCAAACGCGAGCAAGAAGGGTTTTTTGAATCTGAAAAACAGGCAGAAACCCATACCCATCCGTGGTGGAAGGTCATGTGTTTGACAGGTGTCGATTACTTTTCGACGCTGGGTTACCAACCTTCGATTGCCGCAGTTGCAGCAGGGGTGTTGTCGCCCATTGCCACATTGGTTCTGGTGTTGTTCACGTTGTTTGGTGCACTGCCGATGTATCGCCGTGTCGCGTTTGAGAGTCCGCATGGCCAAGGGAGCATTTCCATGTTGGAGGACCTGCTCTCTTTTTGGCAGGGCAAATTGTTGGTGTTGTGTTTGATTGGTTTTGCCGCGACAGGTTTTATTATCACCGTCACGTTGTCTGCCGCAGACGCAACGGCCCACATCATGGAAAATCCTTTTGCACCCCACTGGTTCGAGGGCAAACAGGTGGTGATCACGCTCGTCCTGCTTCTCATGTTGGGGGCCATTTTCCTCAAAGGTTTCAGTGAAGCCATCGGTGTGGCTGTTGCATTGGTCATTGCCTACATCGGCCTCAGTTTGGTCGTCGTGGGTTTCGGTGCCTACGAGGTTTGGCAAAATCCCATCGTGTTCTCCAACTGGCTGCAATCACTGCAGGTTCAATTCACGAGTCCACTGGCGCTGGTTGGTGCGGCATTGTTGGTCTTCCCAAAGTTGGCGCTCGGTCTTTCTGGTTTTGAGACAGGTGTTGTGCTCATGCCTCAGGTGCGTGGAGATTCTGGAGATCAACTGGAAAAGCCTGAAGGACGCATTCGGAATTCCAGAAAATTACTCACAGGAGCTGCCGTAATCATGAGTGTGATGTTGCTCAGCAGCAGTTTCGTTGCGACATTGCTCATTCCGGCCCGAGAGTTTCGTGAGGCGCCTGTGGCCTCACAAAGCACAACGCTTGAAAATGGTGCGACCTTTCGCGCGGGAGAAACCCTGCCTTTTGGGGAACGCGTGGCCAAGGACACCGTCTTGGTGGATGGAACAGAACTCAAACGTGGGGAGTCTATTCCAAAAATGGGAGAAGCCAACGGCCGGGCATTGGCCTATTTGGCCCACACATACCTGGGTGATTACTTTGGAACGGCCTATGACCTGTCCACGATTCTCATTTTGTGGTTTGCAGGTGCATCTGCGATGGCAGGGTTACTGAATATTGTTCCGCGCTATCTTCCGCGCTATGGCATGGCACCTTCCTGGACAACCATGACACGTCCACTTGTCTTGATTTACACGGTTATTTGTGCCGGCGTGACCATTATTTTTCAGGCCAGCGTTAAGGATCAGGCGGCGGCATATGCGACAGGCGTGTTGGTGCTCATGGGTTCGGGTGCCATTGCGGTGACGTTGTCGGCACTTCGGGCGCGCCAGCGTGGGCCGGCCGCGTTTTTCGGATTCATCTCTGTGGTGTTTTTGTACACGATTGCGCTCAACGTGTGGACAGACCCCAGCGGCCTTCGGATTGCGGCGTTCTTTATTTTGGCCATTGTCACGGTTTCTCTGGTTTCACGGGTGTTGCGTTCTACAGAATTGCGTGTGGAACGGATTGAATTGGATGAATCGGCCCGGGCATTTTTGGCAGAAGAGGCGAGAGGGCACATCCGGATCATTGCCAACCGCAAAAATGCTGGAGACATCGCCGAATACGAGCACAAAGAACGCGAAGTTCGCACCGACACACACATTCCCAAAGAGGATCCCATTTTGTTTTTGGAGGTTACCGTTGAGGACGCCTCCGACTTCACCGACGTCATTGAGGTGACGGGCGTTCAGATTGGTCCACACAAGATCCTTCGGGCAAAAAGTGCAGCCGTTCCGAATGCCATTGCCGCGCTCTTGCTGTACATCCGAGATCGCACAGGCAAAATTCCGCATGCCTACTTTGGTTGGACGGAAGGCAATCCCTTTTTGTTTGCGGCCCGGTTTGTTTTGTTTGGTGAAGGCGACATTGCGCCCATCACACGCGAAATTCTGCGCCAAGCCGAACCTGAGCCCAAGCGCCGTCCGGCCGTACATGTGGGTGGATAACTTGTGCATATTCAGGCAGGCAGGTCAGTGTCGTGTTTACTGGCTTGCCTGGATTACAAAAAAGACCGCGTTTGGATGCGGTCTTTTCAAATCTATGTGATCTCAAACGTACAAGATCAGTCGCAGATCCAGGGTTTTTTCATGCATATTTTTGGAGATGGACCGTCACCGTCATCGGCGAGTGCGGAAGAACCCAGAGCACTGACTGCACCAAAAACGACCAATAAAGAGAGAAAAACTTTTTTCATAAATTGAACCTCCATCTGAGGCCCTTTTCGAGGCCGTGTATTTCTATGCAGATAGTAGTCCTGAAAGCATTCCGTTTAGTGTGTAAATAATTAGAGAAAAATAAAAATTCCTTCATAGAACGCCTTGTTGAATAAAAAAGATGGCATTTTCAGCCATCGGAGAGATTGGGTACCGTCAGAGTGATTTGAGATAGGCGTGCAGATCGGCCAATTCTTGATCTGACGGTGCGTTTCCGCCACTGAATCCACTTGCGAAACGGGGCATGGTGGCTCCCAATTCCCGTGTGGGTGTTTTGCCTTTCAGAACAGCTTCTTCAAATTGAGCCAAGGTCCAGGTTGCAACTTCGCTTTTGGCCAACTTGGGTCCGACGCCTCCAGCACCATCGGGTGCGTGGCATCCCTGGCAGTTGGATGCGTAAATTTCTTTACCTTTTTCTGCCTGACCCTCGACCGGGGCTTCGGTGGGAGCTGGTGTTGTTGTCTTGGATGTCTGTGCTTGTTCTTTGGCTTTGGCTTCAGCTTCCTCTTCTAATTTTTTCTCTTCTTGGGTGTGGGTTGTGTAGGTGTTGATGGCTGAGCGGTAGGCTGCATATGCGCCAAAGCCAAAGACAATCAAAAAGAGTGTTATTGAAACAGCAAAACGGTTCACTTGCCTGGTTCCTCCTGGGGACTTGAGTCTTCTCAAATCTCGTCCGTCAGGCTATCACAAAGCCGTTGGGATTTTTTTAACTTAAATCCAGTCTCAATCCCGGACAACCGCATTGGGAAGACCGTTCAAGCGCACTGTTTTCAAACGATGAAGGTACAATCAATCCATTTTGACTTGATTATGACCCATATCGCAGGGTATCTTCATGGTTGAAGACAAGTGTGTGATCTAACCTGGGTTGTAGCCAGGGAGTTCATGCCTAGGCGTTTCAGAGATCTCAATTGTCATCACGTAAGGAGTCTTATGTCAAAATTTGTTTCGTTATCCGTCCTTTCTGCGCTGCTCTTGGCCTCTTGCCAAATGCGCAGCACCCCTTCTGTTGCCCCTCAAATGCCTTCTCCTCTCCAAACCAAAGGTGATGCCTCTCTCTCTTCCTTAGGTTCTTTTGTCGTCTCAATCGGCGAGGATGCCACTGAAGTCTCCACCCAAGATTTCTCTGGCACAACCGCTACCCTCTCTGCCCTTCCCGGTACCATGAAGTTCTTTGATAAGGGCAAGTACCGTTACTTTTCCATGGTTGTCCGTGCCTACAATCTCCCTGTCACTGTCAACCCCAACAGCGTTATCTTCATTCCTGTTGCCGGCGGTGGCATATCAGACACACCTTTCACGGAAATGAAAACCGCAATGGGCGCTACTGTCGATCCCAAAATTAGAGAAAATGTCGTTCCAATGGGTGGATCCATGGACAGCAAATCCGTGTGGCCCCTCAAAGGTGTCCCCAAATTGATCCTCGATCCATGGCCAAACCTGCAGGTCTTTCCCGCGTCGGAAGTCGCAAGTGTTGCGCCAGAAGGGAAAGTGGCATTTCCAGTGGGATTTGCAGGGAAGCGTGTGGCAGCGAGAACAGCGGATATTTTGTTGAGTTTTGCGGTTCCGAAAAGCACGAATCCGGACTCGGATTTGGCATCCATGAAAATCCAAGGTGTGCTGGTTACAGAAACGAAAACCAAAACGGTGAGTGAGTCGAGGGAAGAGAGAACGGGCAATTACAACAAGGGAACCAGCAGCGTGGAGACATCGACGATGATCACGCGTTTGAATCAAATCAAAGTGGGATTGATGTTGCCGTTGAGGGTGACGACGTTTGCGGGAAGCACATTGTCGGATCTGGGAACAGCGGATAAGCCAGTGAATAGCATGTATTCGGTGTGCTACAACCCAACGGGACTGAGCCTGAAGAACAACTATGCGGTGTCGTCAATGGAGAACAATCTGCACGGATCGACATTTTACTCGATGAAGCCGTCGGTGGCGGAGTTGGCGGGATTGCAGAGTGCAATTAAGGTGACGCTGCCGTGTGGAGATGTCAAAGACAAAATGAGTCCATTTAAGCAGATGGTTGTGCAGGATTTCCAACAGGGACAGAGGTTGGATGCATCGTTGTTCGCTCAGGATCCACTGGTGGGATGGAGCTATGGAGAGGTTGGAACAGCGCCACCATACATGCCAGGATCTGAAGTGGAAGTGACGATGACGGATCCAGATTTTGCACGGTCATTTGTGGGAAGGTTCCGAGTGGGAAGTGGAAAAGAAGGTGCGCCAGGTTTTGTGGGAGGGCGTGGATTTGAACTTTTGGCCGCGCCGGCAGAGATCTTACCGAAAGATTTGAACAAAGACGGGAAGATGGATGTGGTGGTGCGTTACAGTGCACAAACGAATGTCAGTGTGTTCTTGGGGAATGGGGATGGGACGTTCCAAGCGAGACAGGATATTACATTTTCTGAGTTACCCATTGCGATTCTGTTTGGGAATTACGATGCCACTTCCGACGGAAACACCGACATGATTGTTGTGGGCAAAACAAAATTCTCTACCTTCCCTGGGGTCAAGGGCGGAACGTTTGATGCTTCCAAGGCTGTTGCTAATTCTTCTTTTTCTGGCGTGACAATTCTTGCTGCGGCCAACGACCGGTCGGCGGCAACAACAACACCTGATCCCGATGGAATGGATTTGGCCATTGCTTACAGCAATGGAATGGGCACTCACTTTAGTGTCTTGAAGAACACTTCTGATTTAACATTTGCCTTTTTCTCCGGTGGGGATACGACCAATACCAAGGGCACCCTAACATCCATTGCCATTGGGTCTGTCACGGATAAGGGTGATGTTTTCGATGATGTTGTGATCGGCACAAGTACCGATACCGATGCGATGAATAATCGCATAAAGATCTTCAAGGGAGATGCATCCGGTAATGTGTCGTTAACCGTCCCGGATATGAGTGTCGCCCTCGGTAGTGTGGATGGTGACGTTAAAGTCAAATTGGCTTACATGGACAACGATAGCGATATTGATTTGGTGTTTGCTCAAGACAATTTTGATGGCATGAGTGGTTTTGGGGTCGGTATTGCCAAAGGTAATGGTATGGGATTTGCTCCACCTCTGGCAATCGTAAACGCTGGTCTCTCTGGTCCCATTTACCCGGTTAGTCTTGGTGGCTCCGATGCCATTGATATCTTAACCCCCAGTGCTAAATTCATCGATCCAGTGATAGCCTTGCCTACAGCAAGTGGTATTTTTAACGGTTCTGTTTCTCCTGGGACCTCTTTTAGTGCTGTCGCTTCTGCTGACTTTGATAACGATGGCAAAATGGATTTCATTGGAGGTGCTGGCTCTGTAATGGCCCTCTTCAACGGCACAGGCACAGGTGGCAATTTTGAATACACGGTTGATAGTGTGTTGGCTTCTTCTCAGGGGTTTGTCACCTCTGCAGATATGAATAAGGACGGAACTCTGGATACATTGTCCGTGGCGCCCAATGCAATCTTTTTGAATCTGGCCTCGCTGAGGACTGTCACTGGTGTTACGGCTTTGGCAGTTGGGGATTTCAACCACGATAGCAATCCCGATCTTGTCTTTAACAGTGGGGACAAGATTCAAATCTTCAAAGGAAAGGGCGATGGTACTCTCGACACCCAATTGGGCACAGATTTGACAATTCCCGTAACAACTCCCAGACGCATTGTTGTGGGCGACCTCAACGGAGATGGCAATTTGGATATCGTCACTGCCAATAACAGTACTTCAGTCAGTGTCTTTTTGAGCAAAGCCGCACCAGGCCAATTCGAACCCATAATCAATTTACAATTGCAAACGGGAGCCACTTCGGCTGATGTGGCCATCGGTGACATCAATGGTGATTACCGAATGGATATCGTTGCTGTTGACTCTTCTTCGGCAGACAAGCAAATCAGCATGTTTTTAAACGGTGGAATGGGCAACACGGCCGATCGTTTCACGGAGAAAACCATCGACATCAACCTAATGGAAGGATCGACAAAGCCTAGTTCAGTGGTGTTGGCAGATTTTGACAAGGATGGAAAGCTGGACATTGCGGTTTCGAGCGGTGATAAACCTCAATTGGGGGTATACAAGCGGAATTGGGATGGAACGTTTGGAGGGGAAATGACGCTGAGGTCAAATGCGGCATTTGGACAGACGGGCCAAGTCGTTACGGGGGATTTTCAAGGAGATGGATGGTTGGACCTGGCAACTGTAACGGGAAATTCGGTTGCGGTGTTTACGAACAATAGGGTTGGTGGATTCAGTGCGCCGGATTTTTGGACGTCTATGCGTTCTGGTGCGGCAATCAGCTCCATTGCGACATTTGCCTCTAATGGAACGGTCGCAATGACCAATACAAAACTGGGCATTGTGGCCATGGGGAATAGTGGAATGTCTCCGTTTCGCGAAATCTTTTTCAAGAAGTAATTTGTTTCTAGGGTGAAAAGAAGGGCCAGGGAAATCTGGCCCTTCTTTTTTCTCTGTTGTGTCTTTTTGAGATCCCTAGATTAAGTTCGTCTATTTCTTAGATTCTCGCAAAATAGGAAATGTCATACCAGCTCACGTCAAAGCGTCTCAGAAATTCCCAATATTTCAGAAGCTTGCCGTAAATCAGTGTATCATCAAGATATCGAAAAAGTGGCGTATCGAACTTTTTGTATTGGAAATTGATAAATGAATTAATCTTTTATATATTCTGCATTTTGACCCAATCTGAAGCGTTTTTTCTATGAAATCAGTCGAACATCCTTCAAATGGATTTCATTTTGGTGCCTCTCGAACTCAATTCACCTTCCATTTTTTTAAAAACCGTCCGTTACAGCGATGTTCACCATCTTTTGGATATTGGGGAAATCGAGAATGCCATTTTGATTTCTTTGGACAACCCTCAAGATTCCCGATATTTAAGGAACTTCCAGTAGGAGGCGGTATTAAAAGGGGTTGATCAGGCGGCCATCACGTCCTGGTCGGCCAAAGCTGCCAATCGTCTCAACATCAGCGGGTAACATCAGCGGGTTGAACCTCAGGTCTCCCATTTCCCTCTGTCAGCCACCGTCCGCAAGCACGTGTAGCTTCATTCGCGCATTCTTCTTTTTCAATTCGGCCAACAGGATCTTTCCCCCCTCCCGATCAGCGATGTTGGCGGCGAGTACGTTGACATGCAACAGCAGACCCAGGGTATCTACAGCAATAGGGTGTTTGCGACCATTTTTTGCATGTGGCGAAGTAGGTGTAAATGGCATCGAGGCATGAAAAAAGAGTATCCTACAGCGGCTCCTGGACAGCTTAGACTCTTTTAAGACGGTCTCTTGCAGCAAGTTTCTCAAATATTGGGCATTTTTAGATCGTCTAAAGTGCATCCAAGTTACGCTTTTTGCGCTCCCTGTCGCCTTTGTGTCTGGAATAATTGACCTAATGGCATGTCCCTACTGTGTCACTCTTTTTCTAAAACCTATTAAGATTCTAAAACCTATTAAGATTCTGTCCCTGCAAGAATATTCATTTTATATTACACTTTTCCCGATGTCCGTCAATTTGCTTGTCTATACGTTTGAACTGGAAAGGGAAAAATGGAAGTGTACCCTGAGAAAAAAACACCGCGCCGAAAACGCACATTACATTGGAAAAGGGTGATCTCTCTAAGTGCACTGGCTTTCTATGGATCGGTGGCGTTTGCAGAATCCGATGATGTCATTCCTATCACAAAAGTGCCGGTCATGCACATACAGGAACAAGACACACTCTCCATTGCAGGAGGAACAGCTGTTTCATCAGAACAAAACCCATAAGCGAATGTGTTCTAGATGCATTACTTACCCACGCAAAAATTGGAAAACAATGCATCTAGAACGTCGTCAGTGACATTTCGTCCGGTGATCTCCGACAAAACAGACAACGCCATTTCAATCTCATAGCTCGCCAATTCGTCCGGCAAAGACTGAGCCAAATAAACATGTTCCAGTGCCCGACGGACCACAGCAACCTGTCGCTCACTCGATAGCCACACTTCGCCCCGAGAAACATCGCCCAGCAAAAGGGATTCAATCCGGTGTCGCAGATCCAAAAGCCCCGTCCCACTTGAGGCCGATACCGACATGTACCGAGAATCTTCCCAGACTTGAGGAAGATCCACTTTGGTTTTCAGATAAAGCACACGGTTCGTCTCCAGAACATCCAAAGGCAACGCCTCTGAGCGGGACTCGGAGCCATCCTCGAGAAACAAAACCAAATCTGCCGTTTGGGCCAATTGAAGTGAACGTTCCACACCGGCCTGCTCAACGCCGTCCTCTGTATGGCGCAACCCGGCCGTATCAACCAGAACAAGCGGCAGACCCGCAATTTGCAAGTCTGCTTCGAGGTAATCCCGGGTGGTTCCGGCAATGGGGGCAACAATCGACCGTTCATAGCCCAAGAGGGCATTCAGCAAACTGGACTTTCCCGCATTGGGGGCGCCCAACAGGGCCAAGCGCGCGCCTTTCTGTGCCAACTGTCCCGCCCGCGCCGTACCCAACAAATGTTCCAGAGCAGCTGCAATTTCCGCAAGCGGAATGTCCCGATCTTCGGGTAAAACCCCTTCTTCCGGATAGTCAAGCATGGCTTGAATGGCAGCCAATACCGCTGTCAGACGCTGACACAAATGCCCTATGGTTTTGCCCAGAGCGCCCTGCAGTCCAGCCAGCGCCTGCCTCTGTGCAGTCTCCGTTTGAGAATGGATCAACAGGTTGACAGACTCCGCCTGCGCGAGATCAATTTTTCCAGCCAAATAAGCCCGCAACGTGAACTCACCGGCCTGGGCAAGGCGCGCTCCCAATTCACAGCATCGCGCAAGCGTTTGTGACAGCACAGCCCTGGATCCGTGAACCTGAAACTCAACGACATCCTCTCCAGTGTAAGAATGTGGTTCGCGAAAAACCAATGCCAATCCACGGTCAATCTCAGTCAAATCAGCGTTGAGCAGTTTTCCAAAGGCAAAACTTCCGCCGTGGAGTTCAGAAATGGGAGATTTCCCGGAAAACAGCTGATCGCCAATCGAGAGGGCTTGCGGTCCAGAGAGGCGAACAATGCCAATGGCCCCCACCCCCTGAGCACTGGAAATGGCTGCGATTGTATCGGACTTGGGCAACTTCATTCCGGCATTGTAGCGCGAAAAACCCACCACAGCGGGTGGGTTCTCGTGCTGTTCCATCCAAATCTATTTGGGGCTGGTTGGTGCCACAGGTGTGGCAGGTGTGGCAGGTGTTTTGACTTGCGGAACACGCTTGGCTTGCTCGTCGACAGCAGCCTTGAGCAGATTTTGAACCGAAAAATCCTTTTGCATCTTGGCAAAATACGCCTCGGATGCCTTTTGGCGGGCCTGACCCTCGACCAGAGCCTTGACGGAGTCCTGAACTTCCGCAAAAGGCTGCACACGGGGTTTGATGAACTCGGTGGCATAGGCAACCACATAGCGCGTCACCTCTGGAGACTTGACCTCAACCACGTCGGTCAAACTGCCATTGCCTGCCGTTTGAACAGTGCCCTTGAACACCGCATTCACAACGGCAGTTGAAAGCCGTGCACCACTGTCGTCGTTGGCCACAGCGCCCAATTCGTTCGCTGTACCGCCCGCATCACTGACCGCTTGGGTAAAATTCGCGCCCTTCTTGGAGAGAAACGACTTGCGAAACTGCTCAGCTTCTGCACGCGTGGCAAAGCTCGCTTCGGTAAGATCTGCATTTCCAGGCAGCGTGTAGTCTTTGATGTTCTTTTGGTAGAAGTCTTTGACGTCGCTATCTTTAACCTTGAGGTCCCGGGTCTTATAGAAACCCAGCGCTGTGACCAGTTCGTTGGCGGGCCCGACGAGCGGGAGCTTCTCTTTCGCCACAATGGCACGGGCCAGTTTTTCGCGGACAATGCCATCGAGAATTTGAGGCTTGAACACCGTGTTAAGCATATTGGGGTCCATGGAACCCCCTTGCAACATTTGCTGAAGCTGTTGGTTTCCGTACAGGCGAATCAACAGCTCAAAATAGTGGATCTCCTGATCGCCGACTTTGGCCACAACGGGGTTCCAGACGTTCCAATCTTTGTCAATAACATCGATCTTGGGGTTTTGGATCAGGCTGGCTTGCCAAGCTTCAACGGTTTCCGCCTGTTTCAAACTCAACACCTGCTTGGAAACTTCAGCCTTGACTTCGTCAAAAGGGCGTGTTTTTGCGGCTTCCTTTTTCTCAACCTTGACGATGTAAAAGGTCTGTCCATCGATCAAAACATCACTCACTTGGCCGGCGGAAAGTCCCATGACGTTTTGGCTGATCGATCCTGGAAAGGCCAGTGCTGTGACCATCTTGCCGCCGCTGACTTGGCCACCGTCTTTGGCGCCCGATTCACCCGCAACCTTAACAAAATCAGCACCTGCACGAATTTTCTTGAGGGCTGCTTCCGCTTTGGTTTTGTCTTTGAATTGGATTTGGCGGGCCATGACCTTCGGCTCCGTCTGATATTTGGTGGAATAAACATCGTAGTAAGCGCGCACTTCGGCATCTGTTACCTTGACGTCCTTACGCACCTGATCGACTTTTTTCTGAGATTGCAAAGACTTGCGGATCTCCTGACGAACAGTGGCATCGGTGTATCCACGCTGCGCCAAAAAGTCGATCCACTTCTGGGTGTCTTCCAACTTGTTGTCTTTGCGAATCCGAGTTACGGTGTCACTGACCTCTTGGGTCGTGACGTCCACACCGGCCGTCTCATGGGTGATCGCGGCTTGTTGAACCAAAATACCCGTCAGAAGCTGTTTTACGTCGTCTCCAACAACTGTTTTTTGATCCGATATCGCAAAGAGTGGATTGCCCTTCTTGAGCCGCTCGGCCTCTGCTAGGGTGATCTCTTCACCATTGATTTTGAAAATGGCTTTGCTCTGGGGTTCGGCTTGCCCTTTGGAGCTGAGCGCTGGAATAAACAGATACACCATACCGCCCGTCACGCTGAATGCAACGAGTCCCAAAAGAATGCGAACGCCCATAGGCTTAGATTTATGTTCGAGTGTCACTTGACTTCCTCCTAAAAAACGTGCTAAGTTCTCTTTCGCAAGCTTCGTTGTTTTGCACCCGTAGCTCAGCCGGATAGAGCGTTGGCCTCCGGAGCCAAAGGTCACAGGTTCGAATCCTGTCGGGTGCGCCACAGAATAACCGCCCTATGGGCGGTTGTTTCTTATGCTTGAAAAGGTAACCTTTCATCTGCCTGCAATTCTACCACGACCCAGATGAAATTAACCTAAATTGCCGAATGGAACAGGATTCACAAGCTGGAAAGTTTCCAGCTTGTGAATGGGAATAGATCAGCGATCCGTTGGAACTTTGATCTTGCCAGCAATGATGTCTTTTGCAATCTTGGCGATCTGCGCCTGTTGGGCTTTCGTGATCAACACACTGTTGTAATCGTCGATGGCGTATCCAACGCCACTGTCCTTGAGTCCGAAATCCCGGACGCCGCCCTTGAATTTGTTTTGGGCAACATCTTTGATCACTTCATAGACGGCAACATCCACACGCTTGAGCATGCTGGTCAGGCCATGGTTGAGTGTCTTGACATTGTTGTCAAAATCACCCAAGAAATTCTGGTTTTTATCGACCCCAATAAAGAACATGGGACGGGCATCACCGGAACATTTCGCCTGGTAATCCTTGGACTTGGGAATGTCCTTGAAGCGGTTGTTGGCAAATTTCATGCCTTTGGGAAGGTCTGTTGCCTTGAGGCAAGGTGTCGTTTTGATAAACTCAATAAGACCGTTTCCAGAAGCGCCAGCAGCCGCGTAAACAATATCCACGCCCTTCGCCTTCATGCTGGAAGCGATTTCTTTGGCTTTCGCGGGATCGTTCCAAGCCGATGGCGTTGTTCCCACATACTGGACAATCACTTTGACTTTGCTGTTGGCTGCTTTCGCACCGGCAATATAACCGGCCTCAAACTTGTGAATGAGGGGAATATCCATTCCACCGATAAAACCAACCATGCCGGTCGAGCTGTTGAGCGCCGCCAGGTAGCCGACCAAATATGAACCCTCTTGTTCGCGAAACACCAAACTTGCAACGTTGGGAGCGTCTGAAACGTCATCCACAACGGAAAAATGTTGATCGGGAAAGGCTTTTGCGGTCTTCGTAATGCTGGGCTGATTGGCAAAACCCACAGCCACGACCAGGTCAAAGCCGTTTTGAGCAAACGCTTGGATGCCTTGGCCCACTTGGCTGGGATCGGCAGGCTCAAAATCCTTGAGACTGAGTTTAAACTCAGCAGCAGCCTTCTTGGCACCTTCAAATGCAGATTGATTGAACGATTTATCGTTTTTTCCACCTGCATCAAATGCAATGCCCACTTGAATCTGTTGGGCGTGAGCATTGGAAATTAACATACCGAGAGCAAGGCCCGAAACGAGGGTCTTTTTCATTGTCTACCTCCTGGCGTCCTTAGACGGCACCAGTATAACTTAAACGTTCCTTAATTAACATGCCAGTTCTTTGAGAGCGATTGAACAATATAAAACTTGAGGCAAGTATATTTTTATGTCTTTCAACCATCTCCGAAAAATATGTTCCACTGCTAATAATGGACACTTAAGTACCCCAGAGACAGAAACCGGAAACAAGAGACAAGTCGTGCCTTGAATTTTTAAAATGCTGAGTGTTATCACCTAAACACGCTCACCGACCCGACCTGGACGGACATAACAAAGGAACTTTCGGCTTGAAGATTTGCACAGCCAATAGCACTGCACTACCATGGGTGAGGACGCCTTGTCACACAGTTTGAATATCCCTAAGTCTTACGACAGATTCTGTGATTTTTTAAATACTCCAAATGCGTATTTTCTGAGCAAACTACTCATTCGCGTGTTTCTCACTCCAATAGGTATTTAATCTGATAGAATAAAGAGATGCCTCCTGTACATAGTCCCCCTGTGGCTGTCAGTGAAGAGTTACCCAAACTACGACAAGATATTGAAGCACACAATCGAAGGTATTATCAAGAAGATCAGCCAACCATATCAGACGCAGAATATGACGCCCTGATGAGACAATTGCGTCAGATCGAGGCGGAACATCCGGATTGGGTCACTGCAGATTCACCCAGTCAACAGGTTGGAACGCACAGCGACGGTCGATTTCCGTCTGTCGCCCACAAAACACCGATGGGTAGCTTGGACAACGCCTTTGACGACAGCGAGCTCGAAAAGTTTGAGGAGCGGATAGGTCGCATTTTGGGCAATCCCGACTTAACCCTCCCCTACACCTGCGAACTGAAACTGGACGGCCTGTCCATCAATTTGCTGTATCAGAACGGTCAATTGATCACCGCCTCCACCCGCGGCGATGGCACCCTCGGCGAAGATGTTACAGCCAATGTACTCACAATTCCAGGCATTCCAAAGCACATAAACAATGTGCCAGATGAACTCGAAGTGCGAGGCGAGGTTTTTCTCTCTCGCGAAGAATTTTACAGGCTGAACACAGAAGCCGAAGCGTGGGGAGATGCGCCATTCAAAAACCCCCGCAACGCAGCTGCCGGGTCCCTCCGGCAAAAAGACCCCAAGATCACCGCATCCCGAAACCTGGAGGCGTGTTTTTACGGTGTGGGCAACCCTTTGGCGCTTGGTCCCAAAACCCAATGGGAATTGTTGCTGTGGCTCCGAGAATTGGGGTTTTCCGTATCCGAGTATGCACAACGCGCAACAGGTTGGCAAGAGGCCAGTCGTTACCACGCCTACTGGACGGAACACCGGTCCCAATTGCCCTTTGATGTCGATGGAACGGTCCTCAAAGTCGACGACTTTCACTTGCAACAGGAGATCGGTTCCACATCGAGGGCGCCTCGGTACGCCATCGCGTACAAATTTCCGGTACAAGAAGTCGAAACCCAACTGCTCGACATAGAAATTCAGGTCGGACGCACGGGAAAGCTCACCCCCGTTGCACGCCTCACACCCCAGACAATCGAGGGCTCCACGGTCTCCAATGCAACCCTACACAACAGCGATTTCATCAAGGGCCTGGATCTTCACATAGGCGACACGGTTGTTGTGCGCAAAGCCGGTGGCATCATTCCAGAAATTGTTCGGGTGATACCTGAAAAACGCCCCCCAGAAAGCCGACCCTTTGTCTTTCCAACGCACTGTCCAGCCTGCAATGGGCCCGCACTGCGCGAATCTGGGAATGCGGCCCATTTTTGCAACAACCCACATTGTGCAGCGCAGCGCCACCAAAAACTGTTGCACTTTGTGTCCAAAAGCTGCATGGATATCAGCGGACTGGGAGAAAAGTTGCTGGAGCAATTGGAAGCCACCGGCACCGTGGAAACCATCGCCGATCTATACACCCTGAACACCGACACCCTATCGACGTTCAGCCAAATGGGACCCAAACGCGCTGAAAAAATCCTCAAGCAGATCGAAGACAGCAAAACACGTCCACTTTCACGCCTCATTTTTGGGTTGGGCATTCCCTTTGTGGGTTCCCGAAATGCAGAACTGTTGGCAAGATCACTGAATTTGGATGAACTGACCCGGGCATCCACGGAAACACTCACAGCCATTTCAGGTTTGGGTGAACGCATTGCCACAGCCATTGAAACATTTTTCGCTCACCCAGAGACACAGGCACTGCTCACCCAACTGAAGCAACTGGGCCTCAATACCGCGGGAGAAAAGGTTCAAACTGGAAATTCACTGTCTGGCTTGACATTTGTGATCACAGGCACACTCAGCCAGCCCAGAGAGGATATCAAGCGTCTGTTGGAGTCGGAAGGCGCACGCGTAACCGGATCGGTTACCCAGAAAACAAGTTACGTCCTGGCCGGTGAAGACGCAGGAAGCAAGTTGGACAAGGCGCGGACCTTGGGCATTCCCACGCTGTCTGAAAACGACTTCAAGGCACTTTTGGAACAGGCAATTTCAGGGGTTGGGCCCCGGTGAGACGGCCGTTTCATCGCATCTTATACAAAGAGGCTAAGGTAAACACATTCCGTCGTAATCCAATGTGCACTATCCAAACCCAAGTCCCGGGACCTCGTCCCAAAAAACAGATCAAAGAAGCACAATCCACTGTATGCTGTATCGGCTTACAGCAGTTTTCAGATCCATCGAGGGAAAAAGGGCATTTAGAGGGTGTCTAAAAAGGGGTTGATCAGGCGGCCATCACGTCCTGATGGGCCAAAGCTGCGATGAACCCCAGGTAGATCCAATTCCCTGTCGTTTCGGCCAACAAATCGTACTCCCGGTTCCGCCACCCACCTCCACTTGATCACCTCAAATCCCAAGTCCCTTTGAACGTTTTGATCTGTTCCTCCGTCAGCTCCTGTCCGAAAACATGTGTAGCTTCATTCGCGCATTCTTCTTTTTCAATTCGGCCAACAGGATCTTTCCCCCTCCCGATCAGTGATGCTGGCGGCGAGTACTTTGACATGCAACAGCAGACCCAGGGTATCTACAGCAATAGGGTGTTTGCGACCATTTACCTTTTTGCATGTGGCGAAGTAGGTGTAAATGGTCTTCCAGTGTGGAAGGGGAGGGAGGCATGAAAAAAGAGTATCCTACAGCGGCTCCTGGACAGCTTAGACTCTTTTAAGACAGTCTCTTACAGCAAGTTTCTGAACGGCAAAATGGATTTTGGGTTTCGCAAACCCGCATGCTGACCAGGTATTTTCGGAGGTTCTGGCATGCCCTGATTCTGGAGTAGAATGGCGTTCAGTTGTTATAAAAGAAACTTGTAAGTCTGTGTCTGATCTAATGTAAAGGTAGAAGTTCACCTTGGAGAGCGATTGCATGTCAAAAACCCGCCGTATTGTTTCATGGGTCTCTATGGCATACCTCTGTGCCATGCTGGGGGCTGGTCCAACATACGCTCAAGTGTGTGCAGTGCCCGGAAAAGATGGAACCCAAAGCAGCTTGTCTGGAATAGTCAACACCTACTATCCCGCGCCCAGTGGCACAACCAGTGTCTCTGTGGGCGCTTTATCTATTCCCGTTGGTACCAAAAATGCGTCCGGCAGTTCGGCAGATGTTCAAGCAGGTGATCTTCTGCTGGTCATTCAAATGCAAGACGCCTCGATCAATTACACCAACACCGACGCTTACGGAGATGGTCTTTCTGGAGAACCTGCGAGTGGGGCCACAAGTTGGGCGACCTCTGGTCAGTATGAGTATGCCATTGCGAGTGGTCCGGTCAGTGGTGGAAGCATTCCACTCCGTTCTGCATTGACCAAAGGGTATGTTTCGTCACCGGCCAGCAGCACACAGGGACAGCGTCGTTACCAAGTGATTCGGGTTCCACAGTACAGCTCGGCTGTGCTCAGTGGTCAAATCACTGCGCCGGCTTGGGACGGCAGTTCTGGTGGTATTGTCGCAATGGACGTTGCGGGTAACCTCAACATGAATGGCCAAACAATCGATGTCAGTGCCAAAGGGTTTCGTGGGGGCGGTGCCCACCGAAGCAATAGCCCTTCCAACGGTACAGGTGTGGCTTTTGTCAATGTTTACAACAGCACCATTACCAGTATCAATGAGGCCGCCAAAGGTGAAGGTGTCGCTGGAACGCCCCGCCTGGTTGCCAATTCTGTTACATATGCCACTGGCACTGGATTTGAGAACATTCGCACCCAAAACCTGGGTGTCGACGGCTATCCTGGAGGGGACTATGCCCGTGGGGCACCTGCCAACGGAGGTGGCGGTGGAACCAACCACAATGCCGGTGGAGGAGGCGGTGGAAACGGAGGAAGTGGTGGAAAAGGCGGCTTGACCTACCACGGCGACTTTTCTCGAGACCAAGGTGGATTCGGGGGAGCTGCATTTCCTGCATCGGCAGATCGGTTGGCACTCGGTGGCGGTGGGGGCTCTGGAGAGACAAACAACGCCAACGATGCCATCTCTGGGAGCAACGGCTACATCAATGCAGCCGATGTCACGATTGCACAGACCCTGGGAACCAGCGGCGGTGGTTATGGAGGAGGGATCATTCTCCTCAAAGTTGGCAGTGTGTCCGGATCTGGAAATCTTTTGGCCAATGGCAGCAACGGTTTGCCTGCAGGGCGCGATGCCGCGGGTGGCGGTGGTGCGGGCGGGAGTGTCATGGTGCTCGCGAAAAACAACAGCGGTTTTTCCGGGCTCACCGTTCAGGCCAAGGGTGGAAATGGGGGAAACACCAATACCATCAATAGCAGCCTCGAAGGTGAGGGCCCTGGAGGCGGCGGTGGCGGTGGTTTTATCATCTCTTCCGGAACAATTCCCAGTGCCGATGTCTCAGGTGGACAGCCCGGTTACGATCCCTGGGTCAGTGCCAGTGCAACCCGATCTGGGTTTGGTATCAATTACGGATCTTTGGCGGCGACAGGCCGTGTTGCACAGACCAATTTGTTGCCCAGTGATGTTCCAGGGACCCAAGGAAGTGCGTACTGTTTCCCAGAACTCACCGTGAGCAAATCGACCAGCACGCCCACACGCCTGCTCGGTCAAACCGCAACCTATACCTTGACCCTGTCCAACGCAGCAAACAAAGGCACCGCTCAGGCCGTGACACTCACCGATGTTTTGTCGCCGGGTTTGAGTTTCCTCAGCTCGACATCGGTCAGCCTCAGTGGGGGCGCGACGCAGACGTCGGCTACTGCCCCAAGCCTCGGCGCGACCAATCTCTCTTGGGGAACGTTTTCTCTGCCAGGTGGAAGCAGTGTCACGTTCAGTTTCAATGCTCTGGTGGCCAACAACGCGGCCCTCGCGACCTACCAAAACGGCCTGACCGCGACCTACACCGATCCTCAAAACAGCGCTTCGACGCTGTCTTCTGTCTATGATCCCAACACGTCCACGGCTGAAGATGTTGTCGTGTTGGGTGCGCCACTGGTCAGTAAGGTTTTCAGTCCGCCCGTGGTGATTGTCGGGGAATCCTCCACACAAAGCATCACAATACGAAATCCAAACTCGGTCACTGTGACAGGCATTTCCTTTGTCGACACCTATCCTACAAATCTGACCAACGCATCGGTACCGACCACCACATGTCCTGGTGGCACTTTGGGTTACACCGCTTCCACACTCACACTCTCGGGCGCAAATTTACCTGCTGGAGCGAGTTGTGTTGTCACCGTTCAGGTTTCGAGTTTGCTTCCCAGTGTCTATCAGAATACGACCGGTTCTGTCACAACAACCAATGCGGGAACAGCATTGCCCTCTGTTGCATTCTTGGCAGTGGAGCGTTTGGCACCACCGGTTCTCGTGAAAAGTTTCGTTCCTGCAACTGTTTTGCCTGGACAAGCGAGTGTCCTCACCTTGACACTCAGCAACCCCAATGCCATTGACATTTTGGGTGTTTCACTCAGCGATACGTACCCCGGCGGTTTGGTCAATGCTTCGGCGCCTTTGGCGGCTTCGACCTGTCCGGGTGCTGCAGTTGTCGCGGCCGCTTCAGGCAATACCTTGACACTCAGTGGTGCAACCATCCCTGCAGGAAGCACATGCCAAGTGACCGTTCAGGTGCAAGCGGCTTCTGCCGGTATTTACAACAACACAACCAGCGACGTTCTGAGCAGCAATGCCGGAACAGGTGGCGCGAGCAGCAATACACTCTCCGTTTTGGCACAGCCGACCGTCAATAAAACGTTTTCCAGCCGATATGTCGCTTCGGGCGCTTCCACAACACTGTCGATCTCTATCGCAAACCCAAACACCAGTGCCCTGACGTTGACTTCTGCCTTCACAGACACCTTTCCTGCGGGACTGGTCGTCGCTGGCGCACCTTCTGGAACATGCGTGGGTGCAGTTGCGACTTTGGGTTCTGGCAGTGTTGTTCTGCCGAGTGGTTCGGTCGTTCCAACGGGCGGCTGTACTGTGGACGTTCCTGTTTCTGCGACCCTCTCTGGGGATTACACCAATACGTTGGCCGCAGGCGCGTTGGTGACCACGGGTGGTTCCAATGCAACTTCGAGCACCGCGGTTGTCACCGTTCTGGTTTCCCCTTCGCTTTCCAAAGCGTTTTATCCCACGCAAATTGCTCAAAACGGCGTTTCGACGCTCACACTCACTTTGGGCAACAGCAATGCCATTCCGATCGTTCTGTCCTCAAATTTTGTGGACACTTTGCCCAGCGGACTTTCGATCACGGGTTCGGCAACGCACAATTGCGTTGGAACACTTTCTGCAACCAGTGGGGGTTCTGTGGTGACATTGCCCACAGGAAGCCAAATTCCAGCCGGCGGGTGTAGCATTACTGTGCAGGTCACCGGAAACACTGCGGGCACCTATGTGAACACGCTCGCAGCAGGGGCACTTCAGACAACAGCCGGACAAAATGCCAGTGCTGCACAAGCGACCCTCATGGTTTTGTCGCCTCCGACGATCAGCAAAAGCTTTTCTCCAAGTGCCGTCAAATCGGGCGTCAATGCGAACTTGACCATCACACTTGGCAACCCCAACAGCGTGCCCATCACGTTGACGTCCAATATGGTGGACAGTTTGCCCTCGGGGTTGTACATTGCGGCCGGAACCAACAGTGGGACGTGTTCTGGAACGATCGTTCCATACGTTGGCGACCAAACCCAAATCAACATCACCCATCCCGCGGGTTCCACCATTCCCGTTGGAGGTTGCACCATTGTCATTTCGGTGGGCAACAAATCCGTCGGAACGTTCGTCAATACCATTCCTGTCGGTGAACTGACGACCAATGCTGGAAGCAATGCTTCTGTTGCCCAAGCCTCTTTGGCCGTCGATGTGTACAAGCCGATGATTGCAAAATCCTTTTCACCATCGGGTGTCGGAACCAGTGTCAACAGCCAGATGACCGTCACCCTAAGCAATCCGACTGGCATCACACTGACAGGCGTGTCTTTTACGGACACCTATCCGAGCAACCTCAAAAATGCCACACCGACGGGATTGAACAACACCTGCGGTGGAACTGCATCGGCGACTGCAGGCGGGACATCGCTCAGCCTCAGCGGGGTGACGCTGACAGCTGGACAAACCTGTACGGTTCAGGTCAACGTCCTCAGTACAGTTTCGGGCAACTACACCAACATGATTTCCAATGTTGCCAGTGATCAGGGCACGGGTGCAGGCACGCAGGCTATTTTGTCTGTCGCAACTGTACAACCTCTGCAAATTGCCAAAAGTTTTTCACCGACCCATGTGTTTACGGGCGGCGTCTCCACACTCACATTGACACTGACCAACCCGAATTCCAGTTCGAATATGACCAATGTGGCCTTTACCGACACCTATCCCACAAATGTTGTCAATGCTGCGACACCAACACTCACAAATACCTGTGGTGGGACAGCTTCGGCAACGGGTGGTGGAAACAGTGTCAGTCTCTCGGGTGGATCTCTCGCCTCTGCCAGCACCTGCGCCGTGACGGTTCGTGTGACCAGCAGCACTGTCGGTGCGTACACCAACACGACCGGAAGTGTCAGTGGGCAATTCTCGGCGACGACATACACAGGAAACACCGCTTCCGCAAATCTGAGTGTCTTTTCCGCACCGCTCACCAAGTCTTTTTCGGTGACATCCATTGATCCTGGACAAATCAGCCGTTTGACGCTCAATCTTCCAAACCCAACAGCGCAAGCCATTACACTCACGGGCGATTTTACCGATACGCTGCCGACCAATGTCACGGTTGCGTCTGTGCCCAATGCCGCTTCGACCTGTACGGGAAGTGTCAATACGACATCTTCTTTGGTGCGACTGCTCAGTGGGGCAACGGTGCCTTCGGGTGGATGTACAGTCTCTGTCGATGTGACGTCTACAACAGCTGGAAGTTACACCAACACAGTGGCCGCTTCTGCGTACACAACGTCTGTTGGAAACGGAAGCAGCGCCGCAACTGCAGTGTTGACCGTCAACAGCCTCAAGGTTCCCAGAGCAACAAAAAGCTTTTCTCCATCTTCAATCGATCCCAATGGAACAAGTCAACTGAGCGTTGTGATCTACAACGACAATTTGGTCGCACTGACAGGCGTTGCAGCAACCGATGTTTTGCCCTCGGGTTTATCGGCCAGTGGATCGCCCGGACTCAGTTCCAGTTGTGGTGGAACACCCACATACACGGGCGGAACACGCACACTGGCGCTCAGTGGAGGGACAATTCCTGCAAGTGGAACATGCACACTGACCATGAATGTCACGGCCAGTACGCCTGGAACGTACACAAACACCCTTCCGATTGCGGCCATTTCGAGCACCAATGCGGGAAGCTCAACCCAAGTGACATCGGCCAATCTCACGGTTCGGCCTCTGCCCCCAACGCTTCTCAAGTCGTTTTCGCCCACAAGTGTTGCCATCGGTGGGACGTCGCGCTTGACCCTGACTCTGTCCAACCCCAACACCAGTTTGCTCACAGGTATTGCCTTGTCCGATGTCTTTCCCGCCCAACTCAAATTGGCAGCGGTGACCAACCTCACCCATACGTGTGGTGGAAGTGTTTCGGCCAGCGATTCAGGACTGGTTTTGTCTGGAGGGTATTTGGCAGCAAGCAGCGCCTGTTCTATTGCAGTTGATGTGCGTTCAGATACGTCTGGGACAATCACAAACACCATTCCTTCTGGATCTCTCACCACCCTCGAGTCGTCGCCGCTGATGTCCGATGTCAGTGCAAATCTGGTCGTCACACCTGCAGTTGCTCCAAACGTGTCCAAGCGTTTTGTGTCGCACAGCATCTCTATTGGCGAAGTCACCACACTCGAAATTACACTGACCAATCCCAATGCCATTTCGCTCAGTGGGGTCGCCCTTGCCGATACCTTTCCAAGTCACTTGGTTCGCGCTTCGGGTGCAACACCTTCGGGAACGTGTGTGGGAACACTTTCATCCACCTCCGGCAGCCTGAGTTTGTCGGGTGGAACACTTGCTCCCTACGGGACATGCACCATCCAGATCGATGTCACTTCGGTTTATTCTGGTCTGTACACCAACACACTTCCCATTGGCGCCGTTTCCAGCAGCAATGCGCCCTCGAGTTCGGCTGCAACCAGCGATGTCCTTTTGGTCGGTGCCCAACCGCCGGCCGTTTCCAAGTCTTTTTCTCCAAGCACAGTTTTGGCCGGTGACAATGCCACACTCACCATTACGCTCACCAATCCCAATGGCGCGGATTTGCTGGGTGTCGGGTTCACAGACACCTTTCCTGTAGACCTGTCTGCCGTTGGCACTCCTGTCACAACATGTGGAGGTACTGTGGCAGCCAGTGGAACGCCCGTTCAGTTGGTGCTGAGTGGTGCCTCGGTTGCGGCAAATGGCCAGTGTACGGTCACACTCACGGTGCGTTCTCTCGTTCCGGGCAGCTACACCAACACCCTTGCCTCGGGTGCTGTCACAACGCTCAATACACCGTCCAACACCGTTCCTGCGAGTGCAATCTTGTCGGTGGGTACGCCGCAAGCCGATCTCCGTGTGCTCAAAACCAGCAATGTGTCGGTTGCTGCAAAGGGATACCCGTTTGCTTACACCATCCAACTGACCAATCTGGGGCCGCAAAATGCGACGGGCGTTTCCATCAAAGATACCTTGCCTGTGGCTGTCGGCTACCTGAGTTCAAGTGCGACCCAAGGCAGTTTTGATCTCGCGACGTCCATTTGGACAGTGGGTTCCGTTCCCGTGGGTGCGACCGTGACGCTCACCATGAACGTTCGGGTGACGGCTGATCCACCAAGTCAAGTCGTGACGAATACCGCCCAAGTCTGGACGTCGGGTCAGCTGGATCCCGATGTGTCCAACAATTCAAGTTCGGTCGATCTCGTTGCCAATCCAATCCTTTTGACCAAAAGCGTGCGGAACGTGACCCAAGGAACAGCCGAGGCGACGTCTTCTTCCGGTAAGCCTGGGGATATTTTGGAATACTGCATCGACTATGCAAACACGTCTTCCATTCCCTTAAACAACCTGACTGTCAGAGACACTGTTCCCGGTCAAGTGGATTACCTTGCGGATTCACTCAAGTGGCGTGCTGGAGGTGTAGCGGTGCCGTTTGTGAGTCTCAGCGATGGTGTCGATCTCGATGCCGGTGACGTTCAGGGCGTGTCGGTTCGGGTCCGGGTCGGAAGTGTTGCCGCTTCTGCACAAGGTCGCGTGTGTTTTCGGGCGACCATTCGCTGAGCCGTCGTTGAAATTGAGCCCCGTGAGATGCGGGGCTTTTTTGCTGTTTGTCTGTCCTGGATATCCCGTAGAATTGCAGGAGCAACAACCCAACCGAGCTTCAAAAGGAGCTGTATTTGTGACTGCAAAAATGTACGCCGATTCTGAGATTTCTCTGCTTCCCCTGAAAGGCAAACGCGTGGCCATTTTGGGTTTTGGCAACCAGGCCCACGCCCATGCACTCAACCTGAAAGAAAGTGGAATAGATGTTGTGGTGGGCCTGCGCGAAGGCAGCCCGTCTCAGGAAAAAGCTGAAGCATTTGGGTTTACTGTGACAACCCTCGAGCGTGCTGTGCAGCAATCTGACCTCGTCATGATGCTCATTCCCGACGAACAGATGGCTTCCGCTTACCGAGAACATGTGCAACCCTATTTGCGTGCTGGACAGGGTCTTGGATTTTGCCATGGGTTTGCGGTTCGCTTCGCACAACTGGATTTTCCCCAAGACATCGATGTTTTTTTGGTTGCACCCAAGGGATCGGGCCACGCGCTTCGCAAAGCCTTCTTGGAAGACAGCGGTCTGTTCGGGATTTTTGCCATTGAGCAAAGGGTTTCGGCGGACATTGAGGCTGTGGCAATGGCTTACGCAAAGGGCATTGGGTGCACGCGTTTGGGTTTGTTCCAGACCACATTCAAAGAGGAAACGGAAACCGATTTGTTCGGCGAGCAGGTCGTCTTGTGTGGTGGGTTGCCAGAGTTGATTCGCCATGCCTTTGGGGTTTTGCTCGAGGCTGGCTATCAACCCGAAATGGCCTACTTTGAGGTTTTGTATGAGTGCAAGCTGATTGTCGACCTGATGCTGGAAAAGGGGCTGTCGGGCATGCGTCAAGCCATCAGCAACACGGCCGAATACGGGGGTTATTTGACTGGTCCAAAGGTCGTCGGTCTGTCATCCAGGAAAGCCATGGAAGAGGTCCTGGCCGAGATACAGAGTGGGGCTTTCGCGCAAGCGTTCATGCGCGACACCCAATCAGGCAATCCCGACTTGACGGCAAGGCGGCTCCGCGCATCCCTAGATGAGACCGAAGCCGCAGAGGAAAAAATCCGACGTCGCTTGAAGGGTTAAGTTTGAGGGTGTGTTGTCGCGGATGTGTGACGCGTCAATCTGTAACGCCGCCGGGTTTCTGGAGGTGAGGCCACGGCTTCAACTTGGCGCGTCAGCTCCAAACTCAAGGTGTCCAAAACTTCGTCTGGAACTTGCTCAAAGCGTTCGAGGTAGTTGAGTGCTCCACCCAGAGAGTCAAAGAGGCGGGGGTGTGGATCGTCGTCGGTGTATAGGGCCAACCAGGCTATGCTCATTGGGTTTCAGTATAGTCCAAGGTCGGGTCGCGCGTTAAATCCTTTGCCTACAGCAAGTTCCTTAAATATCGGGAATTTTGAGTGCAGTCAAAGTAAATCCAGATGACATTTTTTATTTGCCAAATATCCAAAAAATGAAAGAACGTGGTGTATTTAACAATTGAAGCAAAGACCCATAGACAGTTGTCGATGTTGTTAAAAGATTTGACTCGAATTTGAAAAACAAGATCTGGACCAGCCAACCCAGACCATTGGATAGACCACATGCCGTATTCAAGAAATCAAAAACCCGTTTCAAAAGAGAGAAACGGGTCGGTTTTGGTGTGAGGTCGAATCAGCATGCCGCACAGGTTGCGGGTGGTTCACCAGGATTACCATTGTTATTTGCTGTTCCATCCCCACCCGGAAATTGAATTTTCGGTTTTACATCCATTGGTAAAGGCAGCGTTTCTCCCTTTACATTTTCCAACACACAAGCTACACACAGAACTATAATACCGAGATACATGGCTTTTGTCTTCATATTATTTCCCATTCTAATACGACCCCACGACAATCAATACTATCTAGATATCCTCGATATCTTTCTATTGCTCTTTCTTGATTGACTGCCAAGCTTTCTCCGATTTTCCATGATTCAATGGCCTCTCTAAGAATTTTTATTGTCGAAAAGCCCTTGATCAATGTTTTTCCTAAATATCCACCATTTTCTTTGATAATCAAAATCTTCCCCATCAGTTTTTCTGTTTTGTTATTCGGCATCAAGCTATTTACCCTAACAACAACTTCTGGACAAAATTCCAATACAAAATTTGCGAAAGAAGCGCTATTACTTAAATAGAATTTCAATTTTTCTAATAAATTTACGGCTATTTTCCCTGTTTCCTTGTGAAATATAAGTGTTTCGATCAGATACACATATGCTTCCGCTGATTTTGGAAAATTCTTCGTTGATTCAAGAGATTCGTTTAGCTCATTGAAAAATTTTTCGGCTACTTTTAGATTGCCAAATTCAATCTGTGTTATAGCCTTCAAAGCCAAAGAAACTATGTTTCCAATAGGGAAACTTTTACTTCTGGCAATAGGCCATACAGATATTTCATCCAAATAATAGTTCATCACTTTCTTGCTTTTTAAGTATCGTGCGTGTGACAATAATTCGCGGCTTGCCCATAAAAGCCTAGCTGCTGCGCAGAATGGATAATCTGGTGGGCCTTCCATAGATGGTAAAAGAGCCGAATTTGATTCACCCAAAAGAAATTTGGCGAACAAAACCATGTGCTCTTTTGATGCACCATGAGAAATTTCCTCGGCACACTCTAAGAAAGAGACATAATCATCTCTCTCAGAATATAAATTGCATAAAGAACCGAGAATTAAATTAGCAGTTTGTATATCTTTATTTCTTCGGGCTTCCTCAAGCTGAACTTTCAGGATACTTATTTTAGCCTCTGGAGAATCCGCAGTAAGTACTTGGATTTGCACTTCACAAACCCTTACAATAGATTCAACTTCAAAAACTAGAGCAGTGCCATGCGCAAGTCGGTAAAGACAGAGCGCCTCTTCAAAGTTCTTGATGTGTTGAAAAGTCTGAGCTCGAATAAAATCCCAACGCATTTGGGCCTCACGTTCGATTCGGGTCCTGCCCTCTGTGAGGACAGGAGATTGCTCAGTGATATAGAGATAATTGGAAAGTGTTGAAGATTGGAGCAAGGCAGCCATAAACATCGCTTTACAGAGGGGATGATCTTCATTTTCAAGAATGACAATAGCCTGATCTGTAAAACCGAAATGAAGAAGAACCTGAGCCTCGCGCGCACGCGCAATAGGACCCTCAATTCCTTGGAGACGTAATCGCAGGGTATAGAGACTGTCAAACCCAGCTTCACGAACCTCATTGAGACGGGATGCCCATAATGTGGGATCGACAATGACATCCTCCAAGGTCAAACTCCCTGAATCAGGATATAGAGACTCATTCACAAATAAAACCCTCCAAATAGCGGTCAGGTCCCTTTATGGGTGCCGCTTTGACCAAGACGTCGAATGCCATAACGAACCTTTCTATAACCAGAAACACAACGCTCGCTATGCAAAAGAAAAGCTCAAAGGCAATGTGGAACAACGTTTACCTAAAGAACATTCAAAAGCGAAGCGAGCGAAATAAAATCTGACTAATTGATGACACTGTAGCCCATGTGTGGGGTGTTGTAAAGAAGTAGACCTTTACTTTCCCTTCATTCTTAAGCGTTTTCTCATGCAGTGAATTGAGGGTATAGTCCAAGGTCGGGTCGCGCGTTAAATTTGGCGTTGAGTGTCTCAAAAAAACAACCGAGCGGGCCCTTTCGGATTCCGCCGGTTGAAGGTTTGGGTGCAGCTCCCTCGGTTAGTTTTGGTTTTCTTTGTCTAGATCGACTTTTTGCTCTGCCTCTGCATCTTTGGGTTCGGGCTCCGCTTCTGCTGTCGCTTCGGCAGGTGCTTCTGACTCTCCCATATCTTTGAGTGCCTGTTCCAACCGCGCTATTTCTGCTTTGATGCGGTCAATTTCCATCCGGATGCCCGAGGATTCCAGTGGATCTTGGTTTTCGTAGGCGACCTTGCCCAATTTGTTGAATTGTGTTTCCAGTTCGCGTCCCAAGTTGAAAATCTCGTAGCGCAATTTTGCCGTTTGAGCTGCATCTTCGCCCATTTTGGCAATCAGTTCCAACCCTTGTTTGAGTTTTTCAGCCAGTTCGTCTAAAAGTCCCATTGTGACCTCCATGTCATCTTACGGTCTCGCGTGCGCCGGAGTTGCAGGGGTGCGGAAACCCATCTCAGTTGAGCGGCCACGTTTCATCTGTTTTGGAGCTTGACTCCCGGTATGTTTCGTTTGGATCTCGGCTCGGTATCCCCAAATTCAGAAGCATCTGTGTGAGTTGTTCCTTGAGGGGACCCACACTGTCCGGGTGCGCGGCACTGATGGCCAGGGCTTCATACCGCGTGCAAGCCAGTGAAACCTCCTCGGGTTCCATGCGGTCTATTTTGTTCAAAACGGTCAAACAAGGCAATTGATCCAGGTTCAGGTCGCTCATGATGCGTTCGACAGACCGAACGCGGCCTTCCATTCCCGGTGTAGACAAGTCGACCAGGTGGAGCAGCAGGTCGGCATCGGCCAGTTCTTCCAAAGTGGACCGAAATGCCCGTGTGAGATCTTTGGGCAGATCTCGGATAAAGCCGACTGTATCGCTGAAAATGACTTCTCCAATGCCCGGCAACCAACCTTTTCGGCTCGTTGGACGCAAGGTCGCAAAAAGCTTGTCCTCGGCGACCACCTGTGTGGACTGGGGCAGGCGAGCAAGTGTGTTGAGCAGTGTGCTCTTGCCCGCGTTGGTGTACCCGACAATGCCAATCACGGGAACTTGGTTGCGTTTGCGACTTTTTCGGCGTTCTTGCCTCTGGTCGGACAGCCGCTCGATGGTTTTTTCCAGTTCGGCAATCCGATTGTTGATGCGCCTGCGGTCCATTTCCAGTTTGGTTTCCCCGGGACCGCGCGTGCCAATTCCACCTCCCAGACGAGAAAGCGAGGTTCCCTGTCCCAAAAGGCGAGGCTTGAGGTAGCGCAGTTGGGCCAATTCCACCTGCAGTTCGGACTCTTGACCCCGGGCGTGCAGGGCAAAGATATCGAGAATCAGTTGTGTGCGGTCGAGGACTTTGAGGCCACACACAGATTCGATTTCTCTCGCTTGGGTCGGCGAAAGTTCGTTTCCAAAGATCAACAGAGAGCAATCCAAATGGTACGCTTTGCTGGTCAGTTCTTCCAATTTGCCCCGACCGATAACCGTTGAAGACTTCAGTTGGTCTCTCGCGACGAGGGTTTTGTGTGCCACTTGAGCCCCAGCGGTTCGGGCCAGTTCGCTCATTTCTTCCAGACGTTCCCAAGCGTCCAATTGATCGGGCAACACCACCTGAACCAAAATGGCTCGCTCTTGGGTGCCTTGGGCCGTTTCAAAGCGAGAAAACCGGGACATTTCGCTTTCCAGTGCAGTGATCTGGGCTTTGAGATCAAACTCTTCCGCTTCCTGCGGGGTTTTGGGTGGATAAATCCGCCAGTCTTCCTCTTCTGCAGATGCATTGGGAGGTGTGAGGTGTGCCAGGTGAACGGCACCGGGAACGCCGTCGCTTCGCACTTCCACTGCCGCAACCGCGTCCAAACGGTTCAGAAAGAGCGTGGAGAGATCGCTTTTGGACAGGCTGCCGCCTTTCGGATGGGTGTGAACAATGTGAACGCCGCGCAGCCGCGCTGTGCCCAGGTGAATGGGTGGAAGTTCCGTCAATTGTGCGTCTGAGACGCTTACAGTGAGGATCCTACCCCTTCGGTCGATCACCAGACTGACTTCCCGTCGGATTTCGGTTGAGATGAGGGACAGCGTGCGCAGCAACTCGTTTGAAACCAGAGTGCCAGGCGCGATTTTTCTTCGGTATAAATGGCTCAGGGATTTGATCTGGCTGGATTTCAGGCCGCTCAATTTGCCATGGACTTTTTCGATGGTTTTTCCCCTTTCATCGGCGGGCTTTGATTTGGTCAGGTATGACGTAGCGCTTGAGTGTGTTGGAGCCCTCAAAAATTGGGTTGCCCACCGCTTTGACAATCCAAGAACCTGCGATCGCTTGATAGAGGTTGATGGGCAGTGTGTTGCTCGGGTATCCCCGCTTGATGGGAAAACTGAGTGCGATTGCGCTCACCAAAATAAACCCGATCGTTATTCCGGAAATGCCGCCCAGTGTGGTTTGAAGCGATTCGCTGTTTGTCTTTTTAAAGAAAAATTGTGGAATATAGACCGCCAAAACGCCCAAGGCGATCGATAAGGGGAGGGCAAAAATAGCGGTCTGCGCGCTCACTGCGGTGACAATGGGCCAGAGCACCAGAAGACTGGCAATCCACACCACCCCTCTAAACCCACGCTTGGCACCCAGGACGGTTATTCCCGCCCAAAGGGTCACCAGCATGGCATCAAACCAAGTGATATCCATCAACCAATCGACCATGTGACCTTCAGTATAAATCTTTGTTTGAAAACCGCATAGACTGTGAACATGATTCGTGTTTTGCTGGCCGACGACCACGCCTTGTTTCGCCAAGGGATGAAGAGTTTGCTTGAAATGGAAAGCGATATCCGCGTGATTGGAGAGGCTTCGAGTGGCCGTGAAGCCATTCGTTTCGCGGCGGATACACGCCCAGATGTCATTTTGATGGATATTCAGATGCCCGAACTCGACGGTGTCAAGGCGTGTCAAAGTATTTTGGAGATTGATCCCCAAGCAAAGGTCATCATGATCACCATGTACCGTCAAGATTCTTACGTTTTTGAAGCGGTGAAAGCGGGTGCCAGAGCGTACATTCTCAAAGACGCCGATGCACAAACCTTGATGACCTCCCTTCGCCGCGTGGCCGATGGGGAAATCCTGTTGGATGCAGATTTGGCCCAAAATGTTTTGGACGATTTTCGGGACAAGCGTGAGATTTTGCCAACGGACAGCCACCGAGATCTGAATGACCGTGAAACCACCATTCTGAGGCTGTTGGCCCAAGGGTTTAGCAATCAAGACATTGCGTTCAAGCTCAATATTTCCGAAAAGACCGTGCGCAATCGCCTGTCCGAGATCTTCGCCAAGCTGCAACTGAACAACCGCACGCAGGCAGCGCTGTACGCCATTCGGGAAGGTATTGCAAATTTCGAGTAGGGCCAGTGGGATTAAAGGGACGTTTGCACTGACATGGTTGCCTGAAAGGGTTCACGATGGTGGAGGGCTTTGCACCTTGTGGGTGGAAGTTGCCCCTTGTCGAGAGTAATATGCTAAACCGATGAACGCTTTTGTGAAAAGGACGGTACATGGAACGAAATGATGCAACCATCCCATGGGTCGCGCTGATTGTTGCGGCGATCTTTTGGGTTATTTTGCTGACGCTGTTTGACGGAACCTTGAAGCACGAGGCTGAACAGAAGCACAAGGCAGAGGTTTTCTCGGCTGCAACAGCTTCAAAGCCCGATTGGAAAGTCGGCGGAAAGGCCATTTATGAGGGACAGTGTCAGGGGTGTCACGGTGCCAATGGGGAAGGCGGTGTGGGCAAGAAACTGACCGCATCTGCGGTCGTTTTGGGTGACCCGAGCAGTTTGGTTGCACTCGTCGAAAAAGGAAAAGGCCAGATGCCTGCTTTTGGGGCGTCGCTCAGCCGGACCCAGCTTTTGGAAGTGTCCAATTACATTCGAAATGCCTTGGGGAACTCGGGTGGAGAATTTGGCGAAGAGGTCTTTGCCGCAGCCAGCAAAGGTGATGAAGAAAAGGCACTCAAAAACCGCTCCCGTTTTGTTCCACCGGATCTCAAGCTTCCCGAAATCTTTTTGGGAACGTTTGTGATACTGTTGCTCTCTTACGGCATCATGGGGCTCTATTCGGTCTGGGTTGAAGGCGAAGAGTTGAAACCTGGGGTTCACAGGGTGCGGAGCAATGGTTTGGCCATGTTCGGCATTTTGGCTTCGATGCTCATGGTCGTTTTGTGTTCTGTGCTGTTTGTGCGCCAGATCCTGGAAGGCATTGGACAGCAAGGTCTGACCTTGGAGCCCAAGCCCATCAACGTGACGGCAGAGGGTTTCTTGGCCGGTGGTATTTTCCTCTTTTTGGCCTTCGCGCTGATGTTGTACAAGAAGTTTTTCATGGATGGGGAAGCCTTGGTTGAAGAGGCCAGTGGCGAATTTCCTTGGTAGGTGAGTGTGCATGGCAAAAGAGAAAAAAGATCAAGAGCTCAGCCGGAGAAAGTTCGTGGCAGGTGCATTGGGTCTGACCGGTGGTGTCGCAGGACTCAGCTTGCTTTCCGTGGTCGGTGGGGTTCGGCCCGTCAAATTTTACAGTGAGGTGGAAAAGCCACTCGAGCCTGGAGACACATTGGTCTACCAAGCGGGAGATCGCAAAGGTGAGCCCATATCACCCAAGGATCTCAAAGAGGGAGAGCCCATTTATGCGTATCCAAAGGGCAAAGACGGCGTGCGCGATCAGGGACGTGCCGCTTCGATCAATTCCATCATTGTGGTCAAGTTGCCGGATGCTGAAATGGTTCCATCGATCGAGCGTTCTCACGCTCCCGAAAACATCGTTGCACTGAGCCGTTTGTGCACGCATGCGGGGTGTTCGGTTTTGGACATCAAGGGTGGTGTGTTTCCCTGTCCTTGCCACGGATCGACCTTTGGCATGGCGGGAGAAGTGAAGTCAGCTCCGGCACTTCGTGCCCTTCCTCAGCTGCCCATTAAAATCGAAGGCGAACAGTTGCTTGTCACACAGGATTGGCTGGAACCTGTCGTCGGCACCCAGAAAGACTGGGAAGAGCGTCACAAGAAAGCCAAGCAGGAGGTTTAACGATGAATCAGTGGCTTGACGATCGATTGCACATCAGCCGTTTGAACGACAAATTTTTGAGGAAGGCTTTTCCTGTTCACCACTCGTTTTTCTTGGGTGAAATCACGTTGTTTTCCCTCATTGTCTTGATTGTTTCCGGGATACTTTTGGCACTCAGCTATGAGCCATCCACAAAGTTGGTCGATGGTTTGCCTGCAGCGTATGCTTCTGTTGTGCGGATCAATACATTGCCCTTTGGGGATATGTTGCGTCGCATTCACCACTGGACAGCCAACATCATGGTTGCTGCGGCGATTTTACACATGTTCAGGATTTACTTTTCCGGTGCATTCAAGCGGCCCAGAGAGCTCAATTGGTGGATCGGTTTGGTCCTCTTGATGCTCACAGTCATGACCGCCGTGACGGGTTACACCCTTCCATACGACAACTATGCATTTTCGACTTTGGGTGTCGTTTATACCATCGTCCAAAGTATCCCCTGGATTGGTGACTGGGCTGCGCAGTTGGCATTTTCGGGGCCTTTCCCCGGTGACGGTGTGATTGCTCGGGTTTACGGTTACCACATCATGTTGCTGCCTCTGTTGTTGCTCGCGACGACAGGCATCCATATGCTTTTGATGATCAAGCAGAAGCACACCCAACCCATGTACGCGAAAAAGCTGGCCTACAAGAAAATCGTCGGTGTTCCACTGTCCACGCAACAAACGCCCATCATGATTATTTTGTTGCTTTTGTTCGTCGGATTGGTCATGTTGTTCAGCGCCATGATGCCGGTTCACCCCGTCGAAATCTTTGGAAAACCCGATCCCAACAACCCTGTCCCCAACATCAAGCCGGATTGGTACCTTCTGTGGATTTTCGGTGCACTTGCCATTGTTCCCCCCTTTGAAGTGGATATCTTTGGCGGCATCATTGGTGCCGAGTTTGTCGGTGCGATGGTCATTCCAGGGATTGCATTTACAGTTCTAATGCTTGTTCCACTGCTCGATCAAGCCCAAGAGAATGTTTACTATGCAGAGGCGCCCACCGAACATCCCAAGCGCTTGGCTGCGGGTTTGGCCTTTTTGTCGCTGCTCGTCGTTTGGTCGGTGGCCGGTTATAAAGCGGATATGCTCCAGGCAGGTATCTTGACCCAAGAGAGTGCCAACCCTGTTTTTTGGACGCTGATGGTCGTTGTGCCGTTTGCAATGTACTTTTTAACCTTTGCTATTGTTCGTTTAATTGCCCGCTCACGCGAGTCTGCGCAGCGCGAAACGGAAGTATTCGAAGCATCCCAAAGTGGACACTGAATTTCCAGCAAACACTGCTTGAGCCTGCCAAAGGGCAGGCTTTTTGCCTTTTGCTTGCATGTATTTCCTTAATTTTTAGGATATTTTATTTTGGAATGTAATAAAGCTTATCTATGCCAGTAATGTACAGTCTAGATTTTAGACAAAGAATAGTTGGAAAATACCATGAAGGATATACCATAAAAGAGGTTGAAGAAATATATAATGCTTCTTCCTCGTCTGTTGTAAAATGCTTTAAGCCTGATGATAACAATGATTTGGCACCTAAAAAAGAGGAGCCACCCCGTATAGATAGGGCAGATCTTGAAAATATAAGAGCAATGGTACAAAATATGCCGGACATTATAGAAATAGAAGCATTTATCGAAGAGCAATTTAAATGAAATTGGATTTTTAGATGAATTTTGTGTACGTATAAATTGTGAGCCCCAATGTAGAAGGATATAAAATGCATTTTATATCCTTCGTTTATTATTAATAGTTGTAAAATCTGCTGTACATCTCCCAAATTCTAGTCAAAAAGACCTAAAAGTGCTTGTGGAGATACGAAATACCCCGTCTGTGTCTTTGCAATTCCACACAGGTTTACACAGCCTCTAAGATAAAAGACATTCGAAGTCTGATTCAAGCAGTCGGATGTTCATTAATCTACTGACCATCCGATTCACCGGATCTTAATCCCATTGAAATGCTGTTCTCAAAATTGAAAGCATGTATGCGACGAAAATCAGAACAAGTACAAGAAAGTTGATTAAAACATTGCGCAGGGTCATCTCTTAAGTCACCCTTTCAGACTTTGTCGGTTCGTTCATGTACGCCTTTCCTCCTCCATTACACTCATAATTGCTATAAAAAAGGGATTTTTTGATACCACATGGGTTTGGGGAATCCTGGGCGGTATCGGGAATGGTGTAAAGTACATGCATTTTCGGATCTTAGGCATTGATCAGTAGGTTTTATCTTGTCTAGCAATGATTTTTTCAATCTTTATTTGTTTTTTGGTACGACCAGATGAGATGGGACTGTTTCCAAGGCGTCGGCGCCACAATTGCAAGACATCATGTTTTCTATTTGCTATAAAAGTTGTTTGATACATTAGACTTCTTTTGAAAACGGTGTAGAGGTGTAGAATGGAAGGGTGAAATATGAACAGGTAAAGATGTTACCGGACGAGAAATTTCGAAGACTGGTTGGAATCAAAAGAACGACATTCAATAAGAGGGAGTGATATGGAATATAAAGTAATTATTGTAGATGCAACTGAAACGGGAATAGAAAGGCCAAAAAAACAGAAGAGATATTATTTAGGGAAGAAAAAGAAACACACGATAAAGACGGAAATCATAATTGACAAGAATACAAAAGCGGTAATATGCACGCAATTTTCCAAGGGAAGACGGCATGATTTTAAGGTATTTAAAGAATCAAAGACAAAAATAAATCCAGGGATAGAAATTTTAGCAGATAGAGGATATCAATGGGTGAGAAAAATACATAAGAATGCAAGATTACCGAAGAAAGGAAAGAGCTTAAAGGAAGAGGAGAGAAAGGAGAATAAGAGAGTGGCAAGCGAAAGGATGGTAATTGAGCGTGTCATTATAGAAGAAAGAGATTTTCATTAAGGTTTAATTTGGCGGTCAAGCCCCTTTTTGGGCGGCCCGGCCCGTGAGGTGCCGTATTTGGGCCAAGACGCGGTCAGCGGGCTGGCTCCTTTTTGGATGCCGCTTAGCCCAAGACAGGCCCCACGGGGTGCCGTCCTGACCAAGACATAGCAGGTATCTATAACTTTGAACTCTTGTAATTTTAGTTTCGAAAGAGCTCTAATATCCTCCTTTTTTGATGTAACAAAAATGTTTTGAGCCTTTACCATGGGCCTGTGCATTTCCTGTTTGTCACGTTCACGGGCTTAAAGAAGGTAGAATGGTCTTGCTTACAATTTACTTTGTAGCATTGAGCGCGATCGTCAATAGTACACCAGAGACTGTGATATCCAACAGGCCAGAAACAACAAAAGCCCATTGGTATGTTTCACGGTGCTCAAACTTCCAACCGTAGATGCACAACCCCAAGCCGACCGTCCCAGTAACTATTGCAATGGTGACGTACACCATTAAAAATGCCTCCGACTCAACTCTACAATCTGTTCATAATGATCGGGAACGTCATCTTCTAGGGCGGCTTTGTTTCGACCCAGAAAGCCACAGCGTTGACAGCGGTGTATCAATATCCACCCTTTTTTAGCCTGATAATCGACGCCCACAGGTTCGAGCAGTCCCAGGCAGGGGTTGGCGCGGTCTCCCGGAAAAATGTCGATGTGTAAACCAAAGAGACAGTGTGGACAGTGGTTTCGTAAGCCACCCCGTTTCAGAGGGGGCACTTCTGCGTGGCAATTGAGACATGTAAAACCTGTATTTTTCCCTTGTGCTACAAAACGCCTCACCTTCCCATTGTAGCGAGAATCCAGTCAAAGTCACAAAGCGGTGATTTGCATTTTCCCTTTCGGCCTGTACCATTTCTCTGTAGAATACCCATATGAGACAGAACGCACTGATGCAGGTTCAGGGATTGGTCGATGCAAGCTCCACACAACGTGTCATGGATACGCTCCAGTCCATGCAAGGGGTTGAATCTGTGAAACTCAGCGACAGGGGTACCATTTCGATTGCCTATGACGGTTCTTACCTGACCGTTATGGATCTGATCCGAGCTGTTCGGAAATTGGGATTTCTTGCCAGCATGACCTGATGGCCCACATTGGCCTGTACACATGTGTCCTTGAAACGCCTTGGGTGCAAACACTCAAGGAAAAGCGGTCCGTTGTCAAGTCGATCACCGAAAAACTCAAATCGCGCTTTCCAGTTTCGGTTGCCCGCTTGTCTGGACAAAATACCCACCATTGGGAGCAAATTGGCGTCGTCATGATCCATGCTGATCCCAAGTGGATTGAGCAACACCTGCAGTGGATTGTTGAGTGGATTCACAAAGAGGCACTTCTTTCCTTCAGGGACGAGCAACTTGCAGTTGTCCCATTGGCGGAATTTCTAGATATGTCGGATTGAGTGCTTTTCTGCATGGGTCCTTTGGAAAGGTGTCGTTTTCCGAGGGTTGTCTAAGAGGCTGTGTAAACCTGTGTGGAATTGCAAAGACACAGACGGGGTATTTCGTCTCTCCACAAGCACTTTGAGGTCTTTTTGACTGGAATTTGGGAGATGTGCGCCCATTCACCAGATGGTCTCGAGAATACGAAAGCAATGATAGACAGCGTGTTAGTGAAGGAAATCATGGGACTTACAAGCGATACTAAAATACCGTCTAGCACATACCCTTATTCCTAAATTCCCTCTCTAAGCAAGTTTATACAGCCTTTAAGCGACTAAAAGTCCTCAGTTCACAAAGATTATCGCTTTAACCAAAATACAGAAAGATATAAACAGTATTTCTTTTATCAATTCACAATAGGACGGGTTCGTTAAATACAGGCAACTTTTGGAGCCCTTTGAAGTATCACATCAATCGGGTCCGTAGCCGTGCCATCTGATGGGAATCCACGTATGTGCCCTCTCGGAAGGTCTGCTGTTTTGAAGTGCCTTCAATGCCAAAACCGAATTTTTGATACAACCTGATGGCAAATTCATTGTCGGTGTAGACTTCCAGTTCCAACCGTGTCAGGTTGAGCCAGTTGTCGGCCAATTCAATGATGGATTGCATCAACGCTGTACCCACACCCTTGCCTTGCCAATCATCGCGAACCATCATGCCGATTGCCCCGACATGGTGGCGACGCGGTCTGTTCGGGAATGTTTGGAGGCCAATGTGTCCAACCACTTCACCCCGTTCATCTCCGTGGCACGCAACCAGTGAATAAAAACCATCTGGAGGCTCACTCAGGCGTTTTTTCCAAGCATCCGCTGAGGGGAAAGGCAATTGGAGGGTTCCCCAAATCACCTTTGGCCCACTCAAAATCTTGTGCAGCGCTTCCCAATCACTGGCATTGATGTGCCGGATCGCAAAATGTGCGTTTGACACTGTGCTTTCCCCTTTCGAAACGCGACTGCCGACTAGCTTTCGTAGGGCTTTCCGACCGCCTTTGGAGCCGCACTCTTTCCCGTCAGGGTGAGGGCCAAAATCGTAAAGATAAAGGGCAACAATTGCACCAAGCTCGAGGGAAGCAAATTGGTTCCTCCCAGCTGTATCGCCAGTGCAGAGAAAAACCCAAACAACAACGTGGATCCCAGGACGCCGAGCGGTTTCCATTTGCCGAAGATCAACGCCGCCAAGGCAATAAAACCCTGTCCAGCAGATAGATTTCGTGTGAAGCTGTTGAGGAATCCAATCGAGAGAAACACGCCCGCTGTTCCGGCGAGGGCACCTGAAATGATGACGGCGCTGTAACGGAGTGTGAACACGTTGACGCCCATACTCGCCGCTGCCTTGGGGTGCTCTCCGGTTGCGCGCAGGTGCAATCCATACGGTGTTTTGTACAGGACATACCAGGTGACCGCGACCATCAAAAATGCAAAAAAGACAGGCGGGCTGAATTGGAGTTCTCCCAATCCCCACAGTGGAAGGGCATGGTCGACCGATTTGGATTCCGTGGAAGAGTTGTAAAGAAAGCTGAGGATGACACCGGGTACGCCGGTTGCGAGCAGATTGATGGCGGTTCCGGAAATCACTTGGTCTGACTTGTATTTGATCGACACGATGCCGTGAATCCAGGCAATCGCCATACCGGTCAACATGCCCGCCAGCCAACCCAGCCACGGTGCCGCCGCTCCCAGAGTGGCTTCGGTGAGCTGTGTCACAACCGCTGCGGATAGCGCGCCAAAAATAATGATGCCTTCTAGCGCAATGTTGACGATGCCACTGCGCTCGCTGTAGAGTCCACCCATCGCAGCCAAAAGCAGTGGAACAGTGGAGCGGATCAAGGTTGCCAGAAAAGTCAAGCTAAAAACATCTTCCCAACTCATATGTTCACCTTTTGGTTTTCTGTCGAGCTTGGGGTTTTGGTATCCACAACGGGTGCCGGTTGCGTCACCTTCCGACTCAGGAAGCCTTGGGCTGCAATAAACAACACAATGGTGGCTTTGAGCACTGTCACAATGTCCCGGTTGAGGGCTTCCAGTTTTTGGTCAACATAGAGCCCACCTGTGTCCAGAACACCAAAAAAAATGCTGGAAAGAACAACGCCCAAAGGGGTGCTTTGTCCCAAAAGTGCAATGGTGATGCCGTCAAACCCCACATTGGAAGGCAGGCTCTGTTTGAGGCGGTATTCGTCGAGGGCTGCGCCCATCACGTAGTGTGCAGCAGTCAATCCAGCAAAAGCACCTGCGATTGCCATGGCCAAAATGAGGTTGCGCGAGACATTGATGCCACCGTATTCGGCCGCTTTCGGGGAAAGCCCAACCACCCGAATTTCGTAACCCCTGGCTGTGCGCCAGAGAAAGATGCCGAAGAACAAAGCTGCGGACAGTGCGACAAAAAACGCCACATTCAGACGGCTGGATGCGAGCGCATTGTCTGAGGTGACCGTCAGAGGAATCCAGAGAAGTCCCGTCGCAACCAGCGCCAAGCCAATGGACCCCCAGAATTTCCACCGACCTTTGATGAACAAAAAGGATATGAGACCCACCAGAATGCCGGCCAACCAGCCCAAACTGGCAGTCGACCCTGACGAACCGAGTCCAAACAGCTGGGGCAAACTGGGCAATTGGGCACCCAATTGGAGCTCATGGCTTTTGCCTTCGAAGCCTTCGGCTTTAAAGGGCAGTGGATAGGTTTTTCCCAAAAACGAAAACTCTTTCGAGCCAATCATAAAGATGAAAATACTCGAGGCGACATAGTTGAGCATGATCGTGTTGATCACTTCCGACGAGCCAAAGCGGGCCTTGAGCCAACCCACCAGACCTCCCCAAAGGCCACCCCCAAGTGCGGCTGCCACCAAGGTCAAAGGCACGAGAAGGAAAGATGGAAGTGGAATGTAAACGCCGACCAGCATGGCAAAAATACCGCCCATCAGCATCTGTCCGGGTGCCCCAATATTGAAAAGGCCTGCCCTGAAGGCAAAGGCCACCGAAAGCCCTGTCAAAATCAGAGGGGTTGCGAGCATGAGGCTCTGTGAGAAGTCGGCCAGGTTGGTTACGGGAGCAAAAAGTGTGCTGTACACGAACCAAACCAAATCAACCTTTCCCATCCACAGTTCTGTAAAGGTGAGAGGACGCTCGAGACCGGTTGGAACGCTCTGTATGACCAGAATCACAATTGCGCCAACCAAAATAGACAACACAATGGAGACAAAGGGAATCAGCATGCTTCGGAGCTTTTCGAGACGCCCTTTCCAAAAGGAATGGCCCGAAATGCCAATGACCATGGCGCCAAGTCCAGAGACCAGCGGTAAAACCATACCCAAATTGGCCCCGCCAGAGGTGTAGACAATTCTGCGCAGAGGGACATTTTGACTGAGCAGTTGACTGATTTCGGCATTGAGATTGAGCTTCAAGAGCACAATGGCAAAAACAGACGATATCGCACTGGCCAAACCTGCCCACCACAGTCCGGGGGAGCGTTTGAGACTTGCCACCAAGACAACAACCAGTGACACCAGGGTCAACCAACCGGCCATCAAACTTGACGACACATCGGGCAGTTTTTCAGGGGCAAAGCCTGTGAAATCAAGGGTGTTTCCCAAAAAGGGTTGGAGGATTCCGGATCCTCCGAAGTTTCGACCATAGGTTGCATAAGGAAAAATAAACAATCCCAGTATCGCCGTCAGGGCCAAAATGGCTGACAGTCTACTGGAAAATAGGGTTGGACGCCCAAACGCTTTCTCATTCACGGCTTACATTTTACAGAAAAGGATCGGGTTCTGTAGATCGGGATTGGGCACTGGGTTCACCCGCGTCCCTGTGTCTCGGAACATTCAAACAGAGACCGGCGCACTTCCGAAAAACGGCTTTGTGTTCAAAGGTACGTGCAAGAGAGAGGGGAGGGGCTGCCTTTACTTGGGTCGGATAGTCGGAACTTGGATGCCTCCAGTTGCAACCTGTCTGTAGACTTTTTGAAGCGTACTGTACTCACTGCGCGTTATCAGGTCTGCGTTGAAACTGTCATAGGCAAACCCGACACCGTTTTCATTGAGCCCGTAACTGCGGTTCCCCCCAGAAAAAGATCCGCTCATGACATCGGCAATGCTGCGATACACAGCAATATCCATGTTTTTAACCATGCTGGTGAGGCCGTGGTTGAGTGTTTTTGGGTTTGAGTCGGTGTCGCCCAAATAATTCTGATTGGTGTCTACGCCGATAAAAAACATAGGACGCGTATTTCCCGCACATTTGGAAAGGTACGTTGCCGACTTGGGCACAGCCTTGTAGGCATCCGAACGAAAGGACACCTGTTTGGGCAATTCTGAAGCTTTGATGCACTGCTGTTCTGTCACAAAAGCAATGACACCATCTCCCGATTTACCCGCAGCGGCAAAGATAATGTCAGCCCCTTTGGCCTTGAGGGTTGCGGCAAGTTTTTTTGCGCCTTCTGGGTCTGAAAATGCTTTTGGGGTGTTGCCCAAGGTCGCACTGAAAACCTTGATGTCTTTACGGGCAGCCCGGGCACCTGCGACAAATCCAGCTTCAAATTTTTTGATGATGGGAATGTCCATTCCACCCACAAAACCGATCACACCCGTCGAAGTCTTGAGTGCAGCGATATAACCGACCAGGTAACTGCCTTCTTCCTCTCGAAAAGAGATCGAACGGACATTTTTGGCGGAACTCTGGGCATCGACCAGCGCGTAAGACGATTTGGGATTGGCGAGGGCCGCTTTGGAAATGGGTGCTTCACTTTGAAACCCAACGCCAATCAAGAGATCGTGGTTTTCCTGAACAAACGCGTTGATTCCAGGATCATTGCTCAGCTGTTTGGGAAGGTACTCTTGCAATTCCACTTTGAAATCTGCAGCCGCCCGACTGATGCCTTCGGCCACGCTTTGGTTGTAGGCGCGATCTTGCTTTCCATCGGCACTATAGACGTACAGGACGCCAATTTTGGGTACACTTTGTGCGTGCGTCGTGCCAAGCAATAGGGTTAAACTCAGTGTGATCAATGGTTTCATCATTGTATTCTCCAAGGTCGCTCTGAATGCCGCAGGACCCACAGCCATTTTAAGGTGTTGAGTTGGCTGTATATGTGTCAAACTCTGGACATCGTTTGGAAGATTGTTTAGGCTGTAGGTCGTTTGCTCGTGAAAGGGGTAAGTATGGAAAGAACATTTGCCATGGTCAAGCCGGACGGGGTGCGCCGGAATTTAACAGCCCACATTTTGGGACGCCTCATTGACAAAGGTTACCGAATCATTGGCCTCAAACAGATCGTGATCTCGAAAGATTTGGCCGAAGCCCACTACGCAGAGCACAAAGAGCGTCCCTTTTTCGGGGAATTGGTGGATTTTATCACTTCGGGTCCAGTCGTGGCGATTGCACTTGAAGGCGAAAATGCCATCTCCGGATTGCGTCAGATGATGGGTGCAACACACCCCAAGGACGCGGCAATGGGAACGATCCGTGGAGATTTCGCGACCACCATTGGCGAAAACATCATTCACGGATCTGCAAATCCCGAAGATGCAAAACGGGAATTGGCTCTGTTTTTTCAGACCAATGAACTGCTGGCTTGACCGATAACGGATGCTGAGCGTTCACGTGGATCCCAATGGGATGCGGTGGCCTCTTCTGTCGGAATCGACCCAGGGTGGTTTTAGCCATACGGCTCAAAAGGCTGTATGGCTTTTTCGCATCTTCTTTAACGACGCACGTTTCTCAGGAGGAGACTGGAGCAGTATCTAAAGGTTGGCCCGCATGGTGAGGTTGGGCAACCCGACTGGTCTTATGAATGTATGAAATCCTGCTTTTGGCTTTGTGTTTTCTTGAACGGAAATCGGTCGATCAACACAAAAACGCCTTGTGACCGTTGCAATGAAACGTTCTAACGGCTGCATTTTGACGCATGGCAGCGCGTCTCAGAACCGACTTTTTTGTAAGATTTTCAAGCACAGATGCTGTGCAGTCAAGACAGAAATCGAGGACCGCGTGACATTATTTATCGGAATCAGCGAACTGGCCACCCCTGCCGGATCTGCACCCAAACGGGGCCACACCCAAGGCGAACTCTCCATTCTTCAGGACGCAGCCATACACGTCCAAAACGGAGAGATTTGTTGGATCGGTCCGTGCCAAAACGCCCCCACCGACCGCGACATTGTGGACCTGGACAACCGAGCGGTCATTCCGGGGTTGGTCGATCCACACAGCCACTGTGTCTGGGGGGGAAATCGCCTCCAGGATTTTGAGTCGCGCATTCGTGGAATTGCCTACGAGGATATTTTGCGCCAAGGGGGTGGCATCCACAGCACCGTTCGTCAAACGCGGCAAACATCGACAGAGACACTCATTTCTGAAGGCTTACAGAGGGTTAGACACCTTCTGCAAACGGGTGTGACAACACTGGAAATCAAGAGCGGCTACGGTCTGGATTTTGAAACAGAAATGCGAATGCTCAGCGCAATCAAGGCCATGCAACCTCAGACGCCCGTGCAGTTGGTTCCCACACTCCTGATTCACGTGCCACCTTTGGACCGAGAACGCACCGCTTTTGTCACGGAAGTGATCGAAACGTGGATTCCCCATGTCGCACAACAGCAATTGGCCCAAAGTGTAGATGTGTTCATTGAAAAAGAGGCTTTCGACACGCATGAGGCCAAAGCCATTTTAAGTGCTGCCATAAAGAGCGGCCTGACCGTTAAACTGCACACCAACCAATTTTGCACAATGGGTGGAATAGCGTTGGCGTGTGAATGCGGCGCACTCAGTGTGGATCATTTGGAAGTGATCGGTAATGATGAAATCCTCGCACTGTCCAAGTCGGGTGTTGTTGCGACCCTTTTGCCAGGGGTCAATGTGCATCTGGGTTTGCCCAAAGCACCCGCACGCCAAATGATCGAAGCGGGCATTCCCATTGCACTGGGAACCGATCTGAATCCGGGGAGCAGTCCCCTTTACAGCGGAAGCCTAACCTTGGCCCTGTCCACCCGACTTCACCGCCTGACTGCTGCAGAAGCCCTCAATGCCATGACCGTCAATGCGGCATGTGCTCTGGGATTGACAGACAGAGGCCAACTCAGTCCAGGGAAAAGGGCCGATTTTGTCGTCCTCGATAGCCCCAACTGGCAAGAAATTGCGTACCGTTTGGGTCAGAGCGTGGCAGCGGTCTATAGTTTGGGAAAGAAGGTTTTTGATGTTCGAACTTGATCGACACCTCTCACTCGAAGATTTTAATTGTGTAGCAAGAGAAAAAATGCCTGTCCAACTCTCGGATGCTGCCCGAGAGCGCATCGAGCACGCGCGCGCCTTTGTGGAATCCATTGTTTTGCGCGGCGACGCCGTTTACGGAATCAACACGGGATTTGGCAAATTCCAAAATACCCGAATCGATTCCACGCAGCTCAAGGCCCTGCAAAGAAACCTCATTTTATCTCACGCAGTCGGCGTGGGCACACCTTTTGAAACCGACGTCGTCCGGGGCATGATGCTGCTTCGGGCACAGAGTTTGGCGCTGGGTCACAGCGGTGTGAGGGTGTGCGTGGTTGAGCGCCTGTTGGATTTCCTCAACTGTGGCATCCATCCCATTGTGCCCAGCCAAGGATCGGTCGGCTCCAGCGGAGACCTTGCGCCACTGAGCCACTTGGCCCTGGCTTTGATCGGTGAGGGATCAGTCGAGTACATGGGAAAGGTACGTCTCAGCAGAGACGTTTTGGAAGAAATGGGTTGGACGCCCCTCGAACTCCAAGCCAAGGAAGGCCTTGCACTGATCAATGGAACCCAAGCAATGTGCAGTTTGCTTGCGCTGTTGGTTTGGGATGTCGAAAAACTCCTCAAGACAGCGGATATGGCGGCGGCCATGTCTCTGGAAGCACTGAAGGGAAGCCACAAACCCTTTGATCCCAAGGTCATCCACGTGCGGCCCCATCCCGGAACAGCCCTCGTGTCGCAAAATATGCGCGGCTTGCTTTCGGGCTCAGAAATTGCCGAAAGCCATGCCTTCTGCGAAAAAGTTCAAGACGCCTACAGCCTCAGGGCTGTTCCGCAAGTGCACGGTGCCTCGAGGGACGCATTTACACACATCCAAAACACCCTTCAAATTGAGATGAACAGTGTGACCGACAATCCCGTATTGTTTCCAGACGAAGGCGAAGTGCTTTCAGCGGGTAACTTTCATGGGCAATCCTTGGCACTTGCGGCCGATTACATTGCCATTGCGATTGCCGAGTTGGCCAACATTTCAGAGCGCCGAATTGAACAGATGCTCAACCCTGCCCTGTCGGACCTTCCCGCATTTTTGGCTGAGCAGGGCGGGCTCAACAGCGGCTTTATGATCGCGCAGTACACAGCAGCCAGCCTGGTTTCGGAAAACAAGGTGCTCGCCCATCCGGCCAGCGTCGACAGCATTCCAACCAGCGCCAATCAAGAAGACCACGTTTCCATGGGCACCATTGCGTGCAGAAAAGCAAAAAGCATTTTGGACAACACATTTTGGGTTTTGTCCATTGAGCTCTTGGTGGCAGCGCAGGCGTTGGATTTTCACCGACCGCTCAAACCTGGAAAGGGCGTTGAGGCTGTCCGCACCTGCATTCGGCAAAAGGTGGCCTTCATGGACACAGACCGGTACTTTAGGCCGGACATCGAACGGGTTCGCGAAATGATCTTGAACGGGACACTGATCGGTGCGGTAGAATCCACAGATATACTGCTGCTCTAGCCTTAGAATGGAGAACCATGGCACGTTTCACGAACAAAAACAAACGCATGCTGGCTGTCGAACTCTCAAACGAAAAGGTTTTGGCTTTGGCGGGATCAATGGTCGCCTACGAAGGCACATTCCGTTTCGAAAAAGCCATTTTGGGTGGCAGTGGCGGGATTTTCGGCGCGCTCAAACGGGCAGCCACACGGGAAGGGATTCCCCTGATGGCGTGTCAAGGTACGGGCACAGTCTTCTTTGCCAAGAACGCCCATGAAATCAACACCATCACACTTGCCGGAGAAAAGCTCTTTGTTGAAAGTTCGAGTTTGCTTGCCTACGACACCCACCTCAAAACCGATGTGGTCTTTCGGGGACTGCGCGGTATGACCTCTGGACAGGGTCTATTTACCACGTCCATTGAAGGACAAGGTACGTTGGCGCTCTTGTCTTACGGCCCCCTGATTCCCCTGGAAGTGACACCACAATCTACCTTGTGTGTCGATCCAGACGCATTTGTTGCCTACAAAGGCCAATTGCAACAGGATTTTATCTTTGATGTAAACTGGAGAAATTTCATCGGCCAGGATTCTGGCGAGAGTTTTCAGTTGAAGTTCAGCGGCCAAGGTACCGTTTGGATCCAACCGGCAGAACGAAGATAAATGGCCAACTTGCGTTTTGCCGGACAAACGTGTAGGATCTCTGTCGGAAAGACCGAGGTCCGGTAGTGTAGCGGTTAGCATAACTGCCTGTCACGCAGTAGGTCGCGGGTTCAAATCCCGTCCGGACCGCCAGAGACGCCCAAATTGGGCGTTTTTTCATTGCAATGTCGTTCAAATCCTCTCGCGCACGTCGTTTCCATATTCCCGATTGACGAGTGGGGGAAGTTGTACCTTGTTGCGGGCAGATTCATCTACAAAATCCGGCCAGCACACATTTTTGCCCAGTTCCTCTTGGGGCTCATCGACCGTAAATCCCGGCTCACAGGTGGCCAGTTCGAATAAAATCCCACTGGAATGCCGAAAATAAATGCTCTTAAAATACTTCCGATTCCGAACCGACGTCACCCGGTATCCCTTGAGCAGCAAGGCTTCCCTGTACGCTTCAAGTTCACCCTCTGATTGCACGCCAAAAGACAGGTGATGAACGCGGCCGGCCCCTGGTACCGACGATGGATGATGGCCTTCAATCACCTCGATCGATGAAATGGAATGCCCCAAAACATACCGGTGCCGAGTGCTTTTGGAGTCGGAGACGGCATCCACATGCACAAAACCCATGAATTCCAAAAAGCCATTGATGTGGGGTACCTGCGCAATCCAAAGGGTCACGCCAGAGAGCCCTGCAACGCCATTCCCGTGCGGCTGGTCCGTACAGTGTAGATCAATGGAAAGACCGTCTGGATCTCTGATGTTGAGCAAAGGCTTGTCCTCGATTTGCCTGTACGCAACACCCAACGTAGAGAGTCGATCTTTCCAAAATTCAACACCCTCAGGGGTTTTGTAAGCGACCGAGGCCACCTCACCCCGACCGGACTGCCCCCTCTTTTTGAGCTGAGGAAAGAACGTCAGCAGCGTTCCCGGAGTTCCCATGGAATCTCCAAAGTAGAGATGGTACGCTGTTGGGTCGTCAAAGTTAACCGTCACCTTGACCAATCGCTGGCCCATGACCTCCGTGTAAAAATCGACGTTGCGCTGGGGATCACCGGCGAGTGCGGTCACATGATGGATGCCTTGAATGCGGGGTAGGGTCATCTCAAAACCTCCTGTCCCATGGTACAAGTGAAACATCTCAAGTATGCAACCACGTTTGCTTTTTGACATCACACCCCTATTCACCCCAAATGCAAAGCACCGGCCTGGAGAGCAAGGTGGACGAAGGTCGGCAATTAGGACATTTTGTCCTATTGTCTTCTCTGTATGTGTCCCATACAAAATGTAAGGATTATCACGGAGCGTCGGTTGAAAGAAGCCATGGAAAAGCATCCAAAAACACGGGCTCCCCTCACCGAGTGGACATTCAAGATCAAGTCCGCTTCCCTAAAAAATCCACACGAATTGCGAAAATTGGACAACTCTGTAGATGTGATTAAGGGTAAAGGTGAACATGACTTGTATATTTTTAATATTAAAGAATTCAGACTGATTGTGGGCATCAATTTTTCAAAAGACTGTGTTTATGTAAAACATTTCTTCACACACGCAGAGTATGACAAGTGGTGCAACTAACTTGGCACAGAACGGAGGAAAATATGAATACACAAGCAATAACGCACTGGAATGAATTTCAACAGGCAATCGATGGCATTTTACGTCCGATAAAAGACGATAAGCATTATCAAAAAGTTGCAAATTTATTAGATGATTTGCTGGAAATGCGCAAAGAAGAATTATCTTATATTGATTTCTTAATAGATTCAATAGCTAATCTTCTCGAGAAATACGATTCGGAGAACGAGATTTGCTATTCGAGTCCGAGAGAAATGCTGGATTTTTATATGAAGGAACGAGATATAAATCAGACTGAGCTCTCAAATAAGACAAAAATAGACCAAAATTTAATCAGCAAGCACCTTCGATCAGAAAGGGAAATCAGTAAAGAGAACGCAAAAAAATACAGTCACTTCTTCAACGTTCCTCTGGGAATTTTCCATCGACTGTAAAGACGTACCTTGGCCAATCGCTGACCCATGACCCCCGTGTAGAAATCGACGTTGCGCTGAGGATCACCGGTGAGTGCGGTCACATGATGGATGCAACACCACATACCTGTTTGGAGGTTCGCATGTACATGATCACACTCAACCGACAGACCTTTGCTTTTATAGCAGTATCTCGAGACTTTGATGGAATGATGCGATATACGTTCCTATGACCTCCTCTTGGGCATCTCTCGTGCCACTGTCGAGCGTGGCTGGACTCCCTCTAGGATGCCACTTTGACCAAGACGCGGGCTGGTCCGAGGGGCAATAAGTTGCACGGAGTGCCGTTCAGCCTCTAAGAATGTGGCATTCAGGGATTTTTAGACGGTGAGGCAAAATCCCAAGTGTATCTCACTGCCAAAATATGATTTTTCATGCAGATAAAATCCTAAAAATTCTGGATAAATGAAACTGAATTGCGCGTGGCTGATTTTCTAAAGGGTCTACTTTGGAATGAGGAAACGTTAGAATACCGTGTTTTGAACGAAATCGGGACAATTTTGAAAGATGCGATTTCTGCCTTCAGTGTTTTAGGTGCCATCCATACTTTATTCTCTTCCTGGACATACTTAGGTTCAAAAACAGGCAATCTGCAGGAATATATCTTAAGTACAACTCCTGTTTTTTCATTTCTCACGTCGTTTATCCTACTTCTTATCTGGTATGCACTTGACCAAGACGCGAAGACATCCAAAAAGGGGCTAGCCCGTGTCTTGGAGATAAGACAGCACGTCTTGATCAAAGCGGCACCCTCGGGCCTGATCGCTGACCCAAAAAGCCGTTGGGCAAACGTTTTGTTAGGCTCTCAAAATTCCTGATATTAAAGAAACTTGCTGTAGAGGCTGTCTTAAAAGAGTCTAAGCTGTCCAGGAGCCCCTGTAGGATACTCTTTTTTTCATGCCTCGATGCCATGTTCTACATCGACTTTCCACACTGGAAGACCGTTTACACCTACTTCGCCACATGCAAAAAGGTAAATCATCGCAAACACCATATTGCTGTAGATACTCTGGGTCTGCTGTTGCATGTTAAAGCACGAAGACGGTGGCTACAGAGGGAAATGGATCTACCTGGGGTTCATCCGGCTGATGTTGAGACGATTGGTAGCTTTGGCCCATTAGGACGTGATGGCCGCCTGATCAACCCCTTTTAAGACAGCCTCTAAAACGAAAGGTGGACATTTATCCTTTGTGGCTCATTTTCTAAGAGGCTGTATGAATTTATCTGGGGAAGCAATTTAGGAATAGGAGTACGTTCTAGACGGTTTTTTTAGTGTCGGTTGTAAGCCCTATCCATTGGACTTAACAGATATATCCTTAATAATGGTTCTAAACCGCATGATTTCCTTCACTAACACGCTGTCTATCATTGCTTTTGTATTCTCGGGACCATCTGCTGAATGGGCGCACATCTCCCAAATTCCAGTCAAAAAGACCCCAAAGGGCCTGGGAGAGACGAAATACCCCGTCTATGTCTTTGAGATTCCACACAGGTTCATACGCTCTCTTAATGAAAAGAGAACAAATGCATTCGCAAATTGTATGTTTACAAGATTGTTTCGATTCATATTCATTTCGTATCACGTCCATTGCCATTCGGTCTCATTTTTGAAAACGCCCATAGGCATGCTCTGGCACGTTCGTGCCCTGATCTCGGTAAAGGACATACACAATTCCCAGTGAGCTTGTGAGCGAAATGAGGGAACTCGATCCGTAGGATACAAAAGGCAGTGTGATGCCTGTTAGGGGAAGCAAGGAGAGGCTGGCCCCGATGTTTTCGAACACCTGAAATCCAATTTGCCCCAGAATGCCCATTGCAATCAGTTGATCCTGGCGCCGTTCCATGTGTAGGGCCAAAACAGTCAGCCGCCAAAACAGGCATCCGTACAACGTTAAAAGTACCCCAATGCCCAGAAATCCCCACTCTTCCGCCCAACCTGAAATGGCGAAATCGGTGTGCTGTTCAGGCACAAACCCTCCTCGAATCTGAGATCCTTTCCGGTAACCTTTGCCGAACCATCCACCCGAGCCAATGGCAACCAGGGATTGTTGGATTTGATACCCACTCCCCAAGGCATCTTTGGTGGGATCCAGAAAAATGGTCAGGCGTGTCTGTTGGTAGGGTTTGAGGTTGGGATAGATCAGCGTGGGCAAGGCAATCCCCACCACCAAAATCCCAATCGCAATGTGCCAAATGGGCATTCCCCATACCCACATGAGGGTGACCACCATTGCAGAGACAACCAGAGCCCCTCCCAAATCTTCGCGTGCGACAAGTGCGATGATCGGCAACGCCAACAACATGACGGGAAGATAGGAACGCGCATTTTGGTACCCCAAACGCATCACTCGGCCAAGCGAAACGACCAACGCCACTTTTGCCAATTCCAAAGGTTGAAACTGCACGGGACCGACCACCAGCCAATTTCGAGACCCGTTGATCTCTCTTCCAAAAAATGCCGTGAGGGTCAGCAAGCACAGGGCACACCCATAAAAAGGCCATGTCCACCTGTCGATACCCAAACGTCCCATGCGTCCGATGATGGCCACTGAAACGGCCGATAGGACAATTCCCAAGCCCTGTTTCTGCACGTCATTGGGGGTTGCAACAGAGGTTAAATTGAGAAGGCCGATCGCCAAAAGTCCAATGGTTGGAACCCATAGGCCCCATTCCCAAGTTTGCCGGGTTTGTTTCGTTTGGATCAACAAAATACCTCATTCAGATGGACTTTGGCAGCGTGGTTTTCTGATATAAAGCCAACGGTACAAATTATACATATTTTCCCGGCTATTTTCTAAAAACAATAGATTTAATTGAAAGGAGCTGACGTAGAAGTGGAATGGATGCAAGTAGAAAAATCGATAGGTATAAAAATAAATCTATAAATATTGTGTAAAAATCAAACCTTATTGAATGGCTGAATATGTAATATTCAAATATATACTTATTTAGGAATATAACGATTGATGCGAAAATCGCGCCTACGCCATATGAAAATATCAATATCAAACATATTTCAAAATAATACTGAGCGATGATCAATGCGAGGCTGCTTCCCATCGATCTCCTTAGGGAAATTCCGCGCAACTCACTTTGTAATTTGAGAAGAAAAAGAGAGGAAAATGAAAAAATAGATACAATTATCGTAAAAATGGTAAATATTGTAAAGATGATGAAATTTCTCGTGATATTCTTGTCGTCTTCGAAATCAGTCGCGATCAAATTTACTTTATTTTGATTTATATTTTTTAAATTGTTTTTAATGATACCAATGCCTTCTTTTTTGCCATTCGAGACTTCTTTTATCAAAAATGAAGAAGAGGAATCTCTGATTGGATTGAAATCATAAGGCAGCGATATGATATCTGAATTGGATATATATTTATTCCCATTTTTCTTGAATACCCCGACAATAACATAGTTTACGACGCTTGAGATTATCCCTGGTGGTAGATTATAATTTATACCTATTATCTTGTTCTTTTTGTACTCTTCTTTGAATACCAATTTATACATATAATCTGAAACAGCTATAGGCCGTAGCGACGCATTTCGGTCTTTCCATTTTGGCAGATCTCCATACAATAAATGCACATCCAATACAGACAAAATATTTTCGTCCGTTAGCAACATACTCGAGACTCTGTATTCTCTATTTTCGTAAGTTATGATGGCATTGTTTAAAGTCTGGAATGGAACCATCTCTACATTTTTGACATAATCTTTATTTCTATTGAATTCATTGATGTCCAGAAAAAATGGTTTTACATTGTTGTACAAATCGATTTTATACAGGGAATTATCGTCCCTTTCGGTTATGTATCCAGAAGAAATAATATTCAGCAAAAAAGATGACACAATCGCTTGAATTGTGATGAATATGTAAATCATTGGATTGAATTTTATATTACTCTTTACGAATCCGAAGAATATTTCAATCATGCCTTTGCCTCCTCGGATAGATTCTCCTTATTTAACATTGGCCAAAGTATTGCGGCAACCAAAATCACAAGTAGGGTGCATATTGAAGATGAAACAAATGCGAAATCCAGGAAATTTACTTTGATATCTATTTCTTGTATGCTGCTATAAAGCGTAGATATATTGATTATATAATTTCCAACAATATATCCGAATATAGAGGATCCAATTGATACGTACAATAATTTTAATAAATAATCATTTAAAATATTCTTTTTTGACGCGCCGATAACCCTCTTTATAAATACCTTTTTCAAATCCTGATTGAGGGAATATACGACGATTCCCATTACAACGATAATGGATGATAGCACATTGAAAATCATGAAAGCGTTCAAAAATTGAGTGCCAATTTGAAAGCCATTTAGAAAATCATTTAAATCCTTGGACATATTCCTTACTGAGAAGGCGTTCATTGTATAAGATTCGGAATAATTTTCAAGCGCTGTTTCCGCACCAGGGACTCCACCCAGAAATCTGATTTCCGATATTTCCTTTCCAGCTGTGTCGACACTTCCCCAAGGTATAAACGCTTCAACCTGTGTATTTGCAAAGTATCCAATAATTTCCGGATCTTTGATGATTCCAATAACCTTATAATCTACAAAATCCTCAGTTTTTATAACTTTATTCAATGGTTCAAGATTTCCAAATACCTTTTTCGAGGCCGTTTCTGTCATGACAATATATTTCGTATTTTTGTCAGACTTTGTGAATAGGCTTCCCTTTATAACATTAATCTTGATTGACTTTAAGAAATCATCGGTGACCTCGAGTGTTTTAATCAAATCCCTTTTTTTGTCGTATATGTACTGTGGGTTGACCATATAAATATATTTGTAATACTTCTTTGCCCATTTGTATATTTCTGAGAAATCGTTGTAATACAAAACTTTGCCCGTGTTGGTTATTGGAATAACATCTCCTGAAAAATGTGAAAAGCCATCCTTGTTGCTCAGAATCATGATTTCATTAAACCTATTGCTGTTTATGTAGTTTTTATAATAATGGTTTCGAGATTGAACAATGCAAAATGAGGAAAAGATGACCCCTATGGATAGCGAAAGCGAGAACACAAGGACCATATCGCTCAATCGGAGTTGTCTAAAAGAAAACATTTGTATAACTTTATCAGTTATACAAATGTCAGTCAAGATCAAGGTTAATGCATGTGAGGGCGTCAATTTATCAATTCATTTTACTTGAATATTGAAAAATTGAGGGTCAACCGTAGACTATTTCTATCATTGGCAATTTGCACAACTTCCATATTGCTTATCATACAGCAGTTTTCATCATTTTTGAAACACTGAAACATGGATAAAGTGTTACCTGGATGTGTTTTAGCTTCCAAGAAATTCCCGATATTAAAGAAACTTGCTGTAGTAAACCAGACTACCGTCACAGCGGTCATACTCTTTCACAACCGTGTACGATCGCTTTCCAATGGTGGTGCTTCCATCTGGGTTGTTGATGGTGCAGTTGGAACAACCCGAGCTGTGAATGACTGTATTTTTGGGCTTGCATTCTGCCAACGCAATGGTTGGGAGAAGCATACAAGAGACCGTAATTGCAGTGCGAACGAAAACCTTTATTTTTTCCTCCATGTGTTTCTCTTTTTGCTATGCCTGATGGCGTGTAGCCTATTTTGTGTTTGTTTGCTCTAGGGCCATTTCGATCGCCATGACAAACTGGTCGTTTGTCACTATGGGTTTTTGGTTTGGAAAGCCATATTCAGAGGCCGAGTAATGGACCGTGCCCATATAGTTGCCATTTTTGACGATGATGGCTGTGGGAATGCCTTGGCCTATGTTCCACGCGGCAATCACTTCTTTTTTCTTGTCTTCGACAAAATGGATTGCAGAGGATTTCAAGCCGCTTGATGAATCGGACACCAAGAAAATGGGGTATTTTTTTGCGAGTTGTTCATATTTTTTGGACAGTCCGAGCAGGTTGCTGCACGACGTGCAAGAGGAATCGGAGAGGATGATGGCCATGCTTTTGTTCTTCAGAGTCTGGATTTGGTTTTTTAGATTTTGAGGGAAATGCTTGGTATAGATCACCGGTTTTCCGGGGTCCAGCATTTTGGTATTCACGTCTCGGATGGGCTGGCCTTTGATGAGGCTCTTCAGCGCAGCGGGGATGCTTTCCACGAAGCGAGAACTGGTGTCGTAGGCCAAAACCTTGCCTGTTTTGTCCAAGAGGTACGCACCTGGGGTTTGGACAAGGCCGATGTATTTTTGAAACACACCTGTCGAATACCCATGTGGAGACGATGGATCTCGGAGGTCCACCAATTCACCCATGTAGGTCTGGGGTAAATCGCCTGTGGTCACGAAGTTTTTGACCTGTACCTTTGCCTGTTTGATCAAAGAACCGCTCTGTTCAAACAGCGTCTTGGACGAAGTGGATGCTCCTGTCCGGATCAGAATCAATTGCAATTCACCCCGGGTCGAAAGGGTTTTTCCAGAAACGGTTCGAAATTGCAAGTTGGGGAAAGATTCGCCGGTTTGAGGAGGGCGTTGTTTGGATGAAACGACAAAATTGTCGAATAGATTCTGCGCCTTGACCTTTGTCTGTTCATCGATCAGTTTCTGCTGTTCTCCCTGTCCCATGGCCATAGCGACAGAAAGTACGCCGAGCACCATTATCGTTAAGTAAGCACCCATAATTTTGCCTCCATAAAACAATGCTCAATATTCCACAAATCAAATACTGTGTCAATATCTACTGGTATAACACACAACTCTGTTCATATTTGGACCCTTCGATCCATAGGTGTTGCTCGGAAGTGTGTTGACAGGTTTGCCCATCCTGGAAAAAGACCACAGCCACTTGTCTTTCGCTGAATGGTATGATCTCCTTGCAATAGATATAAGCTTGAAGTGAGGATTGATGAAACATCAGGAGTCTATACTGACAGGCGTCAAAAAATTGAAGATCAAGGCCGAAAAACCCCGTTCCCAGGCCGGAATGGTGGTCGGCATTCTGTTGACTTTGGGCATCCTTGGAATTGTGTCTTATGTTGCACTCAAACCCCGTGTCAATGTGTACACCTTGCGCAGTTACGAGACTGTCGCCGTTAGGGTCGGCACCCTGATAGAAACAACCACACTTGTTGGAACAGTTATTTCGGCGGAGGAGAGAAGCCTGTCTACGGCTTCGGCTGGACAGTGGCTGGCCTTGGACGTCGAAATCGGGGACACAGTCACACAAGGACAGGTTTTGGCCCGCATGCGCTCCAAAAGCCTGGACACAGATTTGCTTTCTGTGCAAAGTGATCTTCTGGACGCCACAACCCAAGCGGAAAAAAGCCAACAGGAAACCCAGAATGCTGTTTTGGATGCCCAGCAAACGCTCCAGGATAACCGGCAGATTTGGGAAGACGCCAAACAGGGTTTCAAACTGACCCGGGAGCTGTATGGTGCGGGTGCTGTCGCAAAACTGGATTTTCTGAAGAGCCAAAATGCAGTTCAAGTGGCCCGGCGCAAGTTGGATATGGCCGATCAGAAACTCAATGCTGCCCGCATGTCTCTTCAGACACAGCGAAACACCTATATCCGCAAAATGGACGTTCTCCGGCGCAAGAAAAATGAACTTGAAAAGTTGCAGGAAGCACTGGTCTTTCGGGCACCTGTTTCCGGTCGGGTCACGGGTGTGACCGCCAAACCAGGGGAAAATGTCCAGGCCAATGTGGTGGTTTTTAAAGTGGCCAGTGTCAAGAGTTTGCGCATCACGGCCAAGTTGGACGAATCGCAGGCTGAGCAGGTCAAGGCGGGCCAACCTGTGGCAATAACCATCAACAACAGGCGCTATTCCGGGAAGGTGAGCAAGGTCTCACAAGATACGCAAATGGGTGATAAAGGAACGTTTGTGCCCGCAGAAATTCGCTTTGAGACGCTGCCTGTGGATGTGAAATTGGGGGCCAGTGCGACACTTGAAATCACCACCGACACACTCAGAAACGTGCTCACCCTGCCCAGGGCCGAATACCTGACCAGCGGGGGAGAGCGTCTGGTTTACGTCTTGCACGATGAAACCGCTGAACGCAAAGAGGTGTCGTTTGGTGCTCAAAACAGCGATCAGGTCGAAGTCGTTTCGGGTTTAAAAGAAGGCGATAAAATCATTGCGTCCAGCTATGAAGCGTTCAAAGATCAGGCCGAAATTCGGGTCCCTTTGGGTGGCGAATTGGGTTTGGAGAGACCATGACACCCATGATCGAAGTGAAGAACCTGATCAAGCGATATGCCTTGGGAGAAACCCTTGTCGAGGCGCTGGGAGGTGTATCTTTTTCCATGGAACGGGGTGAATTCATCAGCATCATGGGTTCATCTGGCAGCGGAAAAAGCACATTGCTGCATATTCTGGGTGCACTCGATACCCCCACCGAAGGTCAATATCTGCTCGAAGGCCACGACATTGCCCACCTGGGCGACGGGGACCGGGCGCGCATTCGCAACAGGCATTTTGGTTTTATTTTTCAGTCCTATAACCTGATGCCTGAACTCACCGCGCTGAAGAACGTGGAATTGCCACTCATTTATGCGAAAATACCCACAAAGGAGCGGCGAGAACGCGCAATGCAAAAGCTTGAGCAGGTCGGTCTCGGACACCGATTGAAACACCATCCATCACAGCTGTCCGGAGGTGAGCAACAGCGTGTTGCGATAGCGCGCGCCCTCGTCACCGAACCGACCCTTCTTTTGGCAGATGAACCGACCGGAAACCTTTCCAGAGAAGGGGGAGCGGCAATTCTGAATATCCTGCAGGAACTTCATGCGGACGGAATGAGCCTCCTGATGATCACCCATGATCCAGAGGTGGGCAGACTTGCCCCGCGTATCCTGAACATCAGCGATGGCAAACTCACAAACGATACAGGCAGATCAAAGGTGTCGGTTTAAAGGGCGTTGTAGGTCTCAGTGCAGTCCTTCGATCAGAACTTCCACAAAGCGTGACAGGTAAAGCGCGTCGGTCTCGTCAAAGCGCCCAACATGTGGGCTGTCGATGTCGAGTACACCCACCAAATGCCCATTTTGGATGAGTGGCAAAACAATCTCTGAACGGGACGCGGCGTCGCAGGCGATGTGGCCGGGAAATGCATGTACATCCGAGACCCTCTGAATGCTGCGGGTTTCTGCCGCCGTTCCACACACGCCTTTTCCAAAGGGAATGCGGACACAGGCGGGCAAGCCTTGAAACGGTCCCAACACCAGTTCTCGGTCGTGCGCAAGATAAAAGCCGACCCAATTGATGTCGACAAGACCCTGGTTGAGCAGTGCAGCCGCGTTGGCCAAGTTGGCAATTTTGTCTGTTTCACCGTCCAGGAGTGCCCTCAGTTGTTCAATCAAAAGCGCGTGGTTCTTTTCCTTGGTGTCTGTGTAGGGCTTGGTTTCAAACATACAGAAGCCATCATAACGCAGTCTGGAACGGGGCTACAGTACATAAGGAACGGAAATCCGTTCTAATGGGGAGAATGGGTTTGAAAAGTGAGGTTTAGTAGGAGGAGCAGGGCTCATTACCCATTTTTCTGTCGTGTGCTTGGGGACATCTTTGTGCCGAATTCCCGAACCTGGATCGCTGCTGCGCCGTGAATCCACCTATACTGGACACAATGAGAGTCTACCTTAAGCCGGGAAAAGAAAAGAAACTGCTAAACCATTATCCATTTGGCCACCAAGCCGACCTTTCCGAGTGTGATTCGGGTGTTTTGGATGGCGATGTCGTCGATGTGTGTACCCACCAAGGTGTGACCATTGGCCGAGGTTACTTTAACGAGAAGGGACGCATTCCCCTTCGCATGTTGACCCTCCAAAACGAGGCCATCGATCTCTCATTTTTTGAGCGCCGCATAGAAAAAGCCGTCCAGAAGAGAAGCGGGCTCGATGCCCAAGCCAAACGGCTGATCTATGCCGAAGCCGACGGCCTCCCGGGCCTGATTGTCGATCGGTTTGGCGATACCCTCAGCGTTCAAATTCGGACACTCGGGACGGAGCGACACCGGGATATCATCCTCAAAGCCTTGCGAAATGTAACCCAGTGCCCCAATGCATTTGAGCGTTCAGACACAGCGGAGCGAAAACGGGAAGGGCTGCAAACCCAAACCGGTACACTTTGGGGATCTGTCGGCGATCGCGTTGATTTTGTAGAGGAAGACATTCGTTTTCATTTTCATCCCTTTTCGGGGCAAAAGACGGGATTTTTTCTCGATCAACGGGACAACCGCAAGCTGATGCGTGAAAAAATCCAACCCGGACAGGCATTTTTGGATGTCTACAGTTACACAGGCGGGTTCAGTCTCCACGCGGCGAAGGCGGGCGCATTGGCCACAGCCATTGACAAAGATGCATTTGCGCTTGAGACACTCAAACAGACCGCGCAGGAAAATGGTCTCGGGTCTCAAATTCAAAGCCTGTGTGGCGATGCGCTCATGCACCTTCGCGATTTGGTCGCACAGGGCAAGCGTTTTGATCATGCGGTCTTTGATCCGCCTGCTTTGGTCAAACGCAAAGACGAAATTCCTGGGGCCAAACGCATTTTCAGCGACGGCGTCAGTTCCATCATGCAGATGCTGGGTGCCGGTGGTTACCTGTTGGTGTCGACATGTGCCCACCCACTCCGTGTTGAAGATTTGCTCGATGCCTGCCGAATTGCGGCAGGTCAAGCCGAGCGTGTCGCGGAAATTGTGACTGTGACCTATCAGCCCATGGATCACCCTTGGATGTTGCTTGTCCCAGAAAGCCTTTACCTCAAATCGGTGTTGCTCAAGGTGTTGTGAGAGATGAACCTCAGTTTTGCAATCGAACAGCTCCGTGAACATCGGCACCGGTGGAAAGCCTTTGGGGTTCACCGACTTTACATTTTTGGCTCTGTGGCCGATCAGAGTGCACATCCGGAGAGTGATGTGGATATTTTGGTGGACTTTGCCAAACCGCAGGGTCTATTCCGGTTGATTCGGGTTCGTCAGGTTTTCGAAGACATCCTCAAACGTCGGGTCGATGTTGTGACCCGGGATGCCTTGAAGGGGCCCCTTCGGGAAAGCGTTCTGAGCAATTTGGTGGAAATTGGGTGATCTATGGCTGAGAAACACTTTCGTTGGCGTTTGGAGGAGATGCTCGATGATCTCTCGGCCATAGAGGCCTACACACCGTCCCACTTTGGGATTTTGCTTGAAGATTCCATGCGATTCGATGCCATTGTCCGGCGGCTTTCAAAGTTGGGGGAAAGCACGAAATACCTTCCCGATTGGGTCCTTGAGCGTTACCCAGATGTGCCGTGGAATGAGATGCGATCTGTGCGTAATTTTTTGGTACACGACTACTTTGGGATTGGGTTTCTCAGCCTCTGGATTACCTTGCAAGAGGAGTTGCCCGAAATCCGGGACGCTTTGGCGCGGGTGTTGGAGGATTGGAAAGAAATGTGAGGTCATGGGTCTTCAAATTGGCCTGCATCACCCTTTTGGGTGTTCTTTGGGTTGTGCCGGCAAGTGTTTTGCCAATCCTCTAAACTCTTTACATGACGACGGATTACCTCATTCGGGGCACTGCAGCCAACCATACCCTCCGGGTTTTGGCTGTGGACTCGACCACTTTGGTCTCTGAAACACAACAGCGTCACGGTTTGGGTGTGACCGCTACAGCAGCTTTGGGACGCCTTATGACCGGTGCTGTTCTTTTTGCTTATACCCTGACCAAACACAAGGAGAGCCGTGTCACCCTTCGGATTCAAGGAGACGGTCCCATTGGGTACTTGGTCGCGGAAGGCACGGCCCAGGATAACCATGCCAGCGCGCGTGGATACGCTCACAATCCGAAAGTGGATTTGCCACTGCGCGAGATCGATCAGAAAATAGATGTTGGAGGTCTGATTGGGCAGGGCGACCTTTCGGTGACGCGCATTCTGGAGAATGCCGAACCCTACACGTCCACAGTTTCGCTTGTTTCGGGAGAAATCGCTCAAGATTTGGCGCAATACCTTGCCGAGAGCGAGCAAATTCCCAGTGCGGTTTTGCTCGGGGTGTATTTGGAAGGGCAGGAGGTTCGCACAGCCGGCGGCGTGCTTGTGCAAGCCATGCCCGAAGTCAGCGATGGTGATTTGGATATCCTGGAGGCCAATGTTGCAGGGCTCGGCAATCTTACGTCGGCCCTCAGGGACAGCGATCTTCAAACGGTTGTCGCCCGAATCACAGAGGGCCTGGATTTTGAACCGCTTGAAGACCCGGTTCCGGTGAATTTCAAGTGTCGCTGCTCGAGAGAGCGGCTGCTGGCCACGTTGGGGTATTTTTCAGACAGTGAGCGTCAAGACATGATCGATTCAGGAGGCCAAGAGGCTGTATGCCATTGGTGCAATACCACATACCAACTCACATCAACGGAAATAGCGGATCTACAAGAAAAATTTAGGAGATTGTCATGAAACGGTCTGAACATGCGATTATTGAACGAAAGTCTCACATTCCATTGGGGCTGTCCGGTTTGCATCCCATTGTCATCGAACGTGCCCAGGGTGCGCATGTTTGGGACATCGATGGAAAACGCTACTTGGATTTTGTCGGTGGTATTGGCGTTTTAAATGTGGGACACAACCATCCCAAGGTTGTCAATGCAGTGAAAGCGCAACTAGATAAGTTGATTCACACGTGTTTTCAGGTCGCGATGTACGGACCCTATTTGGAATTGGCCCGTAAAATGAATGAACGTGCACCGGGAAATTTTTCAAAAAAGACCGTTTTTTTTACCACGGGTGTCGAGGCGACCGAAAATGCGATCAAGATTGCCCGATCCTACACAGGGCGGCCTGCGGTGATCAGTTTTACCCATTCTTTTCACGGGCGGACACTCCTGGGCATGACCTTGACTGGAAAAAAGAGCTACTACACGCAAAATTTTGGACCATTTGCGCCCGAAATCTACCACGCGACGGTACCGTACCCTTACCGGGGTGTCACGGCACAAGATGCACAAGATCGCCTCGAGGAGATGTTTAGAACCACCATTGATCCGGAGCGCGTTGCCGCGATCATCATTGAACCGGTTTTGGGTGAAGGGGGTTTTCTGCCTGTTCCATTCGGATTCATGAAATGGCTCAGAGAAATGACCTCGGCGCACGGCATACTCCTGATTGCCGATGAAGTTCAAAGTGGCATTGGCCGCACTGGGACGTTTTTCGCTGTTGAACACAGCGATGTTGTGCCCGACCTCATTCCTTTTGCGAAGAGCATTGCCGGTGGCCTTCCACTGTCGGGTGTTGTGGGGCGTGCCGAGGTCATGGATTCACCCAAAGTGGGCGGGATTGGGGGAACCTATGCGGGCAATCCACTCTCTTGCGCAGCCGCTTTGGCCGTCTTAGATGTTCTTGAGGAAGATAAACTCATCGAGCGGGGTGTTCTGCTGGGCCAAACGTTCAGACAGGGACTCGAAGCACTGATGGCCAAGTACCCTCAAATCGGAGAGGTGCGTGGGCTCGGTTCGATGTTGGCGATCGAGTTTGTGAGAGACCGTGAAAGCAAAATGCCTGCTCCAGAACTTGCACAAGCTTTGGTCGATACCGCCCGTGAACGGGGACTTTTGCTCATCAAAGCGGGGATGTATGGGAATGTCATTCGTTTTTTCATTCCACTCATTGTCAACGACTCAGATGTCCAACTGAGCCTTGAAATTTTGGACGGATGTTTGCAATCCCTATGTTCTTGAATCTTGGAGGAACCAAAATGGATGTGCCTTACGCGAATATGCTTCACGATGCCAGTTTGACTGGCGCACTTTCAGAGCTTGAGACCATGCTTCAACGCGTTGACACCCTGAGAGAACGTCTGGAACAGGTCGGTGAGGTGGGCAAGTGGTCCCCAAAAGAGGTTTTTGGACACACGATTGACAGTGCCCTCAACAACCTCCAGAGATTTGTGCGTGCGCAAATTCCAGAACATCTTGAGGGAGGTGTTTTGATTTTGCCCGGCTACGCGCAGGACAGCTGGGTGGAATGCTCAAAATACAACCATCGGAATGTCTCAGAGCTGCTTCAGCTTTGGAAAAGTCTAAACACGCACATTCTGTTCCTTTTGGACGGCATTGCGCCCGAAAGTTTGAATGTGCCTTGTGTCATCGGCGGAAGCGCCCCTTTGTCCCTTGAGGATGTTATCGTGAGCTACGTTGGACACATCAAACACCATCTCTCTCAATTGGGTTTTTGAGAGATTTTTGTGAAATACAGAGCTGCCCACAAGGGCGGCTTTTGGCTGCACTGCAATTCGATACCTTGTGGGATATCAAATCATCTGGTCCAAACATCTGCCTAGAGGTTCGGATTCTTTTTTCCAACTGCGGTGGGATCCAAAGGCTTGGAAGTTGGCTCAGATACTTTTCGCGACAGCAAAATGTCAATGCCCGCCAAAACAATAAACAACGGCCAGACTTTACTCCAACTGAGATCAAACAGAAAGATCACAGCAACCAACGCGGGAGCGCACCCTCCAAAAGCAGCACGCACTGCGCCAGACGTCCAGTATCCACTCAAACGAACCATCTGGTACGCCCGCATCCAAGCGCCAAACGCCGGAATGAGGATAAACAAAGCCCACCAATGGTCGAACAGAGGCAGAGACAACCCATGGTTTTGGAAGAGGAAAATCAGGCCCAGGGCAATGAGCGCAATGCCAGTAAGCCAAGGTGCGGTATCTTTATTCATAGATTCTCCCGTTGGTATAATTCCAACAGAATTTATTCTACCACACGGATTAAATTTACTTTCCCATGCGGTGTCGACGCTCGGCTTCAATGGCACGTTGGTACTCTCCAATTTTTTGAAGCAACTCGGTTTGACGGTTGGTCGGGGCCTCGATCAACTGCTGTTTGAGGTTTTTGAGCTCGAATCGCAACTCATCTTCGCTGAGCCTCGATTCAATGGCATGGAGGTGCTCACTGACTTTGGACTGCGTTTTTTTCCAAAAATCTCTGCTCTCACTGAGCAAATCGTTGCGCTCGGACCCGAACAGAATTTCCAAAACTTCTTTTTCTTCTGGGCGTCCCCGGAAATGGTCGAACACACCTTCTCGGGATCCCGTCTCTTTAATCAGAGATACAATTTGCTGTACCAATGGACTTCTAAATGGCGTGGCTCCCTCTAGTTTTTCGAGCAGATGCGGATCATCGAGCAGAAACTGGGCCAACTGTCGTTCTCGAATTTCTTCGCCGGCTGTGCCCGAGAGCATTCCTGTGACCTGAGATTTGGATAAAAAACGCTCCCGGGTTCGGGTGGCAACCCACTGCGCCAACTTGCCCTCATCGATCGCCAGTTTTTCCGCGACCAATTTTCTCACCCGAGCGGCGATGGACTCTGTGGGGTCGAAAAGGTCAGCCTCATTGCCCTTCATTCTGGGCAAAAGCGCCATCAAAAAATCCCGTTTGCCAGAAAGGGTGCGCACATCGTACTGCGAGAGCGCCCATTCCAAGCGGAGTTCAACCTCATCGACCCCTTGAAGCAGCGCCTTTTCTACGGCATCGATCTGCCCGAATTGGAGGAGATCCGCGGGATCTTTGGCTTCTGGGAGCCGAAGTGCACGAACGGTCAAATGCGTCCCTACGGTTTGGTCGAGCGCCCGCAACGTGGCCTTTTGACCTGCCAAATCCCGGTCAAACAAGAGTGCGACACGGGAAAGGCCTTGTCGCGCAAGGAGCGCGCTGTGGTCGCTGGTCAGTGCCGTTCCAAGTGTGGCAACCGTGTGTTTAAAACCTGCCTGGTGCATTGCCATGACGTCCAAATAGCCTTCCACAACGATAATTTCTTGATCGCGTGCCAGAAGCGGCTTTGACAAATGAAGCCCGTACAGCAGATCGCTTTTTTTGAAAATCGGGGTCTCCGGGGTGTTGATGTACTTGGGCGCTTCCGGGACTGTCTCGGTCGAAACCAGGCGGCCACCAAAACCCGCCAACCGCCCCAAGACATCGCGAATCGGAAACATGATGCGACCCCGAAATCGATCAAAGTAACGCCCCTGAGCGCTTTGACCAATGAGTCCAGCGGCCAACAATTGGTCTTCTTTGACATTGCGTTCACTGGCGTAGCGAATCAATCCCTCATAGGAGGCGGGCGCAAAACCCAGCTCGAAGTCGCCGCACGTGGGCCGATGAATCCCTCGCCCCTCCAAATATGCATAAATGGATTCGTCCATCTGCGATTGAAAGTAATGAAGGGCCAAATCATTGATGTCGTAGAGGTCTTTTTGGTACCTTTCGGGAGCCAGACGCTCGAGTGGGACGCCGGTGATACTGGCCAAACGTTCGAGCGCAATCCCAAAAGACACCTGCTCAATGCCCATCATGAAACTGAAGATGTCGCCACCCGCCTTGCAACCGAAACAATAGTAGTAGCCACGCGCATCATCGACAAAAAACGACGGTGTTTTTTCTTTGTGAAACGGACACAAGCCCCTGTAACGACCCGCGCCTACGGGTTGCAACCGAAGGTAATCGCCCACGAGTTGCGCCAAATTGAGTTTTGACCGAATGGCTTCCTTACTCATGGTGTCAGTGCTCTCCAAAACAGCGCAGAACCGCCGGGCTCAATTCTACTCCCGCTGCGCTTGAATCCATGAGACCCTCAGATTGGTCTTCGAACCACTTGACCGATTGAATCGAGAAGTTGATCCTCTTCCAAAGGTTTGTTCAGAAATTTCAGTTTGGCCAATCTTGCCCAGAAGTTCGCAGGCTCGTTGCTCAAAACAATGATGGGCAAATGGTGACGACCTGGAATACTGCGAAGCAGTTTTGCATCCGGTACAGGCTGATTGGTCTCCACAATGGCCGCACTGATGTGGGCTTTTTGGAGGGCTTCGCTTCCTTTTTGAATGGTGGTTGCAGTGATGGTTCGGTAACGTGCACGGGTTAAAATGACTGTGCACATGCGCCTTATGGTACTGGATGCACTGATGACCAATATAAACGGATCTTCGGGTTGCACGGGCAGGATTTCAATGGCACCCTTGTCGATCAACTTGTAAAGCCTTCGGTAAACCTCGCCTTCCGGAAGGTCAAACTCTGTGGCAATCGAGGCATTGGAGCGTTGACCGTTTACGAGTGACAAAAGTTCCCACTCCTCAATATCTAGGCTTTGCTCTGTATTTCTTACCCTGAGAACCTGCCAAGGTTCAACCTGGCCCAATGACCACTCATCGATCCGCTTGGCAGCCTCAAACAACACCTGTTCTGGATTGAATAAATGCTCAGTGGGCACTTGAGAGGCATCTCCATTGACTTCCTCAAAGGTAAAATGCGCCTGGGGACTTTGAGACCACTGGAGCAGCTCTGTGATCGTGTCACTGATTTGCGCCCTGAGTGCGTCCAGCAACTGATCCTCTTGAATCAACTTCCTGCGGTAGGCAATGAGACCCAACAGTGTATGCGGGTTTTCCTTGCGCTGTAAATTGATCAACTGCTGAACCTGAATGGCACTCAACAACTCCATCCGCATCAGGTACTCCCCCAGATTGGCCCCTTCCAAAATCCGAGCGTACGTGATCTGTCCGTCTTCAAAATAGACGTGAGATTCTTTGCCTTCACACAAAACCTTGAGCAGCCCCGTCTTCGCACCGCTGTAAATCAATATAAACAGTTCGCTCAGTGGAAACTGACGCAATTGACCTTCAATCATGGTGGTCCACTCGATCTTCGCAGAGTGTGACCTGTCCTACGTATGTGGCAAAATCTGACAAGGTGTGCATCCCCTTCATTGTGAACCACTCTACCTCAAAGGGAAAAGCTTCTCAAACAGACAACGGTTGCAGGCGTTTGACAAGGCATCGCGTAAAAATATTTTTACCAGACAGCTGAAAGTGATCCACAGGCATCTAATCGGTCCAGGAATCCTCGGTTGCCAAACCCAAATGGTCAAAGGCCCGATGGGTGGCCACACGTCCCCTGGGTGTGCGTTTGATGAATCCCAACTGAATGAGGTAGGGCTCGTAGACATCTTCAATCGTTGTTGCGTCCTCACTGAGTGCCGTCGCCAACGTGTCCAGTCCAACGGGACCACCGGCAAAACGCTCAATCAGGGTCGTCAGCAAGAGCGTATCGCGTTCGTCCAAACCCACAGCATCCAGTCCTATTCGGTCCAAAGCCTCCTGAGCTCGAAAACATGTGATCTCTTTTTCGCCTTCCACTTCGGCAAAATCCCTGACCCGCCTGAGCCAACGTTTGGCAATCCGCATTGTTCCACGAGAGCGGGCGGCAATCTCGAGGGCCGCATCTTCGTCCACAGCGTAACCCGATAGCCGGGCGTCTCGCATGATCCCCACGGCCAATTGTTCGGGTGTGTAGTATTCAAGGTGTTCTATGATGCCAAACCGAGAGCGCATCGGCGCAGTGATCAAACCGGGGCGGGTGGTGGCACCCACCAATGTAAAGTGTGGCAACGGCAATTCAATGGTGCGTGCGGCTGGACCTTGGCCCAAAATGATATCCAGCTTGAAATCTTCCATGGCGGGGTAGAGGTGTTCTTCGGCGACCTTTCCCAGACGGTGGATTTCGTCAATAAAGAGGATGTCTCCCTCTTCCAAGGAATTGGTGAGAATTGCGGCGAGATCACCGGGTTTTTCAATAGCAGGCCCTGAGGTGACCCTTATGTTCACACCCAATTCGTAGGCAATGATGTGTGACAAAGTTGTTTTCCCCAAACCTGGGGGTCCAAACAGCAGCGTGTGGTCGAGGGCTTCTCTTCGGGATTTTGCGGCTTTAAGGTAGACGCCCAGCTTTTCTTTCAGCCTGGTTTGGCCGACGTACTCATCCAAGGCTTTCGGACGCAGGGCAATATCGGTGTCCGTCATGGCTACCATATTATGCTAAGAACGAAATATAGAATAGGGCCGATCTCGATTTCGCCTCCATCGGCGAAACGCCATACCAACAACGATGGACAGCACGACAAACCACGGTGACACATTCAAAAATCCGGAACGAACACGAACATCGACCATTTGAAGTCCGCCGTTTTCAAAGAGGAACGTAAAGGGAAGGGTCGCAGTTTGAAGATCTTTTGCGTGGAAGTCTTTTGGAAAAACCATGCGGTACTCGCTGTTTGGGGTAAATTCAAAGTCGCCTTCAATGGGAATCACAGCGACGTGCTCCCATTTTCCGTTGTGTTCTCGTTCGAAAGCAACAGAAAAACGGTCATTGCTGACAGCCTGAAGGATGAGTACACCGTCGTCACTTGGATACTCAATTTTTCCCACCAGATAGGTTTTTTCGGCAACTTGGTCAACACCAAAGCCACGCATCTCCAGGTGTCCGCCGTGGGCCAAAACGGTCGACAGGCAACACCACAAGATGGTTCCCCAAACTTTCAAAAGCGTGCTCAATATCTTACCGGTCATTTTAACCTCAAAATCCCAGGCAAGTCCTTGTGCAAAATCTGACGGGTCAAGTCATCCTGGTTGTACACAAGAACAAATTTCGAGGAACGGTCAATTACCATAATGGCATCCGTGTGTTCGATGTTTTCATTCTCACCCCTGTAGCCCACATAAAAGGCCGTGGAAACTTGGGCAATCTGGGCTGCTGTTCCAGTCAGCCCGATAAAACTGGAATTGAACTTAGCGAGATAGTGCTTGAGACGCTCCGATGAATCTCGACTGGGATCAACTGTGATCATAACGACCTGTAGATCCTTCGGGGACCCAAGAGATTCATAGCTGCGTGCCAGAGCGGCCAATGTGAGCGGACAGGTATCCGGACAATGTGTGTAAGCGAAAAACACCAATGTGACTTTACCCTTCCAAGAGCGCAAGGTGTGCGGCCGACCGTCGCTTCCTGACAGGACTGTATCGGGCACCCGGGGTGCCGCCGCTATGGCGGTGCCGTGAAGATCAGCCGGTTTCTTGGTGACAAATACCACAGTCAAAACAGCTACCAGAACAATTGGAATGGCAATCCAATAAAAACGCATGGATTGATTGTAGTACGGGTCCGCAACGGTGTTTCCACAGCGCAGTACCCGACCCATTGGGGTTTGATCCCGGAGAAAGCAATGCAATGCTCTCATGCTTCAACAGCTTCCAAGGCACCTCTGGCACAGTTTTAAGATCACTGACAAACGGCTGGAGCACCGTCAGCTTTGATATAAAAAGGTTAAAGATCGTGTTAAACCTTACCTCACACAAAAAAATTTGGACGGGCACATCCCGTCTTAAAATCAGTTTTATGAATTGGAAATATGTTTTTCCCTTAGCCCTCATGGTCTCGGCATGTCAATCCACCCAACAACCCGCAAACCAATCTCTCGTGATCACCCAAGATTTGCAAAATGCAACTGCCGCTGTCGGCAATACTGCAACATTTGAGGTGGTTGCCACAGGGTCCAACCTCTCGTACCAGTGGTTTAAGAACGACACGCGCATTCAGGGTGCCAATGGCTCAAATTACACAACCCAAACACTCCAGACAGCAGACAACAACACCCGGTTCAAAGTCACAGTGAGCAATCCGTTTGGTGAAACCACCAGCAGTGAGGCGACACTGACTGTCAACCCTGTCAACACCTCAACCTTCAATCAAAATGAGGGCGGCAAAGGCGGATTTTTGCTCGGCACCTATGCAAGCGGTGGCCAGCCAACATCCACCAACTGGACCCGGCAATCCCAATACATCGGTCCGACCAGACCCGAACTCTATCGAAATGTCAGTTTGGGAGTAGACCACATAGGCGAACACAGCACACCAATCGTTGGACCAGACGGAACGGTGTACGTTGCCGGGACCAACCCAGCGACCCAAAAACCGTTTTTACACGCACTCAACTCCGACCCCACAAAGGGTGAAAAGTGGCGTGTAGAACTGAACAGCGATGAATTGGTTCTCAAAATGACTTTGTCTCGCAGTGGAACACTGTACGGATCGACCTATGAAAGCGTGATGGCTTTTGACAGTGCAAATGGAAGACAGATGTGGAGCTACCCAACCCATTATGTCAAACACGCACCAGTCCTGGACGACAACGGCAATTTGTATTTTGTTGAACTGGATGGAACCCTGGTCTCCCTGAGCCCCATGGGAAACCTTCGCTGGATGTACGAAGGTGGCGCATATATTTCACCCACAGGAAGTGCAGTGGTGTTGGCCGCAGATAAAACGCTGTATTTTGGAGATGTTGCTGGAAATCTACATGCTGTAGATTCAGCCACTGGACGACTGAAATGGAAGCAACCCGTGAATCCAACCACAACGGGAGATGCTCGGGAAATCACAACAACCCCAATAATCGATAAAGATGGAACCCTCTATCTTGGCAACGCCAATGGGAAAGTGATCGCCTTTGACACGATAAAACAAAAACCGAAATGGCTATATGACGCGAGAGATTCGCTCGCCATCTGTGGCTTTGCCTTAGGGAAGGATGATCGTCTCTACTTCAGTAATCAATCGGGAAGTACGTACTTGGAGGGGAGAAACAAAAGTGTTACAGCACTGAACCGCTCTACAGGAGACAAAGTTTGGAGCTACTTGATGTCCGATTATGAACTGGGCTCAACGACACCCCCACTCATCGACGCAAACGGCGTGGTTTTTGTAGGGACATCGAGAAATGGCCTCTATGCAATTAAAGAGGGAGAATTGCTCTGGAGATACACCGGCTTGATGAGCGAGTCGCTTGAAATGCGAGATACCGCAGATCTGTCTCTCTCTCCCGATGGCGCGTTGTATTTTTCGGTGACAGATGTAGAAAAAACGTATGCAAATCAGGATGATCTTTTCATTCGAGCCCTAAAGTAAAATCATAGATTGCAGTCTTCTCAAAAAGACCGTTCTATGGGAGGTCTTTTTGAGAAGACTGCATCCGGAAGGATCTGGTAGCCTGAAGTTGTTAAAACCACGTTGTTTGAAGGATTCAGCCTTGTGGAAGCCCAATGAAGCATCGATCATTCGATAAAACAAAGACCTTTGCAGTGTACAGTTAGAGACTGTATGAATCTGTGTCGAATTTCAAAGACACAGACGGGGTATTTCGTCTCTCCCAGGCCCTTTGGGGTCTTTTTGACGAGAATTTGGGAGATGTACGCCCATTCAGCAGATGGTCCGAGAATATGAAAGCAATAGTAGATACAGAAAGTTTATTAATTTGGGGGATATTTTATTTTTGAATGTAATGTGGTAAAATCTATGTACGCCAGTAACTTATAGTTTAGATCTTAGAAAAAGAATAGTTGAAAAATACTATGAAGGATACACAATAAAAGAGGTTGCAGAAATATATAATGTTTCTTCCTCGGCTGTTGGACGATACTTGCAGCTTGATGACAACAATGTATTGGAACCTAAAAAAGAGGAACTAAAAAGCCACCCCGTATAGATATTGCAGACTTTGAAAATCTCGTCTTGGTCAGAACAGCACGCCCTGCGGCTTGACCGCGTCTTGGTCAGAACAGCACCCCATGGGGCTTGACCGCTATCGCACTTGAAAAAGAGACACCAAAAAACATCATAAAAAGAGAAAACTTCATTCAAGAGATTTTGAAAAGTGATTTAAATGAAATTGGATTTTTAGATGAATTTGACGTACATATAGATTATGAAACCCTGTATGGATGCGGTCAGCGGGCTGGCTGCATGGCATGCCGCTTAGCCCAAGACAGGCCCCTTTTGGGGTGCCGCTCTGACCAAGACGCTGTAAAAGATTTATTCGAAAAGAATGGAATAGAAGTACTATATATACCTCCCTATAGTCCAGAATTGAATCCAATAGAAGAATCGATTTCGAAAATAAAGAATGGAATAAGAAGATATCTAAGTAAAACAATAGATAACATAGAAAACATCATCCAAGAATTCGTAGAAACCGTAACTCCAAAGAATATAGAAGGATATAAAAGGCATTTCATCTCCTTTATTAATTCCTAATAATTATGAGACTTGCTGTAGGGTGTCGGGGAAGGAAATCATGGGGTTGAGAGCCCTTATCAAGAATATGTCTGTTAAGTCCAATGGATAGGGCTTACAGGCGACACTAAAACACCGTCTAGGACATAGCCTTTTGAAAGCGCAAAATAAGATAAATGACGTCATATAGAGCTTATCTATGTGCATTGTTTCAAAAGTTGAGTGGCTAATTGGAGGTGTGGTTTTTTTAGGGGTACATTTCGCCCACAGCTGACCCGTATGATACAAACCTATGGAACTGGCAGAACTTCTGACACAATATTCTACGGCAACCATCGTTTTCAGTGGTATTGCACTGCTCATCGGTGTCATCCTGATCAAGCGTGGCCAAAGGCAAGCTCACATGACATCCATGCTTGTGGCTTGTGGTTTGGCCGTGATTTTCATCGGATTGTATTTGACAAAGGTCGGCCTTGGGTTTAGCAAAGAGTATGTCGGACCCGAAGCGTGGCGTGGTCCGTATTTTTTTCTTTTGATCACCCATATGTTGTTTGCCGCATTAAATTTGCCACTTGTTATACTTGCTTTTTTGAACGCCTGGAAAGGTCGACGGGTGTCAGGTCATTCTCTTGAGTTGGGGAACATTTGGGAGCCGGAGGCAGCAGTCTACTTTTCTCGGCATCGCGCTTGGGTGCGCTACGCCGTTCCGGTCTGGCTGTATGTCGCTGTCACGGGCTGGATTATTTATGCTGTTCTGGAAGAGTACGGACGTTGGAAAACTTGATTTTTTCATCCAATCCTGCTCAGGGGATGCCGCTTTGACTTGAGGCAGGCCGCAGGTCTAGGTGTAACTTGGAAAACAGTTTATTTTGACCATTTACGACAGTTTTCGGAATTTTTAGTAATCGATAAAGGATATAAAATATATTTTATATCCTTCTATATTTTTAGGAGTTGAGGATTCTACATATTCTCGAATGACATTTTCTATATTATTTTATTGACTTATTAGAATTCCTTTTTATTCATCATTTATCTTTCAAGCAAATCCTTCTGTTAGATTTATAGCAATTATAAGTGTAATAGAGGAGGCAAGGTGTGCATGAATGAACCGATAAGGCCTGAAAGGATGACTTGAGAGATGGCCCTTCCCAGTGTTTCAACCAACTTTTCTCGCACTTCTTCTGATTTTCGTCTCAGAGACTGTATGAACGTATCTAGGGAGGAAATTTAAGAATAAGGGTATGTGCTAGACGGTGTTTTAGTATGACACGTAAGCCCTATCCATCAGACTTAACAGATCATGAGTGGTCTGTCCTAGGGAGCGTCGTCACGAGACTATGATAGAATTAAAAAATGAGAGAGGGGCATCGAAGACACGATTTAGAGGACGGACTTTGGCTAAAATTGGAGCCTTTACTACCCGGGCAAAGCGGTCAGGCCGCACAGCGTGCCGCTTTGACCAAGACGCGAGCTGGCCCCAGGGGGTGCCGTATAGCTCAAGACGCGAGCTGGCCCCAGGGGGTGCCGTATAGCTCAAGACGCTGATTGTACGAAAGGTTGTGAATTGATAAGAGGAATCCCGGCTGAATATGTATTGGGAGATAAAGCGTATGACACGAATGAAATCGAACAACTTGCGAAAGAACAGAAAATGTGAATAGTCATTCCATCAAAAAAGAATAGAATGAAACCAAGAATATTAGAGCGGCCCGGCGCGAGGGGCATCCTTTGGGCCAAGACTAAGAGTTTAGATCAATTAAGACATATTATTGAAAACACATTTTGTGAGATAAAGAAATGGCGTGGTATAGCTTTTAGGTTCTTGAAAAACACAGCATCATTTATTGCAGCCCTACAAATGAGGTACATCCTTATGTGGTTGAAAATCTCGTGACGGCGCTCCCTGACTAAGAGATAGATTGTAAAAAGAATATTTTCCTGGTCGATACAAAAACAACGTTTGAGAGTAGATGATGAGGTGTTACCTCAAAGTAGTGAGTGCTGGATATGGCTTGCAATGACCCGTATCTTGCTACGCAGATTGTAGCTTCCAAACAGGTTCATACAGCCTCTAAATGGGTGAACGTACGATCCATGGTTTTGAAACAAACTCGAATTCCTGACTCGTCTTGGACAAAGCTGCACGTCTTGGGACCTCTCCGCTTTTGAATTTTTCAGTTTCTGAGCAGCCATAAATCTTTCGATGGAGATTCAAAAGGATGTTGAACACGCTCGATACATAGGCTAACCTTGCGGTTATGTACGCTCTCACACGATAGAAAATCTGCTTGTGTCAAAAAATATCAGATTCTCCGGTATCCCTTTTGCAGATCGAAATCCTGATCGACCAAGACGATACTTTCTCATTCCAGCGGCTTGGATTACCCATGAAATACCTGATCATATCGATTCATCTCTGTCCAGCCAAAATTGACATGATCTCCCGTGTCATTCACAATAGGGCAATACCTGATCCCAACCGACCAGCAACGTTTGTCTCTACTTTGAGTTTGGGGAAAAGAGATAGGTGATTCCGTTTGAGTCAACGATAAAAAGAAGAAAAACTGCGAGCCTGAACGAAAATTACACAGAACTTCAAATATTATCATAACTGATACGGGTTTTTGATGCTATATTTTTGCTGTCTTTTTAGGGCTACATAAGAAGTATGGGGTATATAATGGATGAGAGATGGTCTTTATACAATCTATCACTGGTATCTATTTCAATTAATTTTCTTTTGCTTTGTTTCTCGATTTACACCCTATCAGCAAAAGAAAAAGAAAATTATGTCTATTTTTACTACGCGTCACTCATAAATGCTTTTATTACAATATTTTCACAATTCAAAATATTACAGAATTCGATTATACCTCCTATATTCGTATTGAATTTTCTCTTGCTTCCACTTTGGTTTATTCGAAAAAGGCCATACATTATGATTTTCATTATCATATATTCTATAATATCAATTCTCTTGTGGATAATTGGCATTGTATTCTTCTTTTGGGCTATAGAATTTGAAAAAGAGTCTACATTATGATTTTTGTTATAATATTAGGACTTACGCGAAACGGTTTGGATGGTGCAGAATTTGAGGATGGGCAGACCTCGAAAAGTGAGCCGAAAACGATACTGTGAATTCTTGATGGCTACCCCTGTCAACCGAACCCAAACCTATTTTGCCGATCACTGCGATGATTTTTCTCATGATGCCATCAATCGATATTTGAAAGGAGATCGGGTCACCCCCGCTCAGGTTTGGGAAGCTGCCCGTACACACTTCGAGTTGAGTCCTAGGGGTTATTTAGTCTTCGATGATAGCGTAATGGATAAGAGTCATTCTCGTCAGATCAATGTGGCTCGTCAGCAGTGGAGTGGAAACGAGAAACGAACCATTCGAGGGATTGGAGTGGTGACGTGTGTTTATATCAACCCAGACAGCGAGAAGTTTTGGATTGTAGATTACCGTGTCTTTGCGCCAAATCAAGATGGGAAAACCAAGATTGAACATGTCCATGAAATGTTTCAGCGTGCCTTAGAGCGGTGTGCAGTGGGAGAGTTCAAATTCCGAACGGTGTTGATGGATTCTTGGTATGCGACTGAAAGTTTAATGACCGCCATTGATCGTGCTGGAAAGTATTTCTGCTGCCCCATCAAAAGTAACCGAAATATCCAGGATGCCCGGGAAGATGATCTCGAGTGGACACCCCATTGGTGCAGTTATCAACGGGCAGATGGGGTGTCTTGGAGCAAAGATCAAGAAGAACATGGACGGGTAGTACATGTGAAGAAATGTCCCAAAGCGTTTAGAGTGAAAATGTTTCGGATAGCGTTCTCTACCGAGCGCACGGAACTGATCGTTACCAACGATCCCACTCTGCTGACCACGGATGATGTGCGCTCGACGTGTGCCATGCTGATATGGCTTCGGATGAAACACCTTGCAGAAAAAGCAGGTACCACAATCTATCAACTGAAAGAGCCACTTTTGAGCGATTACATGCGCCGTGAACTCCGCTCATCGCGTAAGTCCTAAAACAGCTGAAACACGATTTTTCAGATATAACGGAGCTATGCTCTATTGGGTATCACTTTACAAAACAGAATACATAGTCTACAATTTCATCAATTGATTCGTTTGCTTGGCATGAGCAATCCTTCTGGTTAGGACTTCGATGAGGTGTGATATGAAATGTGGCCCTTTGTCAATTGTGTGCACAACAATGGTTCTTATGGTTTCTTCCTGTTCTCAGGTAAATACGTTCCAAACATCTGCCCAACCACTCACAGAAACCTTTCTACAAACAGTTTCAACCTACCCTGTACACGGCACAGATGGTGTTTCGAGCAAGGTTGGCATTGGCGTGGTATTCGATCTTGAAACCGATACCAGTACAGTAGACCAGGCATTCAATATGTTTGAAGGAGATTATGATGTTGCGGCTAATCCTAAGTCGTTTTCTACACTTACCTTAGAAACACCCTGTAATGGCTTGTGGAAAGTGACAAACCCCAACTCAGAAACCATCAGTTTTGATTGGCGATCCGTAAAGAAGCCTTCAGACGGTGGCAGTGGTGTTGTCTTAGGAAAATCAAATGCCCTCTTTTACACCTATCCCGGGAATGAAATCACGCTCTCAGTTAGCGGAATTGACCAAGCAACCCTCTCAAGTTCAGCAAGCGTGTGTCCAGCTAAAGTCTGGAAAAGCCTTTGGTCAGCCGACGGAAAAACTGTTAAATTTACACCGACAACACCCCTCAAAGAAAAAACGAATTACACATTCATCATCGATACTTCTGCGATGTCCAGTAAAACTGCTGGTGACAAACGTCTTGAAAAACCTTTTATGCTGAAATTCCAAACAGGGTACAGTGGAATATCAAAAGCAACGGGAAACCTTGATTCACGAGGGGGAACATTTGCACTGATGGACAAGGCATTTCTTGCTCTTCCAAAAGAAGCCATTGATTCTTCTCAAAAGATTCAGATCGACCAGTTCCTGTAACGTTGCCAAGTCCTCTCACATTCGCTGGAGCTTTCCGAATCTCCTCAAACACAAATAATTTCAAGCTTCCCATACAATTCCTGATGGAAGTTTCACCCATTCCACCATCCACCCTACCTACAGATATGATTACTGAACTGTATGCCTGGAATGGCTCTGAGTTGAGCAAGGTACAAATCGGTGATATAAACTCACACTTCATCCAGCCATTGATGCGCTTGGAAAATGGGCAAGGATCTGTTGGTTTTTCAGCAGGAATCACATTGGTGGCAGCAAGAGCTTCGACAACGGCAATGACAAGCAACTGTACGACCCTCGGGGGAAAATTCAATGGCCGATACTGTGAGCTTCCTCCACCAAGTTCTCCAACTCCATTTGCCCCACTCGCAGCAGGACCCAAAAGCCTGTCCGATACAGTTCCAACAGAATCAATAGGTACAGATTCAAAGAATTTTAATGTTGCTGTGGACTTGTGGAAATCGCCTGCCCAAACCGCACCAAACGAGCCAAGTCTGATGGATAGAATGCCAGCCATCTCCCCTCTTCTCAAAATGACCCCGCTGAGCACGCCTTCCGTAACAGGATTTAAGTACAAGATCATGTCATTCAATGCTGGCAATGGTGCATTTGCCGGTGATGGGAGAGCGATACGGTCATTGTTTTGTTACGACTATGTAGCGAAACTCTGCAACTATGCAGACGAGGAAGTTGCACGGAACGCTATTCAAAAAAATTTTCCTGATATTTTGTACATCCAAGAAACGTGGAACAATATCTGCAACACAGAAGAAGAAGAAGTCGTGACCCGTCCCGACATTTTTCTACCTGGATTTTCTGGAGCATCAGATCTTTTGTCCAAAATGCCCAAGCATCTCTACAGCAGCCGTGTCTGTACAAAAAGCCGCCCTGATTCAGATCAGATGGATCGCATTGTTGGTCGTGAGAATTATGACTACCGTTGTGCAAAGCCTTTTATCCACGACGGCGAAGTCAAGGGCGGGTACGAATGCATAGCCCTTAAAAAAGGGGTGTTTAAATTTACAAACAGCCTTCCGGCACTTGATTCTTCACTCTCTGCCCTAGGCGTCAAAGACTATCAGTCTTCATCTGTGATCACTGCACCTTGTGCCCCAAATGCGACCAACGGCCTGGATACGGGTTTTCAAGTTGAACGTGTACAACCCGCCGATTACCACGGTGTTTTGAGCCCTGTTTTCTACGCAGCAAATGCCCACTTGGCTTCTCCAATGGACAGCAAAGACTCTGCCTGTCAAGCAGCACAGATTCAGGCACTAGGTTCACGAATTCCATCCGGGTCAAAAGCACTCATTGGTGGAGATTTCAACACTGCCGTTGAGCCAGAAGTGGCACTCCCTTTCGGTGTATTGGTCAACTTGGAAAAAGCAAAGCAAGCCCTTTTGAGATCCACAGCAGGCTATGACGCATTGGCAAAGAAATTCGACCTCGACCCCAATGCCCACTTTGACCCCTACAAACGCTGGTACTTCGTTAGCAATCCCACAGAGCGAACATCCACCTTGACTGCGGGTGATCATGCATTGGATCATATTGTCAGCAATTTTGCATTTTCAACAGATGGGTGCACGAGGAAGAATGCCGATTACCGAAACACCTATGCGCTTGCCAGTTTTGACCATAGGTTTACCTTGTGCACAATTTCTGGGTTTGACTCAACAGAAGTCAAATTCAAACTGTCCGAATTTCTGGTGGATTATCCTCCAAAAGATCTGAGTGGACCACCCCTACCCAACCCCATGGTCGTAAGACTTGTCACTTTGGGTCAATTTCGTGCTGGCGTTCTATTGGATTACATCAAGATCACCAAAGATCTTTCGGGAGACGGCGTTGTGCAACTCGGAGTCCCAGCTGATCTGTTGTCCAGTTTTCTTTTTCTCAATCGACGTTGCCCCAATAACACAAGCATGATTGCCATAAAAGATGCATCTCTACCCGCAAAAACAATATCCGGACCTTTTTATCTTCAGTTTAATGTGGGGCGAGGAACGAACAATTGGTGCATTTGATTGCCCACAATATGGCTTGGTTGCAACCAAGCCATATTGTATTTTTGTACTGTCTTTTTTCCGAAAGAGGAGAATCACATAGATGGATAAAATGGTCGCTCTGTATCACCTCATTCTCACAGCAATTTCACTCAATGGGGCATTGTTTTTTGCCTCATTGTTTGTTGCATTTTCAAAAGAGAAACAGAATTACATCTATTTATACTACGGATCACTCATCATTGCCTTTTTTATTACGATATATTCAGTGGTAAATCCCGCATTAAACCCTTTCATGTACCCAGTCTTTTTGTTAAATTTTCTTTTGCTTACACTTTGGTTTTGGCGAAAAAGGCCATATATTATCATTTTTATCATAATATATTCTATAGTATCTATCCTTTTATGGTGTTTTAACTCTTTAATTTTTATGCTCTTTTAGAGTCAAGGAGTGAATAGAGAGCAGAAAATGAGCAAACAATGGGTTTTATATAATCTCATCCTGATGTCGGTTGCACTTAATACAGCCTTACTGTGTATTTCTATTTTTGCTGCATTCGCAAAAGAAAAACAGAATTATATCTATTTTTATTACACATCACTAATCACTGCCTCCTTCCTCACAATATGCTCAATTTCGAGTATTGTTCGAGATTTGATCATACAGCAAGTTTATTAATTTTGGGGATATTTTATTTTTGAATGTAATGTGGTAAAATCTATGTATGCCAGTAACTTATAGTTTAGATCTTAGAAAAAGAATAGTTGAAAAATACTATGAAGGATACACAATAAAAGAGGTTGCAGAAATATATAATGTTTCTTCCTCGGCTGTTGGACGATACTTGCAGCTTGATGACAACAATGTATTGGAACCTAAAAAAAGAGGAACTAAAAAGCCACCCCGTATAGATATTGCAGACTTTGAAAATCTAAGAGCAATGGTACAAAGTATGCCGGATATTACCTTAGAAAAAGCGTGTCAAGAATGGGAGAAAATGTATGGTGTGACCGTGAAAAAAGCGACAATGTATAGAGCGTTTCAACGTGCGGGGATAAAGTATAAAAAAAACTTATATCGCACTTGAAAAAGAAACACCATCAAATATAATAAAAAGAGAGGCATTTATTGAAGAGATTTTGAAAAGTGATTTAAATGAAATTGGATTTTTAGATGAATTTGGCGTACATATAGATTGTGAAACCCTCTATGGATGGAGTCATAAAAAAAGACTATATTGCAAAATAAATAGATCAAAAAGAAGGAAAAAGAGAAATGTAATACTCATTCTACATATGAAAATGGTGTGCACGTTTATAATTGATGGAACAATGAATACTGACGTATTTTTAAAATATATAGAGATATTTTGCGAAGAAATCAAAAAGATTGGTATTAGAAAAATAGTAATGGATAATTTAAGCGTACATAAAACGAAATCTGTAAAAGATTTATTTGAAGAGAATGGAATAGAAATACTATATATACCTCCCTATAGTCCAGAATTGAATCCAATAGAAGAATCGATTTCGAAAATAAAGAATGGAATAAGAAGATATCCAAGTAAAACAATAGATAACATAGAAAATATCATTCAAGAATGCGTAGAGGCTGTAACTCCTGAAAATATAGAAGGATATAAAAAGCATTTTATGTCCTTTGTTAATTCCTAATAATTATGAAACCCGCTGTATATCCAATATTCATATTAAATCTTCTCTTGATTCCACTTTGGTTCTTGCGAAAAAGGAAATACATTATGATTTTCATTATCATATATGCCATAATATCGATCATCTTATGGATTCTCAATGCTGCATTTCTGAGGGCATTTTAAATTTTTTAAACTTAAAGAACATAAAAATCTAAAATCGAGAGGTGTTTAAAAATGGATCGAGAAATGCTAATTCAATTTATGGCGGTTCCAACGACGCTATATATTTGCGTCTTCTTATTCTCTCTATCTATGTATGTTTTCAAAAAAGATAGATTGTCAACAATGCTGTATTACTTGTACTTATTCTTAAATCTTGTCATTTTGTTGTATTTTATTCTTGGGCAATTGAGAGTATATATAATTTCTTTGATATTTATAGTGGATCCTTTGGTGTTCTTATTTTATTTTGTCCGCAATAGAAAATCAATTGTCTTTTTCATTGCCCTTCATTCCGGAATTTTGGCAACGCTGTGGTTGTTCAATACATTTTTATATATTTTCATCCCTTGAATTGAATTCAAGTTGTGCCGGACAGGTCTGCAAGGGTAATACTGGCTGTTCAAATCCAATTTCAATTCTCATTCGTATTAAAATAGACAACCATGGACTACGACGTCATCGTGGTGGGTGCTGGCCACAACGCACTTGTCACTGCCGCTTACGCGGCCAAAGCGGGGTATCGTGTGGGCGTTTTTGAACGCCGGCATCTGGTTGGAGGAGCTGTCTCGACAGAAGAGCAGGTTCCAGGATATCAATTTGACTTGGGAGGCAGCGCCCATATTCTGATTCGCATGACACCCATCGTCGAGGAATTGGAACTGGGTCGATTCGGTCTGGACTATTTGGAGTTGGACCCGCTGTTCCACTGCTCCAACGGCGAGCAACCTTGGTTTGTTTGGCGCGACGTGGGCAAAACATGTCAGGAGCTGGAGGCACTGTTCCCCGGAGAGGGCGACCATTACCACCGTTTTTACAGCGATTGGCTGCCCTTTGCCAAGAGTGTCAATGAAACATTTTTGAGCACGCCCAGCCCACTGGAATTGGGCAAAAAATTGATCTATGGAAAGGGCTTCAGAAAAGACTGGAAAAACACGCTTTCAACCATCCTTCGTCCGTATGGAGACGTCGTCAGAACGTACTTTAAACGCGAAGAGGTTTACGCGCCCCTGTCCTGGATGGCAGCCCAATCGGGCCCGCCACCAACAGAACCCCTCAGTGCGCCATTCTTACTGTGGCACCCCCTTTATCATGTTGGCGGTGTGGCTCGACCGCGCGGCGGCTCAGGTGGACTCACGCGCGCACTGCAAAAAATGATTGAATACCATGGTGGACATGTCCATCTGAATGCTCCGGTCAAATCCATTTTGATCGACCGAAAACGCGCGACGGGAATTTCCTTGGAAAACGGCGAATATTACACCGCAAAGGCCGTCGTTTCAGGAACACACGTCCTGCAGACCACCCGAATGCTCCCAGACGATTGCGTCCCCGAACTGGCGCGTCAGGTGCGTGTGGGAAACGGATTTGGAATGGTCGTGCGGTTGGCACTCAACCAAAAGATAAAGTACAAAGTCCATAGAGAGCCGGAAAGCCGCGTGGGATTGGGTTTATTGATCCAAAACGAGGCACAGCTGAACAAGGCCTACGCGCAGTATCTGTGTGGCGAACCCACAACACATCCACCCCTGATTGCCATGTCATTCAGCGCTGTAGACGATCGACTCGCCCCACCGGACGGTGAGGTTCTTTGGCTTTGGGCACAGTACTATCCATACAAACTGAGCCATGGGAGCTGGAAAACGCGAACCCAAGAGGCGAGAGATTCCATTGTGAATGCGTTTGAGCAGTATGCACCTGGAACCAAAAACACCATTGTGGGCGAACTTGTACAGACACCCCAGTGGCTCGAAGACCATCTTGGGCTGTTTTGTGGCAATGTGATGCATTTGGAAATGTCACTTGACCAAATGTTTGCCATGAGGCCCTTTTTGGGAGCGAGTGGTTACGCTTGGCCCGGTGTCAAAGGCCTGTTTATCACAGGTGCCAGCACACATCCAGGTGGAGGGATTATGGGTGCCAGTGGTCGAAATACGGCCCGTGTACTTCTCAAGTCGTTAGAACGTCGAATGATGTCACAGTCCAAAAGGATGCCATGACGTACTTGGAGTACCATCTCTGGTTCACATTGCCGCCCCTTCTCTTGCTGATCTTTGGCACCTTGCGGGAGAAGTATCGGAGTGTGGTGGGTACATATGCGTCCAATAAAACTGCCTGGGGATTTTTTTGGGGCATGCCTTTGATTGCAACACTCTACACAACTCCTTGGGACAACTACCTCATTTATAAAAAAGTGTGGACATATCCGGTAGAACGCGTGCTGGCGACGTTGGGCTATGTTCCTATCGAGGAGCATCTGTTTTTCATTGTTCAACCCATCATCACAGGACTGTGGCTTTTTTTTCTGCTCAGACGAGAAAAAGAACGCATTTCTCCACCAATACCTCAGGCAAAACACCGCGTCTGGGGAAGCCTGTTGTTCGGTATCATTAGCCTGATAGGCGCAGCATTGCTTTCCGTTCCACAAGGCTTTTATATGGGTTTAATTCTGGTTTGGGCTGGGCCTGTCTTGGCCTTTCAGTGGGCTTTTGGCGGAGATCTGATCCTCAGCCGACCCAGGGCATTTTGGATCGGTCTATGTGTACCGACGCTCTACCTCTGGTGTACCGACACACTCGCAATCTCCAAGGGCATTTGGGATATCTCTCTGGATTTCTCCTTCGGCATCAGGCCATTTGGCCTTCCCATCGAAGAAGCGGTTTTCTTTGCGGTGACCAATCTGCTCATTGTGCAAGGATTGCTTCTATTTTTGCACCCGATGGCACAGGAGCGTTTTCAAAAACTCGTTCGGTCTATCCAACCATGGGGCGTTTGTCTTGTTCTGTTCGCGTTTCTCAAGATCCCTGTTCCCCTGTGGCCGCAAGGGTTTCCTATTTTGGCCACACTCTCAACGGGTTTTCTGGCCCTCAGCGCGCTGCTTTGGGCGTGGCAGTATGTGGGCGTCCGAGCCCTCGGTTTGGCAGTTGTATGCTTTGGGCTTGGCTTTGGGATGGAGTGGTTGGGTTCTCAGACGGGATTTCCGTTCGGACACTACACATACTTACCTACGAAACCAGACATTTTGGGGATTCCCTTGATGGTTCCACTGGGCTGGTGGGCCATGACCTTGTCTGCGACAGTATTATCCCGCGGACGTCCATGGATTGCCGGTGCACTGATGGTCTTCTGGGACTTTGGACTCGAGCCTTTGATGGTGGCCCAAAATTACTGGCAGTGGAATTCCACGTGGGGAAATGTATATTATGGCGTCCCAGTCGTTAATTTCTTGGGATGGTATATGACTGCAACCGGGCTCTCCGCGTTGATCGTGCGGTTTGCGCCCCAACTGACCCAATCGTCTTCTTTTGGGTGGGCTTACCGTGTTGAATCGTTGTTTTTGCCCCTCGGATTGCTCTTGATGGGGTTTTATCCTGCAGGCATACTCACCTTTGTCACCATGTTCGGGGTCAGTTATGCGCTGTTGAGCCCCAATGCAAAGGAAAGACAGCTTCAAAAACACCGCGTTCATGCCGACTAGGGTCTATCAGTCCAAGACGGGGTGCCACAGTTGAGCCAAGACAATGCCATGGTGGTCCTTGCTCTCATCACAATGGACATCTAAAAGCGAAGCGAGCAAAAACGTCTGACCAATTTTTAAACATGTTTTCTCGCCAGAAAGTGCTGTACTACTCGGATATTTTTTGAAAAACCTCCTCAAGATTAGACTGTTTCACTTGATGGGTGATATCTCTTCCAGAGCGGCAAATGGGTTTACGATGCCATATCCATAGATGTCGTCTTTTCCGACTGCACCGATGTCTGTGGCCGTTCGCCTTAGCAGTTGCCGCAGCTGAAGCGGATTCAGCGATGGCCGTTGTGACCAAACCAGTGCAGCAGCGCCGGTCACGTGTGGCGCTGCCATGGATGTTCCACTAAAAGGTGCATAGTCAGTTGGACCCAAAACGGAAAGGGTGCCTTTTTTGGGAAGCGCATAGAGGAGGTTGACCCCCGGTGTGAACCGAATGAGGGCCACGGGAATTGGCGACGTTCCGCCTGTGTATTTCAGTGGATTGATGTAATCGCTCCCAATCATGACCAAAACGCCTAAAGCACCACTTTTGACAGCATTGTCGACTTTGGTTTGAAGTCTGCAGTCAAATGCACTGATCAATGCAATCATTCGATACAGCCGTGTTTGCGGTGCGTCGCACAAGGTTCCAGGCCAACCGCCCGTCAACTTGATGCCATCGGCTGGCATAATATCGGTATCTTTTACGGTTCCAATGATTGAATTTCGTGCTGGAACAATTCCCTGAAAAGGCGGCATGCCTGTTACAGAAAGCGATCCGTACATGTACTGGCCATCTTGTGGAACTGTAGAGAAGATGTTTTCCCCGGGGGCAGCCAACTCGATCTTGTCGCCGAAGTTGGAAAAAGGCGAGCGTGCCCCTGTTTCTCCAAGAGAGGAAACGGCCACAACAGATGCAAAACTGGCTGGAAACGAAAAGGCTTTCGATCCGATGCTGATGCCATTGTTGCCTGCGGCTGAAACGACCAGTCCACCGTGGGTGGTGAATTGTCTGAATGCGTATTCGTAGGCGTCAAAAAAGGACGTTCGGGGGTAGATTGAACCCAATGACAGGTTCATCACCATTCGGGCCTCCAACCCTTCTGAGGTCGTGCGAAGAAGCTGTTGATCGCACCAGTTTATGGCAGCCAACAGGTCGGTCCAAGCCGCACCATCTTCGACTGTGCTTGGAAATACCCGGGCAAAATACAGGTTGACCCTGGGTGCAATGCCCACGACGCCATCAGGGCCAATTTCGGTGGCACGCCGTGAAGAGCCGTTTCGAAGCTGCGCTGCAATGGTTCCCACGACATGTGTCCCGTGTCCACCGGGATCCATGGGCGGACGCCCTTCTGCGAAATCTTTATAGGCTTTGAGGTTGATGTCTTTGAGATCTGGATGGGTGATGTCGAGTCCGGTATCCAAAACGCACACACCGACCTTCGCTCCAAGGGACTCTTCACGGTGTTCCCGGTGAACGATATCTGCTCCGAGTGCCTGCGATCCGTACGTGTACTCACCCGACAAATTCCACGCAGACCAAGGTGGCGGCAACACTGCCGAGGATAGCGTTGCAGGTATTGGAAGTACCTGTGGGACAGGGCCTCCAACATCTTCGGGCAGAAAAAATTTAACTCCAGTCATATCTTCAATTGACCCTATTTGTGGATCTTTCGCGATACGTGCAACACTTTCCGGTGTCGAAGAGAGCACCCAGATACGGCCATCAAAAAACGACTGACGAATGGCGGTCGCAGGAAACTCAGAAATGCTTTTTTGAAGTTGTGCCAGGCCGGAAGTGCTCAGGGATTCTTTGACCGTTACAGCATACAGCCGCGGGTTTGCAGCGCTGTATTGAGGATCCACTTCCACTTTCGAAAGGGGAAATTTGTCTTTGTCGCCGACAGGCGCACAGCCAACCATCCACAACGCACATGTAGCCAGCACACACACTTTGGCCTTACCCAATACAGACATCTATCCCCCCAGTTGCAACGCGTGCAAATTTTACGTATTTCACCCAACAACATTCCATATCGATCTGCACGTTTGATGTAAAAAAAATTAAGATATAATGAGTTTTCAAAGATTGCCTGCGACCGTAAGCGACGATAACACCGACATCTAAAGACAATATAGGCAATATGGGTCAGGCAAATAAAATCTGCATCTAATGCAAGTAGATAATTAAATATAGTATATTGTATTGTTGTTTTTGTGAGAGAGGTCGGTGTGGGGTGTATTTTCGGGTAGTGGGGGAGATTGAGCGTGCTGATCCTTGAAGACATCGTGAAGCAGTACGGAGCGCATCTTCCTAGGGTCCTCGATGGGCTGTCATTTTCGCTTCCCTTGGGGGGCGTTTTGGCCATTTTGGGTCCTTCGGGTTGTGGGAAAACGACACTTTTGCGCTTGATTGCGGGCCTGGAATCTCCCGATTCTGGTTTTATGGGCCTAGCGAATGAGGTTTGGGCGTCCACGAAAGCATTTGTCCCTCCAGAAAGGCGAAATGTGGGGATGGTGTTTCAGGACTACGCACTGTTTCCCCATTTGAATGTTGTGCAGAACGTCCAATTTGGGCTCTACCGTTTGACAAAAGCCGAATCTCTCGCACGGGCCCGAGAAATGCTTGAATGTGTGGGGTTGGCATCCTTTGAACGCAGAGCCATTCAGGAGTTGTCCGGAGGTCAACAGCAGCGGGTCGCGATTGCTCGGGCTCTTGCGCCTCGGCCCCGGTTGTTGCTTCTGGATGAGCCGTTCAGCCATCTGGATATGGCACTTCGGAAAGAGACGCGCCAAGAGGTCAAGGGCATTTTGGAGCAAGCCCAGACCACGAGCCTTTTGGTGACCCACGATCAAGAAGAGGCGCTCAGCCTGGCCGACACGTTGTTGGTGATGCATCGCGGTAAAGTCGAGCAGATGGGTTCACCCAAAGCGCTTTATGAGCAGCCTGGGACGGCATTTGTGGCGGAGTTCCTGGGAAAGAGCAATTTGATTTCAGGAACAGCTTCAGGCACACGGGTCGACACCGCTCTGGGCTGCTTCGAAATTGATCGACCGAGATGGGGTTCTGTCTTGTTGTGTGTGCGTCCGGAAGACATCGCGATCGACACTGAGCGATGGGGAATTCCCGCTCTGATCACGCAGCGAGAGTACACTGGGAGCCACTGTTTCTACACGTGCCTGTTCAAAGGGCTCGAACTGAGGGTGCACACGTCGAACTCTGTCTGGATGGAGGTTGGAGAATGTCTTTCCATACGGTTTCCCGTGCGGGCTTGGGTGGTTGAACCCGGGCCTTCGTTATAATGGTTGGACTTCGGGTACGATGTGGCCTGATTTAAAAAGCCATAACCGTGGGCTTGTCCCACAGAAAGCGAATTGTTTTGAGCGAAATGACCTCGGCGACCCTACGCCTCAAAAACCCACAAGAAGCACTGGCCCTCTTTGGCGAAAACGACGGCACATTGCGCAAAATTCGCGAGTTGATCGCGGCCCGCTTGAGTGCACGCGGAGACGTCATTACCCTGAGTGGCACGTCCGAGGAGGTTTCACACGCCGAGGTCTTTCTGCGCGATTTGATTTCCATTATCCGTCAGGGCGGTCGGGTGGAAGATGTTCTAGAGAAGTCTTCTGCGATGGCTTTGGAGGGAAAAAGCCTGTCTGCTGAAACGGTCAGCCAAGAGGCCTGGCAGTTGCCCAACCGGTTGCGTCCCAAAACCCCAGGCCAAAAAACCTACCTCGATGCCATTTACAACAACGACATTGTCTTCGGAATTGGTCCTGCGGGAACGGGAAAAAGTTACTTGGCTGTGGCGATGGCTGTCAGCTACCTCAAGGCGCGCAAAGTCAAACGCATTGTGTTGACCCGACCTGCAGTGGAAGCCGGAGAGCGGCTTGGCTTTCTGCCTGGCGATTTGCAGGCGAAGATCGATCCGTATTTGCGTCCCCTGTACGATGCCCTCTACGACATGATCGAAATCGACAAATTCGAGAGCTACCTCAGCAGCAAAACCATTGAGATTGCCCCTCTGGCGTACATGCGGGGACGTGCACAACCGCTCCACAGCCGGATTTTGACCCCTATGGGCTGGCGCACGATGGGCAGTTTGGAAATTGGAGACTACGTCATTGGCTCGGGCGGACAATCCACCCAAGTGTTGAGTGTCTTTCCTCAGGGCACAAAACCGGTTTACCGTATGACATTCAGTGACGGTTCCAGCACGCTCTGCTGTCAAGAGCACCTCTGGACGGTCAAAGTTTCAGATGGTTCGACGGTCACATGCGATACGGGCGAACTGATGGAACACTTGGGTACCGATGGCATGGAATTTTCACTCCCAAATCTCGCTCCAGTCCATTTCTCGGCGCAAAATCTCGATACAGATCCGTATGTTTTGGGTGCATTGCTCCGTTCAGGGTTGACCCCAGGTGCGCGTGATTTTCCCGAGACAATGGGCAAGGAACTGGTCACCGAAGTCTGCAAAGCATTGAATGCGTACCGGGGTATAGAAGTCACGCCAGACGGCCTTCCTGGATCTTCTCGACAGACAGCACTGCTCAAAGCAACCGAAATGCTTCAAGGGTGCGCGATGTCTTTGGAAGGGTCCGCACTGTTGCCTGAGGCGTGTCTGTGCAATGCGCTGAATGTCCGTATTTCAGCTCTGCAAGGATTGCTCGATGCGCATGGGAACGTTGAGCCTTCGACGGGATTCATTGAATATGGGGCGTCATCCCATGAACAGGCAGATCAAGTGGTTGCATTGGTGCGTTCCTTGGGTGGTTTTGCACATCGGGTCAGCGATCAGGACGACCTTCGACTTGCATTTCCGAAAGGTACCACATGGCTTCCTTTTCGCATGCCCAGCAAGCTCGAGGCGTACCAGGCTGTCAAAAGGCCTGAATGCCAGCGCACCTTGTGCAGCATTGAACCTTTTGGTGAAACAGAAACCCAATGCATCCGGGTGTCTGCAGAAGACAGCCTCTATGTCACCGACGACTATATTTTAACGCACAATACGCTCAATGACGCATTTATCATTTTAGATGAAGCCCAAAACACCACGCCGGAGCAAATGAAAATGTTCCTGACCCGGATGGGCTTTTCGAGCAAGGTCATTGTCACTGGGGATGTCACGCAGGTCGATTTACCCAAGCATCAAAAGTCTGGGCTTGCGGTTGCCCAGTCGATTCTTTCGGGGATAGAAGGCATCCAGTTTCACCGTTTCACCGACTCTGATGTCGTTCGACACCCACTCGTGGGTCGGATCATCCGAGCGTATGAAAAAGCAGAAGAGAATGATTGAAGTGGTTGTGCGCCGAAAGCCCCCAAAGGGAACGGTGTCCACTTTACGCAAAGCACTGAAAGCTCTCCTGGCCCATTTTGGGGTCGGGGGTCATGGGTTGACCGTTGTGCTCACGGACGATACTGAAATCCGCCAACTCAAATGTGCGCATTTTGGCGTGGATGAGGCAACCGATGTGCTGTCTTTTCCGAGTTGGAAACCCACCGACACATTTATTCCTCCACATTTGGGTGACATTGTCATCAGTTTGGATACCTCGGCACGACAGGCACAGGACCATGGGTGTTCGCTCGTGGAAGAACTGGTTCTGTTGGTCTCTCACGGAATGACCCACCTGATGGGCCATGACCATCCACATGCTGATGGCTTTGACCCGAGTTTGGCACAAGGACCCGAGTGGGACACATTTCACGAGAGTGCCCGAGTTGCCCGTTTGGCCTGCGGTTGAGGTTCAAAAAATCCTGTCTCGGGTCGGGGTGCTCAGTCATGGGAAGTTTTAGAAAGCTATGCTGCTCAAGTTTGGGTTTCCAAAAATGATGATTCTACGGCAAGTTTCTTTAATATCGGGAATTTCTTGAGAAGCTAAAATACATCCAGGTCACGCTTTATCCCTGTTTTAGTGTTTTGAAAATAATGAAAACTGCTGTACACGTGAAAGCTGGCTTGCATCCCATATGAAACAAACAGTGTTGCATTGCCATGGTTTTCATGTGGGGTGTCGTCACGAGACTAATGTGCAATTGAAAAATGAGAGAGGGACATCGAAGACACGATCTAGAGGACGGACTTTGGCTAAAATTGGAGCCTTTACTACCCGGGCAAAGCGAGCTGGCCCCAGGGGGTGCCGTATAGCTCAAGACGCGAGCTGGCCCCAGGGGGTGCCGTATAGCTCAAGACGCGAGCTGGCCCCAGGGGGTGCCGTATAGCTCAAGACGTGCCGCTTTGCCCAAGACGCGGATTGTACGAAAGGTTGTGAATTGATAAGAGGAATCCCGGCTGAATATGTATTGGGAGATAAAGCGTATGACACGAATGAAATCGAACAACTTGCGAAAGAACAGAAAATGTGAATAGTCATTCCATCAAAAAAGAATAGAATGAAACCAAGAATATTAGAGCGGCCCGGCGCGAGGGGCATCCTTTGGGTCAAGACTAGGAATTTATATCAATTAAGACATATGATTGAAAATACATTGTGCAAGACAAGAAAATGACGGGGGATAATTTTTAGATTTTCGAAAAAGACAGCATCATTTATTGCAGCCCTACAAATGAGGTACATGCTCTTTTGGTTGAAAATCTCGTGACGATTCTCCCTGGCAAGACCTTCCTTTCGTCAAAAATATCTTAATCTAATCTTAATCTAATGGCCTGATCTTCTATGCGGCGACCCTCTTGTCCGTGCGATAATGGGGGCCATGACCGTCATTCCTTATGTGATCGAACAAACGGGCCGCGGAGAGCGGACGTACGACATCTACTCGAGGCTGTTGAAAGACCGGATTATTTTCCTGTCGGGTCCCATAGAGAGCCAAATGGCCAATACCATTGTTGCTCAGCTCTTGTTGCTCGAGGGCCAAAATCCGGAGCGGGAAATTCAAATCTACATCAACAGCCCAGGTGGTGAAGTGTATGCGGGGTTGGCCATTTACGACACCATGCAGTACATCAAGGCGCCGATTTCGACCATCTGTGTTGGGATTGCCATGAGCATGGGTTCAGTGATTCTGATGGCTGGCGACAAGGGCAAGCGGAAGGCACTGCCCCACTCTCGGATCATGATTCACGCCGGTTCTGCCGGTTACCGTGGTGCTGTCCCGGATTTGGAAATTCAGGCCAAAGAGGTGATGGACCTTCAGGAGATTTTGCGGGGTCTCTATGTCCGTCACACAGAACAAGATATTGAAAAGATCAAGGCAGATATGAGTCGGGACTTTTTCATGTCACCACAAATTGCCAAGTCGTACGGGTTGATCGATGAAGTGCTCGAATACGACAAAGGCGATGTTCGCATCAGTCCAGAAGACTGAAATTAGGGTGTTTAAATATGGCAGATCGGTGTAGTTTTTGTGGGAGAAATTATCCTCAGGTTGCCCATTTGATTGAGGCCCCGAGTCGTCAGGTTTCGATATGCAACGAGTGTGTCGAGCGGGCCCATCAGTTTGTGATGGATCAATTGCGGAGCAACAAGCCCACTTCTGAGGTGTCCCAAGCATTCAATCTCACCGAATTGCCTCGGGCAAAAGAGATCAAAGCCTATTTGGATGAGTATGTGATTGGTCAGGATGAAGCGAAAAAGGCACTTTCCGTGGCAGTGGTGAGCCATTACCACCGTTTGTCTCATGCAGATGTGCATCTTGGAAAGTCGAACATTTTGCTCATCGGTCCAACTGGAACAGGAAAGACACTTCTGGCACAGTCTTTGGCAGAAATGCTCGAGGTGCCTTTTGCCATTGCTGATGCGACCACCTTGACAGAGGCAGGTTATGTCGGTGACGATGTTGAAAATGTCATTGTCCGGCTGTTGCAGTCTGCGGGACACGATCCAGCGGCAGCCGAACGGGGCATCATTTACATCGATGAAATCGACAAAATCGCCCGAAAATCAGAGTCGACCAGCATCACCCGGGACGTTTCAGGCGAAGGCGTTCAGCAGGCGCTTCTCAAAATCATCGAGGGTACGCTTTCTCAAGTGCCGCCCCAGGGCGGGCGCAAGCATCCAAACCAAGAATTGGTTCAGGTGAACACCAAAAATATTTTGTTTATCTGCGGGGGCGCCTTCGACGGCCTCGACGAGATTGCCCGTCTGAGGACCAATAAGCGTGGCGTTGGTTTTGGACGCGAACTCAAGGGTGAAGAGACAGAGGCTTTGCGTTTTATGCCCGAGGATTTGGTTAAGTTCGGTTTGATTCCAGAGTTTATCGGTCGTCTGCCTTTGATTGTTCAGCTGCAGGACCTCGATGAGCAGGCATTGGTCCGCATCTTGACTGAGCCAGCCAATGCCATTGTGACCCAATACAAGACGCTCTTTGGGTTCCAAGGTGTTGACATTGAATTCACCGAAGAGACGCTGTTGGAGGTGGGACGCCGCGCCCTTTCCCGTAAAACGGGGGCACGTGGGCTCCGGGCGGTTCTAGAAAAATCCATGACCGACCTGTTGTTTGAGTTGCCTGAAGACGGCATTTCCCATTTGGTCATCGAGCCTGAGCATATCGATGATCCGATCAAAGCACTTGAGTCTGCAAGACTCAAAAAGTCTGCTTGAAAGAGACTAAAGTCACAGCACAGATCGCTATGGAGGGCTACAATCTCTGTAGCGTTTGTGCATGGGTTGTTTGTCAAAGGTTGTGTGAGCAGGGCGCTCTCCAGGACTGTTTTGACATTCTCAGGCGCTGTACGTTCTGGCAAGGCCAGGTATAATGGTGGCATTGAGACTTCGCGTTTAAGCGCCAAAAGGAGAACGGTATGTACTGGGAAATTCCCGTTATTGCCCTAAGAAACACGGTGGTTCTCCCCGGTAGCAACGCCGCGGTTGACGTTGGACGGGCGAAGAGCAAACGGGCCATAGACGAGGCCCAATTGGCGGATCGTTTGGTTGTGCTGTTGACCCAAAAGGATCAACTGGTTGAAGATCCCAAAGATGAGGATGTCTATGGCATTGGTATCCTGGGTTATGTCAAACAGGTTTCGCGTCTGGCCGACTCCACCTTGCAGGTGGCAATAGAAGCCCGGGCGCGCGTTCGGCTCATCCGTTTGTTGGAAGCAGAAGACTACATACGTGCTAGGGTCGAAAGTGTCGAAATACCTCTGGGCGATTCGCTGGTGGTTGAGGCATTGACCGACGAAGTGCATCGGTTGTTCGAGGAATACATCAAACAAAATAAGGGTCTCAAGTTGGACAACTATCAACTGGAGGCTTTGAGGGCGATTGAAGATCCAGGTGAGTGGGCCGATCAAGTTGCGGGTCAAATAGCTTGGTCTGTGGAAGAAAAACAGGCCATTTTAGAGGCCCCTTCAATTGAGGATCGCCTGAGCAAGATGCTCGATTTGTTGTCCAGAGACTTGGATCGCTTTCAAACGGACAAGCATATAGCGGGTCGGATCAAAGAGCAAATGGACAACAATCAGCGGGAGTACTACCTTCGTGAGCAAATGAAGGCCATTGGTAAAGAGCTCGGGGGTGGTGAGGACACGATTATCGAAATTGACGAACTGCGGCAGAAGATTCAGGCTGCAAAAATGCCAATCAAGGTGTACGAGAAAGCGATGAGAGAGCTGTCTCGGCTTGACCGCATGCCGGGTGGCAGTCCTGAAAGCACCGTAATCCGCAATTACATTGACTGGTTGATCGATGTTCCTTGGAGCACGCACGACAAAGAGGTTTTGGACATTGGACGAACCCGGGCGGTTTTGGACGAAGACCATTTCGGCCTAGAAGATGTTAAGGACCGGATTCTAGAGCTTTTGGCTGTCAGGCAATTGACCCAAAGCCTTTCTGCTGAAAATGCAACCGATGCAGACTCAGATGCCGATGAGGTTGTCGCAAAGGAAGACTTTGATCGGGCTGAAGAAGGCGGTCTTCGGGCGCCCATTCTGTGTTTGGTGGGCCCACCTGGCGTTGGAAAGACGTCGCTTGGAAAGAGTGTGGCACGTGCACTCAATCGAAAATTTGTGCGCATGGCCTTGGGTGGTGTGCGGGACGAGGCCGAAATCCGAGGTCACCGTCGGACGTACATTGGTTCGATGCCCGGTCGGATCATTCAGGCCATGAAGACTGCAGGGGTTGTCAATCCCATCATTCTCCTGGATGAAATCGACAAAATGTCGAGCGATTGGCGGGGAGATCCCAGTTCCGCGATGCTTGAGGTCTTGGATCCAGAGCAGAACCACACGTTTCAAGACCATTACCTTGAAGTGCAGTACGACCTGTCTCAGGTGATGTTTATCACCACGGCCAACAGTTTGCAAACCATTCCCAGGCCTTTGCTGGATCGCATGGAAGTGATTCAGATTCCTGGGTACACGTTGAACGAAAAACTGACCATCGCCCGAAAGTACCGCTTGCCCAGGCAGATCAAGGCCCACGGCTTGGAAGGTCATCTTGAAATCACGGATTCGGCTTTGGCGCGCGTCGCGGAAGAGTACACCCACGAGGCCGGGGTTCGCCATTTGGATCGGCAAATCTCCAAGTTGTGCCGTAAGGCGGCCCGCGAATTTCTAGAAAAGCCTTGGGAAGGTGTGCGCGTGTGGGACGCACCTCAAATTCCCGACTATTTGGGTGTGCCGAAGCACCGCAAGGAAAATGCTGAAAAGGCGCCCATGGTAGGTGTTTCCCAAGGTCTGTTTTACACACCTATGGGTGGCGGTTTACTGGTCATTGAGTCTCTCTCTGTGCCTGGAACCGGCAAGATCAACATCACAGGTCAGTTGGGTGACGTCATGAAAGAGTCCGCGCACGCAGCGGTCGCATACCTTCGGGCCAATGCGAGTCTGTATGGTGCCGATCCCGATTTTTACAAGACGCAGGACCTCCACATTCACTTCCCCGACGGTGCAACCCCTAAAGACGGTCCAAGTGCCGGTATTGCCATTGTGACCAGTGTGATTTCTGCAATCACGCGTCGACCTGTTCGCATGGATGTGGCGATGACGGGAGAGATCACTTTGCGTGGACGGGTGCTGATCATTGGTGGTGTCAAAGAGAAGCTTTTGGGTGCGTATCAGGCGGGGGTTCGAACGGTTATTTTGCCCAAGGACGATGAGCCCTACCTGCGAGAGGTGCCTGAGTCGGTGTTGAAGGAACTGGAGATCATCACAGTTGATCATGTGAGTGAGGTTCTCGATCGGGTTTTGCTGCCTTTGGACCAACCTGCTGAACACGCGGTTTCCATATCCCCGCCACCTTCTCTGTCCAACGATCAACCGGGTGCGGGCGCCTAAAATTCGGTTGTCGGTGTAATTAATCCCTCTGTAAAGGGGGATTTTTTTTGGTTTTTGCGTTAGAATCAAAGACAGATGCATGATTTGATCCTGTGCGAAACCCTCTATCAGGATGCCAGTTTGGCACACCGTGTGCGTTTTTACGCACTGCCCAGTGGCGAGGTATCGTTTGAGTATGTCTTGCTAGACAGCAAAGGCACCCGAATGCACACCTTTGTCGCAAGTCAACATGAGCATTTGGATGCAGCCATCGATGCCTTGGCATTTGAAGACAAGGTGATGCCCTGGTTGTATAAGAAGGTCATGGACGATTTGGAGAAATCGAGGTCTGGCTAGAGGTTTTTCAGGAGTTCAAAGGCTTTTTGGTCCAGTCGGCTGATCGCCACGTCCTTGATGTTGTAACGGGATGTGGGTCCCTGTGCCGAATAAATGTCGAGCGTTATTTTTTGGTGTGTGAATGCATGTCGGACTGTGCCCAGGTGGTGGCTTGCTTTTGCACCTAGACGGTGGCAGAGTCGTTCCAGTGTGTCTTCTTTGGATTCGTTTTCGAGCGTTTCTTCGGTTGGAAGGCCAAAAAGTCCGCCCAAGATACCCGTGGGTGGCCGCTTTTCGAGGTAGCTTTCACTGTGCGTTCCAATGATGAGGGCGACACCGGTTTTGACGTGGACCGTCGGGCGCCGCTTTGCGTTGGGATACTGCGCTGCGTGGCCACTGAGGTGGGCTTGGCAGGCGTGTTGGATGGGGCAAAACCCGCACTTTGGGTTTTTGGGTGTGCAGAGCGTGGCACCCAGTTCCATCAGGGCTTGGTTCCAAGTACCAGGGTCCTCCCGGACGAGGCATTGGTCGGCCCGATCTTGCAACCACTGGCTGTTGGGATCTGCTTGCGCAAAGATGCGAGACAAAACCCGCCGAACGTTGCCGTCGACGGCCGCTCTGGGCGCGTTGAATGCAATGGAACTCACGGCTGCAGCCGTATAGGGCCCGATTCCAGGGAGTGTCAGCCAGCCTTCAAAGGTTTTGGGAAATCCACTGACTTGGATGCGTTGGGCCGCTTTGTGCAGGTTTCGTGCCCGGGCGTAGTAACCACATCCTTCCCACGCCTTGAGAACTTCGTCCACAGGGGCTTGGGCCAAATGGTCGATGGTCGGAAATTTTTCTAAGAATCGCGTGTAGTACTGAATGCCAGTTATAACCTGTGTTTGTTGCAACAGCACTTCGGAGAGCCAGATCGCATATGGGTCGGCCGTTTTTCGCCATGGGAGAGGTCGGGCAGTCTGTCTGTACCAATCCAGAAGTTCGGTTTGCACGGGACCAGTATACCTTTGTCCCCGTTTCTTATACGCTGATTGAAATGCCTGACCCCTCTTCGCGCACCGATTCGGCTAATCTTTACAGCACCAACTTGGCCAATGCTTTGATCCATCTGTATCGGGCGGAGGTTGGCAAACTGACGGCATACCGGTCCAGATTGGACACCACAACCAATTGGGCAGTCGTCACAACGGCAGGATTGGCGAGTTTTTCCTTTTCCAATCCCGCCTCTGGTCACGTTATTTTTATTTTGGCGATGGTCACAAACTACTATTTTCTTTATCTGGAGGCACGTCGGTTTCGGAACTACGAAATCGCCCATCACCGTGTCCGGATTATGGAACGGTTTTTTTTTCCTTCTATTATGGGAGAGTCTGTCGATGACTCTTGGCACCGTGTGTTGCTCAGTGAACTGGAAAAACCCCACAGCCCTTTGACCCGAGCGGAAAGTATGGGATGGCGCCTGCGGAGAAATTACCTTTGGATCTACTTTGGCATTTTGGTCGCGTGGGTGCTCAAGGTTGACAGTCAACGGGATCCCGACATCACCTACAATCCAGCCGAGCGCATGGAGTTGGCTTCGATAGGTCATTTGCCGGGCTGGATTGTGTTTTCCGTTGTTCTGATCTCGTACCTTTTGATGGTTCAGCTGTCCCTGAAGGCGCCGCGGGATTATCCTCTCATCAATGACTGATACAGGCCGATATGCTGGAATGATGTCAGTCAGTCCACTCGAATTTAAGCAGGCATTGGGTCGTTTTGCCAGTGGGGTTACCGTTGTTTCCGTGGTTCGCGACGATGAAGTGTATGGAATAACGGTCAGTGCCTTTATCTCTGTCTCTCTAGATCCACCGTTGGTGTTGGTTTCCATTGCCAAGTCCAGTTATTTTCACTCCATTCTCAGTGAATCCCGCCGTTATGGGATAAGTATCTTGTCACAGGAACAGATGGATATCAGTGAGCATTTTGCGCACAGAAACACCATTCAGCCGAAGTATTCAGAGCTCGGTGGGGTACCCCTGATTGAAGGTGCACTCAGTCACCTTGTCTGTGCCATGGTCGATCAGCACAGCGCAGGAGACCACACGCTGTTTGTCGGTTATGTTGAGCAGGCAGCTATCAGCGATGGTAAGCCCTTGCTGTACGCGCAAGGTGCCTACAATCGGTTGACCGAAAATGTGTAAGTCAATTTGGAGATGAAGCAATTCATCACATGAGAAAATGCTTAAAAAAACGAAGATCACCTTAAAGTCAGATACACATTGACCACGATTGTCGAATATCCTGGAAGCTTCCAGCGCTTCTGGCCAACCCTGAACTCTATCTCGAAAAAAATGCTCTGTCCTACCGAGCATAGCGTATGGGTTCGCCAAGTATGTATTCTTTGACAAGGGGGCAGAAATAAGGGCTTGCTGTATCTATTGAGTTTCGCGGTGATGAACGCACCACTACAGGAAGTGATTGCTGAGGATACTTGGGTTGGTTTAAATATTCATTAAAAGAAGTGGCAGAAATATACGATGACTCAACTTCGTTTTTTGAAAGATGCTTTCAGCTTGGCGATAATAATGATCTAGTACTTAAAAAGAGAAGTAATAAAAACAGTCCTGTGTAGATATTGGAGACTTTGACAATTTTGTCCTAGTTGAAGCGGCACGCCATGTATTTTGACTCCTATCGCAGCTAAAAGTAGGAGTATTTATTGAAGAGATTCCCAAAGAGAATTTAAATGAAATTGGGTTTTTGAATAAATTTGGCGCGTATGTCAATTAAAAGATCAAATATAGATGAGGTCTGACCCCATGAGGTGCCGTATTTTGGCCAAGAGGGCGTCATCAAAAAAGAGAGAAGAGTATAAATATTTCATCCTGTGCATGAAAATGGTATACATGTTTATAGTTAATTGAACAATAAATAATTTGCATGTTTTTAAAGTATGTGATCTGGCCCCTTCTCGGGTGCTATTTAGCTCAAGATGTGCTGTATAGGCTAAGAGATAGATCCATTTTGCCACATTTTATTGAAAAATAGAGGATATTTTATAGAAAGGTATTTTGTAGAAATACAACAAGTTCCTTAAATATCGGGAATTTTTGAAGCAGATGAAATAAATCCAGATGACATTTTTTATTTAACAAATATTCAAAAAATTAAAGAATTTGCTGTATGCAAAACGAACCTTCAAATCTAACACATTCGCATCTACACGGATGGCATCGAGGCCAATCCAAGCACTTAACGCAAGATTCGGGCAGGCTCAATGTTGGCCGCGTGGCGCGCCGGAATAAAGGCCGCAAACAAAGTGACTGAAAAACTGAGCACATTGACCCAAAGAAAATCAAAGGCTTCGATGTGGGTTGAAAGCGCACTGATAAAGTACAAATCACCCGGTATGGCCACCGGCTTCCACTGAAAGTAGTACGACAGACCAAGGCCCAACAGGTTGCCCAATATCAAACCCAAAATGCCCAAAAACACACCCTCGAGCACAAAGGTCAAGACGATGGCATTCCGAGAGGTTCCCATGGCTCTGAGAATTGCAATCTCAGACGTTTTTTCCAGCACAGTGAGTAACAAGACATTGGCAATTCCAAAGGCAGCGACCACGACAATCAAAAAAACAACAATTCCCAAAACGCGCTTTTGCAGCTGGAGTTGTCCCATCACACCGGCATTCTGGTCTTGCCAGGCCAAAGCCGTGTATTCTCCGCCAGCACTGTAGAGAATGCTTCGATTTGGGGCATCTTGAGGGTTCTTGAGCCGCACATGGTATCCGCTGAGCTGTCGTGCATTGACCGATCTCAGCGTTTCTATGGGTGTAAACGCAAAGGCACTGTCGACCAGGGCATTGCCGGTCTTAAACGTTCCAGCAACAGAAAGACGAATGCGACGTTGCTCCAAATTGAGGAAAAACAACGCATCACCGTTAAAAGCCCCAATGCTGTCCGCCAGGATGCGCCCCAAAATCACCTGGTTGGGTTTCAATTGTTTGAGCTGTTGTTGCTCTTCCGCGGACAAATCGAGGACACCTGCCTCCCGAGCATCGATTCCCAAAAAACGCGCAAAATCACCTCCGGCACTGCGACCATCCTCAGCCCGCCTGAACAAAAGGCCGGTGTCTCCCAAAATGGGACTCCACCCAACCACTTCCGGATCTTCAGAAAGGCGTTTTTCAAGCGCTGGATTGGGCTTTGGGGTCAAAACCTGAATCGAAATGTGGGGTGTGGCCTTGAGGGTTGCCTGTATCAAGGCTTGGGTAAATCCGTTGAAGAGAGACAGTGACGTTGTCAACACCATAACGCCCATGGCAATGCCTAAGACTGTCACGCGATTTTGGGTTTGACGTTGCCGAAGGTGTGCTTTGGCCAAAATAACAGGTAAAAAAGAAAACACCCCACCAGCCTAATGGACCTGTGGAGCAACAAGATGAGAGTTGGGTTATCGAAGAATGGTGAGTTTGACCTGACGGTGTCCCCAAGCAAAGGCTTGGCTTCGGCTAGACATCCAAATGTCGACATACCCACGTTTTTTGGGACTCATGGTGTCTTCGACAATAAAAACAGTATTGGACAGCATTCGGTTGTAGCGACTGCCGGGTGTCAAATCCTCGATCATGACGCGACTGCCATAGGGCACACTTTTGAGCATCTCTCTGGAAAGCGCAACCACCCCGAAACGTGTCCGGGTGCCTGTTGCCGTGGTATTTGGCGTGGAATCCGTTTGACCTGCAAAACTGTTGTAAGCGGTCGCGTTGAGAATGTAACTGCGTCCTTTGGAAGCCGTGTTGACAGATGTCTTTACCGGAACCTTCATGGGCGTGACGGACGGCTTTGGTACCGTTGCCTGAGCACGAATGACAGGAGCAGATGGAGCCAACGGTTTCTCAGACAGTGAACCTACCGCTTTCTGAGCCCAGTTGGGATCGGGAAAGACCGGGGTTTGGGCCTGACATCCAGCGCTTGCGAAGCATAGGAAACTGACGAAAGAAAAAACGGTAGAACCGTGTAAACATGCTTTTTTGAACATAAAACCTCAGCTGTATTTCAGGGAGATGTGGCAGATTGCTCCGTAAAATACACCCCTCCAACGTGTAGCGGAAAGTGAAAGTGAACCTTCCAGAATCACACACAAGCCAATCTAAAGAGAACCAAAAACCCACTCAAACGCCATTTACGTGAAGCCGAACGGGTTTGTTTCGACTAATTCAAACGATAAGAGAGGATCATGAGCAGTTTGTGGCAATCGAAGCCTCAAATTTTCATGTTGGCAGGCCAAAGAATGTTCAAAAGTTTCAAAGCGTTAATTACAAGCGTTTAGAAAGGGTTTTGCTTTCTGAGAAAAATCTAAAGGTATTTCACCGTCTCTCAGGAAAACGATGGTGAGAATTTATGCAGAAGTGTCTTAAAAAGGCTATTTCTGCCTATTGAGGTGGGTTGGAGGCTTCAAATAGGGTGCATCAAGAAAAATTAGCTTTGTAGAATATTGAAAATCAAAGGTTTGGGATACTCTCGGACCCCGAATGCCACGGACAGAAACCAGGCCAACTCCCGATCCCAGAAGCCACATGCCTTTCGCCCTAGAGAAAAATTCATCGGTAATCCACTCAGAAACCCAATCTTTCCCCCTCAAAAAGGCCTTTCGAGTGACACTCGGCAAGCCACCTTCTGGAACGTACAAAACCCCGTCAATATCCAAAACAAAACCCGTTTTCGACCCATCCACCCACGCATTCCTGCAACCCAGCAGCGCTTCAAAACAACCTTGGGACTGCGCCTCTGACAGTGCCCGTTGATGGGGCGTCCGATTGTTGACCTTGTGTTGTGCCCAACGGACATTGACCTCTTCCTGGCTCAACCAAACCCAAACATGTGGGGGAATCGGCGCAAGTGGGCGTACGTCACCAAAATCCCGGTCGTCTTGTACAGTCAGGCGGTAAAGTGCATCCACACTGGAGACCTCTGAGATGCGGGCCAAATGTTGTGAAAAATCGGGCAATCGGAGACCGAAAAACAAACAAGAATGGGTCAATCTCTGAATGTGCTCGTCCCACAACAGGGGACGTCCATTTTGAACACGAATGGTCGTAAATACACCACCAGATTCCATCCATGCACTTTATCGAATATAGAAAACGAAAACAGTGTAACGAAACGGCACCGCAAACTTAGAGACTGTGTGGAATCTCAAAGACCTAGACGGGGTATTTCGTCTCTCCCCAGACGTTTGCGGGTCTTTTTGACGAGAATTTGGGAGATGTGCGCCCATACAGCAGATGGTCCCGAGAATACGAAAGCAATGATAGACAGCGTGCCAGTGAAAGAAATCATGGGCATGGGGTTGAGAGGGTGTCTTAAAAGGGGTTGATCATGCGGCCATCACGTCCTGATCGGCCAAAGCTGCCAATCGTCTCAACATCAGCCGGATGAACCCCAGGTCTCCCATTTCCCTCTGTAGCCACCGTCCGCATCCGCGCATTCTTCTTTTTCAATTCGGCCAACAGAATCTTTCCCCTCTCCCGATCAGTGTCGAGGGGGAGCGGAGCTGCGCCAGGAGACGCCACTGCGAATGGCATCGAGGAGGTCACGGCAAGCGATGGAGGCAGGGCGTCCACCAGGAAGGGGGGAGGCATGAAAAAAAGAGTATCCTACAGCGGTTCCTCGACAGGTTAGACTCTTTTAAAACAGCCTCTAGGATGAATCTCTCGTTAATTTCATGAATTGTCGATAATATTGGATATGGCTGTATCGCGTCCCCGAGGCACATCTCGGGGACTTCTTCTTCCAAAGGCGTGGGCCAAATCCCGCTCAGAGAGGCGGAGTAAGGTCGGACGCCCGTGCGGGCAGCTCCAAGGTTGGTTGCACTGTGCCAATTGAGCCAGCAGTGTGGTGGCACGTTCAAGGGTGATTTCCCCAGCTTTGAGTGCAGGAGCGCACGCCAATTTTCCCAAAATCGCGCGCAGGGGATGATCCTCAAGGGCGCCTTCCAAAAGGATTTCCAAAACATCTGGGAGATCGAGTCCCGAAAGGGCAGCGGGCAAGGCACGCACACGAATCAATCCCACGCCAAAATCCTCAAAAATGAGACCAAATGCCGCCAGTTCATCCGAGCGTTCGAGCAAACGCGCCTGGGTTGCAGGGGTCACCTTTAACCATTCGGGCTTGGAAAGCTCTACGGCTTGGGCTGTGGAAAAAGCCAACTCCAGCTGTTCGTACAAAATGCGTTCGTGTGCCGCGTGGGCATCCATCAGCCAGAGATCACCCTCACCCTCTGAGACGATATAGAGCTCTCGATAAATACCCAAAACCTGTAGTTTTGGAAAGGACGGGTTTTCATTTTCGGTTGGGGTGACCTCTCGAAGCGACGGCAAATCGCGCACGAGTGGATGACTTGCCAATGTCGTTTTGACAGCCTCATGGAGAAACTCAGAGATCTCGATGAGGCCTGCCAGGGCAACCTGTGATTTGCTCGGGTGAATGTTGGGATTGACCCGACTGGGCTCAACCACCAAATTGAGCACACAGACAGGCGCGTGTCCGGAGGGCAACAGTTCGCCATAGCCTTCCAAAACTGCCTTTTCAAAATCACCCAAAAACTGCACAGGACGCCCATTTACAGCCAAATGCATGCGATCCCGCTGCGGACGTGAGAGTTCCGGACGGGAGAGAACGCCCATCACGCCAAAGGGCGACTGAACATTGACATCGAGCAGGCGATTGCCCACAAGTGTCCCATACACGGTTGTGACTGCAGCCTTTGTATCTGCCGCAGTGTGTTGAAGCCTCACCGTTCCATCGCAGGTCAGTTTCCAGTGCAGGTTGGGATGGTGCAACACGTACCGAGAGAGCAATGTCACGATTTCTCTGTATTCGGCCGCCTTGGGAAGTTGGGTTTCCCGTCGGGCAGGCAGATTCTCAAACAAACGGTGAATGGTGATGCGCGTTCCAGCAGGTGCTGTCGTTCGCTCCAACTGAATATCGTCTCCATGGGCACGCAATCGCACGGCACCCAATTGCGCGACCGGTCGAGTGATCACTTCAAGTTCACCGGCCATGGCCATGCTCCAAAGGGCCTCTCCGCGAAACCCCAGAGATTGGATGGCGTGGACGTCTTCCAATGTGGCTAACTTGCTGGTGGCATGCCGCAAAACGGCCATTTCGACTTCGCCATCGGGAATACCCGTTCCATTGTCCCGAACGGCAATGCGCTCAAAACCACCCTTCACCAACTCGATTTCAATGCGTGTCGAACCCGCATCGATAGCATTGTCGACCAATTCCCTGACCACATCCAAGGGACGGGAAATCACCTCACCCGCTGCGATCATTCGGGTGACTTCTATTGGCAACAGGCGAATGGGCCTCACCTTAAACCCCCAAACCCAGCTGGGCCTGAAGTTCATACAACAATTCCAGCGCTTTCATGGGACTCATTTTGGAAAGATCAACTTCGGAGACCGCCTGAACGAGCTTTTGTGAGCGTTCATCGCCTTGGCTTTGCAAACCCACCAAAATGGCCTGTGCCCGGGAAACAACCTGGGTGGGAAGTCCAGCCAATTTGGCCACACCCACACCATAGGACTGACTGGCTGAACCTTCCATCACCTGGTGGTAAAACGTCAGCGCGTCTTCTTCCTCGAGCGCGGCGACATGCAAATTGACAATGCCAGATTTCTGACCGCTCAACCGTGTGAGCTCAAAATAGTGTGTGGCAAAAAGCGTATATGAACCCAATTCGTGGAGTTCTTCGAGGGTCGCTTGGGCAATTGCCAGACCGTCGAGCGTGCTCGTGCCGCGGCCAATTTCATCCAAAATAATGAGGCTGTTCGGGGTCGCCTGGTGCAAAATGTATGCCAATTCGGACATCTCCACCATAAAGGTCGACCGACCACCCGCCAAGTCATCGGAAGCCCCAATTCGGGTGTGCAAAGAATCAAAAATCGGCAATCTGGCTTCATCGGCAGGTACAAAACTGCCCACCTGGTGAAGCAAAGCACACAGGGCAACCATGCGCAAATACGTCGACTTTCCAGACATGTTCGGTCCGGTGATGATCAGGAGGTGCCGAGAAGAATCCATGGTCACGTCATTGGGAACAAAACGGTCGCGAAGTGCATGTTCAACCACGGGATGTCGAGCCTGAGCGAGCACCACCTTGCGTTCTTGTCCTTGTTGCGTGAGAGGCCGAGTCCAACCATTTCCGACAGCCAATTCAGCAAAACAGGCCAAGACGTCCAGCTCAGAAAGGGCCACCGCAATGCTCGAAAAATGATCGGCATACTGGGAAAGTCCGTCGCGCAACTCTGCAAAAACCTGAGATTCAAGCTGCACAGCCGCTGTTTCCGCACGGGTGATTTGCCTCTCTTTCTCGCGGATGTCGGGGCGGGTGTAGCGTGCCCGGTCTTTGAGGGTCGCAATCTGGCGGTAGTCGGCAGGAATCTGGTCCGTTGCTTTGGCAAAGGTAACCTCGATAAAGTAACCCAAAATGTTGTTGTACGAAATTTTCAGACTGGAAATCCCTGTACGTTCACGTTCCAAAGCCTCGAGTTGGGCCATCCACTCGCGACCGCTGCGCGCTTCCTGTCTGAGGGCATCGAGTTCGGCGTGAAACCCTTCGCGAATGAGGCCTCCCTCTAAAAGGCGCTGTGGTGGGTCGTCAACCAATGCAGTTCGGATTAAGGTCAACACTTCAGGAAGTGGTGTCAAACGTGCCCTGAGGCCGGTCAGAAGGCCGTCGGTTCCTTCGAGTGCGCTGCCAAGTTCGGGAAGCATTTCCAGGGTCCGAGCCAAACTCGAAATTTCCCTGGGCAATGCGCGGCCTGAAGCCACCCGGGCCGAAAGGCGTTCAAGGTCGTGAACGCGATAGAGCGAACTGCGCATGGCTTCACGGAGATCCGCTCTGGCCACCAAGCACTCAACCGCCCGCTGGCGCGCCTCTATGGCCTGAGAATCGAGCAAAGGTTGGCGCAGCCACGACCTCAAACGGCGGCGACCTCCAGAGGTTCGGGTCTGATCGAGCACATCCAAAAGGGTCGTGCCGTGCGTCGATAAGGGTTTGAAAATTTCAAGCGCTGCCATGGCACTTTCAGACAAATTGAGGTGATGGCCCAATTCATAGCGGCTCAGTCGGGTGACCATCTGAAGGTCTCCCTGCAAGGAAAACCGTGCATAACCCAGCACTGCGCCACAGGCACGCACCAATGCAGGCGTATTTAAAATTTCAGGCAAAGCCCCAAACTGGGTCCGAAGTTCCCGCTCACAGGCATCCACTTCAAACGACGTTGAAGACAACATCAGGCTGAACCTCGATCTGAACTCCGACATGATCCGATCGTTTTGCGAGATTTCAGGTGCGAGCAACACCTCAGCAGGGTGCTGTTTGGCCAACTCTTCGTACAAAGCACTCCGCGAGGCAATGTGCACGGCTCGAAATTCCCCAGTCGACAGGTCAAGCAGTGCCAATGCGTAGCCGTCTCCTGTGGCCACCGCGGCCAAATAGTTCTCGTCGGGTTTGAGCAAACGTTCTTCCACAAGGGTTCCTGGAGAAAAAACCTGTGTCACTTTGCGCTCGACCAAACCTGCACCGGTGTCTTCGCATTGATCGGCCACAGCGACGCGGATGCCCATCGCAAGCAACCGGTCAATGTGCTGATCGGCCGCCCGAAGTGGAATTCCAGCCATAGGCGTTGAAAAGTCCTTGCTTGTTCTGTGGGTGAGTGCAACGCCGAGCAAACGCGACGCACGTTCGGCATCCTCTCCAAAAGTCTCGTAAAAATCGCCCACTTGAAACAAGAGTAGGTACTCAGAATACTGCTCTCTCAGTTGAACGTACTGCTCCAACATGGGCGGCAAATGCCCTTCACCGGTCCCTTTGAGCAAGCGGACAGATGTGGCTCCGAGTGGTTGTGACGCATCTGATTTCATCGAAGATTATTATACGGGGATTCAAGGCGTTTGTGTTTTAACGGAATATATCACAAGCTTTTCTTTTTTATCAGAATCAGAGAACGATAAAATAGACGTACTACAACGAGTTTCTTCATTTTTTTGATACTCCCTGGATGAGAAAGTCATCTCTGTTGATCTCAGAAACTCAAAACATTCAAAGAACCACATGCACAAGGCTCAAACCTTTCATACCAATGGCTTAAAAATGGCACCCGTTTTGATGTGACCGTAAAAAACTCTTTTGGAGAAGTGACCCAGAGTACCCAGATTGCATCTGTGCTTTCATATCGTTTTGACGGCAACTATGTGCGCGATGAAATCGCGCACATTTCGATTGATCTCAGAAACCTCGTTCCAAAACCCAAAACGCACACAACAAGAAAAATTTTGTACTGCTGACTAGACATCGCAGCTCCCATTGTGTTACCGTTTCTCTCGGTTGATCCAAACCTCGTCTCGCTTTCTTCTTCGTTTCTTTCTCGCCAAATCCACTCACCCTAGGAGTTCTCATGTATCCTTCCCCCTTCTCTTCCGTACCTCTGGTCTCCTTCCTCTCTCGGCATGGGATCCGGTACTTCCTCTTCTAAAACCTTCTCTCTCAACACCTCTCCCGATCCACTTGCCATGAAGCCCTTCTCTCAACTCTTCACGCGCCTCTCCGACCTCGATGACCGCTTTTCCTTCCAAGGTTGTCTCACAATGGCCAGCACAGACTCTACTGCCATTTCCGGTCTTTCCCTCTTCAAAGACCTCGATTCCTCCTCCCTCTTCAAAACACCTTTCATCCAAATACAGCGCAACCTCTCCGGCAAAGCCACCTATATCGTCAACGACGGCATGTCCTCCTCTTCTTTCTCCGGCAACCTCGACAAACCCAACTGCTTTTCCCTCACCTACACCGATCCCTCCCTTGAACTCAAAGAGGGTCCCTCCCTCTCCTCACTCTCTCTCGTCAAACAACTCAACACCACACTCCCTTACCCTTTCAAGGCTGGTCTCTACCTCCAAAGCACAACAGACACCGCCTCCGCCTCTTTCACAGAAGTCTCCCTCAGCAGCCTTCCAGAGCCCACTTCCGCAAACATCTCTTTGGATTTCCCCATCGGCGATGTCTCTTCGGGCATGGTCTTTGACGCTTCAAACTCTTCCGGCGACGACCTCACCTACGCTTGGGATTTCGGTGACGGCTCCACTTCCACCGATCCTTTCGTCCAGCACACCTACGCCAATTCGGGCAAATACACCGTCTCTCTCACTGTCAAAGGCAAAGACGGTCTCTCCAAGACCCTTTCCAACGACGTTACCATCCTTCCCAAATTCAATGACACCAATCTTCCTGACCTCAACTTCCACGGGAAATCCACTGCCTCATTTACTTTTCCCGAACTCCCAACCGGATTTGAGTACAAGATCGATCTCGGCGACGGCTCTGCTCCCAAAACCACCCGCTCATTCATACATTCCTTCCCAAAACTCGGCATTTCCAACATCACCATCGAGGTTCTCGACAAGCGTCCCATGCCTGTTGCGCCACTCACTGCCGCTGATCCTGTGGTCTACAGAAAATACACCTGGTTGAACCACTGGGAAGCCAAACCCAAAGCGACGATGTTTGTGGAAACCACGGGCGGCAAAGACATTCCATTTGGCATTTCACCCTTGGCTGTCAGTTTTGATGCGACTGGATCGACGGGATCGTCACTGACGTATGCATGGGATTTTGGAGATGGGACAACAGACACCGGAAGCAAAGTTGCACACACCTTCCAAGAGGGACAGTATGTGGTGACGCTGCAGGTGAAGGATTCATTTGGACAGACAGATGAATACAGAGCGTATGTGGCTGCACGGGGAAAAGATTCGTACACAAAATCAACATTCACGTATCCAACCCTGATGCCATTTGCGCCTTTGGCGGAAGAGGTTTTGCCAACTGAGACAGCTGGAACATCCCTGATTGGACCGAAGAATGTGGTATTTGAAAGCCAAGCCGTAGACACATTCAACGACTACATGCCGTATGTGATCCACAAAAGTGCGAAGGCAACCCAGGTGGCGACGCGTTGGAATCCGTGGAGCATGGGAGGATCGTACCGTTTGAGTTTTTGTGATTCAAGCAAATTTTTCTACAACGGATTCGAGAAAGCAACGGTATACAAAGCGGTCAGTGCTGTAGATCCCATTTTTTGTGAGTTCATGAGAGGAACAGCTGCGGATATAGGAGCGATCCAAGACAGGGCGGACAGTGAGTTTTTCTTGACAGGAAGTTTATTTTTCCAGAAGTATCACTTTGATGTGTTTTCTGGACTCCGTGTACCGAAAGTGATGCTGGGAATTGTACCAGACAGGGTACTCAGTGGTGAATACGCGTCGCCACATGTGCTGGAGAACACATATGTGGACCCAACGAGCGGGAAGACGGAAATGATGCTTCGGGTGCTGGTGAGGCAGAGCGAATCCAGCAAGAGGCTGACATTTAAGGTACCGGTGTATGCGGTAAATGACACAGGAAACTGGGTAAAGCAAGCAAACGGGTATTTTAAGGGGAAATTCAGCGGGGTGGAGTCGGACTGCGGAGATTGCGTGATGAAAGAAGGGAAAGCGTACTTCAACGTCACGATAGATCCGGAATTGTATGGGTTGACGGGAAAGAAAATAGATATCAGTCAAGTGGAACTGTATGCAGATCCGATGTGTAAGACAGATTCGAGCCCATGGGCGAAGGTGGCAAACACGTCGTACGGGTACCTGATGGGATGCACGACAGTGACGACGAGCAGTGAAGTGCCAGGAATGGTGACGGTGCTGAAACCATTCAAGTACCCGATATTGAGCAGTTCGACGACATTTTTCGGACATGTGATGTTTGGGGAGACGGCAAAGGCGGTAGAGGATTTCTACGAGTTCACGAGCGAGGGAGTGTTCGAGGACTTCGGGGAATTTGTGATCGACATGATACCGATCGTGGGATCGGCAAAGGCATGTTGGGAAGCGATAAACAACTACATGGGAACGGTAGTGGACACAGCGGTGACGGGGCTGGTGTGTGTGGTGGCGACGGTAGAGACGGTGGTGGGAGCGAAGGGAGTATCGAAGGTAGTTTATAAGGCAATGAAGGGAAGCAAGGCGATGGGAAGTGGAGCGCTATCGGATGTGACGGAGGAGATAGCGAAGAAGGTGAGGGCAGACAAGAAGGATGTTGATACCCTTGTTAAAGAAATTGACACGGCTGTTAATCCATCTGCAAAAGCCCTTCAAAAATGTGGCCTTGATTGCGCAAAGCTTCTAGACGATGTACTAGCTGGTCTTGTAAATGGCAAAATGGTCACCTCTCGGGACGCTATATCTGAAGTATCTACAGCATTTCAATCTGCTCAAATGATGGATATACCAGCAAGGTCGTGGTTCAAAGCACAAAAGGAATCAGCTGCTTACTATACCAAAGAGTACACACCAGATTTTGTCACAACATACGTAACCTGTCCAATCAGTGAGCTAAAATTTTCACCCATAATTTTTGAATCTTTGGCACTTACAAAAGGATGTGGCCAAAAACTTACAAAAAATATGACAGCCAAATTTGGGGCGAAACCTGCAGGTCATGATGCGCACCATATTGTGGGGGGAAACGTCATAGATCCAAGAAAGTGCCTGAATTCAAGTATGATAAACGTCTGCGAAGAAGCAAGAAAAATACTTGAAGTTGTTGGTATAAAAGATGTGAACATTGCGGAAAATGGAGTTTATCTCCCAAAAACTTTATCTGTAGCGAGTGCAGCAAAAACACCACACTCAAATATTCATACAAAAAAATATTTTGAGTCAGTCTATGATGAGTTGAGTTCATTGATGGTGCGAGGCTCGGCAGATTATAGTAAAGTAATTTCAAAAATAGGCGAAATAGGACAAAAGCTGATAGACGGAACATTCACCTATTAATCTTAGTTGAGGTAGTAATGATGAAGATATATAAGTTAAAACCATGTCCGGAAGGACATCACAAAGTTCTCAAGGTTGAGAATCTTGACATTCTTAGAGAGCGGAAGCACGATTTATCATCAATAAAGCCAATAAAAGATCTATGGAATCCATTTTACGTGACTCTCATAAAAGACAAACCAAAGTGGCCTACGGTTGATACGCCAGGTCTTTTTCCGGGTTTTTTCGTTATTAGGCAAAGAATTGTGGATTTAATTGGAGACGTATTAATAAAATACGGAGAACTGCTTCCTTTACACAGTAGTGATGATTCATTTTTTATATATAATGTAAATAATATAATATATGACGCATTAGACATTAAAAACAGTAGTATTTTTTTTACAAGATATCCAGGATGCTCCGCTATGACATCTGTTGATATATTTAAATTTCACGAAGACTCAATAGGTGAAAGTTCAATATTCAGGATACCGCAATTTTATATAGATAAAGCATATCCAGATATCTATGTAACAGAAGATTTTAAGAATCTTGTGAGGAGAAAAAAAATAGTAGGTTGGCAATTTGAAATGATATGGGATAGTCAAAATCCGAATTTCCATGATCAAAGATGGAGGCTTGAACAGTGGTTGCATGTCAAGAAAGTTAGAGATGCTGAAGAGAAAAAAGCACTTTCTTCTTACTCTGATAGCAAATTTGAATCTTACAAATCAAGAGAATTAAGTGAGGATGAATTTGTGTCCGTGCAAAACTCTATTTCGTGTGGATTTAAATTTTTAAATGAAAATGGCTATACTATTAACGAAAAAGACTCACCGCGCATAGTAATAGAAGCTATTTCTGATTTAATCGATAAGCTCAGAAATTTATTAGACCCTGAATACTCAATTATCATTGGAATACTATTTGGTGAGCAGGTATGCAAAGAATATGGATGGTCTTGGTCTATAATTGAAGATATAAGCAATAATGAATGTTTTTATGGAATAATTTCGAATGATAGTTTAGTTTTTGTAAAGCCACTTTCATTCATATCTCAGTATTTTGCGGACCTAACCATTGAAAAATCTGTACTTATTATGTTTAATATCTTAAAAGACACTCACAGGATTCCAATAAAACTAATTCCTAGTAACCTTGTTCCATTCTTACTTCCGGGGAATGATTGGTAGAAATATATTTTCTCATAAAAGGGCACTAAGCATGGATATCAGAGTATGAAAGATTAAAACCAGGTCTGTACTAACGTTATTGGTTTGAGCGCACGGACTGTTTTCACACGTTCGTGCGCTTTCCCAGACAGCTGGACACCGGATCAGACGATTGGTGAAATTGTCTCTGCCTATAAGAATCCGAAGAAAGGCTTTGATGGAGGATTTATTGGAGAATCCAGCAGTGGAATGGAGATTTTAATTTACACCCATGATGGAACTTTGACTGGAAAGATCACGTCGGCTGCACCGGATTGGAAAACTCCATGAAACTGGTCAAAGTTTATATTGAAGTGGTATCTGATGACTTCGAGTGGGTAACGGCAGTTATAGAAAAAACGCGAGATTGGGAAACAGATCGATCATTATCTATTTTGTCAACTTTATTGAGTATCACCAAGCCTTTCGAAGGAGATATACAAATAGTAAAAGAAGTGATGTCCGGCTTAAAGGAATACTATGTCACAACTTATGATTTTTATAGCGTTGTTATTCGTAAAGAATTTTGCCAGTTGATTGAAGAATGCGTATCTAAAGAATACGCAGATCAAGGATTAGATACGTTTGAAATAAAGACGGAGGACTATCTAGAAATACTGAAAACATGGATATCAGAGTATAAAAGATAGGACTTACGCGAAACGGTTTGGATGGTGCAGAATTTGAGGATGGGCAGACCTCGAAAAGTGAGCCGAAAACGATACTGTGAATTCTTGATGGCTACCCCTGTCAACCGAACCCAAACCTATTTTGCCGATCACTGCGATGATTTTTCTCATGATGCCATCAATCGATATTTGAAAGGAGATCGGGTCACCCCCGCTCAGGTTTGGGAAGCTGCCCGTACACACTTCGAGTTGAGTCCTAGGGGTTATTTAGTCTTCGATGATAGCGTAATGGATAAGAGTCATTCTCGTCAGATCAATGTGGCTCGTCAGGAGTGGAGTGGAAACGAGAAACGAACCATTCGAGGGATTGGAGTGGTGACGTGTGTTTATATCAACCCAGACAGCGAGAAGTTTTGGATTGTAGATTACCGTGTCTTTGCGCCAAATCAAGATGGGAAAACCAGATTGAACATGTCCATGAAATGTTTCAGCGTGCCTTAGAGCGGTGTGCAGTGGGAGAGTTCAAATTCCGAACGGTGTTGATGGATTCTTGGTATGCGACTGAAAGTTTAATGACCGCCATTGATCGTGCTGGAAAGTATTTCTGCTGCCCCATCAAAAGTAACCGAAATATCCAGGATGCCCGGGAAGATGATCTCAGTGGACACCCCATTGGTGCAGTTATCAACGGGCAGATGGGGTGTCTTGGAACAAGGTCAAGAAGAACATGGACGGGTAGTACATTTGAAGAAATGTCCAAAAGCGTTTAAAAGTGAAGGAAATGTTTCGGATAGCGTTCTCTACCGAGCGCACGGAACTGATCGTTACCAACGATCCCACTCTGCTGACCACGGATGATGTGCGCTCGACGTGTGCCATCCGTTGGAAGGTAGAAGTGTTTCACCGAGAATACAAACAAATTACAGGGGTTGAAGATTGTCAGTGCCGAGTAGGACGCGCTCAAAGGAACCATATTGGGTGTGCCATGCTGATATGGCTTCGGATGAAACACCTTGCAGAAAAAGCAGGTACCACAATCTATCAACTGAAAGAGCGACTTTTGAGCGATTACATGCGCCGTGAACTCCGCTCACCTACTTTCACTTTCGCGTAAGTCCTATGTATTTTTCTCACCCCTTGATATCCTCTATCCGCTAAAATTTCTATCTCTGGATTTATTTTTGTCTTTGATTCTTTAAATACCTTGAAATCGCGCTGTCTTCCCTTGGAAAATTGCGTGCATATTACTGCTTTTGTATTCTTGTTAATTATGATTTCTGTCTTTATTGTGTGTTTCTTTTTCTTCCCTGAATAATATCTCTTCTGTTTTTTAGTCCTTTCTATTTCCGGTTCAGTTGCATCTAAAATAATTACTTCATATTCCATATCACTCTCTCTTAAAGCTTTTCTTCCTGGTAATGCGAATTCTTTACGCCGAATTAATGTGTCCTCTATCCATCTTATTGTTTTGTAAGCAGTACTCTCACTCCATAACTTTGACTTACATGAAAATACGTTCTGTATTCTCTTATGTATTCGAATGCCATTAACAGCTGATCTTCAATACTCAGTTTGTTTTTACGACCTCCTTTTGCCTTTTTTGCCCTCATTTCTGCTGATAGGATTTCTATCATTGTATTAGCGGGCTGGCCCCTCGGGCCTGTCCGCTATCGCAGTTAAAAAAGAGACACCAACAAACATCATAAAAAGAGAAAACTTCATTCAAGAGATTTTGAGAAGTGATTTAGCTGAAATTGGATTTTTAGATGAATTTGGCGTACATATAGATTGTGAAGCTATGTATGGATGCGGTCAGACCCGGAAGGTGCCGCTCTGACCAAGATAGATTCATAAAAAAGACTATATTGTAAAATAAATATATCAAAAAGAAGACAAGGGAGAAATATAATAATCATTCTGTACATGAAAATGGCATGCGCGTTTATAATTGATGTAACAATAAATACAGGGCGTATTTTTAAAATACTCAACCTGGCCTCTTTGTGGTATGGGTAGAAGATTTATTTGAAAAGAGTGGAATAGAAATATTGTATGTGTTTTCTTATAGTCCAGAATTGATTTCGAAAATAAAGAATGAAATAAAGAGATATCCAAGTAAAACAATAGATGATATAGAAAATATCATTCAAGAATGCGTATAAGCCGTAATTAACAAGAATATAGAAAGGATATAAAAGGCATTTCATCTTCCTTGTTGATTCCTAATAATTATAAAACCCACACAAATCGCTCGCAATGCAAATGTCTTGTGCAAAGTCCCAGGGTATATGCAAGCAACCCACAAGAGATCCAAAAGCACCACGAGCAAATTGGTTCACAGGGATCAGGTCCAAGTGTGACACCAAATCCCCGCTGTGGTTATGAATCCACCTATTGACCCTGTCCTAAAGAGTAGCCCCGTTCTCCATCGTAGGCATAGAGGTGCTCGGTTTTTACAAAATCCAGGTTTGCCTGATTCACACGCCCTAAAAGTGCGACGACATCGGCATGGGTTACGCCGGTACCTTCAAAGCGACAACGGCACATATCGCTGAGGAAGGTCTCTTTAAATCCATCGGGCCACACCTTGACCCCGCGATTGGTGATCAACACCAACTTCAAAGGACCGGGCGACTCGAGTGTTTTCAAGCGCTCTGCGAGAACGTTCGGGCTCCGGTCTTCCGTATCCCAATCGATAAAGACATCGACACCCAAAAGGCTTTTTGTGGGACGGATTTTTCGCTCCACTGAAACGGTGATTTTCCCACTGCCCAAACGCAGGGGCGAGAGGATTTTGGGCGTTTCACCCAACCGCGCTTTGACCTCGTTTCCAAAAGCTTGTGTTCCCACTTTTTTGCTGTCTGAGTCTGCAATATCGGGTGTGCGGATGCCGTCTTCGAGTGTTTTAAGCCAGGCATTGTGAATTTGCTGTGCCTGCTCACCCAGACCCAAGTGTGCGAGCATTTGAACGCTGGAGAGCAGAAGACCGCTGGGGTTGGCAACGTCTTGTCCGGCAATTTGAGGGGCAGAACCGTGGATGGCCTCAAACATGCTGGTTTGGGTGCCAATGTTGGCCGACGCCCCCAAGCCAACCGAACCGCTGATCTGTGCTGCGACGTCGGAGAGAATGTCTCCGTAGAGGTTGGGAAGCACAATGACGTCAAACCACTCTGGCGTGTCTGCCACCCGTGCTGTCCCAATGTCGATGATCAGATGGTCTGTCTCAATTTCAGGATATTCTTTTGCCAAAGCGTCGAATGTTGCGTGAAATAAACCATCGGTCAACTTCATGATGTTGTCTTTGGTCATGCACGTCACTTTTTTCCGTCCATATGAGCGCGCGTACTCAAAAGCGTATCGGATGATGCGTTCACAGCCGGGTTGCGTGGTCAGTTTCAGACACTGCACACTTTCCGGGGTCAGTCGGTGTTCGATGCCGCCGTACAAATCCTCTTCGTTTTCCCGGACAATGACCAAATTCATGTTGGGATGCTTGCTGGGCAAAACGGGATAGAGGGAAACACAGGGGCGCACATTCGCGAACAAGCCCAAACTCTTGCGCAGCGTTACATTGACGCTTTTGTAGCCTTTTCCCTGGGGGGTTGTGAGGGGTCCCTTGAGCAGAGCATCCGAGGCACGGATGACAGACCAAGCCGAATCGGGAATACCGACGGAGCAGCCTTCCAGATAAGCTTTTTCCCCTAAAACCACTTCCTGAAACTCAATCGGGAGATGCTGTGCCTCTAAAACAGTCATGACGGCCTGCATGATCTCGGGGCCAATTCCATCTCCCCAAGCCAATGCCACCTTTGTTTTTGTAGAACTCAATGTTGACATATGTCCTCCTTCGTCACCAAAGAGCATTTTAACCGGGACAGACGGGCAATCCAACCGTCCACCGCCCTGAGGTACACGATCGTGGCAAAATAGGTGGTCATGACCATGACCACGTCAACCCACGTCACCCACCGCCAAAGAGGTCTGCTGTTTGTCATCACAGGAGCGTCTGGTGTTGGAAAAGGAACCCTGCGCACACGCTTGCTGGAGAGCATTTCGATGGTTTACTCCATCTCTTGGACCACCCGTGAAGCCCGAGTTGGAGAATACGACGGCCTGGACTACCATTTTCGAACGCGAGAGGCATTTCTGCATGAAATCGAAGAGGGTGCTGGATTCTTGGAATATGCAGAATTTGTGGGAAATTTGTATGGTACGCCCCGAGGACCTGTCGAGCAAGCCTTGAAACGCGGACAAAATGTCTTGTTGGAAATTGAAGCTCAAGGTGCGATGCAAATTAAAGAAGCTATCCCAAGCGCCATTTTAATTTTTATCATGCCGCCCTCTCTGAAGGAATTGCACAGCCGTTTGACGGGACGTGCAACCGAAACCCCGGACAAAATTGCAAAGCGGTTGGAGCGTGCCAAAGATGAAATTCGAATGACCCACAGTTTTGACTATGTGGTGGTCAACGATGACATCGAGCGCGCGGCCAACGACCTTAAATCCATCGTGGTGGCCGAAAACCTCCGAAGTGGGCATTGGAAAAGTGAAGAACTTGAAGCGGTGCTCGCTGTCTGCTGAGTGTGAAAAGGTCCCAAGTTCAGGTGTTTCGGTTGGGTTCGGGCAAGCGTGACGCCAGGAACATGCTGGGCAAAAGAAACGCGACACCCAGAAGAGAGATTTCGGTCGTTCCAAAGTGATCGGCCAAAATACCCATCGGCCAGGACAATATACCCGCTGTTCCCCAACTGAATCCCATCATGATGCTTGAAGCCAGAGCCAACTGTTTGGGTTGATACTCTTGCGCGGCCACAACCCCAACGGGAATGCTCGCATTGGCCACAGCTGCAACCAGAAAACCCAGAGGATAAAACCAAAGGTTTTGCGGACTTGAAAAGATCAAGACGACATAGAGTGGAATGGCCAATCCAATGCTTCCCCTTAGCACCCAAGTGCGTCCTTTTTTGTCGCTGAGTCGGCCGCCCAAAATGCCACCGATGGTCGTACCCAGCGCCATAATGCCAAGTGCCCAGGCTGTGTCGTGCGGCCCAAAATGTTTTTCATGCAAGGTGAAGGGCAAGAGGTTGCCGTAGGTGATTGAGGTCAAAGAGCGCAGAACGGCCATGCCCCACAGTGTCACCAACGGCCCTTGAAACACCTGAATGTAGTCTTTTGTGGAACGCCGTTGAACGTGGTTCGGTCGGCTGGGTGTTAAAACGTAGGACAGGATCCCCAACAACAAACCCACAGGCAAGGTCCAGATCAGGTTTGAAAGCCCTAGGGTGGACACCCAAGGACCCAAAGACATCCCGAGCGTTCCACCCGCACTGAACCAACTCGCCCACAGGCCTCTCCGGTTTTGCGGACTGAATTCGGAAGTGTAGGCAGCTGCAGCAGGATGAAAAAAACCGCTTCCCAAACCCGCTGTCGCAACCAAAACAATCAATATGAAGACGTTGGGCATTTCCCCAATGAGGGAGAGTCCCAGGCCGGTCAGTGCGGGACCGAAAGCCATCATCAGCCGTCGGTCCAGGTGTTCACCGACAATGCCGAGCAGGGGTTGCAAGAATGAACCCGTAAAGGAAAAAATCGCGCCCAAAAGGGCCACGTGACCAATTGAAATGTCATAGTGGTGTTGAAGTTCCGGCCCAAGAGGATTGAGCAAAGCGCTGTAGGTGTCATTGACCAGATGTCCTAAAAAGGCAAGTGTGGCAATGCACAGACCGAGCGAATAGGTATTTTTGATAAACGTAGACACACTGACCACTTTAGTCTTCCTGAAAAGTTATTTTGTCATTCGAATTGGAGCCTTTACTACCCGGGCAAAGCGAGCTGGCCGCATGGCACGGTCAGGCCGCATAGCGTGCCGTTCTGACCAAGACGTGCCGTATAGCTCAAGATGCGGCCAGTGGGGTGGAATTGCCAAAGACAATCGGCAGTTTATTAACGCAGTCTTATGGATACTGCGTACAGGGGCTCCCTGGCGAGATTTACCCCCAGATTTTGGAGACTGGAAAATACACATCGAAGATTTTCTCGATGGCGAGACAAAGGAATTTGGGAAGGTATATTGGCAGAGCTTATCTAAGACGCGAGCTGGCCCCAGGGGGTGCCGTATAGCTCAAGACGCGGATTTTGAGCGGCCCGGCCGTACGGCGTGCCGTTTGTGCCAAGACTAAGAATTTATATCAATTAAGACATATGATTGAAAACACATTCCTATGGATAGATAAATGGCGTGGTATAGCTTTTAGATTCTCGAAAAACACAGTATTATTCATTGCTGCCCTACAGATTAGGTGCATCATCATTTGGTTGAAAAACCCGTAACGATACGCTCTAGGGAAACAATTTAGAAATAAGAATACGTTCTAGACGGAGTTTTGGTATCGCTTATAATCCCTAACCATTGGGCTTAACAGATATATCCTTGATAAGGGCTCTAAGTCCCAGGATTTTCATCACTATCATTCTGTCTATCATTGCTTTCGTATTCTCGAGACCATCTTCTGAATGGGCGTACATCTCCCAAATTCTCATCAAAAAGGCCCGCAAGGGTGAAATACCCCGTCTATCTCTTTGAGATTCCACACAGGTTCTCATACAGTCTTCTGAGAAATAACAGAACACCCCGGATAGGCACCAGAAGTTTTACGCACAGGACATTATTCCGATCTCGGCTGATCCCATATCCACAAGTCACCGTTCCCAATCGTTGTTCAGAAGGGACACCACACGCGTTTTTCTCCACAAGACGACTGGTCACATCTTACCCTCAACATCCATGCGGACCCGGTGCCGAAACCGCGTACAATGGGACTTCGTTTACTGTAATGACTTCGTGCAGTTTTTATCCTAGAATCGATAGATTGAAAGACCTTTTTAGGGCTTTGATTAGGAGACTTGTTGTTATGGATAGTGAAAGAAGACCGTTGGGTCCTGGCATGGCTTTTTCAGGCAGACGTATTTGGAGCGCTCTGGAGAGTATGTGGATCTGATGGTCTCTAAAATGCATCCTAAAATCATTCAAGGTGGAATGGGTATCGCCGTTTCTCAGTGGAAGTTGGCCAAAGCGGTTTCACAAATTGGACACTTGGGTGTGGTCTCTGGGACGGGGCTCGACAATGTCGTCACACGCCGTTTGCAAGACGGTGATCTGGACGGCTCAATTCGACGGGCGCTTGAACATTTCCCTGTCGCGGAGTGGGCACAGTCCATGCTCAAAACCTATTTTCGACCGGAGGGACGGCAAGGGCAACCGTACCGACGCGTCCCACTGCACAAGGGACTGGGCCATTTCCCTACACAGATGCTCACGGTTCTCAGTGCCTTTGTGGAGGTTTTCCTCGCGAAAGAGGAACATCTGGGAAAAATTGGGATCAACCTCCTGACAAAAATACAAACCCACACACTGCCTTCGCTTTATGGCGCTGTATTGGCCGGTGTGGACTATGTGCTGATGGGCGCTGGAATTCCACGGCAAATTCCCGAAGTGCTCGATCAATTTGCTCAGGGTGAGCCGGCCTCCCTCAAATTGGAGGTCGTCGGGGCAAATCCAGATGCATCCTTTCACCTCGAGTTCGACCCGAGTGCCATCGGAATGCAGCTGACACGCAAACGGCCAGACTTTTTACCTATCGTTTCATCAAATGCACTCGCCACCATGTTGGCACGCAAATCTCCAGGCTCTATTACCGGATTTATTGTTGAAGGGCCGACAGCGGGTGGACACAACGCGCCCCCCAGAGGAAAACTCACCCTAGATGACCGTGGAGAGCCCATTTACGGAGAAAAAGACACCGTCGATTTGGAACAACTTAAGGCACTGGGACTACCCTTTTGGCTTGCGGGCAGCATGGGATCACCAGAAGCGCTCAGACATGCCCTGTCTCAGGGTGCTGAAGGCATTCAAGTGGGAACACTGTTTGCTTATACACAGGAATCAGGGTTTTCTCCAGAACTCAAATCGGAGGTCTTGGCCCAAGTTCAGGCGGGGTCTGCCCATGTCAAAACGGATGTGCGGGCTTCACCCACGGGGTTCCCATTCAAAGTGGTGGGCATTCCAGGAACGCTCTCTTCAGAAGACGTGTATCTCGAGAGAAAGCGTGTATGTGACATCGGCTACTTGCGTGAGGCGTGTATCACGCCTGCGGGCAAGTTGGATTTTCGCTGTCCCGCAGAACCCACGGACACGTATATTGCAAAAGGCGGTGCATCGGAAGATGCCGTGGGTCGGAAATGCCTGTGCAATGCACTGATGTCTTCCGTAGGACTGGGGCAAATTCAGCGTTCGGGTGTTGAGCCATCATTGGTGACCAGCGGGGACGATTTGGTGGAAATGGGCCCATTCTTAAACCGCTATGGAACGCATTACACAGCAAAAGATGTCATCGATTATCTCGAAGGATGATACCGCACACGTCCCCGTTTGATATCAAGGTCTATCCGTGTTCATCGCTTTGTGGAACGGTGCGTGCACAACCTAGCAAGAATTACACGACCCGATTCTTACTTGCTGGGGCACTCTCTTCGGGTCTCTCTTGGATTCGGGACGTGGCTGAAAGCGAAGACAGTCTGGCACTTCAGTCTTGCCTCGAACTGTGGGGCGCTGAACTGAAACGGCAGGGCAATGACATCCAGATCCGAGGGTTTGGCTCGAAACCCCAAAGCCACCAAATGCTCAACCCTCGCAACGCTGGTGCGGTCACCCGTTTCCTGATTGCTTTGGCCGCTTTAACCGAAGAAACCACCTTTGTCACAGACCATCCAAACAGTTTGGGACGTCGTCCCAACGGTGATCTCTTGGCCGCACTGCGCGATTTGGGCATGACCGTATGGGATGAAGACGGACGGCTTCCGATTTCCGTTTTCGGGAAAAACATCCAAGGTGGACCGGTCTCTGTTCGGGCTTCCGTCAGTTCGCAGTACCTGTCGGGTCTGATGTTTCTCGGACCCCTCTTGCCCCTCGGTTTGGAGATCACTGTACTCGGGGACATCAAGAGCCAAGGGCCCATCCGACAAACACTGCACACACTGGATTGCTTTGGGATAACAGCAGAAGCCTCTGTGGACCTCAGACGGATTTTCATTCCGGGAAACCAAACCTACCAAGCCCGAGACATCCATGTTCCCGGAGACTATCCAGGATCCATCGCACTTTTGGGCGCCGCAGCACTTTGTGGGACAGATGTGACTGTGGACAATCTGCATCCCATGGATCTTCAGGGAGAACGTCAAGCCCTCGACGTTTTGTGGGAAATGGGTGCCGATATCAGCCATACGGGACAGTCTGTCCGTATCAAAGGTCCAAAGCCCCTCAAGGCAGTTTCGCGAAACGGCGATCCCTTTACCGACGCCGTGCAAGCGCTCAGTGCTGTTGCCGCATTTGCCGAAGGTACCACCCACTTTTACAACATCGAAACCCTGAGGTTTAAAGAGTGCGATCGCATTTCGGACACCCGCAGTGAACTGAACCGTTTGGGCGTGACCGTCAAGGAGACACCGAATGGCCTGACAATTGCGGGACAACCGGAGATTCGCGGTGGTATTGTCGCAGATTCACACGACGACCACCGAATGGTCATGATGCTTACCTTGATCGGCCTGAAATGCCAGTTGCCCTTGGTCATTCTGAACGCACATGCCATCCGAAAGAGCTATCCCCGTTTTTTTGAGCACCTGCAAACCCTGGGCGCCCACTTTGACTTTTTGCCTTCAACATCCGACAGCCTTGAAAAAAATTAGACCGACCTGACGCAAACGCGAGACAACAATTGCTGTGTTGCAAAAGTATTTGAATGAGACAATCCCGTTTTTGGTCACCCAAAGCCCCAGCATTCAGTCAAAAAAACATCCTCTGCCTTCTTCGATCCCATTCCGTTCTCGCCATAATCCTAATTAGAGCGGAATGCCCTCTCCAGCAAGGCAATCCGGTTGCCTTCAGGGTCCTGAAATTCGGCCACCTTGAAGACTTCACCCACTTGGGTTATGGGGTAAAGCGTCTTGGCGCCAGCCAACAGCGCAGCCGCCATCACCTGTTCAATATCCGTTACCGTCAGGTAGATGCGCGTGCCATCCAGACTTGGGACATAACCCTCACCTCTGGCCAGAGCGCCAGAACAGCCTTCGGCACCATCAACATGTGGGAACAGCGCCATTTCATTGCCATCGATATCCGCGCACTCGAACTCGATATCAAAAACAGCAGAATAGAATGCGATTGCTCGCTGCATATCCGTTACCGGAATCTCAAAATACATCCCAATATTGACCATCGTCCACGCTCCCTTGTTGGGTTTTCACAGATTTGCGTCAAAGCATTCAAATACTTTTTACAGCAAGTTGCTTTAATATCGGGAATTTCTTGAGAAGCTAAAACACATCCAGGTCGTGCTTTATTCCTGTTTTAGTGTTTTAAAAATGATGAAAACTGCTGTTATTGATTCTTTTTTATATCCAAATTAGGGAAGCCACTTCTGAATAAACGCATCCCAATTTCCGAAAGATGTCTCTCCAGATAGTGTGCCATATATGCTACCAACGGCATAGAAACTCCCATTAGAAGTATTGACAGCCACAGAACCAATCATGTCGAAGCCAGATGTTCCAAATTGAGAAGTCCAGATTGCAGTCCCATTGGGTCTGTATTTTTGAGCAAAAAGGTCTACCTCTCCCAAAGATGTTTGTCCTGGAAGGACACCTTCCGTGGTCCCAACAACGTAGAGATAGTCAAGCTCATCAGCCGTAATTGACTCAATACGGTCATCTTTTGGTGTGCCGAATTGTCGGGTAAATATCAGATTGCCAGTGTCTGTGTACTTTTGAATGAACACATCGTAGGATCCCATAGGGGTCTGTCCAGGAAAAGCTCCCGCAATACTCCCTGCAACATACACATTTCCACTGACATCTGTGGTAACAGTCGACGCAAACTCCTGACCACTGGTACCAATCACCCTCGTCCAGAGTTCTGTTCCATCAGGCTTGTACATTCGAATGAAACTATCTAGACCGCCTGGGGAGGGTTGTCCCGGCAACTTTCCCCCGATAGTCCCTGCAACGTAAAGGTTGTTGGCAGCGTCCGTACTGAGACCGGTCGCTTTATCGTAACCAGTTGTTCCAAATTGCTTGGTCCAGAGAAGTGTGCCATTTGACTTGTATTTCCGTACAACAATATCGCCTAAGCCCAAATTGGTCTCTCCAGGAAATGCATCGAGTGTATACCCCGCAACGTAGATATCCTGATTGTTATCCGATACAATGGCACTCACACCATCTTTGCTAATTGTCCCAAATTGCCGAGTCCATAAAAGCACCCCTGCAGATGAGTACTTTTGTATAAAAGCGTCCTCCAAACCCATTTTTCTCTGCTCAGGAAATGTGCCCTCTGTTGTTCCAGCAACATAGACATTGCCATCCAGATCGGTTGTGACAAATGCAGAGAAATCCGCATTAGGCGTTCCAAACTGCTTCTCCCAAAGAACAGATCCACCAGACCGATACTTTCGAATAAACACATCGCCGCCTCCCAAGCTAACCTGCCCAGGCAGGGTATCACTGGTGTATCCAGTTACATAGATATCTTTGTTAAGATCTACACAAACCGAATTTGCATATTGATCTCCAACTGTTCCAAATTGGCGAACCCAATCGGCACGGATCCCCATTGTGCCAAAAACCGGAGATCCAAGCACAGTTCCCGAATCCGGAGAAGTTGAACAAGCCACGAGAGACGACAAAAGGCCTAAGGAAACCAAGCACCGTATTTTTAACATTTCTGACATTTTAGCACAGATATTCTCAACAGATGTCAAGCTTGTGATTCTTAATCCTTTGGGCACCCATGGGAAAAGCAGGCTTATCTTTGGATGTGAGACGTTTAGAATCTAACCATGATTGAACAGTGGATTGGCCATACCCCGATGGTGCCGTTGCAGTTATGGCAACCAGAAACACGCGCTGAAGTTTGGGTCAAACTCGAAGGCATGAACCCCGGTGGCTCGATCAAAGATCGGACCGCTTTGGGCATGGTTTTGGATGCAGAAACACGTGGAATCTTGCGACCAGGTGACTGTATTGTCGAGCCGACGAGTGGAAACACCGGCATTGGATTGGCCCAAGTGGCTGCAGCCAGAGGCTACCGTCTGATTTTGACCATGCCCGCGCAAATGTCTGAAGAGCGCAAACACACCTTGCGTGCTTACGGCGCCGAATTGATTTTGACGGATCCGATGGGTCGCATGGGCGCGGCCATTGCAGAGGCTGAACGCATTTGCGATGAACAAGGTGCGTGGATGCCGAATCAGTTTGACAATCCAGCAAATGCAAGAGCCCACTACACCACAACAGGTCCAGAAATTTGGGAACAAATGGAAGGTCGTGTGGATGCATTTGTGTATGGCAGTGGAACAGGTGGCACCATTATGGGTGTGGGACAATACCTGAGAGAAAAGAATCCAAATGTACAAATTGTCGCGGTCGAACCTGCACGCAGCAATGTCCTCTCGGGCGGAGAAAAAGGTGATCATGGTTTTCAAGGTATGGGTCCCGGTTTCATTCCACCCAACCTGGACATGGCAATGGTGGACCGTGTCATGACCGTTTGGGAAGAAGATGCCTATCCTTTGGCTCGAGAAGTGGCAACCCAGGAAGGTCTCTTTGTAGGCATGTCGAGCGGGGCCATCCTGTGGGCGGCACTTGAATTGGCCCGTGAGCTTGGTCCGAATAAACGTATTGCCACGATTGCGTGTGATTCAGGCGCGAAATACCTCTCCACGTCTCTCTTTACCGGAGACCGAGACACGCCGTCCATTTACCTGCCGAGATCCAGACAACTGCGGATGTGATCTGTCTTCCACAGTGAACACATCAAAACGCCTACTCTGAAAGCATGAACGAGGTTTCACCACAAGAGGCATGGCAACGCATACAGCAAGGGGCATTTTTTGTAGATGTTCGCGAACCGCAAGAGTACGAAGAGCTGCACGCACAGGGCGCGGTCCTCATTCCACTGTCGGAATTTCAAGGGCGTTACCAAGAAATCCCAAAAAACCGTGAAGTGATTGTGGTTTGCCGCTCGGGTGGTCGCAGCGCACGCGCAGCTCAGTTCCTTTTGGATCAGGGTTACGACGCCTTTAATCTGGTCGGTGGCACCCAAGATTGGGTTGCGAACGGGCTTCCCATTGGGGAAAAGGAAGGCAACTGATATGCCAACACGAGAAGATATTTTGGAAGCCTTGAAGGTTGTCCGCGATCCGGAAATCCCGGTGAATATCGTCGATCTTGGGTTGGTGTATGACGTACACATCGACGGTTCCGGCATCATCGACATTGAAATGACCCTCACGAGCGTCGGCTGCCCCGTCCAAGATCTCATCCGCTCAGACGCCGAAATGGCACTCATGCGCCTGGAAGGTGTGACCCAAGTGAATGTCGACTTTATTTGGACACCACCTTGGACAACTGAAAAAATGAGTGAAGACGGCAAACGCCAAATGAGAATGTTCGGGTTCAGCGTCTAAATTACCCTTTCAGAACACAGACCTTGAACCGTTTTATGCTGAACCCAAGGTCGAAATGTCATGGCGACTGACCGTGCATGGAAAAAGTTTGAAATCGCCTGTGTCACGCATAAAAATCTACCTGCTGCCATCGGTTGTAGGGCAAGAAGAAGGGGTTGTGACGAGCAACAAAAACCCAACGGCAACACTCGCGTCAAGGCGTTTGGGTTAAAAAATGCCAGGTGTGATCTCATACTAAGTCGCTACCGGAAAAGACAATTGAAATACGGGAAGAAGAAGAGAATATGGCGTTTGGTAAAACGGTTACGGGAAGAATCGCAAGAATGCAGCATTCCTGGCCTCTCAGACAGTGAGTTCAAAGGAACCCAAGCCTATTGAACTGCTCAAATACGGTGTTTCATACAAGAAAAACCCCTGAAACATCCAGATGAATGAAACGGAATTGGGCGTGGTAGCTGGTTTTCCAAAGGGCCTATTTGGGACGAGGAAACGTTGGAGTACCGTGTTTGAAAAGATGCGATTTCTGCTTTCAGGCCCCTTGGTGCCCTGTAAATCTGCTCTTTATCCGGTAGATACATCGGCCAAGAGGTTGCTGTATTTTACAAACCGACCCACCTTTGCACGCCCAGCGATAGGAAATACCATGCGCAAATCGATTCAGAATTGGACAGCATCTCTACTGAAACGCCACATTCAAAGCGATGTGCGCACACAACTCCGTGGTATTTGGATTCGCGGCACCATCCCAACAGGACCCGGGGTCATTGCGATCAACCACCATTCCTGGTGGGACGGATACCTCACGGCCATGCTTGCATGGCATAACCAACACGCTTTTGGCATTTTGATGGACGACACAAACCTCAAAGAAACGGCATTTTTGAGAACCTTGGGCGTTTTGGGAACCCAAGAACTCCGCAAAGCCCTGAGCTTGCTTCGGCAGGGACATTGGATATTTATTTTTCCAGAAGGACGACTGTGCCCAACTGGGCCTCTCCAAAACATTCGATCTGGAGCAGGCTGGCTCGCAAAAACGGCAAACGTTCCCCTCTATCCCTTGGCGCTGCGAACCGTGCTCCGTGGGCACCAATACCCAGAAGCCTATCTCGAAATGGGCTCCGCAACCACCTCCGATAACTTGAAGCACGACCTGTCCAATCTCCTGACACAATTGGATCTCAATCTGAACTTGCACGACCCCGAACGCCCACTGCCCGGCTTTAGACCTCTGGTTCTGGGTCGAAAAAGCGCACAGGAACGCAACAAAACCGCAGGGATGTGGCTCAACCATTTGCTTGGGGATATGCAAAAACCATGAAACGTCCCTCTGTCTCTGCGTTTTCACTCGTGACGGCTGTTTTGGGATACAAATTGGCGACACTTGCGGTCAACCTCTGGTGTTTCCCTCGGATCGAGAAACGCAAACACGTACAAAACAACACAGGCGATGCAGTGATCCGTGTCTCTGTCCTGATTCCTGTGCGAAACGAAGCCGAAAACCTCCGGATGAACCTTCCCAGAATCCTCAAACAGGATGTGGGTGGATTCGAAGTCGAAATCATTGTTCTAGACGATGGATCTACAGACATCAGTCCAAAAGTGGCACAACAGCTCGGGAAAAATCACCCTCTGTTCAAATGGATCAAAGGTGAGCCACTTCCAGCCGGTTGGGTTGGAAAAAACTGGGCCTGCCACCAACTGTACCAACATGCACGTGGTGACCTTTTGATCTTTACAGACGCGGATGTCGCTTGGGAAACCGAAACACTCCACGGGCTTGTGAGCGAATTGAGGCGCACACACGCAGACCTGCTGACGGTTTGGCCCAGACAGGTGACCCGCTCCTGGGGAGAGCGTCTCTTGGTGCCATTGATCGATGATGTGTTGCTCACTTTGCTTCCCTATCCATTGGTTTTAATGCCTTTTTCGTTGTCCAGTGCAGGAAATGGGCAACTTATGGCATTCAGACGTCCAGCATACGAGGCCATCGGAGGACACAGAGGCGTTGCCCATGAAGTTTTAGAAGATGTACGTCTGGCACGAAAAATAAAAGAGTCGGGATGTCGTCTGCGACTGGCCTTGGGTGGAACATTGTTATCCGTGCAAATGTACTCCGGTTACCGCACTTCGGTGAAAGGCTTTTCTAAAAATCTGAGAAGTTTTCATGCCAACCAAGATGGCGGACTTGTGTTGTCTGCGTTGTTTTATTTGGCCGCTTATACATTGCCCTGGATTGTTCGGCCCAAATATTGGCAATGGCTCGTCCTGATGGGGTTTTTAGAGCGGACACTCGTCAATATCAAGACAGGAAGGACCGACACACGGGACGGATTGGAAGTTCTCCTGACACCCACCATCCCCATTGCGGCCCTTCCCGTTTACATCCTGTCCCTGCGTGGATCGACCTACACATGGAAAGGCCGACGGTACAAACACAATTGAACTTACGACGACTGCGTAAGCGCACCAATGATCTTGAACATCGGTAAGAACATGCCGGCCACAATGAGTCCCACAATCGTTCCAAGCACGATGATCATCACTGGTTCGATCGCTGCCGTTAATTGTTCTACGGCTTCATCGACTTCCCGTTCGTAGTAATCGGCCACTTTTTCAAGCATGTTATCCACGGCACCTGTTTCTTCACCAATGGCAATCATGGAAACGACCATGGGTGGAAACACTGGCGCGGTTGCCAATGCATTGGCCATTTGATCCCCACCAATGACCGCATTTTTACAGTTTTCAATGGCTTCTTCGACAATGGCGTTGTTGGCCGTTCCCTTGGTAATGTCCAAGGATTCGATGACATTGACACCACTTTCCAAAAGCAAACTGAAAGTCCGGGCAAATGTCGAAATGGCAGACTTTTGGAGGAGGTTCCCAATAACGGGCACCTTGAGCTTGATTTGGTCAATGCGGTGCCGACCCGTTGGTGTTTTATAGATAGCCCTGTATATGAAAACCAAAACACCGATGATACCGACCAAAATCCAGAGTTGATTCTGCAAAAAGTTGGATGTTGAGATCAAGAATTGTGTCAAAGCCGGAAGCTCAGCACCCAACTGGATCAAAATATTTGCAAACTGTGGCACAATGACGGTGAGCAAAAAATATGTGATGAGCAGAGCAAAAATAATCACGATGACCGGATAGGTGAGTGCACTTTTGATTTTTCCGCGCAATTCCAATTCTTTTTCCAGGAATCCACTGATACGATCCAAAATACTGTCCAGGTTTCCAGAGACCTCACCGGCCCGCACCAAGTTGAGGTACAGTCGGCTGAACACCTTGGGGTACTGGGCAATACCCTCCGAAAAAGGGACACCACCTTCCACATTTGTACGAACTTGCTTGAGAATGTTCTTAAATGCTGGATTGTCAATTTGCCGCTGCATGATGTTCAGGCCCTGAACGAGGGGAACACCAGCATTGAGCATCGTGGCCATTTGTCTGGAAAAAATGGTGACATCTTTGACCTTGGGCTTCGGTTCAAAACCTGGAATTTTGATGTCGCCTTGCAGGCCCGTTTTGGGCGCATTGATGGCGACGATGAACAGTTCTCGTTTTCGCAGCGCATCCCGCACCTGCTGAAGGTTATCCGCTTCGATGCTGCTGGAAACAATTTTTCCGTTGGGATCCCGCACTTTATACTGAAAGACAGGCATATCCTATTAGTATACCCCAGAGTTCATCCCGGTTGTCCCGATCTTGGAATCCAGGTGAGCGCATCCACATCAAACAGGCCTTTGGGTGTTAATTTCAGACTGGGAATGACAGTCAATCCCAAAAATGAGAGTGTGGTGAGTGGATGGGGCAATGCACAACCCCGTTCACGGAGGTGATGTTCGAGTTCTTTTTGCTGCTGAGCGACCTTTTCGGCAGATTCCGTACCCATGAGGCCTGCGAGCGTCAATGGAATTCGGGCGAGGACTTTCCCTTCTGAAACAAATGCGACACCGCCGCCCATTTCGGCGATGGTTTGCCCACACAGGCGAAGGTCTTCGGTGTCCGTTCCGACGAGAATGAGGTTGTGGGAATCGTGCAAAACCGTGCTGCCCAGTGCTCCTCGGGTCAGTCCCATCCCACGCACCCAAGCCGAACTGTATTCGGTTCGTTCTGGGTTATGGCGTTCCGCAACAACCAAGATATTGATGTCAGTCGCATGCAGTTCTGGACTTAATTTTCGTGTTGTGATCTGGTCAGGCAGTGCCTCCAAAATGGGCCACTGTGGATCGATATCAAATTGGGCCAAAGACCAGTCGGAACCAAGGTGAACGGTTTTGGGGAAGGTATCTTTTGGATGCACATGGGGTTCGGGCAACTTGAGTGCAGTGTGCTCATAGAGGCACCGACCTCCCACAAAGGTTTTAAGCACTTTGAAGTGCTGCAAATCTTCGAGGACAACCATATCTGCGCGTGCGCCCGGACCGAGAAAACCCAAATCGTGCAGTCCCCAATACTCTGCCGGATTGCACGTCACCAACGACAGGGCATACAGAGGATCCAGCCCATAAGCAACAGCCTTCCTCAAACTCCGATCCAAATGCCCCAATTCCAGAAGTTCCAACACCTCCACATCGTCTGAAACAATCATGGCACGTCTCGGTTGCGCCATGAGGACGGGAATGAGATCGCTGAGGTTTTTGGCCGCAGAACCTTCACGAACCATCAGCCAAAGGCCCAATCTGAGTCGCTCGAGGGCTTCGTCGGCTGTCGTCGCTTCGTGGTCGGAGTGAAACCCAGCACACACATAGGCCATCAAACTTCGCCCGCTCAAACCGGCAGCGTGCCCATCCATTCGGTATGCATGTCCAGCACAGTCGAGAATATCCCACACTTCCGGATCGAGATTCAGAACACCGGGATAATTCATCATTTCGGCCAAACCCAAGACATTGTGAAAACCCAAAGCCCTGGCAATCTCGTTTGGACCGATGTGGGCACCTCCCTGCTCAAATGGGCTTGCAGGCACACAACTCGGCACACTCATAAAGAAATTCAGGCCACTCGATTGCCCGTCTTCGAGCATGAATTCCATACCTTGAAGGCCCAAGACATTCACGATTTCATGAGGCTCGGCAACCACGGTGGTTGTACCATGGGGTATCACCGCTTCGGCAAAACGTTTGGGCGTGAGCATGCTGGACTCGATGTGAATGTGTCCATCTGTGAATCCAGGACTGATGTATGCCCCGTGCACCTCATGTGTTTCAAGGGCAAAACCTTGACCGAGCGCGGCGATATGACCCTCGGCAATCAGCAGATCTGCTTGAAATGTTTCGCGGGTGTGTGGGCAAACCAGTGTTCCACCTGTGAGGGCAAGATCGGCCGGTTCAAGGCCTTGGGCGACGCGAACCAGTCGCTGCCGTTGTTGACGGGAAAGGGGCATGCGCCATTATCCTCGCAGGTTCGCATGTCTCGCAAGACGTTGAGTAGGGTTAACAGTTGGTTTCCTAAAGGGTATGGAAAGCCCTTTAAGGTGCCAATCGGGTTGGGAAAGACAAGGGATGAACCCTGCCCTCAATGCTGTTTAAGCATCCAAAACACCAAATCTTATAGTAAATTCCTTAAATATCAGGAACTTTGGGAGTAGCCGAAATAAATCCAGATGACATTTTTTATTTGCCAAATATCCAAAAAATGAAAGAACTTGCTGTAACCTGAGTGCGGGTTAAGAAGCCAAAAGAATGGGATCACAGATGGGCAATGGTGTTTTTTTGGGTTGATGACAATACGCAATCGTCTTGGTCAAAGCGGCATGCTGTGCGGCCAGCCCGCGTCTTGGGCTGAACGGCACGTCTTGGTCAAAACAGCACGCGATGCGGCTTGACCGCACCGTGTGGCCAGCCCGCGTCTTGAACTAAACGGCACCCAAGAAGGGGCCAGTCCGCAGCCCACAGATGAGATTGACCCAAAAGTTATCCTAACTGCGGTGCCTTGAATGTTCAATTTGTGAAATATTTTTGAGCTGTCGGGTGATGGTTTCAACAATACTTCTCTTTCTTAAAAATAAAGAATCCTCAGCCAGCAAATGTTTTTCTCTCGTAACAGCTTCTCAAATAGCTTTTGAGAAATGTACCCCTTATCGGCAAATATCTTGCCAAACAGATCACAATCTTCACAGTCCAGCATTGCTTCCAAACCTTGACGATCATCCACATTCCCTCGAGTCAGACGAATCTAAAGGATCTCCCCTTGGTCATTGAACAACAGGTGAAGCTTGAAACTAAAAAACCAATCGACTGAGGTTTTTCCCCTTGCAGAAATATCTTTAAATGTTTTATTGGGGAATTCTGCCCTCAAATAGATACAGACATTCTGGAGGTAGAAAGGTTTGAAAGTACGAAAGTAGCCTTTATGAAACATAATCAAGATCAAGATGGACATGATTTCAGAGGGAGCCATACCAAGTTTGGGTGCACGGATATTTTTGATGTTTGGAAGGGTATTTTTAGGATTTAGGGCTGTAAAAGTTTGAGAGAAATCATCGACAGAGCAGAATAGTTCGGGTAAAATCATGAAGTCCTTCAGGCATTGAAGTTTAACCAAACCCTAGAGGACTATATTTTTGGAAACCCAACGTTAGAGAGTGTATGAACCTGCGTGGAATTTCAAGGATCTGGATGGGGTATCTGACTTCTCCCCAGACGTTTGCGGGTCTTTTTGACTGAAATTTGGGAGATGTACGCCCATTCAGCAGATGGTCTCGAGAATACGAAAGCAATGATAGACAGCGTGTCAGTGAAAGAAATCATGGGGTTGAGAGCCCTTATCAAGGATATGCCTGTTAAGTCCAATGGATAGGGCTTACAGGCGATACCAAAACACCGTCTAGAACGTACCCTTATTCCTAATTTGCCTCTTTAGATACGTTCATACCGCCCTTAGCCCTCTGTAAAGTGGAGCAGTTCCGCTGTCTTGTCGATCAATGTGGGAACCAATGGGGTTTCACTGATTTGTGAACAGTACGCGAGATCCAATCCAAGTCCGATTCTTTCAAGGGCTTGTCCCGCCGCCGAATTGGAGAGAAATTCCAGAGGATCATTGGCACCGCGCCGAACGGTCAGGGCAATTCGCGCCCCATCGTCGATGGTGAACTCTCCCATTGCAAGCAGGTATTCGCACAGCACACCTGCAGTATAAATGTCATCTACACCAGCGCGTCCATCCACTCCAGCACACACAATCGCAATCTCTTCAATGGCCACAGACTTTGCCCGACGTGTTGCGGAATGGGCATTTCGAAGGCTGGCCAAAAAGATATTTTTTCCCGTTTCAGATGCAATAAATGCAGCTCGAGTGCCATTGGTTGTGTTCATCACCACGGTTTTGTGGTCAAACCGAAGTTGGCTGGCTTCCAGTGGACTGTTGCCGAGGTCAAAGTCGGGAATGGGACGCCCACCCCGCTCACCGGCCAAAATGACACCTTCACCGCGACACATGGAGAGGGCTGCCTGTGGCGTTTGGGCAAAGTGAAGTGCCTGGGCACCATTTTCGAGGTAAACACCTGCCGTGGTTGTGGCACGTAAAACGTCGACCACGAGAACGGTGTCCAAATAGTTGCCATAGGGCAAGAGATCGACCCTGAGTTTCACAGGGAATGCCTCAATTCTGCAATGTTTTGAGAAAGGTTGGGTGTCTTAAAAACGCTCGATCCTGCAACCAGGATATCAGCTCCAGCACGCCATGCACGCCCAGCTGTTTGGGTATCGATGCCACCGTCGACTTCCAATTTGCAGTTTGGGTTTTCGCGATCAAGCCAAGAACGAACCGTTGCAATGCGCTCAAGGCTTTTTTCAATGAAGCGCTGGCCACCAAACCCCGGATTGACTGACATAATCAAAACCAAATCGACATTGCACAGGATGGGCTCAAGGTACTCGAGGGGCGTTCCGGGATTCAGCGCAACACCGGCCCTACACCCTTGGTCCTTGATGGCGTGAATGGCCCTATGGATGTGACATACTGCTTCAATGTGAACAGTCAAAAAAGATGCCCCAGATTGAATATATTCGGTTAAATAAGGTTCCGGATTTGCAACCATCAGATGAACATCGAGGGGCAATCGCGTCCCCCGTTTGCACGCCCGAACCATATTGGCACCAAAGGAGAGGTTGGGAACGAAATGTCCATCCATGACATCGATGTGAATCAGGTCTGCGTTCGCCGTCTCAAAATCCGTCAGTGTGTCCTGAAGGCATAGAAGGTCGGCAGAGAGAATGCTGGGGGCCAATTCGATGGGTCTTTGCATGATTTAAAGTCATTTTAACAGAGTTGTGTGAGTTTGAACCCAGACGGCCCGAGCGGTTGGGGTAATCTGTGGCCATGAACATTGCAAAAAGAGGAACCGTTGAAGCACTCGGAACATTTGCCTTGGTTTTCATTGGGGTGGGCTCAATTGCCATGAATGCCAGCTTGCTGGGCGTTGCGCTTGCACACGGGTTGGCCATTGCCATCATGGCAACAGCTCTGGGTTCGGTATCCGGTGGGCACTTCAATCCCGCAGTCAGTTTGACTTTTGCCGTCATGCGCACATTATCCATTACAGAGTTGTGTATTTATTGGGGCTTTCAATTGGTCGGCGCAGCATGTGCCAGTTTGCTCTGGACGGTTGTTTCGCCTGATTTGGTCTCAAAGGTCAGCGGGGGTTTGCCTGCACTGTCTTCGGTCACACCATTTTCTGGGTTTGTCCTCGAAGGCGTGATGTCATTTTTCCTGATGCTCACCATTGTGACCGTTGGGGTCCGGCAAAAAAATGCACTTGCCGGTCTCTGGATCGGTTTGACCATCAGTTTGGATATTTTGCTGGGTGGACCGCTCACTGGAGCCGCCATGAATCCAGCCCGTTGGTTTGGTCCGGCCCTCGTGTCACTCAATTTTGAAAACGCGTGGCTCTATGTTTTGGGTCCCTGTTTGGGCATGTTGATTGCTGCACCTGTGGGCCTTTGGCTGCTTCCAAAATCCAAAGAAGACTGAAAACCCGCTTTCGCGGGTCTAATTGAGTAGGTTTTTCGGTGTGATGGGGAAGATCAAAGGACCCGAACTGAATTTCTGTCCCATGTTGTTTTCCCGTTTTGTTTCCAAAACCAAAGATGCCTGGCTGATGGATGCCTTTGCGGCCAATTCCCCAGATCCTTTGGGGTCTTTTTGGTTGGGCTGCAGGCTGGTCGGACACCCGGGGTCGAACTTGCTGGTGTCGTATTCTGTCGATCCCATCACACGCTCAAGGGCCTTTCCAGAGCTGTCTATATAGGATCCTTCGTTGTCTCGGCAGCTCTGGGATTTCAATATGAATGCATATCTGGGCCCCTTCCCGGTTAGGTTCAGCGCAATGTTGTCAGCAACGGGCGTCGGTGCACCGAAATTTCCCGCTGTGCCAATGGTTGTGGGTGGCGGCCCTGTTTTCTCGGGATCCATGGGACCAGAAACTGTATCAGAAAGTTTGTCTAAGTTGAGTTGAAGGCGGTATTCGTAAAGCATGCCGTTTTGCCCGTTTAAGGGATCCTCACCAGGATTTTCCTTTCCAGTTGCCTCTTTTACCACATTGGCACGATCCAACACATAGTATGCGACAAACACCAAACACGAATCTGCCTCCTCTGGCTTACCCATGGGTTTGCACGTAAACTTGGGATCGTTGTTTTTGCGGTCTTCGATAAAGGCCACAATGTTATCATCACCCACAGTCCACTGATTGCCACCTACGACAGGGTTCGTAACACGGTAATTGCCACCCATAGCCGAAGTGTTCAGGGTCAATCTTGTTCCAGGTGGATAAACATACACAGCGCTCTGTGCAAAGTCAGAAACAGTTTGTCCTGCTGACCTGGCGTCTTCCAGAAGTGCAGATTTGTTGGCAACCAAACTGGCCCCCTCTGTGGTTGAGCGCCAACTCCGTGCGATAAAAGCCAAAATAAACACGAGAATGAGGCTCGCAATGAGCAGTTCAATGATAGACAGTCCTTTTTGATTCATAGCATCAACTCCTGAAACCTCAATCGGGTATCGGTTGAGAGACCAAAGTTCGCAAGCTGGCCATCTCTTGACCTGTAGAATCTTTGACCACAACCTCAACATGCTTGGCTTCTGGTGAAGACGCTGTGGCTGTTCCAAATCCGCATGTGCTTGCCGCACAGGTGAGGGTGTACGATTTTTTGGAAGCCGCAACACCATCCGATTGGATGTTCAACGTGACGCTGTATCCATTGGGTGGAGGCTCAAGGTTGGCTGGTAGGAGGTTTGCTTTATAAAACTCATTTTTCTGCCATAGGTTGACGGTTGCATCCATAACGGTTCGGGCGTAGTTGGTCGCAAGCGATTCCTTTTGGCTGCTGCGTATCGAGGTAAATGAATTTGCAACACCGCCCATAATCAAAATGGCAATCCCCAAGAGTGCAAGAGCAATCAGCGTTTCAATCAGGGTGAGGGCTTTAGAATTTGTCAAGTGGGGTCACCTTTCCTGTGGTTCCGGCCACACGCACGATGGATTTTAGATCTGTGTATGTCGTGTGTTCCAATGTGATTTCAAGATCAGCGACATCCCTGCGTCCGAAGGGCGCACTGAAATTTATAGGGTTCATCTTGATATCTGCCGGTGTGATTTTAATAGGTCCTTTGATCTCTTTTTTCGCAACCTCAAAGGTACCTGCATAGATCCGGTTGACTGTAAAGGCAATCGTCCGATTGGCGACATCACTCGTCCAAAAAAGCTGGTGGCTTTGGGATGTTCGCTTGGCTTGACTTCGGGTGAAGTCGATCTGGCCAATCAGGGTTTGTTGGGCTTGTCTGAGCTCTTGTACCGCGTTATAGCGCAAAAGAAGCGGTGTGACAATTGCTGCGAGAATGCCAAGCACAGCCAATACAACCAAAATTTCGACAAGTGTAAATGCTTTTGAGAATCTCACTGAAACTCCACCAAACGGCTTCCCGAACGCCGCAGTTGTTTGATCGTACTCGTGTTGGGATCGACAAAAATTTTGGCTGCACGTGTGTCATAGTTTATCCGAAGCCCGTACCAATCGTCTCTTATGGCATTGGCTGTTGTAATCGATTTACGGCCACGGTTGATTGAGATTGCATCTTTCTTGCCATCTCGTGCGTCTCCAGGAGCCAGAATGCCAATGTCTTGTGCCACCACAGCGCCTTGAATCATAATACGTCCACCTGTGGATGAGCGGTCACCCCATGTACCTGCTCCGGAAGTGGTTTCTATTCGCGAGTTGCCCCGAGTGAACCCGACAACTGCGTTTGAAGCATGCAGAATGGCATCCACCTGTAAGGCTTTTGCACGGGTAGGATACATGGGATCTTGTGCTTTTTTTCGTGTCGAGGTTTCCATATTCTGATTCCACATTTTGCGCAAATCTGAAGCCGTGAGCCAGCCTCCAGTTGGGGAAAGTGAAGAGTGCGTTCCAGAAGAGAGGTATCCAACTGGCTGAATGGCATTATCGCCTGTTTGATTGTACTGGAGATAGGGTTCCATCTCTTTTCCATATACGCTATAGACAGGTTTTACAGCGACTGTGTCGTCCTCATACAAGCGATAATACACTGGCAAATAATCCATACCTGTTTTGCTATCCTCAATTTGGTTAAATCTAGCCAATTGCGTGGCAGCAAAATTTAAGCGTACAGCTTCTGCTTGAACTGCGCAAAACAGAGAACCTTGCTGTCCATAATCGTTGAGGCAGTAGAAGTCGCTGGCACCAAAATCATGCAAGAAAGGATTGGGTGTTATCTTGGTTGAGAGTACCTTGCCATCATAATAGGCAACCCAAGCCTTTCCACGTGAAGCCCAGCTACAAGACGACCCATCTCCATCTGCACAGAAGATGAACCGAAAATTGGGATCAGATGCAGCAAAAACGTCTTTTTCAAGATCGACACTATTTCTAGCATTGTAGGCGTTCTCGCGCATTTTCCAGGTGGCCGCATCCGGCGGTATCAGATCTCGGTCGTCGGCGTTTCGGTACGTACCATACGATTTAAAATCAATTCGCGATCCCATCACTTCCTTGTATCGCGGTTCAACCCGTTTCTCGTCTTGCAATCCTTGGGCATTATTGTACTCACCCACACGCGCAAAAATATCACCGAGAACAATGTTTTTACCTGCAGCCAAGGTCAGCATTGGAAAGTCTTTATCTGTAGCAGCCTTGGTGTAATCACACGGCCCGCTGCAGTCATACTCCAGGTCACCCAGCACGTAAATATTACCGCGCGCAAAAATTTTACCTTGACCGCTTGTTTTACCAAAAATAACCACATCACCATTCACAAAAACATTGCCAGAGATGTTGAGTGTTTTCTTTGTACCATCCAAAACGACGCTTCCAGAAATAACCCCACCGACAATGTCTGAAGGCTTAAGCGTTTGACGGGTTTTTGAAAACGCAATGGTTGGGGCATTGTACACCATGATGGAAACGTCTGCCCCCTTGCTATCTTTATATTTACGGCCTGAGTCTGTGGCCAAGCCGTCTGACCAAACAGTGAGCGGATACACATCACTGTTACCGCCAGAGAGTGTCCCAGGATCCATGGTGACAAGAGAAGACCACTCGGCACTTTGAATACTCTTATTGTGGTTGTCATCGGCAAAAGGCAGTGGTGGAGACGCGGGAAAAGCACCATCTGCTGCTTTGGGATCACCCAATGGGTAATTGACATAGAAACTTCTTCCAGAAGCCCCAGCTGTACAAGCAGCGCCAAAGCAATCAGTTAGGGGTGGGAAAATAATATTTTTCCCAATGCTGGATTGGCTTTTTCGTTCAACAAAAGCAATCAATTGATTGGCATCGCCAATGCCGTGATCCGGAATAGAAATTCCTGTCTGATTCTTAAGTGTTCCTCCAAGGTAGAGTGAACCGGCTATCGTCAAATCCGCTTCATCGAGGCTTTTGATGCCTCGTCCAATAAAATCATCTTGCAAAAGCGTGAGATCGCCCGTCACAACCACCTTTGCCAGTGGCTTGTCATCCAAGGCTGGTGCTGTATTCCCACCGTTCGACGTCCAGAATGTGCTCATATCCATCACTTTGGTATGACAGGCCGTGCAACTTGCCTCGTTCGCAAAAATAGCTGGGCCTTCCACATTTTGATCGGGCGCGATAATCAGGTTTTGTTGCAAAACACGGGTCGTTGCGTCCTTTGGGGAAGATGCATACTGGGTATTTTTGTCCATTTGCCAGCCACGCGAGGTGATTTTCAATATGGTGGAGTGTGCGGTATCCTCTCGTTCCACAATGGCCTTGTAACTTTCCTTTTTGTCCAAGGTTGTGCCTTCAAATTCTTGTTTTTTACCATTCAGAACGATTTTATCCAGCTCTTTCCTGTAATCGATGAGGGTCCTGCCCGATTTCAAATTCTTAAGAACCTTGACAAACGTTTCCTGTGCAGCTTTTTCGATACCTGCTGAGGCAGCGTACTGTGCTTGAACGGTTCGCATTGAATCGGAAGACAATTTACGCTGCATTGTGCCCACAAGCAAAGCCGTTCCGATCAAAACACCCGTGACCACCACAAATGCCAACGCTGTAGGCAGGGCCAAGCCAGATTGAGTGTTCATGCTGCCCATGCGAAGTCGACTGGATAAATGGGCCGTTGTTGAAGGATCGCAGAGAGAATGCCTTTTTGAATTCATGCCTACCATGCTACCCCCCCCCATTTGGGGGTAGTACCCCTATTTGGGGGTATGCTAAAAAAAACATACCGAAATTGCGCTAAATTAAAGGATGTGTTAAGGGTGCGACTGTTTTTGATCGGACTGGGGTGTTTTGGACTTTTGGTGGGAGCCAGTGCTGTGACACAGCAAAATGCGCGTGCATCTCGGAGTGCGTATATTCCTGGACTCACCTTTCAACCGCAAACCTACAACAACTGTGGTCCAGCTTCTGTAGCAGGTGTCCTGGGGGCCTACGGCATTTCGATTAGCCAGGAACAGGTCAGTCAGGTGCTGCGTCCAACGGGCACAGGTTACATGCGTGCAGATGTCATCGACGGGTATGTCCGGCAATTCGGTTTGCGGGCCCCACTCGTGGTGAGTGGGCGAATTGAGAATGTCAAAGCGGTGATCGACTTGGGCGTTCCGGTGCTGGTGTTGCAGTGGCTCAAAGGGTCGGGTTCAGGAAAAGATTTCGTTGGAGAGGTGCCGCATTTTCGAACCGTCCGCGGATACGACGATCAAGCCGGGGTTTTTTGGGTCAACGACCCTCTGATTGGCGAAGATGCGGTGATTTCTTACAAAGACTTCACGACACTCTGGTCTGTTTACGACCGCTGGTTTATTCCCATTTATCCCCAAAACTTGACCCCTCGGATGGAGGCCACTTTGGGGATTAAAATGCCACGTTGATGATCACTCTGTCTATCGATACCGCTACGAAGTTTCTGGTTCTGGGTTTGCGGAACACGGTTTCCCTGGAACGCTCTGTGCTTTTGGGCCGCCGGCACGCCGAAGAAATCGCCGATGGGGTTGCCCGTTTGTGGCAAAATCCCAGTGAAATATCGCAGGTTCAGCGGATTGTTGTGGGTGTTGGCCCGGGGTCCTACACCGGCATTCGGATTGGCATCAGTTATGCTTTGGGACTTTCCAGAGCGCTTGGGGCGGAGCTCTGTGGCGTGAGCACACTTGAGGCCATGGCAGTTTCACAGGAAGGTTGGGTCGCCCCGATGCTCGATGCCCGTGGTGGACAGCAGTATGGAGGTTTGTATCGTATTCAAGACGGGATACTTGTGGAAACGGCCCTTCCTGGAGCAAAATATGAGTCCACAGTGTTTGAAGAAACCCTCCGAGCCTACGGAGCAACAGCCGTCACGGATTGTCCCAGTGGCTCTGCACTGATTCGACGCGCAGAAATGGGCGGCGCAGTCGACCCAAAACCCTGTTACCTTTAAAGAGAACTGAAAAAGATGTGAGCCTATTAGACTCATATCTTATGTCTAGGTTATTGACACATGGATGAGTCTGGATATAATAGCTAGAGGAGCAAGGAGACGCACAAGTACCTTGCCGAGACTTTGCTCATCGCTACAACTGATGGAGGAATTATGTTGAAGCCCTTAGGAGACCGTGTCGTCATCGAGACCATTAAAGAATCTGCCACCACCAAAGGTGGAATCGTTTTGCCCGATAGCGCTGAAAAAAAGCCCATTCGTGGAAAAGTGATTGCCGTCGGTAGTGGGAAAATGCTGGAAAACGGCAACCGTGTGCCTGTCGACGTCAAAGTCGGCGATGTGATCTTTTTCGCACAATATGGCGGCACGATGGTTGAGTACGAAGGAACCGAGTATACCGTCTTGAACGAGCGGGATATTCTCGCCATCGCAGACTGATCTCAAAATAAGCACCTGACCTTTCATTTTTAAGGAGAAATCCACTATGGCAAAACAGTTGGTTTTTGATGAACAAGCCCGCCGCGCACTCGAGCGTGGTGTAAACGCAGTCGCAAATGCAGTCAAAGTCACCCTTGGCCCTCGTGGTCGCAATGTTGTGATTGAGAAGAAATTCGGTAGCCCTGTCATCACCAAAGACGGTGTCACGGTCGCCAAAGAAGTTGAGCTTGAAGACAAGCTTGAGAACATCGGTGCACAGCTGCTCAAAGAAGTCGCCAGCAAAACCAATGACATCACCGGTGACGGAACCACAACCGCTACGGTTTTGGGACAAGCCGTGGTCAAAGAAGGCCTGCGCAACGTTGCTGCTGGAGCAAATCCACTTGCACTCAAACGCGGCATCGACAAAGCTGTCGCTGTTGCGATCGAGGAAATCAAAACATTCTCCGTTGCCGTTGAAGACAGCAAAGCCATCGAAGAAGTGGCTGCCATTTCTGCCAATGACAGTGAAATTGGCAAAGAAATTGCCCAGGCGATGGAAAAGGTCGGCAAAGAAGGCGTCATCACGGTTGAAGAGTCCAAAGGGCTCAACACCGAAGTGGACGTCGTTGAAGGCATGCAATTTGACAAGGGTTATGTCAGTGCGTACTTTGTAACGAACACCGAAAACATGGAAGCTGTTCTGGAAGAGCCTTATTTGCTCATCAACGAGAAAAAAGTCTCCAACCTCAAAGAACTGTTGCCTGTCTTGGAAAAAGTCGCACAAACTGGACGTCCACTGTTGATCATCGCCGAGGACGTAGAAGGCGAAGCGATGGCCACTTTGATCGTCAACAAGTTGCGTGGCACGCTCAATATCTGCGCAGTCAAAGCACCTGGTTTTGGCGACCGCCGCAAGGAAATGCTCAGAGACATCGCTGCTGTGACCGGTGGTACCGTTGTGACCGAGGATCTGGGTTACAAACTTGAGAACGTCACCCTCGACATGCTCGGCCGTGCCAAGCGTGTGCGCATCAGCAAAGACAACACCACGATCATCGATGGATATGGCAAACCCGCTGACATCGAATCCCGCGTGGGTGCAATTAAGGCCGAATTGGAAAACACCGACAGCGATTACGCCAAGGAAAAACTCCAAGAGCGCTTGGCCAAACTTGCAGGTGGCGTTGCTGTGATTCGCGTTGGAGCTGTCACTGAAACCGAACTCAAGGAGAAAAAGCATCGCTACGAAGACGCACTCTCGACTGCACGTTCTGCTGTCGAAGAAGGCATCGTTGCCGGTGGTGGAACCACACTCTTGCGTGTCATTCCCGCAGTAAAAGAGTTGGCCAATAGACTCGAAGGGGATGAAGCCACTGGTGCACGCATCCTGATGCGCGCTCTCGAAGAGCCTTCCCGTCAAATTGCCTTCAACGCAGGTTTCGAAGGCAGCGTCATTGTCAATGCCGTTTTGGGAAACAGCAAACCCCGCTACGGCTTCAATGCGGCAACCGGAGAATTCGTCGAAGATATGATTGCAGCTGGAATCGTTGATCCCGCCAAAGTTGCCCGGACTGCACTGCAAAATGCAGCTTCGATCGGCTCTTTGATTCTGACCACAGAGGCCATCGTTTCGGATAAGCCTGAAAAAGATAAACCCATGCCTGCCGGCGCCCCAGGGATGGGCGGAGACATGGACTTCTAAACCTGAGTCTGTGTTCGGGGTTGGCTTTCGGGCCAACCCTTTTTTGCTTTTCATTGTCGGGCGCAGATGTACTTTTGCAGAAATTGCTCACGGAGTATCGTCACGAGATTTTTAACCACATTGGAATTTGCCTAATGTGTAAGTGATACAGCAGTTTTTATCATTTTTAAAACACTGAAACAGGGATAAAGTGTGACCTGGATGTGTTTTAGCTTCTCAGAAAATTCCCGATATTAAAAAAACTTGCTGTAATACGTAAGATTTCAGATCCATTGAGAGTAGGACTTACGCGAAAGTGAAAGTAGGTGAGCGGAGTTCACGGCGCATGTAATCGCTCAAAAGTCGCTCTTTCAGTTGATAGATTGTGGTACCTGCTTTTTCTGCAAGGTGTTTCATCCGAAGCCATATCAGCATGGCACACCCAATATGGTTCCTTTGAGCGCGTCCTACTCGGCACTGACAATCTTCAACCCCTGTAATTTGTTTGTATTCTCGGTGAAACACTTCTACCTTCCAACGGATGGCACACGTCGAGCGCACATCATCCGTGGTCAGCAGAGTGGGATCGTTGGTAACGATCAGTTCCGTGCGCTCGGTAGAGAACGCTATCCGAAACATTTTCACTCTAAACGCTTTGGGACATTTCTTCAAATGTACTACCCGTCCATGTTCTTCTTGATCTTTGCTCCAAGACACCCCATCTGCCCGTTGATAACTGCACCAATGGGGTGTCCACTCGAGATCATCTTCCCGGGCATCCTGGATATTTCGGTTACTTTTGATGGGGCAGCAGAAATACTTTCCAGCACGATCAATGGCGGTCATTAAACTTTCAGTCGCATACCAAGAATCCATCAACACCGTTCGGAATTTGAACTCTCCCACTGCACACCGCTCTAAGGCACGCTGAAACATTTCATGGACATGTTCAATCTTGGTTTTCCCATCTTGATTTGGCGCAAAGACACGGTAATCTACAATCCAAAACTTCTCGCTGTCTGGGTTGATATAAACACACGTCACCACTCCAATCCCTCGAATGGTTCGTTTCTCGTTTCCACTCCACTGCTGACGAGCCACATTGATCTGACGAGAATGACTCTTATCCATTACGCTATCATCGAAGACTAAATAACCCCTAGGACTCAACTCGAAGTGTGTACGGGCAGCTTCCCAAACCTGAGCGGGGGTGACCCGATCTCCTTTCAAATATCGATTGATGGCATCATGAGAAAAATCATCGCAGTGATCGGCAAAATAGGTTTGGGTTCGGTTGACAGGGGTAGCCATCAAGAATTCACAGTATCGTTTTCGGCTCACTTTTCGAGGTCTGCCCATCCTCAAATTCTGCACCATCCAAACCGTTTCGCGTAAGTCCTAAGAGAATAGGGCGTGTTTTAACTGTCTGCTATCGCTTCTCTCAATCCTTTCTCCAGCACTTACTGGGTTTGCATTCCACAAACACCACCATCCACCCGCTGGATGGCTGTGATACACGCCTGGCGAGCCCATTCATTCCGTTCAATTGAACAGTGCAGTTTTTGAGTTGGACCAGAAATGCTGGACGAAAATATGCCATCAGAATTTCAAAAAACTGCTGTAAAATGTAGAATGCAACGTTTGATAAAACAGACACCAGAAAAAAAGAAAGAACACTGTGTTTCGGGATTTGTAGACGGTAAGGTAAAATATCGAGACTATTTGACAGTAAAAATAATGTGTTTCATGCAAACAAAACCTCAAAAAATGTTGCAATCCCATTTTGTTAGTCAAATTGAGTCAATTTAGAAATACGCTATTTTTGCTCTCAGTTTATGAAATATTATCCAGATCTCAGGCTCTTCCGGAGGATACTGAATTGAAATGGCATTTCTTATATCATAAGAGCCCAAGAAATTAGGCAAACACTCTGTGCACTTGTGTAGGACCGTTTTTGATTTCGAATGTGGCATCCGATCTACCTATCTTTGGTAAAATAATAGTCTGTAAATTGCTTTTTTATATCAGATTTTGAATACATTAAGCCTCTAAAAAATATAAACCCCAATAATAAATTAAAAAATTATTGTTCTTGATTTTAAAAATAAGGCATGGCATATGTTTAAAACGGACAAAAGTATAAAAATTGTCTACTTTATGACCGTTAAAATAAGATGACGGCCTGATATGGATATACATGGTATCAGTAATAAGAGACAACATCGCACAGATGTGTGTTCTGTCGTAAGATGTCTTGGGTAATTGGCCGGGTACTTCACACTTCATGGGGTTGGTCATATAAGCCACAATACACACGTCATGCATTCCGCATCCAAAGAGGTCCTCATGTCAAAAGTACCGAAAAAACGACTCCAGGTGGTTATCACCAAAAAGCAAGACGCAATGCTCACAGAAGCAGCCTATGGACTGTCCAACACAAGGTGGATTTACACCAAAAGTGAAGTGGTTCGACTTGCCATTGAGCACCTGTCCATGGGACTCAAAAGCGGCGAGATTAACCTGGATAAACTTGCCAACCTCGTGGATCAAAATGAGTTAGAAGAAATGGAAGACCAGTAAAACGCAGACCGTATGCAATAAAAGGGTCGTCTTGCAAAACACTAAATTGTAATTGCAGTCGACATTAACTGGGACATATTTGGGAGACAAAATGTCCCAGTTTGACAGATCCATATGCCTATCTGCATTTAGAGAAAGAGTGGTGTGGTGTACACTGTCAGGCATGTCTCAAAAGCGCCCGCATGCATCCGCGTCGTCTGATCGGAGTAAAAAATTAAAACAGGCCCTAGACGAGGCTCGGAATATTGAGCGTCAGAGAAAGAGTGCCCAGAAGACCCGTGGGTTGTCGAAGATGTTGCCAGAAGCACCGCCTCCAGGAATTGCATTTCTAGATATGGATGGTGTCCCACACGCCTTTGACAGTGGCCTCAAACGTTTGGCTGCCTCGTACCTGAGCCGACGGAAGGTTTTTTGGAGGTACCGTCCGTTCCCCTTTCCCCTGTTCACTTCATCTGGGCGGGAGCAAGAGTTCCACTTTGATTTTTACATCTACGACAATATGGGTACCATTTTGGCTTTGATCGTGGTGGTGCCGTCCGAGAGTCGAGAACTTTGGGACCGTTTGGGTCGATTTAAGCGCCAATACTCGATGTACACATACCATGTGTGGACCCCGCAAAAAATGGCCGAATTGTTCCAAGGCAAACGTGTGAAACTTTGATCGATCTGTATGTCTAACCCCTCAGTCATTCGCGTTCGTCCAGGCGTTCCCTCACCCCTTGGCGCCACTTGGGATGGCAAAGGTGTGAACTTTGCCTTGTACTCCGAGCATGCACAGGCGGTCGAGCTCTGCTTGGTCGATGCCTTTGGCCATGAGAAGCGGTTGGTCGTTCAGCATCAGACGGCCTTTATTTGGCACATTTACTTGGAGGGATTGCAGCCGGGGCAGCGCTACGGTTACCGCGTTTACGGTGAATATGCGCCCGAAAAAGGCCTTCGGTTTAACCCAAATGTCCGTTTGCTCGATCCCTACGCGAAAGCCCTCAGTGGCATCGAAGATTCCGAAGGCATATGGGGTTACGATCGACATGGAGTAGAAGACCTGCAAATGGAAACCCGAGAACAGTTGGGGGTTCCCTTGGGTGTGGTGATCGATTCCGCCTTTGACTGGACCGGTGACAAAAGGCCCCGCATTCCCAACCACCGTTCGGTCATCTATGAGGCCCACGTTCGTGGGATGACGATGTTGCACCCAGATGTTCCTGCGAAACTTCGGGGAACATATTTGGGAATGGCCAGTGATCCGATTCTGCGTTACCTCAAGGAATTGGGCATCACCACTTTGGAGCTCATGCCCGTTCATGCGCACGCAGACGAGCCATTTTTGGTTCAGCGCGGTCTTCACAACTATTGGGGATATTCAACCCTCAATTATTTTTCCCCAGAGATTCGTTACCGTTCTGGATCTGAATTGGCCTGCGAAGTGGTCGAATTCAAGCAGATGGTCAAGCGGTTTCACCACGCGGGCATTGAGGTTATTTTGGACGTTGTGTACAACCACACCGTGGAGGGCAACCATTTGGGACCGACGCTCAGTTTCAAGGGCGTGGACAATCCCACCTACTACCGTTTGGCCGATCATCGGCGCTACTATTTTGATACCACGGGGACGGGAAACAGCCTGAATGTTCGTCATCCACAAACGCTTCGCCTCATCATGGATTCTCTTCGGTATTGGATTCAAGAGATGCATGTCGATGGGTTTCGCTTTGATTTGGCATCTGCGCTTGCCAGAGATCTGTATGCTGTGAACCAATTGTCGAGCTTTTTTACCATCATCTACCAAGACCCTGTGATCAGTCAGGTCAAGTTGATTGCTGAGCCGTGGGACATTGGTGACGGGGGCTATCAGGTCGGTAAGTTTCCGATCAACTGGGCCGAATGGAACGGCCGATACCGTGACACCGTTCGGGCATTTTGGCGTGGGTCCGGTGGGGTTGCGTCTGAATTGGGGTACCGACTGACGGGATCATCGGATCTGTACAAAGACGATGGCCGAAGACCCTATTCCAGCATCAATTTTGTCACGGCCCACGATGGCTTCACATTGCACGATTTGGTGACGTACAGCTCAAAACACAACGAAGCCAACAAGGAGAGCAACAGAGACGGCAGCAACCACGAAAATGCCTACAACCATGGGGAAGAGGGCGAAACGTCCAATCCCACCGTTCGGCAGCTGCGTTCACGGCAAAAGAGAAACTTTCTGTCAACGCTTTTTTTATCGCAAGGGACACCGATGCTGCTCATGGGAGACGAATTTGGTCGCAGCCAACAGGGCAACAACAATGCCTACTGTCAGGACAATGAGATCAGTTGGGTGAACTGGATTTTGGGTCAGGATCAGCGAAAATTGCTCGAATTCACGAAGCGGGTCATTGCACTCAGAAGGAAACACCCTTCGCTCCACCGTACTCATTTTTTCAAAGGGCGACCCATCCGCGGGGGTGAGATCAGCGATGTGCTCTGGCTGCGTCCCGATGGAAACACCATGACCGACGAGGATTGGCGAAATCCTGTTACAAAGACATTGGGCCTTTTTCTGTATGGCGATGGCATTGATGACGTCGACGATGAGGGTCGTCCCTTGGTCGATGACCACCTGTTTTTGATGCTCAATGCCAGTGAGCTGGATATCGATTTTTGTTTGCCCCATTTGGATGTTCCCGTGGGTTGGCAGTTGGAATTGGACACTTCCGAAGACCGGACCTATACCCTGGTGGGTCAAGGTGCGGTGCGCCTCCCGTCTCTCTCGCTCAAGCTGTTCCGAAGTGCTGTTTCATCTTGAAACTTGTCATTTTTCCGTGAGGGTCAGCAAAATCAGTTTCCGTGGCGTGTCTCCTCAATGGCGGGCATGCACCTTCCCATAAAGGTATTCAGAATGTTCCCTCTGTCTGTATTTTGTAAACATAACCCAAAGGCTTTATTTATTCCTATCTCCTAAAACCCTTGATACTATGCTTTCAGGAGATGGAATTGGTTTCTCCGAAATTTAAATTATTCTTTGAGGTGATTTATGAAAGTTAAAGTATTTTCTTGTATTGTTATCACTATTTCTATTCTAGGCTCCTCTCTTGCAATGATGAACCCCAGAGGGACGATTTGTTATGATGAGAAAAATCATTTGAATTGCGGAAATTGATCACATTGTACTATGAATTTTGAGGGGGCATTCCCCTCAATCTTTTTGTTATACCTGTTCGCACCGCTCTGTTTCGGTCTAAACTAAAGCCATGAAAGCTCGCAACTTGAACGTGCTTTGGATTTTCCTGGGTCTGGCAGTTTTGGTTTCGCTCGGATTTTTGAGCCTCAACCGCACAGATCCGGAGGGACGGAGCGTTAATTTTTTCTTACAGCAGCTCAAAGCCGACAAGGTTGATCGGGTTGTTTTGGTTCCGCGTGGTGAGGTCACCATCGCCGAAGTCACGCTCAAAGACAAGCAGCGTTTTGATGTTGTTCACAGATCAAATGATCCTTCATTGGACACGCAGTACCTCATCTCGGAGGGCGTGGAAGTGATGGTCAATTCCCGTGAGACCTTCAATTGGCTCGGTCTTTTGCTTCCCATTTCTTCTGTCTTGATGCTCGTTTTGTTTTTCATCTATTTGAATCGGATGCGTGTGGGTGGCGGAGACAACAATGGCAGTGGGTTTGCACGTTCCAAAGCGCATTTGCTCATGGAGGGTACGCCGAAACTGACCTTCGTCGATGTGGCCGGGTGCGATGAAGCCAAAGCGGATTTGGTCGAAATTGTGGATTTCTTGAAATCTCCAGACCGCTTTCACTCGCTCGGCGCTCGGATTCCCCATGGCGTGTTGTTGGTCGGTCCTCCCGGTTCCGGTAAAACGCTGCTGGCAAAGGCGGTTTCCGGAGAGGCGCGGGTTCCTTTTTTCTCGATTTCGGGATCCGATTTCGTCGAGATGTTTGTCGGTGTCGGTGCCGCCCGCGTTCGCGACCTCTTTGACCAAGCCAAGAAGGCTGCTCCGTGCATTGTCTTCATTGACGAAATCGATGCGGTTGGGCGTAAGAGAGGGCTGTCTTTGGGTGGCGGAAACGATGAGCGGGAACAGACCCTCAATCAGTTGCTCGTGGAGATGGATGGATTTGAATCCAAACACGACATCATTATTTTGGCCGCGACGAACCGCCCGGATGTGCTCGATCCAGCCCTTTTGAGGCCGGGACGTTTTGATCGCCAAGTTGTGGTCGACGCGCCGGACATTCGGGGACGCGAACACATTCTCAGAATCCACGCCCGGAAAAAACCCCTTGAGCCCGAAGTCGATCTCGGTTTGGTCGCCAAGCAAACCCCCGGGTTTGTCGGTGCCGACCTGGAGAATTTGCTCAACGAGGCGGCTCTTTTGGCGGCGAAGAACAAACGCAAACGCATCACCATGAAGGACATCGATGAGGCATCGGACCGCGTGGTGATGGGTCCAGAGCGGAAATCGAGGGTGATTTCTGAAGAGGACAAACGCGTCACTGCCTACCACGAGGTTGGGCATGCTTTGGCAGCAGAACTCCTTCCCAATGCGGATCGCGTTCAGAAGTTGACGGTCATTCCACGGGGTCGGGCTGCCGGCTATATGAAGCCCATTGCCGAAGACCGTGCGCACTACCGAGAAGGCGTTTTGCTGGACATGATTGGCGTGGCCCTGGCCGGTCAGGCCGCGGAGGAAATGATTTTCGGTGAGGTGACGACGGGTGCGACCAGTGATTTTGAACGGGCCACGGGCATTGCACGCAAAATGGTGATGGAGTGGGGCATGAGTTCCGAAATTGGCAAGGTCAAGTACGGAAGTGAGGACGCAGAAGGCCGGTACAGCGAGCACATCGCACAAAAAATTGACGATGCAGTCAGAAGAATTATCGACACACAGTATGAGCGTGTTCAGATGTTGCTCAAGGAAAAAGAGTACCGCATGCACACCATTGTCGAGGCGCTCATCCAGCGCGAAACCCTCAGTGGAGATGAATTCAGGAGACTCATGTCCGGCCAGCATTTGGGAGACGACGCTGACGGTGGTGAAATTTCAGGTTTTCCTTCCCTGAGTCCCAATCCAGCCACCTGATCAGCGGGTGAACAGGCTTAGGATTTCGACGTGCGAGGTTTGCGGATAAAAATCCCAGGGGGTTACCTTTTGCAGGTTCCACCCTTGGGAAACCAGTGTTGCGGCGTCGCGGGCCCAAGTCGCCGGGTCGCACGAGATGTAAATGAGGCGGTCCGCCCGGGATTCTCCAATTCGGATCAGCGTTTCCCGGGTCATGCCTGCGCGGGGTGGGTCACTGACGAGGGTGTCAATATCCATGGGCAGATCTTCTGCGTCACCCTGACGGTATTTGATGTTGGCGATGCCAAGTCGCTTTGCGTCTTTTTGCCCACGTGCCAGACCTTCGTGGGAGGTGTCTAGGACAGTTACCTTTGTGTAATGGTTTGCGAAATGTAGGCCGATCGGTCCCGCGCCTCCATACAAATCCAAAGCGTGCCGGCCTGAACCGGCATCCTCCAAGGCTTTCAGGTAGAGTTCACTCGCAGATTTCGGGTTGATTTGGGCAAATCCTTTTGCGGATACGGAAAGTTCGAGATTCCCGTACCGCTCGAGCAGATAGGGCTCTCCCCAAACCAATCGCGCCTGTTCCATGGAGCGGTAACGGTCAGCTTTGGCCACGCACACGCCAAAAACACCCTGATCAACGAGGTGCATGGCCGCTTTGTGAAGCTGTGAAGCGTTGGGTCCCATGAGGGTCACGACCACGCCTTGTTGCAAGAAACTGCTCCGGATAACCATTTCCTGTGCGGGCTTGAGTTTTTGGATATCGATTTTCGAGACCAAGTGGCCAATGTGTTCGCTCGCGACCGGGTCTTCTGTGACAATGCTCAGGCTGTGGCTTTTGCGTTTCCTGTAGGCCACGCCCTCATCTGTTATTGCGTACTGAACAGTATTTCTATAATGCCAGCGATCGGGACTCGGGTGGGTTTCGTCGATTTGGCCTTCGAGTTTTCCAATGCGTTCGAGTGACTCTTGAACAAATTGGTGTTTGTATCTGAGTTGGGCTTCGTAGGTCGCATGTGCCAAATTCAGCGTCGGAGGAAGCCCAACGGTGTCGACCCGTTCTGCTGAGGCCGTCACACAAGAGACCATGTATCCGCGGAGAATGCCCTGCTCCTCGGAGATTTCGACTTCCACGGTTTCGCCTTCCAGTGCGCCGGCAACGAGAACAACTTGACCCGAAAGGCGGGCCAGTCCGTAACCCCCGTGCACCACCTTTTCGATATCGAGGTGAACCTTAAAGCCCATCGTCGGTCCCGTCTGGGTGTGGGTCTTCGTATTCCAAATAGGTGTACCCGAGCAATTCTTCTGCGTAGTCTGCCAAAAAAGAGTCTGCAATTTCACGCTTGAGGCGACCTTTTTTGACTGCCGTTTCGGTCTGATCTTCGATGGAGGCGAGCAACATGGATTCTTCGTAGCCCATGTTTTCGATCATGCGGCGCGCCTTTTGACCCTTGATGAACAGCTCGATTTCGTATTTTCCGCCGGTCTTGACGCGAATGTGGGCCTCGTTGACCCGGCCAAACAGGTTGTGGGCACTGCCCAAGACATCTTGGTAGGCACCGACCAGAAAAACCCCGAGATAATAGGGATTTCCGGTCCACTCGTGGAGGCTCAAGGTGTTTTTGACATCCCGCAGGTCAATGAATTTGTCGATTTTGCCGTCGGAGTCGCACGTGATATCGACCAAAATGCCTTCTCGTGTGGGGCGCTCATTCAAGCGTGACAGTGGGACAATGGGGAAGAGGGTGTCGATGGCCCAGTTGTCTGGCAAGCTTTGGAACAGTGAGAAATTGCAGATGTACTTGTCCGCGAGAATCTTGTTTAAGTCCTCAAGCTCTTCGGGTACGTAGTCCAAGTCCCGGACAATCTTGGCAACCTTTTGAAGGATTTGATTGTAGAGCGTTTCGCCCCGGGCCCGCTCGTACAGCGTCAGGTAGCCCAAATCGAAAAGGTTGTGTATGGTTTCTTTGTCGGCAGCGGCGTCGTTGTAGATTTCTCGGCAGTTTCTCTTGTTGATGTTTTGCAAGAGCTCTTCCATGTTGCCGATGATCTGGTGTTCCGCCTGGCGCCGTTCGAGCAACAGGGGTTGTTCTCGGGTCGGTCCGGTCACATCTGTGACAGGCAAGACCAAAATGGCGTGGTGCGCAGTCAGTGCGCGGCCGGATTCCGTGACAATGGTGGGCGGTGACACCTGAGCCTGTTTGCAGGTTTCGCCGATGGTGTACACAACATCCGAAGCGTATTCCTGGAGCGTGTAATTGGCCGACGTGTAAAACGTGGTTTTGCTGCCGTCGTAGTCGACCGCGAGTCCGCCACCCACATTCAAGTACTGCAGCGGCACGCCTTCCTTAACCAAGTTGCTGTACACCTGTGTCGCTTCCCGTATGCCGACCTTGACCCGCCGGATGTCTGTGATTTGACTGCCAATGTGACAGTGAATCATGACCAGACTGTCGAGCATTTCTTCTTGTCTGAGGCGTTCTACAACAGCCAAAAGCTCGGAAGCGCTCAGGCCAAATTTGGCACTGTCGCCCCCGGATTCTTCCCATTGGCCGCTGCCTTTGGCATGGAGTTTAAACCGAACGCCAATGGCCGGTGTGACATCGAGTTCGCGTGCAATGCGCAAAATGCGATCGAGCTCTGAAAATTTCTCGACCGTAATGACGACATTTTTGCCCAGTGACCGTCCCCAAAGGGCCAGCCGGATAAACCCGTCGTCTTTGAATCCGTTGCAGCACAAAAGCGATCTTGGATTGAGGTCTTGTGCCAGACACAGGGCCAATTCGGCTTTGGATCCAGCTTCAAGTCCAGTTGCATAGTCCCAACCTGCATCCGCGATCGTTTCGACGACCATGCGCCGCTGATTGACCTTGACTGGAAACACACCTTGATAACGTCCACCGTAGTCGTATTCCTCGATGGCCCTTCTAAAAGCCTCACTCAATTGACGGACACGGCCTGCCAGGACCTGAGGGAAACGCAAAATAACAGGTAAAGATTCTCCAGATTCGACGAGTTGTTCAATAATCTCTTGTAAATTGGCATAAATTCCGCCTGGAGGGGTAACCTCCATCGTTCCACGCTCAGATACCCTAAAAAACCCACTGCTCCAGTAAGGAACATGGTAGAGCTCCGCGGCATCCGCAGGTTTGAAGCTTTGTTTCAATGGTGTGGACCTCCGGTCATCTTAGGCGCAAGGCCCAGAGCGATATGATAAACGATTTCTTTTCCAACGAAAAGGGCACGCCATTTGCGAAATCAACATTCCTCCTATAAGCAAAACACCCGAAAAACATGTTTGACAAAAAAGAAATTCGGGGTGTGTTGTTTTTTCAAATTGTGTCAAGGTTCGTCGGAATTTGAAATTTTCAGAGGCACTGTACTGGGATTTTTGACAGAGAAAACCGAATACACACACCACCCAATCGTTTTATTTGTTCGGAAAGGACCCAAGAAAAAGCAACCCGAAACGTCGGGCTGCTTTTGGGTTTCGGATTTTATTTGCTGGACATGGGGTCGTCCAGTGTGGGCTCAAAACCACGGTCGGCTTTGAGGTTAAAGGACATGACCAAGGGATCGTGATCCGAAGAGCGGTAAGGTGTGGGTGCGTAACGGTCGTCTTTTTTGTAGGGAGGGGTGCTGTAGTCGAAGCTGCTCAGTTCTGGCGAATTGATGTGCCAGTAATTGACGCCTGCGAGTTGCGCTGCCAAACTGGGCGTTGCAAATCCGTAGTCAAATGAACCCACTTGACCGTTGAATGCGTGTGAGTAGCGGTCCTCGGCAGGAATGCGTGCTGTTAGGTCAATCAATGCTGAGGGCGCTGTGGTCATCTTTTGGATGGGATCTTCCTTCGCAAAAGCATTGAAGTCACCCAACGCGATCACATCGTTGTCGCCACTTTCGCGTGCCAATTGGTCCATAAAGGTTTTGAGTGTCTCGGCCTGTTGGGTTCTCTTGTCGTTCCAACAGCTTTGACCGTCTTTTTGATCTTCGTTGGGACCGGCTTTGGCAACCGTACAAAAGCCTGTCGCTGCACTGGAATCTGGATTTTTGGATTTCAAGTGGTTGACCACGACACTGAACGTTGCTGTGGACCAGTGTCCCCAACCGAGGAATTTTTCAGCGCGGAACGTCATGGCAACGGGCAATCGGTCAAAAATCGGGTTGGTGCTGCTGACTGAAGGGCTGGTGGGTGTAACCGTCTTGGGTTTGTAAATGATACCAACCTTGATGGCGTCTGTGCCCACACCGCCTATGGGGTCGCGAACATAATCGTAGGTTCCCGCACCCATTTTGTCATTCAGGGCATTTACCAACTCGGCAATCGCGCTGGTTGGACCATCTCCGTCATTTTCAAGTTCCATCAAACCGATGACATCTGCGTCCATTGTGGAGATTGCGCTGACTGTTTTGTCTTTCTGGCGTTTAAACTCTGCTGCTGTTTTCGCCCCACGTGCCGTTGGGAAACCCCCGCCCATGCCATCCCCATTGAAGAAGTTTTGAACGTTGAAACTGGCGATTTTGATCCAAGCATCAGGCACATCGGGTTTGTCGGTCCGTGGATTTTTTTCCACAAAACTGAGGGTCGATGTGGGCAACACCCGATTGCTGTTGCCTTCACGGACAATGCCTTCGAAGTTGGTCAGTTCATCGCCGACGCGGCGCGTTCCGTCAGATCCAGCTTTGCTCAAGAAGGGTGTCGGAACTGGATTTTCGGTTTGCAGTGCATCGTCGAGGGTGAGGCGTTTTTGGGGTAAGCTTGCTTCGTAGGCCGCATATCCCGTTTTGTCGGGACGGTTGATTTGCGTGTAATCTTTGAAAAAGGTATTCAGCGACAGAACGAGATCACCATACCGTGAAAGATCATAGTTGTCTGTGACCGCAAAGGTCTGGTCGAATTTGATTCGCATGCCTTCGTAGGCTTCCAGATCTGTGGGAAATGTGACAGTGGTGGCTGTTGGAAGGGCCAATCCAGAGGCGCACATTTCAAGTTCTGTGATGCTGTCAAGCTCAGTGATCGCTTGTCCCAGATTGGTGTACTCTTTGACCGTTCCCGTCACACGCACTTTGTCTTGGACGTTAAATCCTTTCATCCAAAACGCGCTACTGGTTTTAAGATAGACGAAAACACCGTCAGACGTCTTAGCATCGCCATCACCTGCGTCTTGAATATAAAAACCAGACAAGCCAGGCGAAACAGGGTACTTTGCAGTGACAATGCCTTCTATGGTGACCAGCTTGCCTTCAAGCGGGCTTTTAACGCTGGAACCCTGGACGCTTCCAATGGGCGTGACCGTTCCAGAACCACACGTTGCCAGAGTAGATAACGATGGTGCTGTTTTGTCTAGATGTTGTCCTTGATTTGCACAACTGTAAAAAGCCATTCCCAAAGCCGCAGTCAGTATTGTAAATTTTCCACCATATTTAGACATAAATCACCCTTTTACACGAAAATAGACCGTGTATTAAAAAAAACAATAATTAGAACAGAAGACCGAAGCACTTGACTTGATTTTTTATGTTTATTGTTTTATGATTTACACTCCTTCGTGCCGATAAGATCGAAGATGGCCGTTGGCTCTTAAAGGATTTAGAATCCCAAAGACAGTTTCATGATGGCTCAGAATCATGTATCTGTCTTTTATTCATTTAAAGCCAACTTATGTTATAGCCTTTCATTAAGGATGTCAAATTGACGGATACAATGAAAAAAAACTGTCAGGCTTACCTCCGCTAGGACGGTTTACTTTTTGACTCTGGATAAACTGGAGCATCAAATGCGCCCAATTTGACTTGCTGTTACGCATTTGGAATCTACGCTGGGTTGTTTTGTTGTTTCTGTCGGGTTTGCTCATCAGCTTTCCTGAAAAACATTTTGCTTTGTCGGTTGGTCAAACTTCAGTCAATAATTCTAGAAAAACCACCCCTTCTGTGCCCGTTGTTTTGGCTTCAAAAGAGGTGGTTTTTAGGGAATATATAATCTAGGAGCGATTTTTGATCACAAAATTAACCAGTTTCCCTGGAACGTAGATTTCCTTAATGACCTCTGAGTCTGACAAATACTTGGCAATGTTGTCTTCTTTCTTAGCCAACCCAATGATGTCTTCGGGATTGCTGTGTATTGAAACACTTATTTTACCACGCAATCGTCCATTGATTTGTATGACAATTTCCAGAGTATCCTTTTGCAGTGCCGATGGGTCCAAAGTGGGCCAGGATTGCATGTGAATGCTGTCTGTGTGACCCAATTGGTGCCAGATTTCCTCCGCAATGTGGGGGGCAAACGGTGCCAAGATGACATTGAAAACGCGCTTTACCTCGTTCCAAACGGGAGAATTCAGTACTTCAGGTGTTCGTTTTGCTTTGCCCAGGGTGTGGGTCATTTCCATCAGAGCGGCGATGGCTGTGTTAAACCCGAAGTTTTCCAAATCCTGTGTGACTTTTTTGAGTGTTGAGTGAAGGGCAAAACGCACGTCTTGAACAGATATATTTTCAGTGTGCTCATGTGCCTGTGGTTCGTCAAAAAAGAGGCTCCACACACGTCCAAGCCACTTGTAGGGTCCTGTTATGCCATTGGGATTCCACGGTCCACCGTCTTCCCATGGGGCTAAGAACATCAAATACAACCGAACAGTATCCGTGCCAAAATCTGCAGCAAGATCGTCTGGGTCAACGACATTTCCCAAAGATTTTGACATTTTGGAATGGTCATCGGCCAAGATCATGCCTTGGTTTCGCAGCATTTCAAAGGGCTCATCTGTGGATACCAAACCCATGTCTCGCATGACCTTGTGCCAGAAACGTGAGTACAACAGGTGCAAAATAGCGTGCTCGACGCCACCTGTATACAGATTCAGTTGCATGCTTTGTGCAATCTCTGGATCAAAGGGCATGTTGTTGTTGTGGGGATCCAAGAAACGCCTCATGTACCAACTCGAACACACAAAGGTATCCATGGTGTCTGTTTCGCGTTCTGCTGGGCCATTACATGATGGGCATGTGGTGTGTTTCCAAGTCGGATGGGTTTTGAGGGGGCTTTGGCCACTTGGCAAAAATTCCGCGTCTTCGGGTAACCGAACGGGCAATTGGTCTTCTGGAACGGGCTGTTCTCCACAGACTGGGCAATAGATGATGGGAATAGGCGTTCCCCAAAAGCGTTGCCTGGAGACCAACCAGTCGCGCAGTCGGTAAGTGGTCTGTCCTGTTGCCATGCCTTGCGCTTCCAACACCTCGATGGCTTTGTGAATATGGACTTTCCCACCTAAAAGCCCATCCAGAGGTCCGCTGTTGGAAAGTGTACCTTCTCCCAAAAACGGTCCTTCTTTGGCAAAATCCCAAGGTGTGTCTGGAAAAACGACTTGTTTGATGGGCAATCCATACACTTGGGCAAATTCAAAGTCGCGTGCATCGTGCGCTGGGACGGCCATCACTGATCCTGTCCCATACGTTGCCAAAACATAGTCGGCAATGTAAATGGGAATGGGTTCTTTTGAAAATGGATGTTCGGCATAACTTCCCAAGAAGACACCCGTTCTTGTTTTGCCTTCTGCGGTGCGTTCAATTTCTGGTGTGTTTTGCGCTTGCTCGATGTAGGCCAGCACTTCATTCTTTTGCTCGGGCGTCGTGAGGGCCGCAACCAAAGGGTGCTCTGGTGCCAAAACCAAAAATGTTGCCCCCATAACGGTATCGGGACGGGTTGTAAAAACGACAATTTTGCCCGCTTTTGTCTCAAAGGAAATGGTTGCCCCAACCGAGCGACCAATCCAGTTGGTTTGCATGGAACGCACTTTCTCAGGAACGTCGGTTTTTGAGAAATCGAGCAATTCTTCCGCGTATGCTGTGATCTTAAAGTGCCACTGGTTCATCAGGCGCCGTTCGACCAACGCCCCGGAACGTTCTGCGCGGCCATTCACCACCTGTTCATTGGCCAAAACGGTTTGATCGACGGGGTCCCAATTGACCGTCGACTCTTTTTTGTAGACCAATCCCCGTTTGTAAAATTGGATGAAAAACCACTGGTTCCAACGGTAATAGTCTGGATCACAGGTCTGGAATTTCCGTGACCAATCGATCATCGTCCCCATTTTCTTGAACTGATTGGTCATGTATTCAATGTTCTTTTCGGTCCAGATTTTGGGATGGATGCCGTTTTTGATGGCTGCGTTTTCAGCGGGCAGTCCAAAGGCGTCGAATCCCATGGGAAAAAGAACTTCGTGGCCGCGCATTCTCATGTAGCGTGCTCGGGCGTCTGGTGCGCAGTAGGAATACCAGTGGCCGACATGCAGGTTTCCAGATGGATAGGGAAACATGGTGAGTTGGTAAAACTTTGGCTTTGTGGATGCTGGATCAAAACGGTACAGGCCTTGTTCTTCCCAAATCCGTTGCCATTTGGATTCAATGGCGTGTGGGTTGTATTTTTCTGTGCGTACAGGTCGGTCAATCATGGGGTTCCTTTCGTCGAGCGGAATTCAAAAAAAAGCCTCGGCACTGGCCGAGGACACGCATGGGAAAAAACCGCTAACCCATGCGCGCCATCGTAAGCAGTCCAAAGCAGATCATGGATTCCAGTGTATCGATTGGGGAGGTTGGTTGTCCAGCTTTCTGTGGGGGCATACGGTGTGCTACTATCGTTCTCATAGGGTTCAACAATTCAATTCGCGAATGTGTTTGCTGCAGATCGGTCGGTTTTTGGTGAAAAAATCTATTCGGCTAGGAAGAGTAATCCAAATTCTAAAAGCCCGTCCACGAACGGTATTGGCCTTGTCAGAAGAGCTTGGGGTTGGGGTTCGCACCCTTCAACGGGACTTGGAAGATCTGCGATGCAGTGGTGTGGACATTCAAAAAAATCAGAACATGTACTTTATACCCATTGGTGCATCCAATTTAACAGATACGGACGCTTTGGCCATCCATGCAGCAGCCCGATTGCTTTACCATCACGCCTTTGTCGGAAACCGTGCTTATGCCAATGCGTTGGATAAACTTGCGGCGTTGTTGCCTCCCAATATCCGGACGCTGTTGCATGAGAGCACACCAAGGTTTGACGGCTCTGTGCAAAACAATCAGAGGGAATTTGAACATGTTGCCCGCGCATGGATAGAACAGCGCCTTCTTCAGTTTGAATATCGTTCTCCGAGAGGGGAAATATCCTTGCGGACTTTAGAGGTTTACTTCATTGAGGTTAGCCGTGTTAACTTGGACATTTACATCTTGGGTAGGGACATTAAAAAAGACCAAATTCGGATATTTAAGCTGTCCAGAATGAGTAAAACCTTGATGTTGAGTCAATCATATAATATTCCGGATCACTTCAGTGTTTCACAGATTCTCAACCATGCTTGGGGGGTTGTTGGAATGACAGGAGGAGGTGTTATACGTGTCAAACTTCGTTTTTCCAGAGATGCGGCTTACAGGATAAAAGAGGGAGGTTATCCGACCTTGAAAATTGATGTCGAGAGAGAGGATGGTGCTTTGGATGTTTCACTTGAGGTGGGAACGACCAGTGATGGTTTTCCTTTGGAGTTGCTCAGTTGGATTCAGAGTTGGGGTTGCCGTGTAGAGGTACTGGAACCGCAAGATTTGAGGTGCCGTTGGTTGGAAGAAGCCCGCCAATTGGTTGAGCAATTTTGTAACGTCAAAAACTGACGCAGGGTTGCTTTAATCTAAATGAAACAGGGGGATTCAAATGAAAAAGCATTTGTTGGCTTTGGGTATTTTAGGCACAGGGTTGGCTTGGGGTTTTTCGAGTGTAGAGGACTTTCGCTCTGGCATTCGTGATACATCTCCGGGCCAGATGACAGCCTTGGCTCAAGCGTTGCTGAATACAGCCAGTCTCAACATGATTGGCGCAAAGGGTGCAGCACAAGTTTCGCAAGTTACAGATGAAGCGGGCTTGCAGATGCAAGCCATTTTGATCAAGCAAAACGACGAAATTATCCGACTGCTGAAGAAGCTCGTAGGGGAGAAATGAGTCTTTTAGAGATTAGCAAAGCTTTATGAAAAAAAGTTGATCGCGAAAAGGGCTATGAGTAATTAGCACTGTAGTTGATAGAGCGCACTATCAAAACATTTTTTATTGTGAGGATAAACGCTCCATAACAAGGAGGTATAAATGAAGCCAGAATATGCAGCGCATACACCTAGAGCGGGTACTGATGATTGGCATGATTTGCAAAATCATTTGCAATGCGTAACCAAATTATCTCAGGGTTTTGCTAAAGGTTTTGGAGAAGACCAGATAGAAACGTTAGGTTGGTTACATGATTTTGGAAAAATCAATCCAAATTTTCAATCATACTTACTAGCATGTTCCCAGGGTGAAAAAGCAAAAAGCGAACCTCATGCTATTTGGGGTGCTGCACTTATTTATGCACTTCTTGCACCAAAGGGACACAGCTGGAAAGAATTCGCGTTGCCAATACTAGGGCACCATGCTGGACTATCGCATGGCGGCGAAATAGAAACACAATTGTGTGAATTTGTAAAAGACAAATCTAAATTGACTTCTATGCTGGAGTTTTTTAAAGCTCTAGATATAAAACCAAATTTGCAAATCCCAAAATTTGAATCAGATACCCGACGTGAACTTTGGGTAAGAATGCTATTTTCCTGTCTTGTAGATGCTGATTACTTGGATACGGAAGATCATTTCAATCCAAGCCAGAAAATTGAGCGAAACGCACATCCTGCAATTGGAGATTTGATTAGTCATTTTGAAACTGGCCGATTGGCTTTTCTTCAATTACAAAAAAGTGATGGAACAAGTAGTTCTGCAGAAGTACAACGTATTCGTGATGAAGTGTACTCAGCTTGTCTCAAGCAAGCCAAGAGTAAAGCAGGCTTTTTTCGCTTGACTGTTCCGACAGGTGGTGGAAAAACCCTTTCCAGTCTTGCTTTTGCTTTATATCATGCTGAAGCTAATGACTTAGCGCGAATTATTATTGGGATTCCTTACACCAGTATTATTGACCAAACCGCGCAAATTTTACGTGATGTTCTTGGAGAAGATGCAGTTCTCGAGCACCACAGTGCGATTACTCCAGAGGATGACCCGACTGAAAAGCAAAAAGAAAAGAGTTTACGTGCACGACTCGCAACTGAAAACTGGGATGTGCCACTGATAGTGACGACAACCGTACAACTTTTTGAGAGTCTATTTGCTCGCAAAACTGGCAAATGTCGAAAACTTCATAACCTTGCTCGAAGCGTGATTGTGCTAGATGAGGTACAAACCCTACCACCAGCACTTCTTGAACCAACACTCGATGTATTGCGCACTTTGGTCGAGGACTATGGTGCAAGTGTCATACTTTGTACTGCGACCCAACCCGCTTTTGAAGAGTCCCATTTTCTTGAGGCATTTAAAGGTGTTGCAGTAACAGAAATCGTGCCCCAATATACGGAGCACTTTCAAGCATCAAAACGGGTGACCTACGAACGCCGTAATAAGCCTATGAGTTGGGAAAATTTAGCGTCAGAGCTCGAAAATAAAAATCAAGTTATGGTGATATTGAATACTCGAAAAGATGCTTTAACACTTCTTGATCAAGTTAAAGGCAAAGGTGTATATCATCTCTCAACCCTACTTTGTGGGGCGCATCGTAAAATCATGCTTGAGGAAATAAAGCAACGTCTCAAAAACAAAGAAGTCGTGAAATTGATTGCTACACAAGTTGTTGAAGCTGGCGTCGATATTAGCTTTCCTATTGTTTATCGTGTATTAGGACCGCTTGAGCGAATTATTCAAGCAGCTGGCCGCTGCAACCGAAATGACGAATTCTCAGATGGTGGACATGTCATTATTTTTGATCCAGAAGAATTTCATAGTCCACAAGGGGCATATCTCGTTGGTTTCGAGAAAGCAAGACTGATTCTTCTTGATAAAGATCCCAATTTGCTGCACGAACCTGAAATTGCTCGAGAATACTTTCGGCTTGTTTATGACACTGTGGCCAGAACTAAAGAGGGCAAAAAAGGCAAAGTCATTCAAGAGGCTCGAGCTATCCTTGATTTTCCAACAGTGGCACAGGAATACCGTCTGATTGAGAAAGATACGGTCAGCATTGTGGTACCCTATAGCTTCACAATCATCGATCCAAAAACGGCAAAAACTAAAACTCAAGATGCAGATAAAGCTTTACAAGCATGGCTACATGCACCATATCGCAAGCAATGGCAAGCGCTTGGGCAATTCATAGTGAATGTCTACAAAAATGACCTCAAAGAATATCGGTACGATATAGAAAGTGTTCTTTTAAATGGCAAAGAGGTTGAAGGGCTTTATCGTTGGCGATCCATCGAAGGCTACGATCCAATAAAAGGCTTAGTAGGATTTGTTTTTGATCCTGCTGATCTCACTCGGTACTGAAAGGAAGATGCATGGCTCAAATTATCCGATGTCAATTTCAAGGTGAACTTGCTCTGTTCTCTAGACCAGAATTTAAAGTTGAACGGGTTTCATATCCAATCATCACACCCAGTGCAGCTCGAGGTGCATTAGAGGCAATTTTTTGGAAACCAGAATTTCGATACCGTATACAACGCATTGGTGTGGTCCAACTTGGGTCGCATACGGTAATCTTGCGTAATGAGCTAGAAAATCGCCAAAAAGAAGCCCTTATATTAATCGAAGATCAACGCCAGCAACGTTCGAGTTTAATGCTTAAAAATGTTTCGTATATTGTTGAAGCAACACTTCACTTACGCCCTCACGCGACTGATCCTATTCAAAAATATCTTGACTGCTTTCAACGTCGCCTCCAGCGTGGCCAGTATCATCACACACCTTGTCTGGGCACTCGAGAATGTGTAGCTGATTTTTCAGAAGTGGAGATGGGTACACACGTAGATAAGGATTTAAATCTAAATCTTGGCGTGATGTTGTTTGATATCGCATTTGTTCCCAGCAATACGCGCAAAGATCTTGATTTTTTACACTGCACCAGGAGTGGAGAAAAGAAACGCACCAGTGGTTATGCACAAGCTTTGTATTTCAGCGCCATATTGAAGTCAGGTTGGCTTGAAGTTCCACAGAGTAAATATGACGAACTTGAAGAATTAGAGGGACGTTATGTTTCGTGAATTGGTGCAGTATGGGGAAGAGCTCGAGCGCAAAGGAAAATTACCCCCAGTCGGATTTTACTCGTATAGTGAGCCGATTTATTGGGTTGTGCACTTGCGCAAAGAGGGTTCATATATTGAGAAGACAGAACTTGATATTGAGCGCCCATATTGTGGACGGACCGTAAGCATTGAAGCACATCTTTTGGTAGATGAAGCAGGATATGTTTTTGGTTTGCCTGAAAACAAAAGCGGAAATAATGACTCAAAAAAGCATCTCAGTTTTATAGAACTGACACGCAAGTTTCTCAAATCCGATACCTTGAAGAGTTCTGAACTTCGCCAAGCCGTAGAACTGATGCTTAAGGTACTTGAGAGTAAAACTTTACATTCTGACCCGAGATTTAAGGACATAGAACCAAAACATTGGATTTCTTTTCAAACAACTTTTGATCCATTATCTGAAAAGCATCTTTTTGAACATGAAGAAGCCAGACAGTTTTGGCTTGAAGAAATGCAACGCAGAACGGGAAATAAGCCACCTGTGTGCGGCGAATGTGCCACCTGCGGGGAACATAAGCAACTAATCCGCAGGATTCCCCTTCCAGTAAAATTATTGGGGCGTCCTGCACCTTTACACTCACTAAATAAGAATGCTTTTGTATCTCACCAGAGTAGCTCTAAAGATGCATACATTGGTGTTTGTTTTAAGTGTGCTGACACGGCTTCCCGAGCTTTCAACTACCTATCGAATAGTGAACAGCATAAACGTATATTAGTTTTTAATAGTAAAAACGGTGAAGGACTCGAGAATCAATTCGCTTTGTTCTGGGCGTCTACTCCTGAAGTAAAAGCACAAATTGAAATCAACGAAGAAACATTTGAGTTTGACGACCTGGTAGCTGGACTTGCTCTAGCTATCGCGAATGAACACCCCATTAAAGGTAAGCCTAAAGCAGAAATTGCACAGCTGGCACAACTGCTTGATGCGAATTGGAAAATAAAAGACGGTATCTTAAATTTATCCGATATTGGTTTCAATTTAGGCATTCTTTCACCCAATGTCGGACGAATTGCGTTGCGAGAGTGGATTAGTGTTTCAATTGAGCAACTAAAAAGTCATTACGCCAATTATTTGAAAGCTACTCGCATTATCTCGAGTGAGGGTGATGAATTTAGGTCATTTAGTGTTGCCGATCTAATCCATGCTGTAGCTTCGAGTAATCCAAACCTTTCACGAGCTTTGCTCCGCACCTTGATGCTTGGGAATAACCCACCACATATATTATTGAATGCAGCACTGGTCAAGTTTTCAAACCCCCATGTCTTCAATGATCATAAAGCGAAAAACCCACTGGATTGTTTCAAAGCACGTCAGAGACAACAGCAACTGATAAGCAGCATCAAACTTTGTCTATTTTTTAAACAGGAGGAAGATATGAGCGAACTAAATCCGAATCATCGTACACAAGCCTATCTTTGTGGTCGCTTACTAGCGATTCTTGAGGAAGCCCAACAACGCGCCAGTGGTTTTGGTTTAAATACTACACTGGTAGACCGCTTTTATGGCGCAGCTTCAACCGCACCTGGTACAGTCTTTGGTAATCTAATACGACTATCTACAACTGGCCATTTGCCCAAGATTGGTAAGGAAGTTAATGAGCAAATTGAAACAGTCATCGCAGATCTTGACAATGCTGGTGGATTCCCAAAGATTTTGACGCAACTTGAGCAAGCTGAATTTGCTCTTGGTTTCTACCATCAACGCGCTTCTTATCGGGCCAATCGAAAAAGTAAACAATCAACAACCCCAATCCAATCAGCCCAAGGAGGCTCACAATGAATATTCCAGAATTGATCTGTAATCCCGCTGCTCGTCATGAATTCGTCTTATTATTCGATGCTACCAATAGTAATCCGAATGGTGATCCTGATGCTGGCAATTTACCTCGAGTAGATCCTGAAACTATGCATGGTTTAGTTACTGACGTCGCTTTGAAACGAAAAATTCGTGATTATGTAGCTTTAACAGAAAGTGCAGGGATTTTTATTCAGAGTAAAACAGCACTAAACAAGCTTATTTTAGGCGGATTCAAAAAATCGGGTATAGAACCCCCTGTTTTAAAATTAACTGAATCACAATTTGAGAACGAAGAGCTTATAAGTTTTCTTACTTCATTGGAGGAATCTGGATTCTCTCTTGAAACTGATGTACTGACTTACACAGGAGAAAGTCCAAAAGAAATCAAGAAACAAATGCTTAGCGGTTTTGATAGCTCAAAGATTGAGCTTAAAAGAGAACTAGAAGCTCTTATCAAGGGATTAGAAAAAGCAGTAAAAGGTGACCAAAAAATAACTACAAAGCAAAAACAGGAAGCCCAGAAGCATATGTGTAGTGATTACTTTGACATTCGCATCTTTGGAGCGGTCCTTGCAACTGGTCTCAATGCAGGACAGATTCGAGGTCCTGTTCAACTCACTTTTGGAAAAAGTATTGACCCGATTTTTCCAATGGATTTATCCTTAACACGTCAAGCTCGAGCTAAGGAATCAGATTCTATGGGCTTAGGACCACGCAAAGCTGTCGTGCCCTACGGTTTATACCTTGCCAAAGGTTACTTCAATCCATTCCTAGCTAAAACCACAGGAGTCTTAAGTGAGGATCTTAGGATGCTATGGACAGCACTATGTAATTTGTTTGAATATGACCGTAGTGCTGCTCGCCCAGAAATGGCTGTGCGTGGTGTCTATATCTTTACTCATGAAAATGAAAAAGGAAACGCTCCAGCACACAAACTTTTTGAGTCTATTCAAGTACAAAAGAAAGAAGATGTAATTACTCCCCGTTCCTTTCAGGATTACATCTTGAGCATCAGTGCTGCAACCCTGCCCAATGGAATAACACTAACCAGACTTCTCGAGGGTTGATATGTTCACGGTTATCCTCTCTGCCTTACAGCATTATCTTTTTTGCCCTCGGCAGTGTGCTTTCATTCATGTGGAACAGGTTTGGGAGGATAACCTCTATACCGAACGGGGCAACCGTCACCATGCGCGCGTAGACACACCCAGAGCCGAGATGCGGCAAGGAATCCGATTCGAATTCGCTCTTCCTCTTTGGAGTGAGAAATTGGGATTGATAGGCAAAGCGGACGCTGTTGAATTTGAGGATGATGGGACACCTTACCCTGTGGAACATAAAGTAGGGAGGAAACTGAGAATCTCTGATCAAATTCAACTGTGCGCTCAAGCTTTATGCCTAGAAGAGATGTTTGGCTATTCCATCTTAAAAGGAGCCCTCTTCTACTTTGGGCTGCGCTCAAGAAAGGAGGTGTTTTTTGATTCTTCTCTCCGTGACCAAACCTTAGAAGCCATTCAGGCCACCCGACAATTGCTTGAGAAGCGTTTTATTCCTGCACCCATTTATGGAGATTACTGTAAGGAGTGCTCTCTGCAGGATTTATGTTTACCCCAAGCAGCCTTGACACAAAAGAAACGTTTTGAGGTGGATTGATGCAAACCCTGCTCAATACCTTATTTATCCAAACCCAAGGCACCTACCTCAACCTGGACCACGAAACCATCAAGATTCAGATTGAGGGGGAATCGCCTAGACGAATTCCTCTGCATCATATTGGTGGTATCAGTGTGTTTGGAAATGTTCTACTGAGCCCTTTTTTGATACACAAATGTGCCAGAGAAGGAAAAAATATCACGTGGTTCAGTGAATCTGGGCGTTTTCAGGCACGAGCGGAAGGTCCTATTCACGGAAATGTTTTGCTGCGGCAAGCACAATACCAAGCACAGCAACGTTCCGAAAAAACTTTGCTACTCGCGCAGCAGTTTCTCTATGGTAAGATTTCCAATTCTAGAGCTGTTTTACAGCGTCATAGGCGCGACTATTCAGAAACTCCGCTCGAGGCCGCAATTGATGCATTGGCTGAATCTATCCAACATTTACAACATGCTGTGACGTTGGACGAACTTCGTGGAATCGAGGGAAATGCTGCAGCGGATTATTTTTCCGCCTTTCCTCTGCTGATTCGGGAAAAACGTTTTACGTTCACTGATCGCAACCGAAGGCCTCCGCGGGATCCTGTCAACGCTGTTTTATCCTTCGTTTACGCCCTTCTTGTCGGAGATTGTACGGCGGCACTTGAGGGTGTGGGCCTGGATCCCCAGATGGGATATTTGCATGCTTTGCGACCCGGACGTCCCGCTTTGGCACTCGATCTTATGGAAGAATTTCGCTCATGGTTTGCAGATCGTTTGGTTTTGAGTTTGCTGAACCGAAAGCAATTGGATCAACGGTGTTTTGAAGAGCGAGTTGGAGGAGCAGTTTTGCTGAATGATGTGGGAAGAAAGGAAGTGATCAATGCGTACCAAACTAGAAAAAAAGAAACATTAAGTCACCCGATGTTTAAGGAAAATATCCCCATTGGTATTCTTTTTCACGTTCAAGCCCGTCTATTGGCCCGACATCTGAGGGATGATTTGGAATTTTACCCTCCTTTTCGGTGGAAGTGATGGATATTCTGGTCACCTATGATGTCAATACCCAAACTTCCGAAGGGCGCCGCAGACTTCGTAAAATTGCCATTGCTTGCCAAAGCTATGGCCAACGGGTTCAATTGAGTGTTTTTGAATGTCGGCTGCGTCAAAACCAACTTGAGGCTTTTGAAGCCAAGCTTCTCAAAATTTTAGATGAGAAAGAAGACAGTTTGCGCATTTATGTGCTTAAGTCTGGGAGGGACAAGGTCTTGAAGGTGTATGGTCTTGATCACTACCGAGATTTTGATGATCCTTTGGTACTTTAAAATGGAGTGCGAATGCTGAGCATGCGCCAAAAACCTGGAAGGTTCGCACGAAGCGTCAATGCGCTTGTGGATAATGAAAACAGAAATTGAATGCTATCGCGAAGCATCGTTTGGGATCAAACTCAACAGGTTCGCAGAAACAACCGAGAGACTTGAATCCCAGACGGCATTTAAGGTAACATGAGTTTCTCCCAGATTTGCGTCTGGGAGCGGATTGAAACTACGCGACAACGGCCATCAGGGACGCCGATGTCGTTTCTCCCAGATTTGCGTCTGGGAGCGGATTGAAACAGAGCTAGAGTGCCAGAGGATCAGCTGGCCGCTGGTTTCTCCCAGATTTGCGTCTGGGAGCGGATTGAAACTCAGTCTAGGCGGCAGTCCTGCCGCTACAGGCAGCAGTTTCTCCCAGATTTGCGTCTGGGAGCGGATTGAAACTTCCAACGAAAAGCCTGTACCTATCTGGAATATGGTAGTTTCTCCCAGATTTGCGTCTGGGAGCGGATTGAAACTAAACTTGATCATGTTGTGCTCGAAGGGGCTTAAGGTTTCTCCCAGATTTGCGTCTGGGAGCGGATTGAAACGATAGGCTTGGGCCAGTTGAAGATTATGAGACCTGGGTGCTTGATGACCGAGGTTTCTCCCAGATTTGCGTCTGGGAGCGGATTGAAACCTTGCATGTGGGATAGCATTCTACCCTGAAAAGTAGTTTCTCCCAGATTTGCGTCTGGGAGCGGATTGAAACACGAGATACGGCATCAGCAGCGGCATAGTCTCTACGTTTCTCCCAGATTTGCGTCTGGGAGCGGATTGAAACTTGCCAGTCACCAGAGTCCCAGGATGTGACGTCGGTTTCTCCCAGATTTGCGTCTGGGAGCGGATTGAAACCAAGAGAATGGGTTACAAAAGCAATGGATCGATGGTTTCTCCCAGATTTGCGTCTGGGAGCGGATTGAAACACAACTCTCTTGACAGTCTCGTCCCAGCGCTCTCTAGTTTCTCCCAGATTTGCGTCTGGGAGCGGATTGAAACAGCTAGCCCTAGAGAAATCAGACGCTCTACGTTGGCCTTTAAGGCCCTTGCAGGTTTCTCCCAGATTTGCGTCTGGGAGCGGATTGAAACTGGACAAAATTAAGGATGCCATCACCACTGGTGAGGTTTCTCCCAGATTTGCGTCTGGGAGCGGATTGAAACTAACAGGCAGTGTGTGTGTGTAGGCCATTGCTTAGGTTTCTCCCAGATTTGCGTCTGGGAGCGGATTGAAACTTGATCACAGAGAGCTCATATTCCGCTCTCTTAAGTTTCTCCCAGATTTGCGTCTGGGAGCGGATTGAAACTTCTTGTAGTCCTCTATCTTGCGCATGTTGTCGGTTTCTCCCAGATTTGCGTCTGGGAGCGGATTGAAACACAGATACGAACAACTTTAAAGGGTCATCGTCTAGTTTCTCCCAGATTTGCGTCTGGGAGCGGATTGAAACCACCTCCTCTATATCCTTGTTCGAGAGATATACAGTTTCTCCCAGATTTGCGTCTGGGAGCGGATTGAAACTACCCATAGCGCTCGCCGAAGACAGTCGCAAGTTGGTTTCTCCCAGATTTGCGTCTGGGAGCGGATTGAAACATCAGCTACGTCGATAGTTGACACAAAGACCCACGTTTCTCCCAGATTTGCGTCTGGGAGCGGATTGAAACCCAGATGGCACATGGGGTATCGATGGTGAGCGAAGTTTCTCCCAGATTTGCGTCTGGGAGCGGATTGAAACACCATGGTATCCAAGTCTGGCATTTGCTACATAATAGTTTCTCCCAGATTTGCGTCTGGGAGCGGATTGAAACATCTTAGATGCCATTGGTATACATACCCAAGTGCGTTTCTCCCAGATTTGCGTCTGGGAGCGGATTGAAACATAGCGCTCTTGCTTTGGAGCTCCTCCTACGTACGTTTCTCCCAGATTTGCGTCTGGGAGCGGATTGAAACGACGCTCTAGCAACCAGCAATGCTACCACCGGTTTCTCCCAGATTTGCGTCTGGGAGCGGATTGAAACGGCTTAAAGCCACCAGGCAGTATCAACGTAAACGTTTCTCCCAGATTTGCGTCTGGGAGCGGATTGAAACACCGATATCCTTGTTGGTGGTAGGTTTGTACTGTTTCGTTTCTCCCAGATTTGCGTCTGGGAGCGGATTGAAACTGATTCGTGTGATGTCATAGGGGTTAGCGCACCTTGTGGCAACCCAAAACTTGAAAACCCAGATCAAAAAGTGTCTCTTTATTGTAGAAACAGGTGAGGAGATAACCTTATGCTCATAAAAGTTCAAAAATGGGGCAATAGCCTTGCCCTGCGAATACCAAAAGCCTTTGCCGTTGACGCTCAATTGGAGAATAATTCTTCTGTCGAAATAAATATCGTGAAGGGCAAAATCGTTGTTACGCCAGTTGCCGTTCCAGCTTGGACGCTTGGTGCATTGCTTGCGGGTGTTACAAAAGATAATCTTCATACTGAAGTTGACACGGGTCTTGCTGTCGGCAACGAAGCCTGGTAGATCTGTGGCATACATCCCCGATAGTGGCGACATCGTTTGGCTCACGTTCGATCCGCAGGCAGGACACGAGCGAGCAGGTCATAGATCAGCGTTGGTTTTGTCCCCCAAGGCATATAACGGGAAAGTTGGATTGGCCTTACTCTGCCCTGTCACCAACCAGGTCAAAGGGTATCCGTTTGAAGTTTTGATACCTGAAGGTTTGCAAGTCAAAGGCGCAATTCTATCGGATCAGGTGAAAAGCCTTGATTGGCGAGCCAGGAAAGCGGAATTCAGTTGTAAGCTGTCGGTTGAAACGTTCAATGAGGTCATCAAGAAGTTAAGCACTCTGATTCGTAAGTAACCTCAGTCCCAGAGAGTGGAAAGTATGTATCAGGACTGGCCTATTATGTCTGTCCCTTCATTTTTTGCTCTCGGGTTTTCCTTTTCGGCAAATTTTTTTATTAATCGAAGGTATGAAATCTTAAAACAAAATATTTAAAGTCGCTAATTTATAAAAAATCATGTACAATCCCAATATCTATGCATTCATATGAAGACTATGTAAAGATACTGAATGGATACGAATCGCTCTATATAAGCAGGAAGTGGTCAGATTCTACATTATACCTAGAAACATTATATAATATGATCGATTTGTATGTTGAAATAGTCGATCATAATTTTTCCGACCTCGCTCAACGCATAGAGGATTGGTTATTTTTCTACTCACACATTCAGGCCTTGAATTACATTTTAGATAAAAAAGATGCAAGACTCGACCCTTTAGAAAGCATACTTATGTTTAGATTGTACGCATAATGAAAATGGTCACGAAACAATTCAAGCTGATGGTTGGAAATATCTCTAGAATGGACGATGAGAGGGATAAGGATGGGTGGATTGAATCGAGAAGAAGTCCTTAGGATTTTGAATGGGTTGCAAGGTTCTCCTCTTGAGGATGCGGCCAAATTTCTGCGAATGTTCGTACTCGACAACGAAACCGACGACATACGCCACGAGATCGATGAGGCTGCCCGTCCACCAGCACTGCTCTTGCGACGTGGCTTGACTGCAATCGATGCACTGCTTGCCAAACCGCCACCCGCCGACACACTTATTGAGCTTTTAGAGGAACAAGGTGGTTTGGTGCTCCAGCCGCCACAGGCTGAGCATGCACTGCATGAGTTGCGACAGCTCGCAGCCACGATTCGTGAAGCGCTTTTGAAATACCCTGAGTGGTGATGTGGGGTTTTATTTCTTTCAGATTTACACGTCTTATTTTTGGCAGATACTCGCATCAGTTGTGCCAGGGTTGCCAACCTGCAAAACCCGTGTTCTGGCGGTTTCTTGGGAGGAAAGTGAATGTCCTGTGATGTCATGTTTGTGGGTCAGTTCGAGCACTTCGCGGCTCCGTACGAGCGCATCTGTGAGTTGGTGCAGGGCTTAGCGCGCTCGAAGCAGATTGGTGAGTTGGTCCGCGTTGTGTTGCACGACAAGGAGCGTGGCGGGAGCCCCATGCTTGATCTGTTCGCTTCAGCGCAGGAATCGAAGCACCTAGACCTCTCCCTGCTCGATGCGCATCTATCTCAATTGCAGGGCAGCGATATCGCGATCGAGGCCTTCTGGGAAGTTATGCGGTCTTGGCCACGTTCTGGACTGGGTGAGTACCGCCTGACAACCACTGTGGTCGGGAGCAATTTCTACTGGCCGCCGTACAGTGCATTGTCCGCCGACCTCGTTTTGGATGTGGGATCGGCCAAGCACTTTTCCCCGTCCATATGCGGTGACGCGGCCTGTCAGAACATCGAATCCCTCTTCGTTGAACTTGCAGACGTTGTGCGTTGTGGCGTGCAAACACTGCGCGGTCTCGACGAGGACCGTTCCTCGGAACCCGAGACCACATTTTTCTGCTTCCACCGAATGCCCAGTGGCTTTGCCAGGGATGCTGGTCTCGTTTCGGAGCTGACCTTGCCAGATATTCAAACTGCTGCTATTGCATGCGAGGATCTCGGTGTCTTGTCCCTGGAATGTGGCACTGTGGTTTTCCACCGCCGTGGAATGGAAGGCAACCTGAGTGGGTTTTACCATCATCTCAAACAACGTGCGTGAGGTCTTTGATGACAATAAACCGTCATCCATTGCTAAAAATCCGTCAACCTAAACGGATGCCTTTTCTCAACCTATGCTCAATCTTTTTGAGGCACTGATCTGACCAAGGTTGGGTGCTCAAGGTGAAGGAGATGTCGTCTGAATCAATCTAATTCTTTGTAATCAACAGAATACAATTGGGTCAGGAGGGAACGTATGCCAATGACCGTATGTGTGAAGCCCGACGTTGAACGGAGAATCAATCATCTGGCGCAAAAGACGAAAAGAACCAAGGCGTTTTACCTTAATCTTTTGATCGAAGAGAATCTTGAAGAACTTGAGGATATCTATTTGGCTGCAGAGATTCTCGAACGTGTTAGAAAAGGGGAAGAGAAAGTGTATTCCGCAAAAGAGGTGGAGGAAATGCTTGGTTTGGCAGATTAACTACACGGCAACGGCGATGAAGAACAAGCGCAGTTTTCCGGGGATGGTTAGATTTCGGATCGGAGATTACAGGGCAATCTGTGAAATCGATGACGCACATCATGTGATATTGGTGGTTTGTATCGGCAATCGCAAAGACGTTTACGAATAAAACGGATGGAATTTCGTCCATCGCCAACACATTTTTTCCTGACAATCCACTTTTGCTGTTCCGGTTCCATGTCACTCCACCGATTTACGCGCGACAAGCTTTGGGAGGGTTCACGCGTTTTTCAGTGTCGGTTGGTCCATTGAGGTCAAGCCCAGCGGGTAGGTGACACCCATTGAATGGTCTTGCCTCCGAGCCTGACGTGTTAACGTAGCTGTCGTCAGCTAGAGTTTGCTGTTTCTCTCAGATTTGCGTCTGGGTGCGGATTGAATCTTCATTTCCAACGCTGTAGGCTACTGGCTATGCGCAAGTATGTTTGGTCGGGTGTTCTTTCCAGTATGTTTTTGTATTACGCTGTTCCTTTCTTTGGAATGCAAATCGCCAATTTAGGCGTGTACCGCAGGGGCAGTGGGGGAAAACCGGAAGTTGCACTCACCTTTGACGATGGACCCGATCCGCAGACAACCCCTTTGATCATGGACATTTTGGAGAAAAACGGTGTCCGGGGAACGTTTTTCATGCTTGGTGAGGCGATGTTAAAGCATCCCGATCTCGCTCGGTCGGTTCTGGAACGCGGCCATGAGGTGGCGTTACACGGGTTTCGGCATCGGTCTGCCTTTTTTCGGTTTCCGTGGGATGTTTTTCTGGATATGTATCGAGGGCATGACGCGTTTGTCACTGTGTTTGGAAAAGCCCCAGTTTGGTTCCGACCTGCACATGGCGCGTACACTGCGGCGGTTTGGTATGGTCTCCGAAAACTCAACCTGAAAACTGCACATTGGACCATTGAAAGCCACGATTGGTGTTTTACGGCCCAAGAAGTACAGCGTCGTGTGCTCGATCATTTGGAACCCGGTGATGTGGTGGTCATGCACGACAGCGGCCCTGGTGCAAAAACCTGTCTGGAAGCCTTGCCTGAACTTGTCCAGGAAATGAAAAACAGGCATTATCAGCTGAAAACCTTGGGTCAAATGCACAATCTGAGAACGTCTTCCGGACGGGATATTGTGCAGAGGCTTTGGAGACTTTTTGAGCGCAGATGGGACAGGCACTATCAAGTGGACTACCTCACGCAGGATTCCAGAAGCCTATTCCGACTGTGTTTGACCGCATTGCCCGACATCCCAGAGCTTCAATCACTGTCTGGAACCGAGTGTGCGGAGTTGCATTTGCACAGTCCCCGGATGGTTCCTTTGGCTGAGGAGGCCCCAATGACGACTGTTCGTTGTGTTCGGCACTCCATGAAAGACCTCGCCTGGGCACTTGAAAACCTTCCCAAGTATGCTGATGTTCCAGGTGTGTTTGCTTTGGCAACTTACCAAAATATTCTTGAAACCCTGGGATTTTCCATTTACGATCCACCCAAAACCCTTTCGACCCAATGGTTCAGGTGGTACATGTTTTTTCTGAGAAACCTCTATTCCAGTGGACCCAACCGCGATGCCATCCTACCCAAAATCGCCTGGATGTCGCGCGAGACATTGCTCGAGAGGTATAGCCGGTGAACTACGATCCCTTGGTTGACCTTTATGAGCAGCAGTATTTGGACTACCGAGATGACCTTCATTTTTACCTCCGCCTGGTGGACCGTTTGGGTGGACCCGTTTTGGAGTTGGGTGCGGGGACTGGCAGGCTCACAGTCCCTATCGCGCGGCGTGGTGTCGAGATTGTCGGCTTGGAACTCTCGGAAAAGATGTTGGAAAAAGGGGAGGCCAAGTTGGGCGCTGACTTGCCTCAGGCCCAAATGGTTCAGGGGGACATGCGCACGTTTTCATTGAACAGGCAATTTGGTTTGATTCTCATCCCATTCAATGCACTCATGCATCTTTATACTTTATCCGACCAACAAAAGGCTTTGGCAAACATTGCGAGACATTTGCTTCCTGGAGGAAGTTTGGTTTTTGATGTGTACGTACCGAAATTTGGACTTCAAGGCGTGTTGCGTCATGAGGGCGAAACGTTCTATACCCCCGATGGATCGAGGACCGATGTGTTTGTCCTTCAGAACGTTGATCCCATAAAACAGGTGGCGTACACATCGTATTTTGTCGATACCACGGATATCTTGGGGGTTCTGACCCGGGGCCACCACGTGCTCACACAGCGGTACTTTACCCGTTTTGAGTTGGAATGGATGCTTTTGGCAAATGGCTTTGAGATTAAGCACCTTTGGGGATCTTTTCAAATGGAACCTTATACAGAAAAAAGCACACACATGATCATGCAATCTCACCTCTTTTAGTGGCTTACAAAAAACCCGAGGGATAAAAATTCCGACTGAAACAATAAAAGTAGAGGGATGGGCCATCATATCGTTTCTTTTTATAAGATATAGACCATAAATTAATGGTATATATAGATTTTGCCACACTGTATTCAAAAATGAAATATCCCTAAAATCAATAAACTTGCCGTATTGGTATTGAGGTGGTTGTCATCTATACAAACGAGATCAGAGATTTTGATATCTTTGATCTGTGCTAGAAATGCATCTCTAAGTTCTTTAGACCGTTCTGTAGCGTAAAGCGTTTTTTTTACGACGGATTCCTAAGCGGGTGAATGTGCGATTCATGGTTTTGAAACAGGCTCGAATTCCTGTCTTGGGCTAAGCGGCACCGTCTTGGACAGAGTGGCACGCTATGCGGCCAGCTCGCGTCTTGGCCCAACTACGGCACCTTCCGGGCCGGGCCGCCCGAGAAGGAACCAGCCCACGTAGTTGCCTAAAAGCGTTCGACGTGTTCCTAGTTTTCGAGCACGACCAGGACGAGGGTTAGGGGTTGTTGACCTGCTTGGTGTGCACGAATGCAGGTTTGAGCAGCATTGCAACTTATTTTGAAATGCCGAGCCAATTCAGCAATAACTGGCGTTTTTTCATACGCTTCCACTACCCTTTCTCTCAAATCCTTGGAGTATGCCCTCATTCACCCATAACGCTGACAATTGCTACAATGGACAGATGAGGCAAAACATGGGGCGGTTCGTGAGAAAGACATTGGCGTTTTTCAAGTCAGAAGCGATGTTGGCCCTGATTGTCGGACTGACGATCCACCAGTACAACGCATCACTCTGATTCAACCACTACCAACCATTAGGCTTCAACAGATTCCCATACCAGTTCCGGATGGTGGACGCATCGGAACAACAAAATTGGGGTGGTGGATCTGGCAATGGTAATGGCGTACCCTGAGTGCTCTGCTAACCCATACCCACAACAGATATCCATGATTCCCATGGTTTTGGATCCTTCTGCGTTTACAGCGCCGTTTGAAACACCAAATTGTGTCCCACTTTCCCCACATTTTCCCGTTAGGTTTTGACGTTACAATGGTGAGCACAGCTCTCTGAGCCGTTGATTGCCATGGTTCACTCGCCGCCGATCCTACCCAAAAAACCCACCCGATGGTTGGGAAAAATTTTGTGGGGTCTTTTTTTGCTGGTCTTTGTATCCGTTCTCGGATTGGTCAGCCCGCTGGGAACGCGGTGGCTTCTGGGACAAATTCACTCTCCTGGAATGGAATGGAGTGCTGTTCACATCGGTGGATTTTTATGGAATCCCCGACTGGAAGGTGTTAAACTCAAAGCGCCTGGCGTTTCTGGAACAGCCCGGGTCGTGGAAATGCGTTACAGTGTGGCCGCACTTTTGTCCCGTGAATTTCGGTTTGACCTTTTGCTCGAGGGAGCGCGTTTGCGCATCGAACCCGGAAAATTCAAAACCTCTTCTGCTCAAACCGAGTGGAAGGTGATTCCCGAACAGCTCAGTGTCAAAGATGTCAAAGTGAACTTCTTCGGCATTCCCTACACGTTGCCAAACGGTGATGCGCTTCTGAAATTGTTTCAAAAAGGCCCAAAAGGTAGAGCCCAGATTGACCTGAAGACAACGCATGGACAGGCCCAAATTGATCTCCATTACCAAGCGAACTTTGAGAAACAGACATGGGACGATCTCACCCTCAGGGCCGATTTTACAGCGCAAGCGATCCTCGCCCAACAGTGGTGGACAGGCGTGCAGGGCGGGGAAATCAAGGGCACATACACATACCAAAACGGAAAGTGGCACGGGTTGGCCCGTCTCCGAGAAGGGCGTCTGGTTGTTCCGGGTGTTGCATGGGGGCACATTGATTCTGTTGAGGGAACGGTTGAACATTCCGGTAGTCGATTGGATGTGTCGGCCCATGGGTCGACGCTCGATGGGCCGGTTCGGGCAATCGGTTGGGTGGATTACAACAAAGCCCATTGGAATGTGGCCGGGGATTTGAAACCCCGGCTTGTTGTTCTTGGGCGTGCGCTGAACATCTCTGAACTGTCCGGTACACCGGAAATTCACGTGCAAGCCAGTGGTTGGGAAAACGCAAACGTTCAGTTCTCCACAAAAGGCCCAGTCCAATACGGACAGGTTTCCATTGCCAAATTGGGTGGAACCTTTGTGGGTGGATCTCACAACAGATGGATTGCCCAAGCGCGTTTGGGTATCTTGGACGGCACCCAGAATGTGAGCATGGACCTTTCGGACAGGGGTCTCGGATGGCAAGGCAAGGTCAACCTGACGGGTACGCTGCTTCAGGAAAAACTGAGTCTGGACGGACATTTGGATCCCGATTCCCTCTCGGTTTCTGGACAACTTTTCGGAAGTCAGGTCACTGCCAACTGGAACATTGGGAAAAAGGTATTGGACGCACATTGGAAGGGAACTGTTCCCAAGTGGCCAGAGGCCACACTGACCGCCCGATTTCAGGGTCCGCTCGAAAAAGTAAACACCCAAGTCGTTCTGAACGCACCCGTGCCCGGTCTCAAGATCCAAACGTTTCGGGGTTCGGGTTTTGTGGGAACAGAGGGTTTGAATATCGATTTCGGTGTGGTTCAATTGGCGTCAAATGCGGCGGGAAATGGCCGTTGGTCGCTCAAGGGTCTGCCGCTCCAAGGTGGAGGATCGCTCAGTGGGGCGGGCAATCTCGACCTTTTGGCCATGGCATTGGACGGCAAGCTTTCACTCAAAGATGCCTTTCCGGGAGCGAGTCCGTTGGTTGGAACCGTCAAAGGCAGCGCCAATCCACCCAATTTCAAGTGGAAAACGCCCCAAGTGGACCTGGGTTTTGATGGCCGCGCGTTTTCGGCTCGGTTTTCCGGTTACACCGCCACACTCGGAGAGCCCCTGTCGGTTTGGGGAAACCTTCGGTATGCGAAAGATCTGGGTGGACAACTTGTGGTCAAAGGCCCACAAACTGAAGTCCACCTGGACAGCAAAAAGTCTAAAATTGCGCTCTCGGGTCGCTACCGAGAGCTTGGGTTTACGGGCCTTGGGGATCTCGATCGAAAACGCTTTCAATTTCAGGGGCGCGGTTACGGATTCGATCTCTCGGGTTCATACGATCAAATGCTCCAATTCAAGGCGCACAATACACATTTGACCGTCACAGGGCAGTACAAAGATGCGCTGAGCCTGGATCTCTGGAGCGGCGCCACAAAGGAACACGCCAAAGTGGTTTGGTCTCCCCAAACATACCCGACGGCCCGGGGCACATTTTCGCTGGATGCACTTTCAGCTTGGCATATTCCCAACCGGGGAGAAATCTTTTCGGTGGATTCCATTGAGCGTTTTGTTGTCCTAAAAGGCCGCTACCAAAACTTCGACACGCGGCTGGATTTGGACACCCAAAACACATCGGCCACATTGGTCACCCAATCTCCATACTTTCAGATTCATATGGGCTTCCAAACCGAGGGTGAACTGAAGTGGTATGGCTTTGTATTTACAGGCACAAAAGCAGGTTATCCAGATCGGTTGTGGAGGAGTCGGATGCGCGCCGATACGGGCTTTGTGACACGAGGTGAAGTGTCTTTGGGCGTCCTTTCAACCTGGGGCATTCCCAACAATGGCGAAACGGTTTGGATATCGGGTCGTGGCAACCAAGTGGACGTTCGGGGGTCGTACCAAAATGTGCAGTTCGAGGGCCAAGCCCAGATCTCGCCACCCAAATTTAACGGACACATCACGGGCGACCGTCTCTCTGCAGAGGTCACTTTCGCGGACCAAAAAGCCCGACTGACAGCCAGAACGGGTGATGCACTGGAGAGTCTTTTTGTCGCAAAATGGACGCCCGAACAGATTTCGGCCTCTGGAAAAATCGACCTCTCGGTCCTACAGAAACCATTGGGGAAAGACCTTCAAGGTACGCTGGAAGCGTCGGTTTGGGGAGCGTCGCTGGACACCCTTTTGGGACACGGTCAGTGGTTGGCCCAGGTGGACGGACATTCGCTTTCGGGCAATTTGGAGCTCAAAGACAACGCTGTTCACGGCACGGTGTCTGGAACGTGGGATCAAATCGGTGGAATCGGTGGAACCGCAAACGGTCTTTTGTATCCGACACTGGACGTCCATGCCGACGTCCACGCAGCAGGGGAGCGCGCACAGGTTCACATTTTGGGTCCCTATGACCGGTTGGGTTTTGATTTGAGCGGAACAACACAGTCCCGGTCTCTGGGAGAATTTTCGATTCCCGAATCGGCACTGATGGCCCGTGGAACACTGACACCGACACTGAGCCTGGTCGGAACCTGGAATGGGCTCTCATTGAAAGGTCTGGAAAACACGCTTTGGGCTTCTGGAAAGTTGGGGATATCCTACCGAAATGAGCCGTTGAAAACCTCCGTCGATATGCTGTGGAAACCCGATTGGAGCGGAAACATCACATTTGGCGTCCAGAACGAAAATGGAAATGTAACGGGAACTGGGCCGTGGAAGGATATTCAGGTTTCGGGCAACTGGATTCCCCTGCAAGCAACCCTGCGGGGACGCCTCGATCTGACGCAGCAAACCTACAGCGCAACTGTCGGTGCACCGGCCTACAGGTATCCTTTTCAGGGAACTGTTTTGGGAAAAGGCACCGACTGGAACGCAAATCTGAACGTCTCGGGTGATGAGGGCGGAAGTGCCTCTGTTTCGGGAAATCTGCAGAACTGGAAAGCCGAGTTGAATGGCTTTGCAACGCAGAACGCACAGGTTTCGGGAGCGCTGTCGTCTGGGTCCGATGAAATCTCTGGAAACGTCCGAGGCACGGTCGACGGAAACCCTTTTGACCTTGCCATACGTCAAAACCGACTGAACGCTGAGGTTGCCTTTCAGGGCTTTGCGGGACGCGCGTCCGCTCAACTGGATCCAACAGCACTCGAACTGTCCAAAATCGACGTGATCGGCACACACGATCTTCTGGGAACGCTTCATTTGACCGGGGCTTACAGCGGGGGAGAGCTCGATCTTTTGGGTCCGTGGTCCGTGCCGGAAAAGACCTGGACATTCAATTCAGACACGTTCAGCGTCGGTCCAATCGACTCGGAGGTTCGGGTTTCTTGGAGGGACAACCACCTCAGTGCCTCCCTTGCCGATTCGCAAAAAAATACCGTTCAGTTCAACGATAACCCACAAGGGTTGAGCGGAATGTGGTCGCTGAATTACCACCTCAATGCACAACCTGGCAGGTTTACCTTGGCCGTGGGGTCGAGCGGGCTTCGCGTTGAATCGCAGGGCCCTTTGTCTGGGAAAATGCAAACAGATCTGGGTTTTGGGCACGTTTTGGGATCCCTGGATTTTGATGGCTCCTCGGTTGAATCGCTGAAAATCCCGCAGTGGCTCACCCAATCTGTACATCTGGAATGGGATGGCGCCCCAAGTCAACTGGACACAACGCTGTCCCTTGGTGCCACGTACCAAAATCGGCCGATTGCCATCCGTGCCCGCGGCGTGTTAAACGTCCCAGAAAGCTCCTATCGCGCATCTGTCTCTGCGGATGTATCGGGTATATCGCCGCTGATCCCGCGCGCGGAACTCGGTCAGGTGGAGGCCCAAATCGAAGGAAAGGGCAATGATTTAACGGCCCATATAAGCCTCAAGGAAAGCCGTTGGAACGCGCAAAAACTGGATATTTCAGCCGATGCTCAATTGGAGGGCAGTCGGTGGGACGTTTTGGGCAACCTGAATTATCCGGGACTGACGGCGCAGTGGAATGCAAACGCAGCCGGACTCACCCTTTCCAACATCCAAAGTGACCTGGGCGAACTGCTTCAAAACCCTTCGGTTCAGGGCACGGCAAAGGGCGAGCTGCGGCTTCCCAACTTTGACCTGAAACAGCTGGGTGGCCAATTGAGCGCGCAGTCTCAAGTGCAAGGCCAATCGATCCGTGGGGAGGTAACGGGAAAAATGGGTGTCTGGAATGCTGAATTTTCCGGGAGTATTTCCGATGAACCGTGGACCCTTCAGGGGCTTTTGTATCCGGACGCAGCCCTTCAAATGAACTGGAAGGACTTCAGTGGAACCGTGCTCGGACACTGGGACGGTGCCACCCTCGATCTTCACAACTCGGACGGTCTTCAGCTGAAAGCGCATTGGGACGGAACAACGGTCGACGCACAGGGTCGTTTTAAGGGATTTGATGCCGAGGCGTCGGTCCGTCCATTTGAGGGAACGGGCGCGTTGAGTGTCCAGGGCGATCTTGAGCCTGCAACCGGCCAAGCGGGAAACCTTGATTTACAGGCCGATCTCAGCGACTTTGCACTTCGGGGAACGGCATCCGGACATGTGGGGGATTTCAGCTACCAGATTCCATTTTTCTGGAAAGATGCACTGACCACCGAAAATGCCCGCATCGTTCACACATTGGGAGAGATCACCGCGTCGGGTTCGATTTTTCCAATCCATTTGACGGCCCAGGCGACGTCGGAGCTGTACAATGCTTCCGGAATTTTTTCGGTTTCCGGTTCACCTGCCGATCCCGCCATTGAAGGCGCTGGAACGGGGCCCGATTTCGGGCTCGGTTTGGGCGCACTGCCCTTTAAGGCGCACTACCTCGGAAATCAATTCACCCTCGAAATCGATCACCCGCGTTTGTATGGCAAGGCCAGTGGCCAACTGTTTCCGCTCTCGGTCGAGTCCCTCAACCTGAGGCCCGACCTCTCCTTCAGCAGAGATGCTGTGACTGCACACATTGTGGGCGACCTGAGCCTTTCCCAGCGGGATGGATTTTTGGGTCACCTGACGGCAAAAGGTGAGTGGGAAAACCAGCCCTTTGAACTCAGTGGCACAGGAAAAAACACGCTGGCGCTTTCGGGTAATGTCGGTCCAGGGCGCATGGAAGGCAAACTTCTCCCGGATTTGACCGGAAAACTGATGGGCAATGTCCAACTTGGGCCGCTCGACATCGGTGCATTTTGGGGGAAACCCAATGCCCTTTTGGGCAAGGCGAAAATCGACCTCGCCGGCGCCGTGAACGAACCCAAAGCGACCCTTCACGGAGAAATTCAGGACCCAACTGGAGACCTCAGTGTCCCATTTTCAGGGTCTTTCGACCCCACTTCTGCCCATCTGGAGCTTTTGGGCAAAGGTATTCTCGGTCATTTGGATTGGACTCCCCATGGGACATCTGCATCGCTTGAACTTCAAAAGACCGATGTGAGCGCGCTCCTTCCAGATTCGGTTCCAATCAAAGGTGTGTCACTGTCGGGAAAAGCAACCTGGGACAACACCCAAAACCTAAACATCGAGAACCTGGAAGGGCTGGCCGCCTCAGACGAAATAGGCCCGGTTTCTGTTCGCGGATCCCTGCTCTGGGATCAGAAAGACTGGTTTGGGAAACTGCACATGACTGGGCTCGAAGGAACGGCTGATCTTCAGGGAACATTGGAAAATCTTGATGCACAGATTCAAAATATCAATCTTTCCAAATGGAATTTAGGTTACTGGAAAGGCAATCTCACGCTCAAGGGTGGACTGAAATCGCCCATTTTGGATGGAGATCTCTACGGCATCCATCCAGAAATCGAAACCCACGTTCATCTGTCTGGACACCCCACAGACTTGGCGCTTCGTGTGGACGGCTCGCTCAAGGGGCAAGCCCAGGGAAATGTCTCTGCCCTCATGTCGCATGTCAATCCCACAAACCTGAAAAAAGCGCAACTCGGGGGCGTTGCGACGCTGCAGTCTCCCGTTTCTGGAACGCTGGCATTTTCGGTGTCGAATTTGAATATGGAGGCCAAAACCGCGAATGTGACCCTTTTGCCCGACCTGCAATACGAAGGCGTGCAGTTGAGGGGACGGCTCCAGGGTGACTATCCAAACCTCTTGGGAAATGTGGATGTGGTGTCACCCAACTGGCCCAAAATCTCGATTCGTTCGAATAATCAGACGCCCAACGGCTACATCATTCAGGCAGAAGGTGTGGGAACCGGGGAGTTCGCGTGGAAAGGGGACGGATGGATACCTTCTATAGGAGGTGCTTTTCACATTTCGACACTCAAGCCCTTTTTGCCCAAAGAACCCACGATCACCACAACAGACGGGTCTGTGGACGTTCGGTTCCAAGGGCCGATTCAGGATCCCACAGCAGAAATTTCAGGGCGTCTTCCTGACATCCAGTACGGAGGTTTTGGCTTATCAGACTTGAGCATTTCAGGAAAAGGTTCCCGTTTGGGTCTCGACCTTGTGCTCTCCCAAAAAGAACGTCAAGTTGGGGAATTGCACTACCCGAATCCGACGGCAAGCCTCAAAGATGTCCACATTGCCGGCCCCATGGCCGATCTGCGCGTGGGTGCCGACTTTGACGGAAAAACCGCGGTCGCAGCAGTTGAGGCGACGGGAAATGTGCAGGGACACATTGGCGGAACTTGGGATGGATTGACGCTGAAAAGCCAGTATGCGCTCAAATATTTGGATTACCAAACGGCGGGAACGCTGAATCTGGATGCCGAGCATCTCGAAGGGTCTGGAAATGTGAGCGGCTTGCCCTACAATCTGGCCAATCCCACGTACACCTTGGGCGGATCCCTGAAAAACCCCGAACTGAACTCGAATCTCGACCTTTTGGGTATCAACGCACAGCTCAAAGCGACCCTCACCGAAACGCGCTTGACGGTTCCAAAAGACGAGAAGACCGGCGTGCAAGGCGAAATTGGTTTTACAGGTTTGGGCGAAACGCTCTTTGGGAAACTGAATGTGTCCAAAAACTGGCCTGAAATTGCCCCACTTCCCAACCAACTCGAAGGCCAATTGGAACTTGGGGGATCTTTGCAAGCGCCTAAAATAAACGTCCAAGGGCAGATCGGTTCCGTGCATTTGGAGGGATCGTGGACACCCGAAAAAGGTCAAGCCTCATTGAAGGATCAAGATTCGGATTTGGGAAACATATTCTGGGATGGTAAAAATCTATCCGGTGAGTTGAAGGGCTTTGACCTTTCCGATCTCAAGATTCCCGGTTACGGTGGCCAATTGGACATCTCCGGACAGTGGGACCAGGAAGGCCAACTGAGTTTCGCCTTTACGGATGTGCAAACACCCCTTTACCTTCCGTACCTCGAGCTCCCCATCCGAGGAACAGCGCAAGGAACCTGGGACACACAGTCAAGGCTTCACATCGATGTTCAGACACGCGAGGCCAAGCTCAGAATGGACGCCGAGAAGCAAGCCGACTGGTCCGTGGATGCCGAAGTGGAGGTCCATCCACCCAAAGGCGGCACCATCAAAGGGCGCGTCCTAATGAAACCGGGACAGGCGATCGGAACGCTGGAAGGGGATCGCGTTCACCTCTCTCTCGGAAAAACAGACATCGAGTTCTCGGGCAAACTCAAACTGCAGGACCAAGATTTCTCACTTTTGGGCGCTTTGGCTGCACAGGGAGGAACCCTCGGCGTGTCCGGCGATGGTGCACTCGCAGATGTGCTTCCGGGGCTCGAATCTTTTGGCTTCCAGAAAAGTGACAACGGTTACGCGTTCGAGGCCAATCTGGCAAGTGTCGATCTGGCCCAGTTGCAGTTGCCCTTGCCACCCCACCTGAGTGGGCGCATTTCTGGAAATGCACTGTGGACGGAAGGAAGCGGAAACATTGTCCTGAAAACCGATAAGCTCACGCTCGCGGGAGAGAATTTTGCCGCCAGGCTCGAGGGAACCTTCAGTGACGACGACTGGCGTCTGCGTGGAAATTTGGGCGATTCGAACCTTATTGGAAACGTGACAGACGGGATTTTGACGGCAAATATAGACCTTTACAAGGCCCCACTTCATGCCTTGATCGGTGCGTTCAGTGGTCCACTTCCAGGTACTGCCGAGGCCACTGGAAGGGCCCGTTACAAAGGTCCAGTCGACAATCTTCTCTCGGGACACATGTTGGCCGTGGCGGAACGCATCTCACTTTCCAGCAATGACGAGCAGCTCAAGGGGTCTGGGCAATTGGAGTACACCGACGGCGTTCTCAACATTCCATCGATCGACTTTTCCGGCACAGGTGAGTGGCGCATCAGCGGAGAATACAGTCCACAGCGCGCCGACCTGAAGGCCCATTTCGCCAACACCACCTTTACACCCATGCTTGCCCTCGTTCCAAGCCTCAGAAAGCTGAGCCCTGAACTGAGAGGCACGTTGGATGTCGGACTCAGTGGAACCTACGAAAATCCAAAAATCGAGCTGAATGCATCGTCACTGGTGGGAGAATTGAGCGGCTTGAACTTCAAAATACCCTCACTGAACGGCAGTTACCAAAATGAGCAGCTCCGGGCTTCTGGAACATTCGATCCCACGGGTGTGGTTTCTGGAACGTCAACCTTCGCGCTCCAAAGCCGTGTTTTGGACGCGGCCCTCAAGGACACGCGTTTGACTTTGGTGGGCCAGGCTGCAATCGAAGGCTTTGGTACAGTTTCTGATATTGGCGCCAAAATCGAACAAGATGCCGATCGGTGGACGCTTTCTGCGGCGGGAAAACAAGGTGGAACACTCTCCATCGAAGGCGATCTCTATCCCGCAGTTTCACTCCAGTTTCAAGCGGACCAAATTGCGCCGATCATCCCGGCCCTCTATGCAGAGGCAACCGAACTGTCTGCGACCGGAACCCTAAACCAGAGGAACGAACGCTACCAACTCGAAGGCAATGTGGATGTTCAGCGATACCTCATCGGTGTTCCAGAGGGCGAGGACGAACAAAAGACGAAATCTGAGAAGGTGTTTGTCAGTCCGCTTCCGGAAAGTCAAACCACATTTCCACAGAGCATTCCCAAAAAACCTGTCGACGACACCCGTTTTTGGAGCAAACTCGATTTTAAAGACATCCAAATCAAAGCCAGAAGTGGCGTGATTCTCAACGAAAATCTTGCTCGGGGCGAGTTTGCCGGTGGGTTGATCTTGAGTGGAACAGGCAGCTCCCCCAGACTTTCAGGAAACTTTATTTCGCTTCGTGGGACGGTCTTTCTGCGCGAAAATGCCTTTGTCCTCGATCCGCAAAAAACGCAGGTCACCTTTGATCCAGCGGAAGGTATCTATCCACACGTCACACTGGTGGCTAAAGGTGGACTTCCCTACAAGGGCGATGTTTTGGATCTCACCATCGAGGTTCAGGGTCAATTTGTCGGAAATGAAGAGAAGAAACTGCAGTTGGAAACCCGGTTGCGTCTCAGCGACCCACAGCAGGCAAAATACCCCCAACTGACAGAAGAAAAACTGTATGCCCTGTTGGTTTTTGGAACAGACGATCTCCAAAATCTCCCGACCTATTTGGGCCAATCCGCACTCAAAACGGCCATCAACGTGTTTTTCCTGGGTGAGCTCGAACGGGGCCTCGCGAAAGCCCTCGATCTCAGCAGCTTCAAGATCAACACCAATGTGTTTGACAATCCCGAAAAGGTGGAGTTCGAATTGGCCCTGGGCAAATACATCACCAAGGATTTCTATTTGGAATACCATGTCGATCTGAATGGAAAAAGCCTTTTGGGTGCGCAATACACGACAGAAGACGGGCGATTCAATTTCAAAGTCACGTCACCTTTGCAGGGGATCGATTGGATGAGTGCACGTCCTTCGTTTGCGGTCGGCTTCAACTTCAATTCGCGTTCCAGTTTGGAGTTTGGTGTCCATGTCGAAGGTGCGGACGCCCATGACGTGTCGACCCGTTTTACCTTGGGCTATCAACTGAATTTTTGAGTTTAAAACGTGTAAAAACGAAAGAAAACCCGTTTCAGAGGAGAATGGGTAAGCCAGCAAGTTTCTTAGAGGCTGTTTTAAAAGAGTCTAACCTGTCGAGGAGCCGCTGTAGGATACTCTTTTTTCATGCCTCGCTCCCTGGTGGATGCCCTGCCTCCATCGCTTGCCGTGACCTCCTCGATGCCATTTCTACATCGATCGCAGTGGCGTCTCCTGCCGCATGCTCCCCCTCGACACTGATCGGGAGGGGGGAAAGATTCTGTTGGCCGAATTGAAAAAGAAGAATGCACGGATGAAGCTACACGTGTTTGCGGACGGTGGCTACAGAGGGAATTGGGAGACCTGGGGTTCATCCGGCTGATGTTGAGACGATTGGCAACTTTGGCCGATCAGGACGTGATGGCCGCATGATCAACCCCTTTTAAGACACCCTCTTACAGCAAGTTCCTTTAATATCGGGAATTTTAGAATAGCTGAAATAAATCCAGATAACATTTTTCTATTTGTCAAATATCCAAAGATGAAGGAACTTTCTATATTTAGCAAAGTGGGTGCAAGATTGGTGACGCTGACGACTGAGAATGCTCGGGGACGGCTCGAGCGTGCCCTACGGATTTGGACCGGTCCCGTTTGGGTCGGCTGGGACAGGTGAAGCGTCCTCCGTTTGTGAGTAAACCTGTGTCTCAACCGTCAATTTCAGTTTTTCGATTTCCCGATTCTGCTCACGGAGCTGCTGCTTTTGATCGTCCAATTGAACGTACATCCAAACGCTATTGCCCAACATTGCCGACACAAACACCCATAGAAAGACAACATTCCAAACATTCCTAGGGCTTGAACGTGTCGTTTCATCCCTTTTGGGAAGGTCCGGCTCGGGTCGAATCGAGGGTTTGGGCCTTTCGGGTGCAGTGTCCCGACCCAGAACCACACAGTCAAAGTCCTGAAAATGGCGTTTTATACTTGCGGAATCCATTGCAGTCAAGAGTGCCAACGGTGGATTTTGCCAATCGATTCTGCGCAAGGTGTCCTGAATGGCTTTGTGGTTCCAGAGTTGGAGGGTATCTGTGGAAAACTCGGTCCCGGTGGAACCCTCGAACGGCTCACCTCGGTCCAGCCGCTGACTGAGACTGTCTGCATCCCTGTAAAAAAATGAAAAATGCCCTTTCCAATGCTCAACCAAAGGCAAAATACGGTTTGCCGCTTCTGGAGTGGAAATCCAAGTGCCGATGAGTTCAGCAATGGGACGGTTTTGGGCGTCAGACCGCCCGGAAACTTCAAACAGGACGATGTAAAAACCCAAGTGGCTTGGCAAAATCAACAGCGCGCTGCTGGAAACAAAACCACGGTGATGGCTCTCCTGGTAAAGACACTCGAACGCCCGATTCAACCGTTCCAAATCCGATGGACGGAGCGATTTCGGCTGGAGGTGCCACGTGTAATCGGTGAGAAACCCGCGTGTAAACAGCAAAACATCTGCCAAAAACGGTCCTTCGGTGTGGTCATTTTGAACAGTCAAATTCAAATCCATCATTTGTCTGCCCCTGTTCGGGTGAGGTCATACACGCCCCACTGTGGATCTATCTGACTCTCTCGCATCAGCTGCTCCAAAATATCTCTGTGGTAGGGCTTTCGTCTGCGTATCCAGTGGATCACCGGGTGTGATGCAGTGTACTTGGCTTTTTTGAGAAGCCAGGCAATGGGATAGACAATTGGAAGGTGAAGGTTCATGGGTTTGGGTGCCCGAACCAGGAGACTGGTCATCTGAATGCTGCGCACCGTGCCCTGTTTCAGGCGCGTTTCAACAATGGAAAACCGATTTCGGGTCTGCCCAATTCCAGTTGACGAAATGGGAATCACGGCACAAGGCCCCGTGTGGTTTTGGGTCAAGTGTTGGGTCATTTCACAAACGTCGGCCAGAAGGGGTTGATACCGCAAACGGCCGTCCGAATCGACCAACGAGAGCGACTGAAGTTCTTTCGGAAATTGCGCGACCAGATCGACAAGAGCGTCCACTTTGGAAACCATGAAAATGAGCCCAACACCGGGACGCCGCTGCCGGAGGACATGAACAATTTTTGCAATCTTGTCAAAGTACCCGAGCGGCGTGTGGTAACTGTTGTAGGTGATGTCCGCCCAGTCTTTTTTCTCAATGTGGCGCTCAAAGACAAGATCGACCGCGCTCACAAAAATAAGAAGACAATCGGTCTGATCGAGTTGCCCAAGCAATTTTTGGGATACGTCCTCACGTTTGTCCGGTCGGATGAGGCTGGTTGTGTCTCCCCCGCGGTAGTCGTAAAAGCTGAGCGAAGCCAGGCGTTCATTTTCCATCCACAAACTGCCCCCGAGTTCAATTTCCCGAACGGTTGCAGGTGGATAACCCTGATCGATGAATTCCGGCCAATCGATCAACTGGGACTCGTTCAGCCGCGGTGTGTCCTTCAAAGACCGCAGCGAAAACGAATAACCGAACAGCGGGCAACTCAAATTCACAAGTGTTCCGCTCAAACCGGCCAAATAGGTGCTCTTCCCGCTGCCAGATGAACCCAGAAGCATAAAATTAAAGTGATCGGAAGGTGGAATATCCATTGTTTACAGGCGAACCACAAAGACGAGGAGAAATAACACCAATAAGATGAAAAAAGCTGTCCAGAGCGCAGATTCAACCCGAGGAACAAAGGGCGCGCGCCGAACGGGCGTTGCGCGTGTCGCAGGCAATTCGGGCGAATGTGTGTCCGAGACTGCGGCTTTCAGAACGTGTGTGATGTCGGCATGTTTGGGTTTTCGCATACAAAAGGTTCCTCATGAGGAAAAAATCAAAGGCGGCTCCCAATCCACAGGTCGGTCCGTCAGGCCAAACCGCCAAGCCACAGCTTGCGCGATGCGCTGACCGGCCTTTCCATCTCCGTAAGGATTGTTTCCCCTCCGCATGTTTTGGAGTACGCTCGGCTGCTGCAAAAGTTCCTTGAGGTATGCATAGGCGCTGTCTGGATCGTTTCCCACCAATTTGAGAATTCCAGTGGCCAACCCTTCGGGCCGCTCGGTTACATTGCGCAGCACGGCCACCGGAACATTCAGACTCGCGCCTTCCTCTTGCAACCCACCCGAATCCGTGACCAACAGCGCGCTGGCCTTCATCAATGCGGCCATGTTTTGGTAATCCAGCGGGTCAATCAATTCAACATTCGAAAAAGATCCCAGTTCCGGCCAAACCGCGTCGCGAACAACCGGATTGAGGTGAACCGGATAAATAAAATGAAACCCTGGATGCTCTGCTGCGAGCCGTCCCAGCATGTGGGCCAGACCTTGAAGCACTGGCCAATTTTCTCTGCGGTGCATTGTGACACAGACAAGCTGTTTGTGTTGTGCCAATTGGGCCCACTTGGGTGGCAGTTCAGCCCGACGCGCGACAGCCTGAATGGCGTCGACTGCGGTTTGTCCTGTCACAAAAATACCACTGGTTTTGCCTTCTCGGACGAGGTTTTCCCTGGATTGGTGTGTGGGTGCGAAACAGAGATCGGCAATCACATCGGTCAGTTTTCGGTTGGCCTCTTCAGGAAAAGGCTCCCGAAGGTCGCCACTTCGCAAACCGGCCTCCACATGCCCGACAGGAATGCCTTCAAGAAACGCCGCCCAAGCGACGCAAAACGTTGTCAGGGTGTCTCCGTGAACCAAAACGTAATCTGCCTTGAGGTTTTTCAGGCACTCGGCTGCTGCAGGAACGATTTTTCCAGCCAATCCAGGCAAGGTTTGGCGGTCGGTCATCGCGGCAAGATCTGCATCTGGAACGAGTCCAAAGGTCGCGAGTGCGGAGTCGAGCTGCTGTCGGTGTTGTCCGGTAACCAAAATGAGGGGATTCAAACCCCGATGGTGGGTCAATGCCTCAAAGACCGGAGCCATTTTTGTCGCTTCTGGTCGGGTTCCAAAAGCCAGGACGATGTTGTGTGACATTCTGCAATCCTTTCAGGGTGTTCCGCGTTCAGTTGGGACGTCCGCGAAGCCGCTTTTGCAGTTGAACTTTGAGGGTCATGGTTTTCTTGGCCCGAACCACACTGAGCACAACCGTCTGTCCCGGACGCTTGGCTGCGACCAAACGAACGACATCATAATGGTCTTTGACCTGTTTGCCATCCACAGCCGTGATGATGTCACCGAGCATTTCCAGGCCACCATTGCCACGGACCGAGCCCTTGAGCTTTGCCCGGGCACCTGTCGATCCCGCCGGCACCTCCTCCACCATGGCCCCATGTTGGGTGCTGGACAATCCCGCCTGTTTTCGAATGATGGGCTCCAGTTCAGCCAAATCTGTCATCACAATCCCGAGAGAGCCCCGCTGTGAGACGCCGGTCAATTCGAGATCTGTGATGGATTCCCGAACGACGTCGATTGGAATGGCCAACCCAATCGCGGCACTGGGAATAAACTCATTGCCGCCCAAATTGGCATCCACAACGCCAATCACATCACCCTTGGAATTGAGCATGGGACCCCCGGAGTTGCCCGGTTGAACGGAAGCGGTGGTGTGTAGCATCTCCGGAATTTCGAGGCCAACGTTGTCCAAAGGTGCTTCGGTGCGTCCGCGGGTTGCATACACACCGGTTGCGACAAAATTCTTGGTTCGGTAAGGGCTTCCCAAAACAATCGTCTTTTGCCCTTGAAGCAGGTTTGAACTCTTGCCGAATTGCAGTGTCGCTGTTGTGCCAGCCCCCTTGACCGACAAAAGCGCCAAATCCAAACCGATATCGGTAGAGAGAACGGTTGCCGGAAACTGCTTGCCATCGTGGAGTTCAACGGTCAATTTGTTCGAGCCTTCGATGACATGGTAGTTGGTGATGACAACCCCGGGCTTGTAAAAAAAACCCGATCCGACGTCTTCGGATGGATCGCCTTCACGTCGCCGGTTGGCTGGAATTTGGGCCTCGACCATCACCAAGGCACTCAGGGCTTTATTGACAACCTGAACGGTGTTGGTTTCATCTTCGGTAACCAGAGGTGGAGCCGCAGTGACCTTTCCCAACTGGTAACCCCCGAGAGCAAACAAAACAATAGATGTGGTAATCCAGAAAAAGCGCGTATGGGTTTTCATTTTGCTTCTCGGTTATTGAGCATATCTCAGGAGGTCGGTTTGTCACTGCTCTTGGGACGCGAATCATTGACGTAAAAACCCTCGCCCTTAAAAGCAATGCTTGCAGGAACAATCACGCGTTTTACGGGATCGCCTGTCTGAGGGTCCTGTGTGAGTGGAGATTCGGTTATGCTCTGCTGAACCTCAAATGTCAGTCCCGTTTTGAGATTTTTGTAAACATACGTGGGCATCAAAGTAACCTCTCAATTCGAATTGAACGTGTCGAATAAAATCGACGTACACATCGTACCAGACCCAGGCGGCAGAGCGCTTATCTCGTCAGTTCGGTGCGATCCACCAGCTTGAAACCAAAGCCGTCCCATTCCCATAGGGCTTTCGAATGTGGGATTTCACCGTTTGAATCGTGATAATTTCCTTCCAAAGCCTCAACCACTATCCTCTTTTTCCATTTTTTGGGTTGGATGCTGTACAGAGGCCGCATCAAAGGAGATCCGGCCCAGATTTCCCGGTAAGCGCCGCCACCGGTTGGACGCACAAGGATGAGGTGAGAAGAGCGTCCCCTTGGGTCTCGGTTTGCATAGATGGGACTCTTGGAACCGGTGGCCCAACGCTGAATCGGCCAGTCCCGCCACGGACGCCAGACGGCCAACACACACTCTGGAATGCCATCTCCCGTTAGGTCTGCATAAAAAACAGAGCGCACCTCCCAAGTCTTTGGCAAATGGAGCCCTGCACACGGATTGAAAAACGACAAGATCAAAAACCAAAAGAACATCACGGCAACCCCAACAACCGATACACTTGCGACGTTCCAGAAGGATCAAGGCGTGTTTTTCCACGATCAATGCGGGTCGCAAATGCCTTCAGATACACATTCCCTTTGACAATACTCACGCGCAGCACGGCACCTATCCGGGTCAACGGCATCCGTTGATCAAATGCCAAATTGCCCAAAGAATATGCGACCCACGTCTCACCGAACCGCTCGATGGGCTGCAAAACATGGGGACCGGACCCAATGACAAAATCAAAACCTTTTTGGGACAGTTGCTGGGCAAGGGTCCGCTGTCTGGACGTCACACCGGCATATTCAGAACCCCAATGGACATAGGCAATGTTGAGTTGATCTTTTTTGAGTGCAGGCAAAACGGGTTTGGCCATCTGGTCTTCGGTGTCGGTCCATGCCCAAACGTTGATGGTGCACCCTTTGACTTTGGTGGTCCAGAGCCCGCTGAGAGGTTGTATTTTGGTCGCAATGAGTGCACGCTGCGTGTCCATCTTTCCTTTGACGCCGCCATCTAAAGCATGGTTGTTCTCTACAGATAGGGCGTGAAATCCCTTGAGCGCGATCCGTGCGGTCGGATTTGCCCTGAGGTCGTAGGTCGCACCCACAAAAGGCGCTTGGGTCAGCGGAGATTCCAAATTTGCAATATTCAAATCACCTTCGCGAAGAAGGGAATCCAACGGGAGCACGCGATTCATCTGTCCAGAATTGGCCAAAGCAACGCCGCGACCCAACATGATGTCCCCAGCGAACTGAAGGGTCAGATGGCAGGTGTGGGGAAAGGTGGAACCATTTCCCCACGCACACACAACCCAGACCAAAACGCGCCACATATCCAAATTCAAACCTTCTTTGGACTTTTCAGGATTCGATTTTGTGCTGTGCACCCTTTGGGTGTTCCAAAAAAAACAACCTCGGGTATTGGTCAGACATCCTTTCATGTCTTTATCCTTTGCAGACCATCGTATTCAAATACATCAATACCTGGAGCATGCATTTTCAGTCTCCACCAGGTCTGGTAGGGTTTCCAGATCACATCTGTCGCAAATCATTGACTTTCCCTTTTTCAAGGCTTTGCCGCAAGTGAATCGCAAACCACAAAGCTTTGCAATTTGCAAAATGACATTGTGGTTTTTGACGAAGGACGAATCGTTTTGCCGACAACCTTCGATGACCCATGCAACATGGATACAGAAGATGTGCCAGGCGACTTGTGGGGTTCGTTACGGCCGGACAAACATTTGAACCCACTCAGGTTGCGCAGGCATTTTGCCAGAATTGAGCAACGTGTGCCAACCGTCGTCCGTCATGCGCTTTGAGACTGGAACGACAAATTCATAGTGGCTGTAAATGCCCCCCTGAGCGACCTGCGGCTTGCCTTTGCTGTTTGGAACAATGACCAAAATCGGCAGAATGGAGCCCGTGGCCACCTCAAGTGCCGACCCGTTGGGATCCGTGGCAATGTCCGTGATCAAGGCAGCTTGGTGATCTTCATTGAAACTTGGTGCAGATTCTTCACCGACGGGATCCATGGCTGCAAAGGTCTGGGCTTCCAACCAACCCCCATAGTAAAAAATGCGTTCATAGTCGTCGCTGGATCTGGGCTTCCCATTCAGTTCAAGTCGGGCCACTTTCTCAAGAAACGCGCCCATCTCAATCAGTGCGTCCAAATTCTGGCCCACAGAATCCAACATCAGGTTCCGCTCCTTGAGCCCTGTTTTCATCTTCTGAGCGAGCATGCCCAGCCTTTTGTAAACGTCGACAATCGGTTCCACATAACCTTCGGGAATGAATTCGGGTCCCCCTGAGCCCATTTCGGCCATCACCTGTTTGGAATAGAGCACCATGTCGTGCTTGAGTTCAGTCCAGCTCCCAATCGCAGTATTGAGATCCTTGCGCGACCACATATCGCTCTGCATATAGGGTGGATACGATTTATCCCGCGGTTGGATGAGCGCTTTGAGTGTGTACAACCAACCGGTGTAAAGGGTTTCGTTCCAGTCTTTCTCTGTCCATTGGTTGATTGACGCTCTGAGTCGATTCATTTGCGTCTCGTAGTTTGCGTAACGTGTCTCCCCTTTGGCTTTCAGAATATTCCATGCCGTTGGGCTTCCCAGAGCGGCAAACACGTCGAGGCTGCTGGGCAAAAGGCGGGGATCGCCTGGGGTACCGACTTCACGAAACACCAAACTGCTCATAATGAATGCATCCAAGATAAAACGCTGTCCCATCAGCCTAAAACCCTTGCTTGATTCGATCTTATTGGGGTCCCTCTGAATGTCCAAGACAACGGAATTGATCTTTGGATCCGGCAATGTTTGCACTTTTGCGCGAAACAGGTTCAGTTTCTCGTCACTGGCAAGGTCAGCCAAAGTCGATGCTTTTCCGTAAACGTCTTGTGCAATGGCCGCATACTGCGAAAAATTCAAATCGTCCGATTTGCCCACAATGAAAGAGGTTGGTTCGTAGATTTGGGTCCACAGCTTCTGGATTTCAGGATTTTGAGAGATCAATCGGGTGAGTAGGATCGCCATTTTGGTTTCAGTTGGATCCTTGAGCCTGAAATTGATGCGACCCATCCACATCATCGAACGGAAATAGTTTTTAAGCGATTCACTCCGGGTGTAATGGCCCCTGGGAATGTACTGGCTGTAGTCTTCCTTGAAACCGAACAGGGTGGAATCGTCAACGCCCATATGGGCATTGATCAATTTCATTTCGGAATTGACCCACTCTGAAACACTGTCTGGAATGGCAGATTTTGGATCTGCGAGTTTTTGAGCAACAGCCAAATAGGCCAAGAGCTTTTGGGCTGGAACCTCCATAGGTGTTCCTTTGGCTGCAGCATACTGTTTCATGGAGGCCGAAACGAGCCCTGCATTCATCTTGAGCAGTCTCGGATAAAACTGCTGTCGTTCCAGATCCCGGAGCGCTTTGTCAAAGGTTACGTGAAAGATGTGCAGGATGGAATCTGTCGTGACATACACAGGCAGATACAGATAACGGGATTGTTCGTACAGCTCATAAAATTGCTTGAACCCATCCGGCGAAACAACAAAACCCCTTTGCGATAAAAAGGCCTTCTGGGACGGTGTAACCCAAGCCAAAGGCGCCTCAACTCCGGAAAAATCCCGGTAGTTGTCCAGTTTTGGGAGTGAAAAAGGCAGTGTGTACGCGGCAGCGGACGCGAGGCCCACCGATGCTGCAAGGACGGACAGAGCAAGTTTACGAAACATGTGAACCCCTATAGAAATATCATTTGGCTCCGGAAGCCCAACCCATCTTAACGCCTGCGAAATGGATCTGGGTAGCCCAAAAGCCACAACCCACAGCCGCGCCTTTGACACCGACCGGAAGACATGGAAAGGGTGAATGCTTTTGGCGGCATGAAATCAAGAAACCGCTGACTGGAATGTCTCTGATGCCCAAATACCTGTGGCATTGACCCTAGAAGGACCAACACCATGGTTTGAAACCAGCAGACAGACAACCACGGTACAAAAGGGACCACCTGAAATTAACATTCAATGAAGGCTGATAGATCAATCTGGTCTTTTTTGAGAGAAATTTCCCGTCTTAAATGCAGCGAACGGCAAACAAGTGAATGAGCATTCAAATTTATGCTTTGTCCCGTTTAGAATTTTTAAAGGATGGGTGTATTGACGGAATATCGATATTCCTCTATAACGGTATGGCTATGAAAGTAACATTTGATTTGAAAAGTTTTTTTATCTTGGTTGGGGTTTCCGGAGTTTTGGGTTCAAGTTCGCATGCAGCATGGTATCCTGGTCCAGGAACACATCCACCCATCTGCATCAAGCAGCCGAATCTGCCCGTTTGCAAGTAAACGGCAAGCTGTCTGATGTCTTATTCGGGTCCTTCGGGGCCCTTTTTCAATTCAGAATTAGAGCCATTTCATCTTCTGATGGTAATGTTCAGGCTAAACTGGTTGGGTATGAATCCTATTCTCTTCAAAATAGGCGATTTTACAGTTGCCTGGTACGGCGTGCTGATGACAGCTGGTATTGCACTGGGCGCGTACATCGCACAAAAACTAGCTGCGAAAAGAGGTTTAGACGGCCGCCTCATGGGCGATTTGGCGTTTTGGGCCATTGTTTGGGGCGTCATCGGTGCTCGGCTCGCATTTGTCATCCTGACGCCAGAAGCCTTTCACAATCCAACACTATTAGATTACATCAACATTCGAAATGGCGGCTTGTCTGTGCACGGCGCACTCATTGCCGGAATGCTCGTCGGTCTCTATTACAAATTCAGATACAGACTGGATTTTTACCGCTACGGAGACCTCTTTGCACCCATGTTTGGTCTCGGTATTGTTGGTGGTCGATTGGGCAATATCATGAACGGATCCGACACACCTGGACGCGTGACAGGTTGGCCGATTGGGTTTCAGTGGCCCGAAACCGCTAAGGGTTTTCACGACAGCCTCTGTAATCCAAATGCTCCAGAGAATCTCATTCAGTATTGCGTCAATGGCATTGTTACTGCGCCTGTCCATTTCACACAGCTTTACGGGGTCTTCATTGGTTTAGCCATCTTCGGGGCTTCGTTTTTGTGGTTGCGCTCCAAGCGGCCCGGTTGGACCTTCTGGCAAGCCATTCTCTGGTACAGCTTGCTTCGTGCTGGCATTGAAGAGACATTCCGCTTGAATCCGCTCATGATTGATGTCTATCTCTCTGAAGGTCCAGACAAGCCCGGCATCGGCCTCTTCACCACAACTCAAGTGATCAGCATTCCCATTGTTCTGGTGTCTATTGCAATGCTTTTCATTATTGCCCGTCGTCCCAAACAGCCTCACCCCGTAGAGTCCAAACCCATTGAATCCAATCCATCCACTGTGGGGGTTGCCTAAATGTTGGAAGTGGTTGTTTTGGCCGCAGGGCAAGGCACCCGGATGAATTCACAGAAATCCAAAGTCCTGCACGAGATATTGGGGCGCCCACTGCTTGGGCATGTCCTTTCCAAAGCGCGGGCTTTGCATCCGGATCGCATTGTGGTTGTGACGGGCCACCGTGCCGAAGAGGTCGAAACGTACCTGCAACAAGAAGGGGTTGTGTTTGCCCGTCAAAAGGAGCAATTGGGAACGGGACATGCGTTTGCACAAGCAGTTCCACATCTCGACGGTTCTGGCGACATTGTCGTCTTGTGCGGTGACACACCCCTCGTCACAACAGAGACACTTCAGGGATTGCTCGATCAACACCGCGAAAAACAGTCGGCACTGACGGTACTCACCTCATCACTCGCGGATCCCACAGGCTACGGTCGAATCCTCCGAGACAACCACGGCAACATCTTGGCCATTGTCGAAGAAAAGGTCGCCACAGAAGAACAAAAGGCCATACGTGAATTCAACAGTGGCGTCTACGTTATGGACCCGAAGGCCAAGGCACTGGTTCAAGAAATCACAGACGGAAATGGGGACCGAGAGTACTACTTGACCGATCTGATTGAGCTGTACCGAAAACGGGGTTCTCGGGTGGATGCCTTCCACATCCGAGACTCGGCAGAGTTGCAGGGTGTCAATGATCGGACCCAATTGGCCGATGCAGCGCGTGTCATGCGACAAAGAATCAACCGTCAGTGGATGAAATTGGGGGTCACCCTGCTCGATCCCGACAGCACGTCCATTGACGACACTGTTTCCATCGGGCGCGACACAACGCTCGGTTTTGGCGTTCAACTGATCGGAAAGACCCAACTGGGTGAGGGCGTTTCCGTGGGTCCCTTTTCTGTCTTGATAGACACAGTGGTCGAAGATGGTGCCCAAATCAAGAGCCACAGCGTTATAGAGTCTTCTCGATTGGCCCGCCAATCTCAGGTCGGTCCATTTGCGCGCCTCAGACCCGGAACCCAGCTTGCCGAAGAGGTCCATGTTGGCAATTTTGTTGAAATCAAAAATTCGTCTCTGGGAAAAGGAACCAAAGCGGGACATCTGGCCTACGTCGGGGATGCCCAAATTGGGGTTGGGGTCAATATCGGTGCGGGAACCATCGTTGCCAATTTTGATGGCGCCAAAAAACACCCGACCCACATTGACGACCAGGCATTTATTGGCAGCAATTCCGTCTTGATCGCACCCATTCGGATTGGCCGAGAAGCGATGGTTGCAGCCGGAAGTGCAGTGACACAAGACGTTCCAGAAGGCGATTTGGCTGTCGCTCGCGGACGCCAAGAGAACAAGGCAGGCCTGGCCCGAAAGCGATTGCAAAAAACATCGTAGGTTTGGATACCAGACATGTGGGTGGGAACAGCCACCCACAACATTCAGGAGAAAATTATGCCGAACATTGGTTTACCGGAAATTTTGATCATTTTGGTGGTTGTTTTGCTCATCTTCGGTCCACGCAGGTTGCCCGACCTTGCACGCGGATTGGGACAGAGCGTTCGAGAATTTAAGAAAGGAACCCAAGGGCTCAAAGATGAGTTGGAGGCCAGTTTAAAAGATGAAAGCGTTTCACCGTCTGAATCCAATCCCAAGTAAGCGGTGCGCTTTAGGGCTTGGGACAGTTAAGGGGTTGCCATCTTGGCCCGTATTCTGAGAGAAGCCGCTTTGATGGAGCATTTTGAAGAGCTTCGCATCCGCATTCTCATTGCCCTGGGTTTTTGGGGCATCGGATCGGTCGTTGCCTGGATCTATGGCGATTGGATTTTAAAACTGCTCCGTCAACCCCTCATTCCCACGCAAGGCAAGGTCCAAGTCATCACCACGGGGCTGACCGAACAGCTGTTCATTAAGTTTTCTGTCGCTCTATGGGGTGGCTTCTTTATTGCCCTTCCGTTTATTCTGCACCAAATTTGGCTGTTTATTGAGCCGGCACTCACCCGATCTGAACGCCGATATGCCATTCCTTTTGTCTTGGGAACATTGGGTTCATTCCTATTGGGCAACCTCTTCTGCTTTAAAGTGATTTTGCCTTCCGCCATTCCCTTTTTGCTCAGCCTGCTCGGTGAGAGCAGCGGTGTGGTCAGTTTTTTGAATTTATCCAACTATATTGGCAATGTCTTGACCTATCTGGTCACCTTTGGCATCCTCTTTCAGCTGCCCATTTTGTCCTTTATGCTGACCAAATTGGGTCTCGTCCGACCCGGTCTTTTGATTGCCTGGCGCCGGTATGCCCTTGTGGTCATTCTCATTGTTTCTGCTGTGATCACACCGACGTCCGATCCCTTCAATTTAGCGCTGATGGCTTTGCCCATCTATTTGCTCTACGAGATCAGCATTTGGGTGTCGCTGTGGTCCGTTCCCCGAAATGCCGAGCAGAACCCATCAATCTAAGTACAAAATAGGACATTTGTGTAGGTGCAGTAAAGGCAAATTGTCGAAAGGACGACCAACACAATCGACAGCAAACCCGAGATAAATTGAAGGTATTCTGCAACCACAAGATTCGCAAAAATATTCGTCCTGGAAAAGGTTTTGGTCAGCCGTTAGGCCCCTTTGGGTGCCGTTTGGGCCAAGACGCGACTGGAAGCTACATCGCCAAAATCAAACCCTGGAGCCCCGCCGGATTCCTGGCCTTCCCAAACGGTGTATCACCGATGATCAGCTTCGAGAATTTCTCGCCCAACCCGAAACCCACCCTAACTTTACCCTTGCTCAACTCTGGTCTCAGACGTGTACTTCTGTTCCTGTAGCATACAAACGCATTCAAACACTTGGGTGGACTCGCAAGGTGCCTACAATCGGTTGGCCGAAAATGTGTAGATCAATTTGGAAATGAAACAATTCATCACATGAGAAAATGCTTAAGAATGAAGGTCGCGTTAAGGTCTGACCCTTTACAGTTGGACACACACGGGCTATAGTGTCCCCATATTAAGTTCGTTTTGATTTCATCTTATTAGATCCGTTTTTGCCGTGCGAGCAAGTGTTTTTCTGCTTTGCCGGCTGGGTCTGTGGGATGCAGTCAAGAAAGAGAGATGGTATGGCATTTGGATACTGCGGGGAGAACTATGGGTGAGCTCTTACATCCCGATCTTCAGGGAAAACTTTTGGAAGAAATCATCATGCACCCCACGTTGTGGGCCAAGCGCATCAAGGATACTTTTCAAGAAGGCTTTGATGCGCTTTCTGATTTACAGGTCCAACTCTCCAAGATTGAAGGTCCCGTCGCCCGTGCCCGTGAATGTCAAGCCCTGATCCTTTTAGATAAACCCAAGGAGGCCGCTAAAGTCATCGAAGGCGAGACCCACAACCTTTGCAAAGCCATGCACCTCGCGGTTACCTTACACAACGGGACCACTTCTGACTATCTGTATATCATCCAACAGCCCGAAATTCTCACCCGTGATCGCTCTGACCTTGGCCTGGAATCCCAAATGCGTTGGGATTTCATGCGTGCTCAATCTTACCAACAGCAGAAATACCCCCATGAGGCTTTACATTGCCACACCCTTGCTCACCGAATAGCAGGAACTCTTGACGTTGACTCCATTGTTCAAGTCTCAGGAATTCAAATACAAGCGCTTTCTTATCTCCCTTTAAAGCATAAAATTGAAACTCTTTCGATTCAATTTCAAGAAATACAGAAGAATAAGGATCTTCGTGTCAACGAATATATTCTTGAAAACCTCTGTGTCCTCTACTTTCTTGATGACGACATTGAGTCACTTCGAAGATATGCTTCTGAGCTCCTTCCGCAGACCCTTTTGGATCACACCATTCTTCTTACCGATTTCTTCTTAAGTCTCCCACCTTCTGCACAAATTCACACATTGGATCAAATCAACCAAAATCAACCCTTTTGTGCTTCGGGCTATCTCTTATCTGTGGCTAGAGAATCCAAATGGAACACCTATTTGCTTAGAAACAATCAAAACATTGCCGCGAAACTGAAACCTGTTTTGGACACAGAGGTTCCAGATAATCTCAATGTATCTATTCTCAATCTCATCATGCTATCGGTCAAAATTATGGCCCATGTGTCGGCAGAAGACTTCAAAAAAGCTGAGAACTACTGGGGTCAAATGCAGTTCATTTCTGAACTCTCAGAAGTGACGAACGATCTTCCATTTTGGGCAATGTATTATATGGCGTTTACGGAAGCGTTTTTGGCCTACAGCAAGGGTGAAAAAATTGATTCCAAACACAGAGAAACAATTATCGAAGGACTGGAAAATATGGAATCCTTTGCCAATTTTGTTGTGCAGCTGTGCCCAGAACTTGTCTATATCTTGAACCGACAAGAATGGGATGAAGTGTTGGAAAATGTGTTGAGGGAAGTTTTGGTCATCACAAAGGAAGGATGCTTTTTGGGAGATCTAGAGGTGGATGGATTCCCAGAACACAGTGCCTTGGTGGAAGAGATTGACCGATGGTACAGAGGTGTGGCGAAACGGGATCCAGAATTGATGGAAGGGTATGCAAAACGCGTGTCTGGAATTGGATGCAAGGGTGTGGTTGTGGCGTGGAAAGTCGAAGAGAAAATGAGGGAAACAAAGTGAAGAAAGGTGTTTTGAAAACAATTGCAGCACTTGTGGTTTTGATGGTGATGGGAAATACGATTGCGGAAGATCAAAGTTTGACAACTTTTAGTGGAACGTTGGGTACAACACAATCGATGCCCATTCCGGTGCCAGGTGGTGGACCAATCGGAACAACCAATTGGGGTGGAGGTCCTCCTTCAGGTCCTGGTTCTGGTTTGCCCTGCTCAGGCTGCTAACCTACCACGTACTCGGTTGCTTACAGCAGTTTCTCGAGATTTTAATGGCCTGCTGAGATATGCGTTCGTACGACCTGAACCGGATTTTCGGGGTTAATTCAAAGGCTCCCTATTCCCTCTATTAATCTGGAAATTGCTGTAAATCACACACCAAAAACGACCCATTCTTCTCTGAAATGGGTTTTCTTTCGTTTTTGACCTGTTGTATTCTTTTGAATTTTATTTTTTCAGGTTGCCAGACTCCCTTGCGAAACGACTGAGAGGGTTTGGTTTTTGAGTTCGACGATCTGCTTTGCGCGGCGTGCTGCCGTGTGATCGTGCGTGACCATAATGACTGTTCCGCCGCCCTTGTGAAAACCCTTTATGAGTTCAAGAATGTGGTCTCTGTTGTCTGGATCGAGGTTTCCCGTAGGTTCGTCAGCCAGTAGGATTTGGGGGTTCTTGACCAAAGCTCTGGCCAATGCCACACGCTGGTTTTCGCCACCCGAGAGCTCACTGGGAAGGTGCAAACGTCGTTCCAACAAACCAACTTGCTCGAGCGCCATATCAGCTTTTCTGTTGTGATCTGAATGTTTGCGACCCTCGACAATTTCCAGCGCCACTTTGATGTTGTCATGCACCGACAGGTTGGGAATCAGTCTGAAATTTTGAAACAGAAATCCGAAATGCCTTGCCCGAAGCGCACTCAGGGCCCGGTCGTTCAGTTTTGAGGTGTCGGTGCCCTCGATGGTGTAGGTTCCCGATTGGCAAAAATCCAGCAATCCCAGAATGTTGAGCAATGTCGATTTTCCGGAGCCCGACGGCGCGGTGATCGCGTAAAAGCCATTTTTCTCAAATTCAAACGAACAGTTGTTCAAGATGGCGATTTTGCCCTTCTTGTGCGACGCATAGGTGTAGGCGAGGTGTTTGAGTGTCAGCATGATTCTCCTCTGAGCAGGTTTGGGCTGTTTTTTTCCACCGAAAGGCGAATGGAGCGGTAGAGCAACGTGACAATCAAAACGATGCTGGCGGCACTCAAAACGAACGCATAGGTAAAGTATGTGACATCCATGTGGCCCAATTGTCGGTATCTCAAGAAGGCACCCAACGCAATGGCTGGAACAATTGAGAACAAAATGACGAAAGCTGTTTCCAAAAAGAGTGTACCAGACAGTGCCCGGCTACTCATTCCCAGCATTCTCCTGATGGAAATTTCAAGCGATCTGACCATCAAGAGCAGGTGAATGTCATTCGCGAATGTCAAAAAGACAGCCAGTGAGGTGGCTGCGAGGAGGACGCTCAAAATGATGAGGCTCTGCTCAATGCTTTGGTAGAGTTTTTGTGCATAATCAGACACCGAAAGAACCCTGACATTGCCAAAGCGCGCGTAGATTTTGGACAAGGCTTCTTTGGACTCGCCGTCTTTGAATTGAAAGATAGCACCGCTTTTGCCCAGTGGTGCAGCAAAAAACGTGTCATTCCATCTTGGATTGCTTGGAATAAAGAGTGCGGCATCCAAAAACTTGAGTCCCTCGTCGAGGTCGTATGCGCCCGAGTGGTGTGTGTCCACAATCCCAACCACTTTAAAACCGAGGTCGAGTGTTTTTCCGACGCCAAAGTCGGGGTACTTTTTCAGAATATCGGCGAGGTACTTTTGATTGACCAGGAGTTCTTTTTTGCCTTGTGAAGGCCATTTTCCCTCTGTCAAAGTCACCCCGAGGTTTTGCGCTTTGGAAAAGTCGAATGTCGCCGAGTTGCTCATTTCCGAGTGTTCGGTCATGTCAAAACGCGTGTTCCACAGGTGAATGCCGGAGTATCCGAATGACACACAAGACCCATTTTGATTTTCGCAAAGATCGACCATCTTTTTGGACATCTGAGGGGCAAAAACAATGGTGCGGTCAATGCCCAATGTATCCATGGCCTGTTTGGATTCCACAAACAACTTGAGCGCACCCGAAAAGAAGTAGGGAATGGCAAATCCCAAGAGAACCGAAGAGGCAATCAGAACCACATGATCCCGAGAGGACTTTGCTGAAACATCGCTTGTTTTGGCGAGTGCAACCTGTGTGCTTCGGTGAATGAGTGTATACATTGTTCCCAGAGTGGGAAGGGCAATGGCGCAGAACAATGCTGCCCACTGCGGTAAAAAGGACGGATCTGAGCGTACCCATCCGTAGATCAAGGCAGTTGCTGCCGCCAAGGCAAATCCGGGAAACCACTGTGAAATGCATGCAACATACCACTGCATATAAAAATAACTTAAGGGCCGCCCAAGTGTGCGCTCGATCCTCAGGCGTTCGCGCCTTTGGTGCCAACCTTTCAGGGTGTCCGAATATATTTTGAGGAGTGTGGCGATCAGGAGGACCGTGGCCAAATCCTTTTGCAGGCGGGTTTGCGCCAAAAGCATTGCGGATCCGATTTCTTGGTAATGTTGCCAGACCTCTTTGGCTTCAAACCTCAGCCCGAAGTGGTTTTGCAGTGCAGCATGGACCTGTTCGGTTTCTGTCGCGCTGCCCTTGAAATAAAACACTGGAAAGTCTCCGCCATCCAGCAAAGAAAGGTCGCTTTCTGGAACAAAAAGAACGGATGTGTCGAGCTGATCGACCATCCAAGTCAGTTTCAGCTTTCCCGAAATGACATCACTTTTCTGCTGGTCCACAATTTTGGTGCCAACCCCGAATGGATGTCCGTCCTGAACGAGTATCGATTGTGCGTCAAACGCACCTTGGCTCACCGTGACAATGCCCAAATCGATCAAAGATTTGGAAAACCGGATTTTGGGTTGCCCGTTTGCCGAATACAGCGGTGACGTGTGAAAGGCGAGGCGTCCGTCTTTTTGCCACTGTTTGAGCTGTGCGAGGCTGTCGTCAGATGTTGTGGCTTCGGATGTCGGTCCGGGTTGGGGACGCAGGATCCACGTGCCGGCAGGATAGTCTCTTGCGGTTTTGATGCTTTGTGTGAGCGTGTAAGGAAACAAAAACAGGTAAAACACCAACACGCCCATGGCAAAAACAAGGGCATTTTGAAAGATCAAGTGTCGTTTGGTCATAGGATCCACAAAAAGGCGGAGGAAAACCTCCACCTTTCTTAGAAAAGTATTCAGCAAGTTCCGCAATCCGCAGCATCCATGGAAGAGCTCGTTCTGCAGCTCCCATCTGGATTGCTGTTATAGTAGGTTACCCTTTTGTACTTGTACTTTTCTAAATAAAGAAATCCACAACGGTTGCATCCCGTTGTGACAACATAGCCCGAACATGCTGCTGTGGCAACGGAAGGAATCATGAATGCCAATGCGATAACTGCTATCGTTTTGAGTTTTTTCTTCATATTGAACCCCTTGTTGTTTTGTCTTTAGCCCTTTTGGGCATTTGACCTGTTTTTGAGAAGGACATCGATGGCTTTCATCTGAATGTCAAAGTAATGCCCATTGTCTGTTTTCATGGATCGGAAGGAGACCCATCCCTTGTATTTACCGTTTTCAAGAAGGTATGCCGCGGGAAATCCCCTAACGTTCCATTTCTTAAAGATTTCCGACCGATCGGGTGTCGATGTCGATTTATCGGAGATTTCAATAATGTTCCGGTTGGTTTTCATGCCATAATCACTCTGGTTGTCCGTGACAAGCACGATGCCGTACCCTTTGGACTTCCATTTTTCAAAGTACGAATCCAGAGACTCCGACCACGGTGTGCAGATGGTACAATCTGTGCTCTTGAAAAATACCAACGTGGTTTTTTTGGAGAGTTCTGCCTTGACGGCCTTTTGAATGTCATTTGGCAAGAAATCTGTCGGTAGCGTTTGGTTTGGCGTGAGTGCCACTTGGGATTCGGCTGTAATGGGCTTGCCGGCCACAAACTGCTCGAGTGCTGCTTTGAGGTTATCGGTACTAATACCAATAGTATTGTCTTGAAATATAACTTTTCTATCTTTATCAATAAGAAAAGAATATCCAGATCTGAACAGCCCGATGTATTCCATCATCTTGGCGTACTTATGATATGGACCCGTTTTGGCGTCCATAACGGTGATTTGATCATTAAAACCTTTGAGTTCTTCCGCAACAACATCTGCCGAAGAACCAACATCTTGGTTGTAGATGACATGCAAACGCTGTATGGGAAGGTCTCGAATTTTGGAGTCCAAATCTTTGACTGTTGGAGCGAATTCAGAACCGAAGGTGACCAACATGGGCTTGTCCCAGTCAATGTTCTTGGGTCCTTTCAGAACCGGCCAGTTCAGTTTTGGAAAGACGCGTCCATTGGCAAAAACCGGATAATTCAGGGATGCTTTGGCCTGTTGGACTGTGTTTTGAACCGATTGATCGACCATCCATTGGTCGTCCGGGTGAACGGTTGTCGAAGCCTTGACATTGGATGTGAAATAATAAACACCTGCACCCAAACCCAGCAAGACAACAGCAGAGACAGACACCCAAGCAGCTTTATTCATATGCCCTTCCTTTTTCTCGGTTCATCCTATCTTGAACAATCACCTCTGTCAAGTCTAATCTTTCATCTTTTGTGATCTATTTTGATTGAAGTAGGACGTCAATAGCTTTCATTTGGATGTCGAAATAGTTCCCGTTGTCTGTTTTGATAAATCGGAAGGAAACCCACCCCCTGTATTTACCTTTTTCCAGAAGGTATGCCGCGGGAAATCCCCTGACATTCCATGCCGTGAAGATTTCTGACCGATCGGGCGTCGATGTCGATTTATCGGAGATTTCAATAATGTTCCGGTTGGTTTTCATGCCATAATCACTCTGGTTGCCTGTGATGAGCACGATGCCGTACCCTTTGGACTTCCATTTTTCAAAGTACGAATCCAGAGACTCCGACCACGGTGTGCAGATGGTACAATCTGTGCTCTTGAAAAATACCAACGTGGTTTTTTTGGAGAGTTCTGCCTTGACGGCCTTTTGAATGTCATTTGGCAAGAAATCTGTCGGTAGCGTTTGGTTTGGCGTGAGTGCCACTTGGGATTCGGCTGTAATGGGCTTGCCGGCCACAAACTGCTCGAGTGCTGCTTTGAGGTTATCGGTACCAAGCCCGATGGTATTGTCTTGGAAGATCACCTTTCTGTGTTTGTCCAGCAAAAAGGCGTATCCAGACTTAAACAACCCCAGCTGCCTCATGGTTTTTGAGTATTTGTCGTACGGACCCGTTTTGGCGTCCATAACGGTGATTTGATCATTAAAATTTTGGAATTCTTTTTTATTGATTTCTCCAATTGACCCGACATCTCCGTTGTAAATAACGTGCACAAACTGGAGGGGCGTATCTTGAAACGTTTTGTTTAAACGAATGATGGCGGACGCGAATTCCGAGCCGAAGGTGACCAAAGTGGGCTTGTTCCAGTCGATGTTTTTGGGTCCTTTGAGAACCGGCCAGGTCAGTTTGGGAAAAACGCGGCCATTGGCAAAAACCGGGTAATTCAGGGATGCTTTGGCCCTGTACACCGTGTGGTTGACCGATTGATCGACCATCCATTGGTCGTCCGGGTGAACAGTTGTCGAAGCCTTGACATTGGACGTGAAATAGTAAACACCCGCACCCAAACCCAGCAAGGTGATGGTGGACAGTGAAACCAAAGCGACTTTATTCATAGACATCCCCTCTTTTTTTTCTCAGTTAACTGTATTCATCCTTTGAAGAGGAATCAAGTGTCGCATTTGTGTATTTGATCTGTCTTTAAGAGCAAAAAGCCGTTGTATCGCAGCATATTCGGATGCGTGCCTTGACATTGTTTGGGGATTGGTGGCTAAAGGTGGGCTGAAACGTGTATTTCAGGCGCGTTTAACCTTTATGGCAAATTTCACAACTATTGGAAATTTCTGAGAGATCTGATCAAACGCTTGTGTAGAATGGTGCCTTCTGTTGCAAATCGCGTCTTGGACAGAACGGAATCCCGTGGAGCCTGTCTTGGTCAAAGGGGCCGGGCCGCGCCCTGCAGCCTGACCGCGCCATGCGGCCAGCTCACGTCTTGGAGACAAGAAAGACATTGTTATCTTCAAATTGAATGTATCGCCCGACAACAAAAGAAAAAGCGTCATATATTTCTTCAGCCTCTTTTATCGTATATCCTCGCGGTATTTTTAGACTATTTTTCTGAGATTTAGGCTGTGGATTACTGAAATAACTGGATTTTATAAAACTACATTGAAAACATAATATCCCCAAAATAAAGGAACTTCTTGTATTGTCCAAAGGTTGTCGCTTTGATCGCTAGGTTTCATGTTGCTGCAATGGCACTGGTGCTCCGTTCCGAGTGGCCCTTTCTTGCGTGTACCCGGTATTTTCCCTTTTGATCACAAATGCTCTAAGTCCATTTGCAGTCTGCCAAAAGACCGCGTGTAGATCACGCATACCTTGTCTTGCTCAGAGCTTGATTTGCACGTCCCATTCGTTTATTTCCTCAATAGACTGGCGCCACTTGGGTACATAGCCCCATCCATTTTTCCTTGGGTTCCCGAAAATTCTGTATTCTGCTCTTAGAAGATGATGCCTATACAGACAGAGGTCCGCCCACTTGAAGATATCGATTTCGCAGCCTTTCCCAGCAGCTGTTACGTTCTCGATGAAACCCGACTCAGACGCAATCTAGAGATTCTCGACTCTGTCCAGAAGGCCTCAGGTGCGAAAATCGTTTGTGCCCTCAAGGGATATTCACTGTGGGCCAGTTTTCCCATGCTGCAGAAGTATCTCTTGGGAACCACGGCCAGCGGTCCCTGGGAAGCGCGTTTGGGTCGAGAGACGTTTGGTGGCGAGGTTCACGTGTATTCGCCGGCATTTACCGATGAAGATTTTTCGGAAGTCCTGGAACTTGCCGATCACATCAGCTTCAATAGTTTTGGCCAATGGCAAAGGTTTAAGGGTCAGTTGGCTGGAAGACCCATATCGTGTGGCATTCGGATCAATCCAGAGTTTTCCGAAGTTGAGGTCGATTTGTACAATCCATGTGTTCCCCATTCCCGTTTGGGTGTGACGCGTGCGGAATTCCGAGACGACCTGCTCGATGGCATAGAAGGCCTTCATTTTCACAGTTTGTGTGGCAAGGGTTCAGACTCGTTGGAGCGGACTTTGGCCGTCATCGAGGCCAATTTCGGTCACCTCTTGCCGTCCATGAAATGGGTCAACTTCGGGGGAGGGCACCACATCACCCGAGCGGATTACGATGTCGAACGGTTGATTGCGTTGATTCAAACGTTCAGGAAAACCTGGGATGTCGATGTGATTTTGGAGCCCGGGGAAGCGGTCGGTTGGCAGACGGGTTGGCTCGTGTCTGAAGTTGTGGATGTCATGCGAAACGGCATGGATGTGGCTTTGCTCAATGTCAGCGTCTCTGCCCACATGCCGGATTGTCTGGAAATGCCATACCGACCGGAGATTTTGGGGGCTGATTTGCCTGGCGTAAAAAAATACACCTACCGATTGGGTGGGAGCACCTGTTTGGCTGGAGATATTGTTGGAGATTACTCGTTTGACAAACCTTTAGAGGTCGGTTCTCGGATTGTCTTTGACGATATGATTCACTACACCATCGTCAAGACAACCATGTTCAACGGCGTGAAACACCCAAGTATTGGTATCCTTCGTGAAAAAGGCACTTTTGATCTCGTACGAACATTTACCTATGGGGATTTTAAACACAGGAATTCATGAGCTTGGAAATTGATGTCTGGGATGCATTTACCTCTGGAGACAAAGGTGGAAATCGCGCGAGTGTCATTTTCGGCATGGATCTCAGACGACAGGACGAGATGCAACACTTGGCCAAAGACCTGGGGACACCGGCTTCCGTTTTTGTCGGCGAACCTGTGTGGGAAAATAGCGTGTGTTCCATTAAGCTGCGCTTTTTTACGCCCCAGATAGAGGAGGCCATATGTGGGCACGGTACGATTGCGGCCGTGTTTGCCTGTGTCAGACGCCTCGGTGTGGACGCATCGCGTGCGCATTTATTTGATGTGGAAACCCGTATGGGAAAGCAAAATGCAAGATTTGATGCCGGTGTTGCATGGCTCAAATTCCCAAATCCCAGTGTTTGGACAGTGGACGTCGATCTGTCCCAAATTGCGTGTGCACTGGGACTTTCGGAGCGTGATTTTCCAGAAGGATGGTCCATTTTAAAGGCAGGCGTGGGTCGGACCAAGTTGGTTTGCATGGTGCGAGATGTCCATTGTCTCGACCAAATCGTTGAACATTCACGGGACATCAAAAACCTGTGTGTAGACGCTGAAACCACAGGCCTTGTCGTTTCCACAACGCCGGGTCGAGCCGATTGTTTGACAGATACGCGCCATTTTTCTGTGCAAGAAAGTGTTGTCGAAGACAGTGCCACCGGGAATGCGCATGCTGCACTGGCCGCATATCTGGCTGCCCATTCATTTTTTCCTTCTGGTAAACGCTATTTTTCGGGTAGTCAGGGATATGCAATGGGGCAACCTTCAAGGCTGGAGGTTTGCTGTCAGGTGGACGCACATCGAGGTCGTGTCTCTGAACTTTGGATCGGTGGCGCAGGAATGGCTGTGGGGATGTCACCATGACCGATTGCATCCTCGCCATTGACAATGGAACACAAAGTTTGCGGGCGCTCATTTTTGATCTCAGTGGAAACTGTCTGGCCATGCAAAAAGTGGTCTTTGATCCGCCGTATTTCAGCGTTGAGCCGGGATGGGCAGAGCAAGATCCTCAAGTTTTTTGGGATGCGTTGTGCCAGGCGTGCCAATCGTTGTGGGCGCAGGGAATCGATCACAGACGGTTGTTGGGTATGGCCATCACGACGCAGAGATCCACCGTGGTCAATGTGGATATTCAAGGTCGACCGCTCAGGCCGGCCATGGTTTGGCTCGATCAGCGAAGAACCGAAGGTGTGCCGCCCATTGCGGGTTTTTGGGGGGCCGTTCTTGGGGTGGCTGGTTTATCCAAGGTGGTTCGAAACGTCCAGGCCGAAACGGAAGCCAACTGGATTTCTCGGTTTGAGCCTGAAGTGTGGAAAAAAACCCACAAATACCTGCTGTTGTCTGGCTATTTGCACCATCGGCTCACGGGAACGTATGTCGACTCTGTCGGCAATCAAGTTGGCTATATTCCTTTCAATTACAAGCGCCAATTTTGGGCGACGAAGCGTGATTTCAAGTGGAACCTGGCCCCCTTTCACGAAGGGCATTTTCCGGAACTTTACACCCCGGGTGAGGTCCTGGGATGTGTTTCAAAAGAGGCCTCCTTTGAAACCGGTCTCCCCGAGGGATTGGCGATCTATGCGGCTGCTTCGGACAAAGCCTGCGAGGTTTTGGGATCAGGCGTCTACGATCGGCATCAGGCGTGTATCAGTTATGGAACGACCGCGAGCATCAATGTCAATTCCAGTCGCTACCTTGAGCCCCTTGCCTTTATGCCTGCGTTTCCGTCGGCGATTGCGCACCAGTATAACCTGGAACTGCAAATTTACCGAGGGTATTGGATGGTCAGCTGGTTTAAGTCGGAATTTTGCAACCATGAGGTTCAATTGGCACAAACCTTGGGTGTGGAAGTGGAAGCACTGCTCGATGATCTCGTCGACCGTGTGCCGGCTGGGTCCCTGGGCTTGATGTTGCAGCCGTACTGGACGCCCAGTTTGGGTCAGACACCTGTGACCAAAGGTGCGGTGATTGGTTTTGGAGACATTCACGGCCGTTCTCACCTATACCGTTCTATTTTGGAAGGTGTGGCCTACGGCATTCGGGAAGCCAAGGAGCGTCTGGAAAAGAAAACCCGAACACCTTTAACAGATGTCCGGATTGCCGGTGGGGGTTCTCGAAGTCGATCCGCCATGCAACTCACCTCTGATATTTTGGGTTTGCCGGTCACTCGACCCAAGGTGTCCGAGGCTTCGGGTTTGGGTGCAGCCATTGTGGTCGCGCTCGGGGCAAAGTGTTACGACCACCCGAGCCAGGCCATCCGTTCGATGGTGTCACTCGGGGAGACCTTTGAGCCCATTGTCTCACATGCGCACACCTACGATCGCCTATATAAAGAGGTCTACTTGAAAATGTACGCACGCCTCGACCCGCTGTATCGGCGCATCCAAGAGATCACGGGTTATCCAAAGTTATCTCAGTGAGCACAATTTACCATGCAAAGCAAAGCTGATGCCAAAGTTCAACCAGAATACGGGCAGTGACAAAAGGTTTCACAACTCTGAAGATGAAGGCGTGAAGACGCTGACACTTCGACCCAAAAAGTCCATAAAGACTCGTGGTTCAAACACCTCACAACCATCTGTACACAGCAAGCTCTTTCATTTTTTGGATATTTGGCAAATAAAAAATATACAGCAAGTTTATTAATTTTGGGGATATTTTATTTTTGAATGTAATGTGGTAAAATCTATGTATGCCAGTAACTTATAGTTTAGATCTTAGAAAAAGAATAGTTGAAAAATACTATGAAGGATACACAATAAAAGAGGTTGCAGAAATATATAATGTTTCTTCCTCGGCTGTTGGACGATACTTGCAGCTTGATGACAACAATGTATTGGAACCTAAAAAAAGAGGAACTAAAAAGCCACCCCGTATAGATATTGCAGGCTTTGCGAAAATCTAAGAGCAATGGTACAAGTATACCGGATATTACCTTAGAAAAAGCGTGTCAAGAATGGGAGAAAATGTATGGTGTGACCGTGAAAAAGAAAGCGACAATGTATAGAGCGTTTCAACGTGCAGGGATAAAGTATAAAAAAAGCTTATATCATACTTGAAAACACCATCAAATATAATAAAAAGAGAGGCATTTATTGAAGAGATTTTTGAAAAGTGATTTAAATGAAATTGGATTTTAGATGGGTGTGATATATGGATTGTGAAGCCCCGTATGGATGGAGTCATAAAAGACTGCTGCCAAAATAATGATCAAAAAAAGGAAAAAAGAAAATGTAATACTCATTCTACATATGAAAATGGTGTGCACGTTTATAATTGATGGAACAATGAATACTGACGTATTTTAAAATATATAGAGATATTTTAAAAATCAAAAAATTGGTATTAGAAAAATAGTAATGGATAATTTAAGCGTACATAAAACGAAATCTGTAAAAGATTTATTTGAAGAGAATGGAATAGAAATACTATATATACCTCCCTATAGTCCAGAATTGAATCCAATAGAAGAATCGATTTCGAAAATAAAGAATGGAATAAGAAGATATCCAAGTAAAACAATAGATAACATAGAAAATATCATTCAAGAATGCGTAGAGGCTGTAACTCCTGAAAATATAGAAGGATATAAAAAGCATTTTATGTCCTTTGTTAATTCCTAATAATTATGAAACCCGCTGTATCATCTGGATTTGTTTCGGCTACTCCCAAAACCCCGATATTTAAGAGACTTGCCGTAGAATGAAAACAATCAATTGGCTCGAAATTCAGAAGAAATTCCAATGAAAATATCTATTTTGAGCAAAAACCATATGGACACGCTATGTGTTCATATGAAGTTCCACCATTTTTTCAAACACTTGAATGAGAATGAAACGTTACCTGGATGTACTTTAGTCACTCCGGCAATTCCATATATTTAAAAAACCCATCATATCACCACTCAGGATAATCATATGAGCTGTCGATACTCAAAATGCGTCCTGAACCCAATGGAGTTTTCCGTTTAGGACGTCCCCATCGATCGAAATCAGATCGAACCGGCAGGGAAGATCGTCCCGTTTGAGGTAATCCAGTGCCGCTTGCCGGATGCGGCGTGCCTGGTCTTGTGAAAGGGTTTCCAGCGCACTGCCAAAGGTCGGCTTTGAGCGGTGTTTGACTTCGACGAAAACCCAGACGCCCTCTTTTTGAAAGATGAGGTCAATTTCGGCGGAACGGATTCGGTGGTTTTTTTTGATAAAGGTGTAGCCTTGGCTCTGCAAAAATGCCAAAGCGCGGGCTTCAGCCAAGGCGCCCTTCATGGTTTAGGATTCGACCAGAGAGGGTGGAAGTGTGGATTCAGGCAGGGAAGTAGACAGATCCAGTGTGGCACCCAATTCTTCCAAAAGTCCTTTGTACAAATCGACCGTCATTTTGCGAATGAGGTCCAGACTTTCGGGACCCCGGCGGTTGGAGTCAACGCGGTAGTTGGCAATTTCAAGTGTTTTGACGAGTACATCGGCATAAATGGGCCAAGATTCCTGAATCATCTCAGAGCTTGCACCACTTCGACCGGTGGGTGTAGCCGGGCGTTTTTCTTTTTGTGCTGGGCCATACTGCTCAATCAAAGAAGCGAATGCCTCTTCGGAAGCCAGGCGCTCGCTGTCCCGTTTGCTGGATCCTTGGCCGCTGCCCTTGACCTCGCCATCTATCATGACATCTGTCATAAACAACGGTTCATGGTCGCTTCCAATGTTGCGGGTTTCGAATTTGGGGCTGCGGACACGTTGGGCACGGCAGTACTCAATCAGATCGCCTTTTGGGTTACGCATACTTTTCCTTTGGGGGCATCTGGCTTGGGGTGCATTCCAGAGTGCCCATTGAAATTGCCAAAACAGAACACCGATGTCAAGACTTCACACGAACCCTTGGGTTTGCGTTTTGAAAATTCAGTCCGACGAGAGACTTGGCAGCGATGGCCTGGGCACCTTGCCGAGGGTTTTTGAGAGGGCGGACACTGTGTCCATGTACCTCAGGAAACCTTTCGACAAAGGCAGTATAAGCGAAAAAAACACCTCCGTCTACGCGGATTGTCGCTTCGTGAAACCTGTGGCGTTCGGATGGAAAAGAGAAGGTGGCAGAACGATGTAAAAAAATAAATAATAGGTTAAAATTTTTTATTTTTACAATCCAATACACATCGGCTATCGTTGCCCTACATTAAATTCGCTTTTATTCGGTGCGCTTTTTTTGACCCTTTTTGGTTTCACTCAGCCATTGGTCTTGGGGGTCAATCGCGTTCCGGATGGTTTCGCGTGTGTGGTTTTTGGGAGGTTCAACCTGGCATTCGATATCTTGGAGATAAGACAGCACACCATACGGCCAACTCACGAACCTGTTCACTATTCTGGAGGTTCGTTTTATGAACAAATCCCTGTCTATCAGTCTTCAAGGTAAACGACTCGAAGACGTCATCGTTTATCCCGCGAAGTGCTAGACCTGGAAACCCTTGGCTGTTACGATGGGTTCTGTATCAGGCTGGAAATGTGTGGAGGTTGACTGACATCGCTGTGAACAATGCCAACGCGCCCTTGGATCCACGATCGGATCGATTGCAATGGTTGTTGCAGTCGGTGGGTCAGTTGTTTTCGATGCAGGCAGGTCGACTGGTTTGCGGTGCTCTTGAACTGGCGTCTTTTGGACCTTCGTCCGAATATGGATTCACAACCGAGATCGTTAACCTTCATGGCGTACAGGTTTTTCTCGAATCGAGTGCGCCTATACCAGATGTGGGCGCAGGCCTTTTGCGCATGCCCTTTTTGTCGCTCTCAGAGACCTTGGAAGCCTTTTCCAGTCCTGTTTTTCGGCTGACGGCTGACGGCCAGATTGTCTTTTGGAATGCCAAGGTGGGGTTGTTGGAAATGGATCCAGAACCCCTTGTGCCCATTGAAACCCTGTTGGGTATCGATCGCCCGATGGTGCAGGAGGCAATGGAAACGGGAGAGCCTGTCTATTTTCGGTCTCCATCGGGTCGCCGTTTGGAGGTCCAGATCAGGATTGCACCTGCTGTCGATTGGGGAATATGGTGCTGGGTCAGTCCGGTTTCGAGCGGCGAGTCCTTTTACAGATCTGTCTTGGACAACTTACCGATGGAGTTGGTGGTGTTTGATTCCGATCACCGCTACCTCTACTGCAACTCAAAGGCCATTCGGTCTTCTGAAATGCGGGAATGGATCATTGGTCGGACAAACGAAGACTATGGCGCAGTGCGCAATGTCGATCCCGGAATCATTCAGAAACGTCGCGAGATGATCGATCAGACGTTGCAGTTGCGAACCCAAAGCACCTGGGAAGAGGGCTTTTTGCGTCCTGAGGGTGACAAGCATTATTTGCGCATCATCAATCCTGTGTTTTCAGAGGAACGCCTCTTGTATGTGGTCGGTTATGGCTTAGAAACCACGGAGCTCAAGCGCATGGAACGTGAGTTACGTCTCATTCGGCGTGCAGTCGAATCCTCAAGCGACATGGTCATCATCTATGACCAGCATTTCAATGTTGCCTACCAAAACCCTGCGGCATTGGAGCATCTGGGCACAACCGAAGTGGGCCACCGGAATATCAGTCCCCTGCGATTGGACAAAATGCAGTGGTGGTCTTCCATCATTGAGGAGACCCAAAAGAGCCACGCCTGGTCCGGTGAGGTGACGTTGCTCAAAAAAGACGATCAGGAATTTCAGGCCCATGTGCGTCTCAATCTTGTCTTGGACGATGACAGTGTGACGCCACTCGGCATGATTGTCGTCATCACGGATATCTCTTTGCGCACCACCGTCGAACGCCTCAAAGATGAATTGATCACCACATTGAGCCACGAGTTGCGCACACCGCTGACGTCATTGCGTGGCGCCATCGGATTGCTTGCGGGCATTGCCGAAACCGAGTTGGGACAGGTCGCGCAGAACCTGATTCGCATTGCACTCAAGAACACCGAGCGATTGGCCCGCCACATCTCAGACATCATCGATATGGATAAATGGGCTTCCGGAGAGATCTTTCTTCACCGACAACACATCGCACTCTCTGATCTCGTTTTGCGTGCTATCGAGGACGTTCGGGAAGATGCTGAAGCCAGAGGGCTGACGTTTGCGACGTCGTTTGGTGAATCGGTGCACATCTGGGGCGATGCAGATCGACTCTTGCAGAGTTTGGTGAGGCTTCTGGAAAATGCCGTTCGGTTTTCACCGATCGGTGCATCTGTCCGAGTGCGTATTTTCAAAACATCAAATGCCATTCGCATTGAGGTTGAAGACGAAGGTTCAGGCGTTCCGGAATCTTTTTCTGAGTATATTTTCAGGCCATTCAGCCGGTTAGATACTGCGACCACACGGGAACGCGGAGGTCTGGGACTCAGTCTCGCAATGGTTCGTGTGGTTGCTGAACAACACGGTGGAACAGTTGGATACACCAATTTGAATGGTCGGTTTGGTTGTGTGTTTCACGTTGAATTGCCCATTCAAAGTTAGCCTTGATGGTCCTGGCGCAGGGCTTCAAGTTTTTCGAGGGCTTCCAGGCGCACCTCTGAGTCCATTTTGGCGTAGATGGCGGTTGTGTTGATGTTGGCGTGTCCCAAGAGATCTGCCACCACATGCAAATCCCTTGTCGCGCGGTACAAATGCGTGCCCGCTGTGCGCCTGAGTGTGTGCATTCCAAAAAATTCAGGCGGAAGTCCCAGCGCGGTGTAGTAGCGCGCCGCAATATCTCGGGCGCCATTGGTGCTCAGGGGTTTTCCAAAATGGCCAGGCTGAAACGACACCAGCAATGCATCACAGCTGGTTTTTCCCTGCATTTTGAGTGCTGTCCTGCTTTCCAGCCACGCCTTGATGTGCGCAATGAGCGTGCCAGTCAGTGGCAAAATACGCGTTTTAGAACCTTTGCCACGCACCCTAACCTGTTTTAAATTGAGATCGACATCTTGACAGGTCAGTTGGCAGATTTCGGCGACCCGTAGACCCATGGATCCACCCAAACACAGTAGCAAGGTGTCTCTGTGGATTCTGTAGGTATGGTCGGGGTACATGGTTTTGGGAAGTGCAATGAGTTTCTGATACATGTTCAGAGACAGGGCGCCTTTTTTGTTGTGTGCTTCGGTTTTGTCGCTTGGGGGTTTGACCGAAAAACTGGGATCGCTCTTCAGAACACCTGCCCACACGAGCGCCTTTAAGACATTTCGCAGGGCGCAAAGGTGACGCTGAACGCTTGAGGCCTTAAGCTGCTCTCCATTCATGTGCAGCAGCCAAAATTCGATGTCTTCCGCGGTGAGTTGCAGTAGGCTCTGTTTCGGGGCTTCGGCCGGACCAATGTAAGACAAAAATTTGCGCAAGGTTTCACGGTAACTTTTCAGGGTTTTGGGACTGATGAGGCTTTTTCGGCTCGACTTCAGTAAAAGGTAAGCTTCCAAGAGTTCGCCCAGGGCGACTTCGTCTTGCTGGTGTGCGGCCTTGAGTGCTTCTCGGCGTCGATTTTCGCTGGAATGCCATTTTGAAGCCAAAACCAAATCTGTCATGGTTTCAGCCTAATGTATGGGGTGTTGCCTGTCGACAAATCTACCTGCTGGCTTTTTGTTGCTACGATGGATGTCTGATGTGTGCCTTTGCTGTGTGTTTGTTCGAAACAGATCATCTGAGAACCAGGGGATCTCAATGTTGATGCGTTACCTCTACAGGGAAATTCTCCCTCCTTTTTTTGTCGGAATTGCACTGTACAGTACGCTATTTTTGTTCGGTTACTTCTTTATTGGAAGCCAGTGGCTCGACGGTGTGGCCGTTCAAAAGATCTTGCTCTGGTTGCTGTACCGAGTACCCGACACCCTGGTCAAGGTGTTTCCCATGGCTGTGGTCCTGATGGTTGTGGTTGCACTCGGCCGGTTGATGAGCGAACACGAGTTGGTCGCAATGGGCGCTGGCGGTCTTTCGATCAAACGCATTGCGGCTCCTGTTTTGGTTGTGGCCGCGGTCACCTCTGTCGGCGCACTGTTGCTTTCCGAATATGTGACTCCGAAAACCGAATTGGAGAGTCGACGTTTGTGGTACGAAGAGCTTCCCCAAAATCCCCAGGGGCTGCTCCGATTGGAGGGCTCAACCTTTCCTCTGGGAGGTGGCCTAGAGCTCTATTTTCAAACCTTTGACCCACAAACGCAGGAAATGCGCAATGTTCGGATTTCGCAGTGGAAAAACCGCTTGGGAACGCTTATTTTTGCAGATAAAGCACTGTATCAGGGCAATGACCTCGTTCTGTTTCACCCTCTGACCACCACCATCAACTTCGGTCAACTTGAGGGTGTGGGCCTTGCTTCAAACTTTGAGGAAACCCAACGGGCCCTTCGCAAAGCCCTGCCTCTGTTCAACACGTCGACAGATCCCAACTCAAAAATGACCCTCAAAACGGGCACCTCTCGGGCCGAAGCGATTGCCAAATTTGCCGATGGTTTTGCGGCAGAAACCCACGGCCTCACGCAAATGTGGAGAGACATTCAGGACAAAAGTTTGACACCCAAAGAGCGGTTTGATGCCCGAGTCAGTTTCGGAACCACACTGGCACTTCCTTTTGCAAACCTTGTTTTGGCACTTGTCAGTTTGCCTTTTGCCATGCGCTTTGGACGGGGGACGGGGGTGGCCTTGGGGATCTCTGTTTTGATTGTGATCGTCTACTATGTTCTTTTTGCTCTGGGTCGCTCTTTTGCCCTGATTGGTTTGGTGCCGCCGGAGTTGGGTGTGTGGCTTGCCAACCTGTTTTTTGGAGGTCTGGGTTGGTGGATGCTCAGCCGCTGAAGTGAATGCAGTTGCTCCACCCCATTTGTTTTACAGCCTTTCCTGTATGTCCCTCTGTTCTGGAGGAGTAGGAAAGGCCGTAAAATACCATCAAATCTGAAAAACGGACCTACTGAAACATCTTTATTCCCGAGCCTGTGCCATATATCCCAGACGCAAACCGCCACCGTCTGGGGTTTCCGTTGTGAACCCTGCCACTGCAATGTTCCCACTTGGGGTTGCCCAGATTTTGAGTGGAAAACCGTAGGGCAAATCCGGGGTGAGTGTTCCCCCGTCTCCTCCTAGGGGTGTTTCACCGAAAGACGTGTCCAGACTGAGGTCACTGTTGAGTCGAATGAGGTGAGGCTTGAGCAATCTGGAACCCATTTTTTCTCGGCCACCAAATGCCAGGTAGACTTTTTGGTTGGCATCCACAAAGAGGGGTGATGGTGCATTTTGTGTCCTCACATTGTCTATCTCAGCATCTGGTCCAAATTGATTGAAGTCCCAAGGGTTGCTTCTGAAATTTGAGTCAAAATTGAAGAAATGGTTGGTCAGTGTTTTGCCATCGACATCCATTCTCTTAACAATGGCCATTTCTTTTGCATCGAAATGGGTGTGGCTGCTCACCAAAATGTAGGTTCGGGCTGTTTTGGGGTCGCCTATATCACCTGTCTCTTGTAACGCAATGTGACCGATGGGGTTGGGCAGGTAGCGATAATTTTTGCTGATGTGATGCTTGTACAGGGATCGGGCTGCACCTACAACACGAATGGGGTCGTCTGTCGGTTTCTCGTTGTACAGTGGAACAAAGTTTTTTCCAGATTCTTTGAAGTGAATGGGGTTGCCGAATGTGTCAAATCCAGCCACAAACCCTTGAGACACCCTGGCATCCCCGGAACGCACGTCATCATAGGATCCCAAAACGAAAATATTTCCTTTTTTATTGATTGAAACATCAATATAAGATGTCTCACTTTTCTCGGGTACATCGGGTGTCATGTCAACCGTAAACAGTGTGTTGTTGTTTTTAAAGCCACCGTCGAGCTTGCCGTTGAGGTCATAACGCTGAATAAATCCCGCACCACCATCGTCCTTTACGGTATGTCCCACCACAATCGGTTTGCCATCCGGCTCCAGGATGCACTGATTCACCGTGGTCCATTCGTCATCCAAAAATCCGCCCCAGTCTTTACCCAAGGACACCTCGACCGTTCCAGAATCGCCGAATGCATTGTCCAAAGTACCGTCTGCATTCAACCTTGAGATAAAACCTTTGGCTTCAGACATGCGCAGGGTATCCGCACTGGGCCGTTTGATGTGTATGTAGCCACACACGTACATTTTTGATGTTTTGGGATCGATGGCCAGGCCCGTTGCAATTTCGTCGGCGTCTGCCCAAATGGAGTCGTAGATGTCCAGCATTTGAATACCATCTCTGCCAAAACTGAAGTCCAGGGTTTGGCCGTCCGAATGGTATCGGGCGACCATGATTTTTGAGCGATCCAGTTGGTTTCCAATAACAACCATACGGCCGTCTTTTTGGATTTCCATGTCGGTAAATCCTTGATCTGATTCCAGTGCCGTGTTGGATAGCATGACCGATTGCGTTTTCAAATTAAAATGTGGTGAAGAATGGGTGTCCTGTTTATTCTGAGAACACCCCGTCAATAGAAGTCCCAAAAATAGTGTTGTAATACGGCTTTTCTTTAGCATGATGCCCTCCGGAAGTCATTGGATTAAATACTCAAAAAACAAAGATTTTTATAAATTTTCTTCTATTATGCATACTAGTATGCATTAAAACAATTTTTTCTCAGAATAATATTTGAAAGGTGTGTAAATTCACTAGGTGGGTTTTCTTTATGTTGGATCTTTGTTTATTCAATAAAAAAGAGACCCTCAAATCGGTCTCTTTTCCGTTTTTGAGATGCTTTTGTTATGCTTTTCCAACACTGCCCAAGACGTTCATCTTGTAGGCGACAATCTCGGCCATCAAGCTTCTGGCTGGTCCCAGGATTTTTCTGGGGTCAAACTCTTTTGGATTTTGTGCCAACACTTCGCGGATGCCCACCGTGAGGGCCAGGCGCAAGTCGGTATCCACGTTGACTTTGGCGATCCCATGTTTACAGGCCAGGACCAAATCTTCGTCGGCAATCCCATGGGCGTCACCGATTTCTCCTCCTGCTGCACGCAAGCGTGTCAAAAGTTCTTGGGGGACACCGCTGGAGCCGTGGGCAACGAGGGGCAACGACAATCGGCGGCCAATGGTTTCAATCCGCTGTTGGTCGATAAAGGGTTTGCCCTTGCCTTTGTATGCACCGTGGGACGTTCCGATGGCGATGGCCAGGTAGTCGGTGCCTGTTTGGTGCACAAATTCAACGGCTTCGTCTGGGTCGGTCAGGAATGCGTCCTTTTCATCGACGACGATGTGTTCTTCGATGCCACCCAACCGGCCGAGTTCTGCTTCGACCGTCACGCCAACGGCATGGGCTGCCTCAACCACTTTTTGAGTGTCTCGGACGTTTTCCTCAAAGGGATGGTGCGACGCATCGATCATGACAGAGGTAAACCCTGCACGTATTGCCTTCATGCAGCTTTCAAAGCTTGAACCGTGATCCAAGTGAATGGCCACAGGGACGCAGGCACGGCGGGCAATATCGGCCACCATGTGCGGAAGGTCTTCGAGGCCTCCGTACTTGAGCGCACCTTCCGACAGTTGCACGATGACTGGGCTAGACAGCTTTTCTGCCGTCTGAATGATGGCTTGGGTGATTTCCAAATTGTTGGTGTTGAAGGCACCAACCCCGTATTGGCCGGCTCGGGCGCGATTTAAGATTTCTCCACCTGTAACTAGCATAATACCTCTCTCGATCTCATACGATCCAAGGTCAGTATAGCCTGGTTGGCTCGCCTTGTTTTTGAGTGTGTGTGGGGTTTGGGTGCTGTATTTTGCGGGGTTTTTTAAAAGCAAATCTCAGACGATTGGATCCTGAAAGACTGAAGGTGTAGACTAACCCATAAAGGCGTGCATGATGAAGATCGATTCGAGTTGGTATATCCGAACCACGAACGTACCCACACGCACTGCTGCAGGGGGAATCGTGGTTCGTCGCGAGAACCAAGAGCCCTGGATTGCACTGACAATTGAGGAGCATAAATTCACAGAGCTTCCCAAAGGTGGCATTGAGAAAGGGGAGACATTGGAAGAGGCTGCACACAGAGAGGTGATCGAAGAAACGGGCATCACAGAGTTGACGCTCGTGTTTCCAAAGCCTTTTTACATCGAGCAGCGTTACGGTTTTTACAAGAAAACCTGGATGATCATCCATTACTTTCTCTACATCACCGACCAGATCGACGCCACGCCACAAGATCCCAACCACACGTTGCTGTGGGTTCCGCTCAAACAGCTCCCAGATATGTTTTGGTTCAAGCAGAAAGAGTGGCTGATGAAAGAAACCGAGCAGATCCAAAAGTTGGCTTGGGCATTTTCTGAAGACGGACCGACATGATCTGGACAGAACCATGTGGTTCGGTAAAAATTGGTGCTTCCTATCATCAGACACGTAGCAAGGTTAAAAGTTGCAGGTGCACTTCTTGGACTCCCACGAATAAAAGATGCCATACCTATCTATTTCAAAGGACTCCAAAAATTCCTTTTACTGAACGAGCCAATCCTATTGGGAATTGATAAACGAAATTATATCTTTCTGCCTCATATAGGGGTTGACATGTGTAGTAAAAAAATATTAAAGGGTGGTTATGGCAAGCAACCCCGATTTCAGAATAAGCGGCCTGGCTCGGGAGGCGGACAGGCTCCATGGCGTGCCGTTCAGCTCAAGACGCGGTCAGCGGGCTGGCTCCTTTTTGGATGCCGCTTAGCCCAAGACAGGCCCCACGGGGTGCCGTCCTGACCAAGACAATGTCGTTCTTTTGATTCCAACCAGTCTTCGAAATTTCTCGTCCGGCAACATCTTTACCTATTCATATTTCACCCTTCCATTCTACACCTCTATACCGGTTTCGAAAGAAGTCTAATCTATCATTTTTCAACCCCTAGATGAGGTAAAATTATGAAGTCATCCAGGCGTTGAGGTTACAATCAAACCCCAGCGCACCGGAGGACTATCATTTTTGGAAAACCAAACTTCATCAGAATTGTTTTCTAAAACCCGAATTCAGGTTTCCGTACAGTCGTTGATGTTTGGATGGTGTCTTTCGGGATGAAAAATCGTTTCTCATAGATGTCTTAAGATCATCCTTTCAGAGCATTCACGAAGTCGATAAGATGCCTAAAAATGAACGGCGTTGCTGGCTGCAGTGTCAATGCGTTTTTCCAAATTGTTGAGTGGGTATCGGCTTTCGAAAATAGCTTTACATCGAAAAAAAAGAAGAGTAGAATCGACGCGTTCAAAATGTTTTTAACCGCAGACGCGGTTGAGTGGAGGCTATTGTGGAAGAGCATTCTCTTTGGATGGATTGGGATTTCTTGGCTGATGTTGAGTTGGGCATGAGAGAGGAACCGTTGGTCTTGCCCGATGTTCCTGAAGTCAAGACCCGAGAGTACAGCAACCGCTGTTCTTAAGTGGGCATCAGTTTGCCTGTATGGTGAGTACGGGAATGGACTGAGAACGGTAAATTCCCGTGTGGACTGCAACAAACGTCACATTGACCTGTTGGCCCTTGGACAGCTGTTCGTCGATACCCAGTTCCGGTAAATACACACGGTGTTTTTGCGGTAAGGTCGATGTGATCGAAATGCTATTGAGTTGGCCTGCCGTCACGGTGAGTATGTTGGGATTGTCCGGCGTTTCTCCGCCTTGTATTTCCCAACCTTGGCTGTACAGAACAGCGCGGTTGTCGGGTTGTGCATTGTAGCTCAGGACCGTGATGGAGACACAGACAATCGCCAGCGAAAGTGCGGCGATTGTTCCGAACCCCCAAATCCAGTTCCGCTTGGGTTTGGAAGCTTTTTGCCCCTGTCGCTTGGCGGTCTGGGTGCCTATCCAGCCATAGGCAAGTCCGCCGAGTGATAACAGAAACAGTATCCCAAAAACACCCAAGAAAACCCAGACAGAAAGTTGCGCACCCAAGAGCAGCGATCCACTTTGTATGTTTTGAACATCGTGTGCAAAGGCGGTTCCTGAGAGGATCCATAGGCCCAGCGTGAGTTGTCGTTTCATTATTGTCCTTTACCAGACAAACCAGAAGCCCGGGCAATCTGGGCTTCTGGTTTTCCATTTAGGCTTTGATGTTTTGTCCCAAAATCTGACGCAAAACGGTCTGCAGGATTCCACCGTTTCGGTAATAATCGACCTCGACAGGTGTATCGATTCGGCACAGGGCGACGATGCTGCGTTTGCGTCCTTGTGCGTCCGTCACGGTGATGTTGATGTCTTGGCGAGGCTTGATGAAATCATTGAGCTCTATGTCAAAAATTTCATCTCCGACAATGCCCAGACTTTCGGCTGTCTCTCCATTTTTAAACTGAAGGGGTAAAACACCCATGCCGACCAGATTTGAGCGGTGAATCCGTTCAAAGGATTCGGCCAAGACGGCTTTGACGCCCAGCAGGAAGGTTCCTTTTGCGGCCCAGTCCCGGCTCGATCCCATGCCATAGTCTTTGCCCGCGATGACCATGAGGGGTGTGTGGCTTGTCTTATAGAGTTCGCTCGCCTCGTAAATAGAGGTCACGGTTTGTGTTGGGAAGTGCGTGGTGAAACCGCCTTCGGTGCCTGGGGCCAAGTGGTTCTTGAGGCGGATATTGGCAAATGTGCCACGGGTCATGATGCGGTCATTTCCCCGTCTGGAACCGTAGCTGTTGAAATCCTTTTGAGCGACACCGCGTTCCATGAGGTAGGACCCGGCAGGTGTTTTTGGGCCGAATGATCCAGCAGGTGAAATGTGGTCTGTGGTGACGGAATCCCCAACTTTGACCAAAACCCGAGCGCTTTCAATGGAACCAATGGGTTTGACGCCTTCCTTCAGCGTGTCGAAAAAGGGTGGGTTTTGGATGTAGGTGCTGTCTTCCTTCCATCCAAAAAGCTCTCCGCCTGCGACTGGAATATTGTTCCACTCGGCATTGGAGGTCTCGATATCAGAGTAGACCTTGCCAAACATGCTTGCCGTGATGGTTTGATCCATAATCGCTTGGATTTCTGCATTGCTGGGCCAGAGGTCCTTCAGGTAGACGGGTTGTCCGGAAGTGTCCACGCCAATGGGCTCCGTGGTCAGATCGATATCTACCGTTCCAGCCAGTGCGTACGCGACCACCAGTGGGGGAGACGCCAAATAGTTGGCTTTGATGTGTGGATTGATCCTGCCTTCAAAGTTGCGGTTTCCAGAGAGAACGGAAGCTGCGACCAGATCGCCCTCCTTTATGGCCGACACAACGGCTTCGGGCAGAGGACCCGAGTTTCCAATGCAGGTTGTGCAGCCATAGCCGACCGTTTGAAATCCAAGGTGGTCGAGGTATGTTTGCAATCCCGAGGCAACCAAGTACTCGGTGACCACTTTGGATCCAGGTGCGAGAGAGGTTTTGACCCAGGGTTTTGTGGACAAGCCTTGCTCGAGGGCTTTTTTGGCGACAAGGCCTGCCGCAATCAAGACACTCGGATTGCTCGTGTTGGTGCATGAGGTGATCGCGGCCAAAACGACTGATCCGTGTTCTATTTGGGCTTGCGTGTCTGTCACTGTTCCTTTTGCGTCCAGCTCACCTGCTTTGAGCGCAAATCCACGCTTTTCAATGGGGGCAACCAGTGCATCCCGGTAGACTTTTTTCATGTCGCTCAGAGAGACACGGTCTTGTGGCCGCTTGGGTCCAGCCAAAGACGGAACAACGGTGGACAGGTCGAGTTCGATGACGGAAGAGAAGATGGGATCTGGGGTCTCGTCGGTTCGGAACATGCCTTGTGCTCGGTAGTAGGTTTCGGTCCAGGTGATGTCTTCTTCGCTGCGTCCCGTGCGGCGCAAATAGCGCAAAGCTTCGTCATCCACAGGAAAAAACCCGATGGTTGCACCATATTCAGGGGCCATGTTCGCAATGGTTGCGCGGTCTGGGAGGGTCATGTTGGACAGGCCCGGGCCGTAGAACTCGACAAATTTCCCAACCACATTGGCTTTGCGCAGCATTTCGGTGACCGTAAGTGCAAGATCTGTGGCCACCACGCCTTCGGCCAACTGCCCGGTGACTTTAAATCCGACCACATCTGGGATCAGCATGTAGATGGGTTGTCCGAGCATAACGGCCTCTGCTTCGATGCCGCCAACACCCCAACCCACAATGCCAAGGCCGTTGATCATGGTGGTGTGTGAGTCCGTGCCGACCAAACTGTCGGGATAGACGACCACACCGTCGCTTTCAGGACGGGATTGGATGCCTTTGGCCAGGTACTCGAGGTTGACCTGGTGAACAATGCCGCTGGCTGGCGGAACGACACCGAAATTGTCAAAAGCCTGTTGTCCCCAGCGCAGAAACTCGTAGCGCTCACGGTTGCGCTCAAACTCCAGTTCGACGTTCTTGAACATGGCGTCATCGGTGGCGTAGAAGTCCACCTGTACGGAGTGATCAATGACCAAATCGACGGGAATGAGTGGGTTTATTTTTTTGGGATCGCCGCCCAGTTCGACCATGGCACTGCGCATTGCAGCGAGATCCACCACCGCTGGAACGCCCGTGAAGTCTTGCAGGATGACTCGGGCAGGCTTGAAGGGAACTTCAATTTCTGGATTGACGGGTTTCCAATTGGCCACATTGGCTACGTCCGATTCGAGCACGTCGTAGTTGTTGGCCTCACGCAAAACACTTTCCAAGAGAACTTTGATGGAAAAGGGGAGTTTCTCGACTTCATGGCCCAATTCTTGCAAGCGATCAATGCGATAGTAATAGACTTTTTTGTTGTCTCGCTCGCCAAGAAGGGCTCGGGCATCGAACAGGTTTTTTTTCATAAAGACCTCCGAACGTAACCGGATGTGTTACAAGATCATTGTATCGCCGCGATTTGCCCCAATGGACCAGAAGACATGTCACTGGATGGGTAACAGTCTGACCCAAGGCACTCGTTTTTGTGAGGCCCATTTTCACCTGCGGGTGATACCATGAGACGATGAGGAAACGGACATTCATTGCTGCGTTATCGATGGGAATGGTGGTGGCTATTGCCATTGGCTACGCCCAGGTTAGGAATTTTAATGCTGGAAGTTTGGGCAATTCTGAGGAAGCTCAGACCTTGGTTCAGGTGTATCAGGCTGTTCAGAGCCAATATCTGCACAAAGTGGATGACGCGACCCTGCTTCGGGGTGCCATCGGAGGCATGCTCAACTCGCTCGACGATCCATTCACAAGTTACAGCAGCCCAGAAGAAACACAGAGCGATGAACAGCAGCTCAGTGGGCAGTTTTATGGCATTGGGGTCCTCCTGAAACCAACCACCAGCGACGGTCTGGGTGCCACGGCCGAGGTCGTTTACAAAGGACAACCCGCCGATCAAGGCGGACTGCGGGCCGGGGATATCTTGGTCAAGGTGAATGGGGAAGACATCACCAAGTTGCGGCTCAACCAAGCGGTGACGAAGATTCGCGGTCCTCTGGGCAGCCAAGTGCAGATAGAAGTGCTTCGCGATGGGTCGCTCTTTACCTTTGAGATGCGCAGAGACGAGATCAAACTCTATGCGGTGACATCCGAAATTCTCCCCGACCATTTGGGTTATTTGTCCATCAACACCTTTTACAACCAACAGATTTTTGACCAGTTGGATCAAGCCGTTGCCCAATTCAAGGCTGCGGGGGTTGACCGATTGATCCTCGACCTTCGCGACAATGGCGGGGGTTTATTGTGTGCGGGAACCTATGTTGCCGATCAGTTTTTGTCCCGTGGGACGATTGTGAGCCTTCGGGATCGATCTGGAAAATCCCATGTCATGGACTCGCTGGGCGATCAGTGTCCGGGAACGGCCAAGTCCTCAAAAACCGACTTCCTGGGTAAAATGGTTGTTTTGGTCAACCGAAACAGCGCTTCTGCCAGTGAGATCGTTGCCGGCGCGCTGCAAGATTCCAAGCGGGCCACTGTTGTTGGCGACAAGACCTTTGGCAAGGGGGTTGCCCAAAGTGTTTTGAAGTTGCGCGACGGGGGAGAGGTGCGTTTGGTGAATCAGGAGTGGTTGACACCCAACGGACGTGCCATTCACCAAAAAGGCATTGAGCCTGATGTCTCGGTGGCCGACACCCGATTTGGGAAAGTCCTCAACTTGGATGGTATCGGGGCGGAACCTGGGGAAAAAATCACCGTTTCAATCGGGAAAGAAAAGATTGAGTTGACGGCAGATAAGGACGGCAATTTCAAGTACACACGGGTTCCCAAGCGTTCTGAGGTGTCGGACAAGCAGGGGGTTGCCAAGGTCGATTTGGACGGTGACGCACAGTTGCAAAAAGCACTCATGGTCTTGGGTGTCGATCTCGCTCAGTTGAAAAGCAAAATGGCCCAGCGTTGAGAATATAGATATTTGGTGTGGTTTTTGGTACAATTCGATTGTGAAAAACCACGCCTTTATATTTGAATACAAAATATCAATGGGTGCAATAAATTTGTCTGCAATTTTCAGATTGACCAAGGTATAAGCCAATCACGTTTATCGCTCTTTCGAATGTCTAGAAAATGTGATGTATCTAAAGAAGAACATTTATTTTCCTGAAGATTGATTTGGATTCTTTGAGGTATTTCAATATGCTGTTTTTGCGTTCAAAAGTTGTGATTGAAATTCTTTCTATCATCAGCTGGAGTGTTTTTTTGATTCTGATCTATCCAGGGAGTCTCCCTATACATATTGTCGGAACCCTATTAGCATTCTTCATGATTGCAGGATCTAAATGGCAGCATTTGGAAAATGTTTTGATTTTTAAATTTACATTTGTGCTTTTATTTACGTCGCTTATCTTTCTCATTCTCTTGAGATTGATTTAATTAATCTGGCAACTTATTCGAATGTGCGTCATTTTTAAGAATCTTATAATCATCGAGATCTTTGGTTATAATATCGATCAACATTATCCTAATTGATATTATAAATATACCTTAGTAAAATATTCTCTCATAGTTGGCATTTAATTGGACGTTACCTGGATGTGTTTTAGTTTCTCAAGAAATTCCCGATATTAAAGAAATTTGCTGTAAAGAATTTTTGCGATCAAAATTCCATCTTTTTATAATTATGGTCGTTTGCGAATACTTATTATATAATACTGCTCGATGTTTTTATTTCCTCTTAACGAAGAGTGCTTTTGATATTGATTGATTTCTTGCGCTTATAGTATGCTTATCCAATGAATAAGCCATTCCCTCAGGCATTTTGGAGCGTTGTTGTTGTCTCTATTACTTTAATCATCTTAATCACTATCGCGTTTTCTGGAATAAGACAGCTCAAGGCTAAAACATATAGTATTACTGTGACTGGAAGTGCTGCAAAAACAGTTCGTTCGGATTTAGCGGTTTGGACTTTTGACGTAGGTTATTCCGGTTATGATTCTTATGCTTCCCTGTACGAGAAGTTGGCAGAGGTTCCTTCAGCCATAGAAAAATTCTTGAAATCAAGAGGAATTGATTCAACAGAACTGAAAGTCGGTGCAGTAAAATTAGAAAGTGAACTTGAAAGTCAAGAATTTGACTGCACAGAGGGTGATAAAGATTGTGTGACTAAAGTGGTTGATAAATTTAAGCTTCGTGTTAAGACAGTTGAGCGTACAAGGTACACAGTGAGTCGTTCATTCACGGTGGAATCGAAAGATGTTGATCGGGTGATTAAGGCTTCGAATGCCTATGATTCTCTTTTTACTCAAGATATCTATGTCGAAGATTCGAATCTTCAATTGCTATATACTGGTTTGGCTCAATTGAGATTGGATTTAGTCAAAAATGCATCTCAGGATGCCTATAAAAGAGCTCAATTGATAGCAGAGCCTGCTGGTCGTACTATTTCAATGATTGAAGAAGGAAGATTGGGTGTTTTTCAAATAACACCAAAAAATGATCCTTCAGTTGAAGACTTGGGAAATTTTGATACAATATCCTTAGAAAAAGATGTTAGATCTACAATTACTGCTCGTTATCGAGTGGAGTAAGAGACTGTATGAACCTGTGTGGAATCTCAAAGACATAGACGGGGTATTTCGTCTCTCCCCAGGCCCTTTGGGGTCTTTTTGACTGGAATTTGGGAGATGTACGCCCATTCAGCAGATGGTCTCCAGAATATGAAAGCAATGATAGATAGGGTGCCAGTGAAGGAAATCATGGGGCTGAGAGCCCTTATCAAGAATATGTCTGTTAAGTCCAATGGATAGGGCTTACGAGTCATACTCAAACACCGTCTAGAACGCACCCTTATTCCTAAATTCCCTCCCTAAACAAGTTCATGCAGTCTCTAAAAAATATTATTCTTTTCACTTAATTTATATAATTTTGTCTTTTTTATTTGCAAATAGATTTTTTGTATTACTTTTTTATTGTATTTGGATTTCTTTTTGGTTAAAACTGCTCTTTATTTTATTTCAGGCAAGCATATTCTGTGGTTGTGAATGTATCTCCTTTCTGTTCTAAACTGAAGGTATGCGTAGACCAACCGTTTCCGTCAAGGTAGGAACCATTTCGGTGGGATCAGGGCATCCCATCTGTGTGCAGAGCATGACCAACACAGACACTGCCGATGCTGTCTCGACCGCACATCAGATTGCAGAACTCGTCCGTGCGGGCAGTGAGATTGTCCGCATTACGGTCAACAATGCGGCATCTGCCCAAAAGGTACCTGAGATTGTCGCCCGCTTGCAAGACATGGGCATAGATGTCCCACTGGTCGGCGATTTTCATTACAATGGACATCTTTTGCTTGTGGATTTTCCGGAGATGGCCAAGCAACTGGCCAAGTACCGTATCAATCCTGGAAATGTGGGTACCGCGCACCGCTATGACAGCAATTTCGCGACCATGATCGAAGTGGCCAAAGCCAACGACAAGCCAGTTCGTATTGGGGTCAATTGGGGCAGTCTCGATCAAAGTGTGCTGGCACGAATGATGGATCTCAATTCCAAGCGAAGTGAACCTCGGCCGGCGTCTGAGGTGATGATCGATGCACTGATTCAGTCGGCGTTGGAATCGGCTGAGTATGCCGAATCGCTCGGCCTTCCCCATGACAAGATCATTTTGTCGACAAAAGTTTCAAGTGCGCCCGAACTGTGGGCAGCGTACCGCCAGTTGGCCAAGCGTTGTGAGTATCCATTGCATCTTGGACTGACTGAAGCGGGCTTGGGTGACAAGGGAACCATTGCCTCATCGGTGGCTTTGGCTGTACTGCTTTCAGAAGGCATTGGTGATACCATTCGCGTCTCCATTACACCAGAGCCGGGTGCGCCGCGTCGCAAAGAGGTCGATGTGGCCCAACAGATTTTGCAATCCATGGGCTTTCGGCAGTTTTCGCCACAGGTTATTTCTTGTCCTGGATGTGGCCGAACGACAAGCACCCTGTTCCAGGAAATGGCTCAAGAGATTCAGCAGCACATCCAATCCCGGTTGCCCGAGTGGAAAGCCCTGTACAGTGGCGTTGAAACCTTGCAGGTGGCCGTGATGGGGTGTGTGGTCAACGGTCCAGGCGAATCCAAACATGCCAATATGGGCATTTCACTTCCTGGGACTGGAGAGGATCCGAGGGCGCCAGTCTATCAAGATGGTCAGCTCCTGACCACGCTCAAAGGTGCGGGGCAAATTGTTCCCGAGTTTATCCGCCTCTTGGAAACGTACATAGAGAAAACCTATCCCAAAACTGGAGATTCCGTTTTGAAGTAGCAAGGTGCATGCCGTCTCTGTTGTACTGAAGGGGCTAAACGCCCCTTTTTTGATCCAGTCGCTGGGATTATGGAATTTCGCGTATGTAGCTGTATAGGAATGCGCGATGCTTCCCCGATCCTCTGGCGGGATTTGTTTTGGGACCGTTGACATATTTGGTTTGTTTTTGTATATTTTTCTTACCGAATTTTTATGCCTTCGAGTGGTTGTTTCTTTCTATAGATTCTTCTCTTCTTCGTTTGGTCTTAGATTTGGGTGCTTCAGAAAACCTTGGAGGTGTGTTATGGATTCAGAAATGATGTTTTTCGGAAACAACGGCGATCTTGGCTTGGATACACGTGATGGTTCTACTTCTGGTTCATCTGAGTCCTTAGTCAGTCCGGTCATTACTACTATTATATTGACTACGTTGATTCCAGTGACGGTATACTAGTCGGATTGTATTTACTGGTTTAATCGCATGTCTTTGGCTTTGTTGTGCTTTAGTCTTGGAGGTGTATTATGGATTCAGAAATGATGTTCGGCAATGGCAGTGACTTGGCTTTAGATACGCAGATGATGTCTACATCAGAAACAAATCTGTTGTGGACACTCACGATAACAACTGCCACTGTTTTTTAGGCAAAGCCTACTGATCTGCATAAAATCCCATGCCTGACTTTTCGGAGTTGGGCATTTTCTATTGGTACCCCTGCGCCTGCAGCGTGTACATGTGCGCATACGTGCCATTCCGTTCTATCAATTCTTCGTGTGTTCCCCGTTCGATGATCCGACCTTTTTCCAGGACCAAAATTTGATCTGCCAGACGCACTGTGCTGAAGCGGTGTGAAATGATGATTGTGATTCGGTTCCGGGTTTCATTGCGCAGCGATGCAATGACTTCGTGTTCCGCGTTGGCATCTAGGGCTGCCGTGGGTTCGTCGAAAACCAGAAGTGAGGCTTTTCGGTAGTAGAGACGGGCCAGCGCGATGCGTTGCCACTGGCCTCCCGAAAGCTGTTGGCCCCCTGTGAACAGACGCCCAAGTTGGGTATTGAATTCGTCTGGGAGATCTTTGATGAAGTGGGCTTTTGCCGTTTGGGCTGCGTGGGTCAGGAGATCTGAGTCGGGTGCTTGCTCTGAATTCCACGCGCTCAGAGAGATGTTTTCTTTGATGGTCATTTGGTACTGGCCAAAATCCTGAAAGATGATGCTCATGGCCTTTTGAAGGCTTCGGGTGCTGTAGAGGGTTGCGTTTCGTCCATTGATTAAAATTTTTCCCTGTGTCGGCTCAAAGAGTCGCGTCAGAAGCTTGACAATGGTGGTTTTTCCAGCGCCGTTTTCACCCACCAGCGCGAGGGCCTGTCCACGGGTGACCTGAAATGAAACATTGTGCAGGACATTTTTTGTCGTCATTGGGTAACAAAAGCTGACGTCCTGAAATTCGAGGGTTTCGATATCGCCCTCAAAGGCCTCTCCATCGTCCAGGTCCCGTCCTGTGATCTCGAGGAAACCGAACAGGTTGCGCATGTACAACAGGTGTTGGTAGAGGTTGGAAAATCCACTTAGGAAACCGGAAAATTGGTTTTGAACTTGGGTGAGGCCCAAAATAAAAATCGAGAAGTCACCTACGGAGATCTCGTGTCGTGCTGCTTTCAGCAAGATCAGGTAGGTGGACGCTGCGATCAGGAGGGAAGAAATGAACGATGCGAGCATCCCCCACGCGCTGCGGCGGCGGATCAGGGAGACCAGTTGTTTGCGAAACTGTTGGTAGTATTCGTTCCAGCGTTTGAGCAAATAGGGCTCAAAGTGGAAGAGGCGGATTTCTTTGACCAATGTGTCGTTGATGAGTAAGAATCCCAGATAGTTTTGAACTCGGGAATCGTGTGTTCTTCGGCGGATCATGCGGTAATCCTCGAGTCCAAATCGGGTCGATACCCAAACCCCAGGCAACGTGGATAGGAGGACCAAAGGCAAGATTCCCCAACCCAAGCGTGACATCAGTGCGCCGATGGATCCCAACGTGATGAGGGCTTGTACCAGTGCAATGACCTGAGAAAGGACGCCAAGTGGGCGATTCCCAACCTCTCTGTAGGCGCTTTGCAGCGCGTCGTAGGTTTCGGCATTTTCAAACTGTTCGACTTCCAGGTTGGCGGCTTTGCCGAGCAGGTCTTGTGAAATTTTGTTTTGGAGTTGATCGGCAAACAGTTCACGTGTCGCGCTTTGCACGCTCGCAATGATGTTGCCCAGAATGACGGTTCCCACTTGAAGTCCCAGAAGTTCGATCAAACGGTTCATGTCTGAGGTTTTTCCGGTGGTGACCTCGGCGACCGTGTCGAGCAGCAATTTGGCAATCCACAGGTTTGCGGCAGGCAAGAATGCCTGTGTGAGACTGAAAATCACCAAAACCAGAGCCGATTTCGGAGAAGTCCGCCAAACCAGCTCCAGTGTGCTTTTGAAATCTTTTAGATGTGTTTTGAAATCACTTTTGGGTGGAGGGTTGGGTAGGGAAAACACAGAGGCCATTCTACGCTTCTTCTGCTGCCTTCATCTTCCGATCGGCTTCGGCGCGACGCCGGTTGTTCCGCAAAACCGTGAGAACCCCAAGTCCAGCCAGAATGACGCTGAATCCGACAATCCAGGGCGCGTAATGGTGCCAGGCCTCCAAAAAAACCTCTCCCAGTTTGTAGCATCCCCATTGCCACACAAACACCCAGCTCATTGCGCCCAAAAAGCTGTAGAACGCATAGGTCGAAAAAGACATTCCCGCTGTTTTGGCATACAGGATAAACGGGGTGCGAATCAGACCCATCCATCGGCTGGTGATCACAATAAGGCCGCCCCAACGGGAAAGCCCTTGCTGAACCTCGTGGACGCCCATTTGTGCCCGTCGGTGTTCGGGAATCCAATTCATGACTTTGGCGCCCAAATAGTATCCGATCAGGTTGCCGATCCAGTTTCCCATGCCACCCCACAGGGTCGCTTCCCACAGGGTGGTTTTCCCAGCCGAGATCAGAAAACCTTCGGCCAGAAAAACGGGTTCAAAGGGAATTGCTGGAACGCCGATGCCTTCAATCAACAGGAGAAAAAAAATCAGCAAATGAACCCAAATGGGATCCGAGGCCAAAAGAACAGAGATCCACTTTGGGAGATCAGGTGGGATGTCCATTAGCCGATTCGGGCAGGTCGCGACCGAATGCGCGCGATGGGTGTGAGCCCACCGTACACCTGTTGTCCGACACCGATGAGAAAGTCAATGTTGTCTTCAAAGAAGAGCAAATCGACCTGCGATCCTCTCTCGATAAAAGAAACTTTTTGTCCAGCCCGTGCGCGTTCCCCTTTTTCTACATACGTGCTGATTTTGTTGACAAACTTGTCCGCGATTTCGACCATGGCCAGTTTGATTTTGTCATTTTCGATAAAAATGGTCTGCCGTTCGTTTTCGAGCTCATACCGCTTGGCAAACAGATCGACGGCCTTTCGAAGGTAAGTCAGTTGGATGTATTCCCAAAGGTCGACCATGGGCAGATTGATGGAGGTCTGTGTGTGCACAATGCCCGTGACGTGTCCCGTGATGGGCGCGTAATTGTAATGAACGTCCAATGGACTCATGTAGATGCCCACCAACCAGCCGTGTTCAGATGTTTCACCGCCCGGCCAGTCGGCTTTGGTAATTTCGCTGACCTGGATGTGTTCTCCCAGTTTTTCACTGTAGAGCGTTCCCCGTTCGACCCGACGGATGTAGACGACTTGGCCGTCGCAGGGACTCACAATCAGGTCCGGGTCTGTGGGTGTGATCCTCACGGGATCTCGGTAGAACCATATTTTTTGCAGGAACCAAACCACCCCGCCCCAGACGATCGCCAAGGGGGCCAATTTCTTGAACAGTTTCCAAAAAAGACGCAAGATTTTCGACATCGTGTACTCCTTGAGTGTGCTATAGGATTATCCCAGTTTTCTCTACGGTTGCGGGAAACCCTCAGTTCCAATATTCGTCGGTGTTGCCCAGATTTTCTCTCCAGGCCTTCCATCCAATGTAAGCCAAACGGGGGGCATAATACGTGGCCATTCCCCACAGCCCTTTCAGTTTATGTGGAGGCGTGTCGTCGGTGCGAGAGGGTATCCAAACCCCTGAGCGAAATCCACCGTCCAGGTAGCGGTGCGCCTCTCTGGTGTCTTTGATTTCGGCAAGTTGATCGCTGACTGTGCTTCGGATGTTTTGGACGTTGAATCCACTCAGATCATGCAGTTCAAGTGCCAGATCTTCGATTTCTGGGGTTGAGCCTGTGAGGGGAAAGGCCGTGCGCAATCGGTTGTAGGTTTCGGGGTTGCCCTCCAGCGGCCGCTGCAAGTTTGCCAGTGCCCAAACCGCTTCCACAATAGATTTGAGGCGTTGTATGTCCCAAACGGGATCAAGAACCCGAATCTCGAGTGTGCCGAGACGCCTTGTCACAATAAGGTCCTGAAACCGGAACCAAGGATCTGTTCTCAGGGGCCCGAGCGCGTATGAGGCGTGCATGCGTTGGCTTTGGATGTCTGCGAGGCCGGATCGCCATGGGCTCGAACTGGACGCGAGGGCCAAAACGGGCAAAAAGCGAACCAGATTGTGATAGACACGCCGACGTTCGCTTCGGGGAACCCCGATGTGGATGTGCAATCCAGCGGTGTTGTAGGGATCGTCATTGACCATGCCTGCATAGGCAATGAGTCCGTTTGGACAAACCTCCAAAATGTCGCGCCGGCGCTCGAGGACTTCGTCCATCAGGGTTTTTGGACTGTCGCACACCCGGGTTGAGACTTCAAGTGCGCTCATCCAGCCGTCTTTTGCACCTTCTTTTCGGGTGAAATTGCTCGCGGATCTTGAGAAATAGAATGTGGGGTTTTTCCAAAGCAATTTGGAAAGGTTGCCCATGCCAGATAGGGTGGGTTTTCCCCGGTAAAGCAAAAAGAACTCTTCTTCGATTCCCAGGGTCACAGGGTAGGACATACGTTTATAGATTAAGGGATGAGGCCTGTTCAGCCAAATTTCAGACCCTACAATAGAGCCATGCGTCGTTGGATCGGTCATTACACTGTGCGGTTTGGGTTGCACCGATTGCGCAGGATGCGCCGTTGGTCCCGGTGGCACAGTCTCGTGCTTGCCGTGCTGATGCTTTTGTTTGTCGGTGCGGCCATCAACGGTTGGAGTTGGTTCACGACGGGTCAGATGGTTCTCGAAGGCATTCACGCTTCCCGGCAGAAATTGCCGCCAAGTCCGCCGCTTGTCGGAAATCTATTGCTGGTCTCTCCACATCCCGATGATGAGAGTTTGGCCGCGGGTGGCATGATCAGCGATGTCATTCGGCGAGGGGGCCGTGTTTCCATTGTGTGGTTGACCAATGGAGATGCGTTTGAGTGGGATGTTCGGTTCCAATTTCGGAAATTTTTCCCCGATGCCCGCGAGTTCATTGATTTGGGAAAGGTCCGCATGCAAGAGGCCAGGTTGGCGGCAAAGGAACTTGGCGTGCGCGATGAGGACATGTATTTTTTGGGATTTCCCGATCAAGGCCTCATGTCGCTCTATACAAAAAATTACCTGTCGCCGTATCGGAATCCATTCACAGGGGTTCAGGTCGTGCCGTATCAAGGGGTGTACCGTCTGGGATCTCCCTATACGGGATGGGCACTTGAACGCCAATTGGGAGAGATTTTTCGCAAAGTGAATCCCCAAATCATCTTGGCACCGAGTTTAAACGATGGCCACCCAGATCACCGTGTGGGTGGGTATCTGGCCACGCGTTTGTGGAGCATGCGGTTTAGAAAATCAAAGCTGTATTACTACTTGGTTCACGGGGGTTTTGAATGGCCACTGCCCAAGGGTCTCCACCCCCAGCTGGCATTGGTGCCGCCCCAACTGACCGAAGATGGCCTTGCCTGGAGAAGTTACGATTTGAGCAAAGAGAGCCTCGAGAGAAAACAGGCTGCCATTGGGCGCCATATCACGCAGCTCAATATCCTGAGCCGGTTTATGTGGGCGTTTGTTCGGCAAAATGAATTGCTGTTGCCTGCACCGGTTGCGGGGTTAGAATCATCTGATGACCCGCGATCCATCCCCTGATCCCCATTTGACCCCTGATGGCAGCTTTACCCTTTACAGCGTGCGTTACGGTCAGCATTACCATTCCAGGCATGGCGCACAAACCCAGTCGGAACGGGTGTATTTGGAGGGAACCCGGACACACCTTCACCCGTCTCCACACGTTTTGGAAGTCGGCTTCGGGGTGGGACTCAATTTCCTGACGACACTTCGGAATGCCGTTTCGCGCGGTGTTTCTCTAAATTACCTCGCCTTTGAATTTGATCCAGTTCCGCTCGATGTGTTGGCCCGGCTCAGCTCCAACCATCCCATGTTTGACCATCCCGTGTGGCAAGGTGTTTTGAGCCGTTGGGGATCTTCTTTTACCTTTTCCCTGGAGCACACGACCGTCAGCGTACAGGTTCAGGACGTCACACAAGCGGTTTTTCCAGAAAATTTGTTCAGTGCCGTGTATTTGGATGGCTTTAGTCCCAAGAGCAACCCTGAGGTTTGGACATCCGGGTTTTGTCACTCGGTTGCGTTTGCACTCGTTTCTGGAGGTTGGTTGTCGACCTACAGCAGCTCTGGAACAGTTCGGCGGGCCCTCGGTGAGGCCGGTTTAGAGGTTCACAAATGCACCGGTTTGGCGGGCAAGCGGGAGTATGTCACGGCCCAAAAACCTGTGGAAGCGGTTTTATGAGCCACATTCTGGTCATTGGCGGTGGCATTGCTGGCTCCAGCGTGGCCTACTGGGCGGCCCAAAATGGACATGCTGTGACGCTCTTCGATGCCGGTTTGGGGCGTGCCAGCGACGTTCCAAGTGCGCTCATCAATCCGGTTCGGGGGCAAAATGGCCATGTTGTTCCCCGGGGAATCGAGGGCATGCGGTGCGTGTGGGCACTCGTGGACGAACTGGCGTCGGCGGGTTTTGCCGTTCCACACCAGCGGATGGGCGTTTTTCGTCCCCTCCTGGACGAACTTGTGAGAAAGCGTTGGGAAACGCGACTTCCACCGGAGTTGTCCTTTTGTTGGCGTGCTGCCAGTGAAGTTCCCGGATCTCCGCTCACACCCGATTGGCACAGCGTCCTCGAGGTTTCAGATGCGGGATGGCTGTGTGGCGCTTCTTTCATACAGGCCCTCAAGCAAAGGTACTCCATTTCGTCTATACCTGCTCAGGTGACCTCCTGGTCGGATCGCTGGGTTACGACAGACGAAGGGACTTGGGAGGGAGATGCCGTCGTTTGGTGTGGTGGGAGTTGGGGAGCGACCCGTGCTGGACTTGAAAATCCACACAGAAGGGGAAGTCTTTTGCAGCTGGATCGCTCTATTTCTGGCGTTCCGGTCAGTTTCGGGGTTTACGCCAGTCCTGCAATGTCTGGCGGTGTTTTGGGAGCGACCTTTGAAGCGCCTGAGCCGTCCTGGTCAGACAAAACGGTTCCACTTCGGTCATTGCACTGGTTGATGACCAAAACCCAAGCGGTGTTTTCAGATCTTGAAGCCGAGTGGGTGGGCACTTGGACGGGATCGCGTTTGGGCGGAACCCCTCAGATGGGTCTTCAGCCAGAGGGTTTTTGGTCCCTTTCGGCGCTGGGCTCCAAGGGATTTTTGCTCGGACCGATGTTGGCCGAGGAGCTCGTTCGCGACATCGAACTCAGATTCGCGTGACATTTGGGTCGGGTTCGATGCCAACGGCGTAAATATCGGTCCCTTTGGCCTTCAATTGGAACCGGGGCAGCGGGTAAAGTGCTTTTCCGTAAATGCTTTCCCCGTCTAGAAGCGGGTCAAACATGCTGAAGTGACAGGGGCAACCGAGCACCGGGCGACTTGGGCGGTAATTGTAGGTCACAGCGGCAGCCTCCGGATCATTCAAGGGCTGGACGGGGCATCCCAAGTGCGTGCAGATTCTCGAAAATGCGGCGATGTGCGCACCATTGACGGAAATACTGGCCTCTGTTTTTTCGGGGAGGCGGAGCACGATGCCAGGCACTGTCTGTGGACCGATTCCGTACTCAAACGTTTTGGATGCGTACGTTTCACCAAAGTCCGAAAATTGGGCCACTTTTACCTCTTTTCCCGGAATAAACTGTGGCGCTCCCGCCCTGCGTTTGAAAAAGGTGATTCGCGCGGCGTAGAAGGCCATGTACGCTCCGGCAGACAGTGCACCCCCGACAGGCAAGGTCCACCAATACTCAAACCACTGTCTCCGCGTGAGTTTTTTGTCCGTGTTCATTTGAGAGATTGCACAAAGGTCACCAGCGTTTCCAGGGTTTGTCCCGTCAGGTCGGGAAATCCTGGCATGGCACCTTTTCCTTTTTGAATCAGGTCTGAAAGTGTTTTGGAGTCCGCCAGCAGTGGACTGCTTTTCAGGCTTGGCGCACTCAAGCCCGTGCCGTCTTTTCCGTGACAGCTTGAGCAGTATTGCCCGTAGAGACGCTGTCCCGAATCTCCGATCAGGCTTTTGGGATCCAGTTGCGCCAAAAGTTCTTGGACGGTGGCATTTTTGGGATCCACGGTTTGGGCTTTTTGGAGCGTTGCTATGGCCTTTTCCTTTTGTCCAACCTGGTTTTGCGCTGCAGCGAGCAGCAGGTAACCTTCCGTGGATTTGGGGTCGAGGACCAGGGATTTTTCCATGAATTCCAAGCCTTGGGAGACGTATTTCGGGTCTATCTGGAGAATCAGGAACCCAAAGCGCCTGAGTGCTTTCGGTTGTTTGGGATTGCGTTTCAGTGCTTTGGAATAGAGTGTCGAAGCTGCTCCGTAACGCCCGAGGTCGAATTGCGCGTCCGCGTACTTGAGCAGATCCTCGGTTCCATTTTCCGCCCTCTGTTCGAGTTCGGGCAGTTGGATTGCCAACCGAAGCTGCTGTCTGTCGTCCGCATTCAGTCCGCTCTGTTGCCATGTCGACAGAAACGTCCAAACGCCCAGTGCGAGGGTGCCAAAAATACCCAGCGAGATGGCCAAAACCCAAGTTGAGATCGGGTACGTTTTCGCTGTGCTTTGTTGTTCCGGAAGGCCTTCGAGTTCATCCAAGACGCGGGCAATCGATATTTTTGTTCGGAGTAGGGCTTTGGGATCCTGCGCTGCTTCCGCTTCGGAAATCTGTGTCTGCAAAAGCTCAAGGGTTTCCTGAAGATCGAGCCTCCGGGGATCTTCCGTTGCGGTTTGTCGTGTTTGGATCGGCAAAAACGTGACAACCAAAAGGAGAATGCCAAGTGCCAAAATCAGGTAAATCATGAAGGTCCTCTGTCGTTCAGGTGTTTTTCGACGCGTTCAAGGGATCCTTCGGGGAGATCTTCATTTTTTCGGTTGACCACGTTCCACCACAGTGCGGTTCCCGTACAAAATGCCAAAACGGGCAGTCCCCAGAGGATGAGCGATATGCCTTTTTTGGGGGGGTCCAACAAAATGGTTTCACCGTAGCGCTTGGCGAAGAACTGTTCGATCTCTTGGGTCGTGCGTTTTTCGACGATAAAGGTCGCAATTTGCCGTTTGACCTCTTGGGAAAAATCGGAGTTGGAATCCGCGACCGATTGCCCCTGGCAAACCAAGCACCGCAGGTTCGAGGCAATGCTGTGCAGTTGCTGCTCTTGCTCCGGGGTGAGGTTTGGCATGGGCGCCATGACCTGCGCGAATGCGGCGCTCCACACAAGTGCAGTCCACAGGATGACAGCCCTCACAGTGCAACCCCGATTTTTGCGAGATTGGTTTTTAGGGTTTCGACCGTCAGTGCACCCAAATGCCGTTTGACAATGATGCCGTTTGAATCAATAAAAAAGGTCTCCGGCGGACGTGTCACCCCGTAATTGAAGGCTGTCGTGTACAAGGCGTCCACGAATGTTGGAAAGGTGTAACCGAACTCTCTTGCAAAGGTTTTTGCCGGATCGGTCTTGTCGCGAATCAAAACGCCAAACACCTGAACCTGCGTGTTTTGGGCCAATTGGGCCAAAAGCGGGGCCTCTTGTCGGCAAGGGTCACACCAAGATGCCCAAAAATTGATGACGGTCGGTTTGCCTTTGAAAGACGAGAGTTTCAGTCTTGTCCCGCCCAAGGTCGTATCTGATATTTCGGGTGCCGGACTGCCTTCAAGTGCACTTTTGCTGTCGTCCGTTTCCGTGAGCAGTCCGTAGGCCAAGAGCCCCAAGAGGCCGACTGCGATGGCAAATGAAATGAGCGGTTTCACAGGGCGTGACCTCGGTTGTGTGTTGTCTGTAAAAAAATGTTCTGGGTGGCGGGCTGGCGCGAAAACAGACCCACGGCCGAGCCGAGAACCATGATGAGCGTTCCAAGCCAGATCCAGGAAACGAGTGGTGAGTCAATCAAAGTGACCACAACCCACTGGCCTTTGGTGTCTGTTTCATTCAAAATGGCGTAGGTGTCCCCAAAAAAGTGGTAGCGAACGGCGGGTGTGGGAACCGAACGCCCACTGTTCTTGAAGAGGTTAATTTGGGGTTCCAGGTCTTCTCCGCCAAAGTTGACCCGTGCCGTCAGAACTTCTTTGTGGCCGAGATCTTCTTCCTGGAGGGAATAATAGCGCAGGGTTTTGTTCCAAACGGTTTTGGCTTGATTGACCTCGATTTTGACCATTTCTTGCCGCTTGTACGCTCCCGAAAATGCAATTCCAATCGCCAGAATGGCGATTCCAAAATGGGCAAGGTAGGACCCGTACCGCCTCGGATAGATTGCGAAGAGTTGTGCGAGCCCTTTGAGGGGTGCTTTTGGGTTTTTCATGCGGGCCGACTGCAGCGTCAGCGCTAAGAGCGTGCACACATTGAATGCACACAAAAATACCGTCACACACACGGTCAATTTGGACCAACCCAGAAGAAAACACAGTGTGGTGGGAAGGATTGAGAGGGCTAGAGGAAGTTGAATCATTTTCCAGACGCCGATTCCAGTCATTCTTCTCCAGCTGAGGAGCGGCCCGACGCCCATCAGGAAGAGAAGCAACCAGCCGAGTGGGATTGCAAATTGGTTGTAAAAAGGCGGCCCGACTTGGGTTTTGATGTTTTTGATGGCCTCGACCAGAACAGGGTAGAGGACCCCGAGCAGCGATAAAACGACAAAAGCAATGAAAATAACGTTCCCAGCGAGGTATCCGCCTTCTCTGGACAGTGCGCCTTCTGACGGGTGTATGTCTCGGATAAGTTTGGAACGCCAGGAAGCCAATCCCACAGACAGCAGAAGCAGTATGGCGAAGAAACCCAAAAAGGTGATGCCAATGGGTCCACTTCCAAATGCGTGCACGCTTTGGACAATGCCCGAGCGGTTGAGGAATGTCCCAAACAGTGTGCTGGAATAGGCAAAGACAATGAGCCAGAGGTTCCAGGCAATGAACCCACGCTTGCGCTCCTGAACCTGAACGCTGTGGAGAAATGCAGTCGCAAAAAGCCAGGGAATCCACGAACTGATTTCGACCGGATCCCATGCCCAGTAGCCCCCCCAGCCCAAAACCTCATAGGACCAGTACCCGCCAGCCACGATGGCTGCAGACAAAAAAGCCCATGCTGTCAGGGTCCACGCGCGGGTTTGTACAATCCAACTGGATCCCACCCGTCCTGTGATCAGGGACGCGAGGGTGTAGGAAAAAGGCACACTCAAACCGACAAAACCCAAATAGAGGAGCACCGGATGAACCCGCATCATCCAGTGGTTTTGCAAGAGTTCATTGAGGCCTCCACCTTCTGTGGGTGGATTGACCACCGGTGTGAATGGATTGGCGATTGTGAGGTTGACACCCAAAAAGAACGCGAGGGACAGGTACATGGCACCCATGGCCCACGGTCTCAGGATGTCTTTTTTGGCTGTGAATGCCAAAATAAACGTGTACAGCGCAAGAATCCACGCCCAAAACAGAATGCTGCCTTCGAGTGCGCCCCAAAGGGAAACCACCTTGACCCACGTGGGAGATTCGGTAAACCCATGCTCGGCGACAAACCTCACCGAGAAATCATCGGTCAGAAGTGCCCATTCCAGTGCGAGGACGGCAAATGTGGCAAAAGCAAATGTACCCCAAGCGCTCCGAACCCCCATTGCCTCCAAGAAAGGGTTGCGTTTGAATCCCCCCAGAACAGAGAGACACAACCCCAGAAGGGTAAATCCGAGGGCCAAAACGAGACAGAGTGAACCGATGGAACCTACCTGTGACAAAAGTGGAACGATGAGGCTGTTCACGGCTGTGCGTCCTCAATCAGGCTTTTGGGATCCACCGTTTGTCCGGGTTTGGGGGCTGTGTAGGATTCACTGTGCTTCACGAGCAGGTTCGTGCCTTCGAGGCGCTTGCCTTCGAGTTTTCCCTCGACGACGACGCCCATGCCTTCCTTAAACAGATCGGGAATGGCACCTCTGTAGTGAACTTCATACTCGCTGTAGCCATCCGTTGCGATGAAATTCAAGTCAAAGGTGTTGCGGTCGTACCGAACACTCCCCGCTTTTACCAGCGCACCCAGACGCAGGATTTTGTTTTGATACGTGCTTTCCTGGCTTTTGAGCTGGCTGGGACTCACATAATAAGAGAGGTTTTGGCCCAAATTGCCGTACAGGACAAATCCGATTGCACCAATCAAAGTCACCAGACCCAGCCAATATCCCCAAGTCGATCGTTTGCGTTTTTTGGGCTGTTCCAGTGGCGCGAGATCAGGGTTCATCTCGTTCCTCCATGTTTTGGGTGTCTTTGAGCCGTTTGTACAAATAGACCACGTAGCCGATCAAGACAACTGCAGTGGTTCCGTAGGCAGGAACGATAAAAACCCAGTACTTGTCCATCAAGAGCCTCCCTGTGCGAACTGCCGTTCCCGTTCCAAGTCGCGTTCTTCTTGGCTGTCGATTCTGCGTGCAAGTGTGGCTCTGAGTCGGAGAAAGTACACATACAACAGCGTAAATGCCAATGTGCTTGAGTAGAGTGCCCATTGCATTTGGGTGTCCGCGAACACCTGTGGTTTTCCAAGCAACTGGGCGGTGTACCCTTGGTGGAGCGAATTCCACCAAGCCACACTCATATAATTGATGGGAATACTGAGTGAACCGACAATCCCAATGACCGCCGACACCTGCGCCCTGCGGTGTGGGTCTTCGATCAGACCGCGGACGATAAAGTAGCCGATGAACACCAAAAACATCAGAGCGGTTGTGGTCAGTCGGGGTTCCCAAACCCAGTAGACCCCAAAGGTCGGTCGGGCCCAAAGCATGCCTCCAACAATGGCTAAAAACGTCATCACAACACCGATTTCTGTAGATGCCATTGAGAGGCGATCGAATTTGCGGTCAAATTTGAGCAGGTAACCCAGGCCCCAGAACGCGGTCATGCCAAAAGACAGGTACGCAATCCAAGCGGTCGGAACGTGAATGTACATCATCCGGACCAAATCGCCTTGGTTTTTGTCTGGTGGAGAGTTCCAGATAAAATAGCTGCTGAGAAGAAAAACCAAGCCTGTAACGAGGCCAAGTAAGGGGGTGAGTCGATCTTTTTGGGTGTGCATGGCTCTACCTCAACCTTTAGAATGCCCCATTTGATCCGGGAAGAATAGCCCGACCCCTGTAGAAGACTCACAATTCAAGCGCATTGAACTCAATCTTAAACATAAGGGAAAAAAACAATTTCATCATATGAATCTTACCGTCACTGGACCCATGCAACATTTCATTTGTCACAGAGAGATCTGATCAAAAAAGACGAATTCGGTCTACTCGACGGAAGTCGCTTCGCAGATCAGGTCGATGATAGGGTGATTCAGATCGTTCACAGCCTCGTTCTTGCGGGTGCTTGGGTTCCCACATTTGGATGCAATTGGAGTGGAGACACTTCGGCCCTTCTAGGTAAGTAAAAATATCTCATCTCACTGAGGAATGTGTTCGCCAGCAATGAGAACTCCTCCTATGTCTTGGTCAGAACGGCACGCTATGCGGCTTGACCGCGCCTTGCAGCCAGCCCGCTTTACCTTTTTGCCACCATCGTAGCCACGGACCCCCTTTTTCGGAGGGCTTGACACTAGCCTGTCTGACCTTGGTTCTGAGGGTGTTGTTGATCTGTTCCCAGAGACCGGACTTAGGTGTAAACGGTCTTCCAGTGTGGAAAGTCGATGTAGAACATGGCACCGAGGCATGAAAAAAAGAGTATCCTACAGGGGCTCCTGGACAGCTTAGACTCTTTTAAGACAGCCTCTAAGAGAAAAGAGCACCCAGTTTTAAGGGTGCTCCTGTTGTTTTGACGTCTCAGCCTTTTGTTATTTTCTGAAACTGGGATCCAGTATCTTCTTGCGGATTCGGATGGTCTTGGGTGTGATTTCAACCAGCTCGTCGTCTCCGATGTATTCTAGGGCATCTTCCAGAGAGAGTTTTCTCGGAGGAATCAGACTCAAGGCCTCGTCTGACCCGGCAGCGCGAACGTTGGTGAGTTTTTTGTTTTTGCAGACGTTGATGTTCATGTCGTTTTCCCGGCTGTTTTCACCGACGATCATGCCGATATAGACTTCCGTGCCCGGTTCGATAAAGAAACTGCCCCGATCTTGCAACTTGAAGATGGAGTACGCAAATGCGACACCTGCTTCCATGGTGACCAAGGACCCGTTCTGTCGGCTTTTGATTTCGCCGGCCCAGGGGGCGTATCCGTCAAAAATGTGACTGAGGATGCCTTCTCCTTGGGTCATGGAGAGGAACTGCGTCCGAAATCCAAAGAGGGATCGTGCTGGAATTTTGAATTCAACCCGTGTTCGACCTCCGGGGTGAGGTTCCATGTTGACCATCTGTCCGCGCCGAGAAGCCAACACGCCCACGATGGATGAGATGAACTGTTCAGGGGCATCGATGACCAAATGCTCGTAGGGTTCGCAGAGTTCACCTTCAACTTCCCGGGTGATGACTTGAGGTGCGCCGACTTGAATTTCATAGCCTTCCCGGCGCATCGTCTCGAGCAAAATAGACAGGTGCAATTCTCCCCGGCCAGAAACCTTAAACTCGTCCGGACGGATTTCTTCGACCTTGAGCGACACATTCGTCATCAGTTCTTTGTTGAGGCGGTCCCGGATGTGCCTGGAGGTGACGTACTTGCCTTCTTTGCCTGCAAAGGGTGAGGTGTTTGGACTGAAAACCATGCTGACGGTCGGCTCATCAATGGTGATGATGGGCAGTGCTTCAGGTTCGGCAAAGTCGGCTACGGTTTCTCCGATTTGTGCATCTTCAATGCCCGCCAAAGCCACAATGTCCCCAGCGCCCACTTCGTCGGCTTCAATGCGCCGCAGACCCAAATGGGTAAACGGTTGAATCACACGGGTTTTGGTCATGGATCCATCTTTGTGGATCAGTTGGACAAACTCGCCCTTTTTGACTTTTCCCCGCTTGACCCGGCCGATGACAATCCGTCCCAAGTACTCTGAATAATCCAGGTTGGTCACCAGCATCTGAAAGGGTTGGGTCAGATCCACCTCGGGTGCTGGACAGTATTCCAATATGGTTTCGAAGAGCTCGGCCATATCTTCTCTGGGGTTTTCGAGTGCTTTGAAGGCCTTTCCCTCACGCGCAATGGCATAGATGGTGGGAAAATCCAATTGGGCATTGTTGGCACCCAGTTCGGCCATAAGATCAAACGTGAGGTTGACGACTTCATCCGGACGGGCATCTTGACGGTCAATTTTGTTGATGACCACAATCGGTTTCAGACCCAATTCAAGTGCTTTGCGCAACACAAAGCGTGTTTGGGGCATTGGACCTTCTGCAGCATCGACCAGGAGGAGACAGCCATCCACCATTCCCAAAACGCGCTCAACCTCTCCACCAAAATCCGCGTGTCCCGGGGTGTCGACGATGTTGATTTTCACCCCATTGTAGTGGACCGCTGTGTTTTTGGCCAAAATGGTGATGCCACGTTCCCGCTCCAGGGCATTGCTATCCATGGCGCGTTCGGCGATTTCCTCACCGTGTTTGAGTTCCAATGTTTGTTTTAAAAGCCCATCCACCAAAGTGGTTTTTCCGTGGTCGACGTGGGCAATGATGGCAATATTACGATAGTTCATAGATCTCCTCGTGCACTGATGCGCCGTGGCGCAAACTTGACCAGTCTACAAGATGCGGCCTCTGTGCTTCCAGTTTGAACAGAGGGTTTCGGGATTCCAAATCCCAAGTCTTTTGGTGCAAAGGGTTTATGTCCAGAGCCACTCAAAACCAAAGCGACTCAAAAAGGCATTCCAAACACACGAAAGGGCGTGGTTTGCGTATGGCAGGTTTTCCCAGTGGTTGGTTTGGGTTTTCGAATCACTTCCGATGGCGTCACGCCAAGGTTCGGTGTGCGCCCTTTGTCCATTTCGGGTGTATTTCTGCGTTCGAATGGGTTTTAACGTTTTTTTCGTTTGGGCTTGGGAGGATCGGGAAGTGCCCATTCGGTCATCTGGTGTTCCGTCGCCCCGAGTTCGATGAGCATGGCGGAATCTTTCGGTTGCAGTTGGGCACCCGGGATCAAATCGGGTCTGCGCTCAAATGTGCGCCGCAGCGCGTCTCGTCTGCGCCAAGCGTCGATTGCTGCGTGGTTTCCACTGCGCAAAATCTCTGGAACGGTATGTCCATTCCATTCGGGTGGGCGTGTGTAGTCGCCGTAGTCGAGTAATCCCGAACTGAACGAATCTTGCCTGTGTGAATCGGCGTCCCCCAATGCGCCTTCGACCAATCGGCCAATGGATTCGATGAGACAGAGGGCTGCGGCTTCTCCCCCCATCATCACGAAATCGCCGATGGATATTTCTCGGGTGACCAGGGTTTCAACCCGTGCGTCAAACCCTTCGTATCGGCCACAGAGGAGTGCGATATGGTTTGCCTTTGAAAGGTGTTCGGCGCAAGGTTGTGTCCATGTTTTTCCCGCTGGGGTCAGCAAAATAATTTCGTCTGGGGTTCCGCTGCGTTGGGTCAGATCTTCGAGTGCCCGTGCGACCACATCGACACGAATGACCATGCCGGCCCCGCCACCATAGGGTGGTGCATCGACTTTGTGATGTTTGTTGTTCGAAAAATGTCTCAAATCGATCGATTCGAATTCCAGGATGTTGCGTTTTTCGGCCTTTCCCAAAAGTGACCCAGAGATCCAAGGTTCAATGAGTTCTGGAAACAGCGTCAGAATGCTGAATTTCATAGATCCCCGTCACCGAGGAGCCCCTTGGGTGCATCGACGACAATGTGCTCTCCAATGTGAATTTCGACATATGGGGCCTGGAGAGGAACCAAGTGGACCTTAAAGCCCTGAAGCACTTCGAGTAAATCGCCGTACCCAACGTCTTTTACGCTTTTTACCTTCCCGATTGTTTCACCCGTAGGGTTGACGACCGGAAGCCCGATGAGATCGTGGTAATAGTATTCGCCTTTTGGAAGCTTGGGAAGGTCTTCGAGCAGTGCATAGATTTTGAGGTGTTTCAGCGGTTCAGCCGCATTGCGTGAGTCAATGCCTACAAGCTCAATGATGACATCGTTCGGACGAATTTCAATCCGATTCACACCCATCCAACCTTGGGTGTCCACCCACACTTTTTTGAGTCGAACGAGCCGTTGTGGCTCTCCCAGTGGGTGAAGCCGCATTGCTCCCTGGACGCCGAATGGAGAGGCCAAGTATCCGATGTGTAAACGTTCATCCATGGTCGAACAGTATAAGGCCCTTTGTGCATCTATCGCATCTGTTCTCACCCCGGATTGTCGCGTCGCTGCCCAGAGAGATGAGGGTATTCTAATTCTACTCATAAATAAAAATTTTACTATTAGAACTATAAGTAGGTGCTCTTATGAGGCGACACAAACACACATTTGGGGTTTTTATCGGCCGATTTCAGCCGCCACACAGAAGCCACATCGAAGTCATGCTTGAGGCATTGGGGCACGTGGACCGACTGATTGTGATTTTTGGAAGCGCAAAGAGCGCCAGAAGTGTCAAGAATCCGTTCACGGTTGAAGAAAGGCAAAGGATGGTTTTGGATGCACTGGACAGTCAAATCGGACCCAAACGGGTGCTTTTCGGTTCTGTGCGTGATCACTTTTACAATGAAAACCTCTGGTTGGCTGAAGTCCAGCGCGAAGTCCTCCGATTGACCAAGGGAAACGAGGACATTCTGCTGATGGGCCACCAAAAAGACGAATCCAGCTATTACTTGCGTAGTTTTCCCAGATGGGATTACCGAGAAACCCCCATCAGCTCTCCTCTGAATGCGACCGATATCCGGAACGGCTACTTTTCGGGGGAAAAACCCAGTACAGACGTTTTGCCGAAGGCTGTCATTGCGTTTTTGGAGGCTTTTTCTGAGACGCGAGAATTTATCGACCTCAAGGAAGAGTTTTCTTATGTCCAGGACTACAAAAAATTGTGGGAAAGTGCACCTTTTCTACCGACCTTTGTGACCACCGATGCGGTGGTGGTCAAATCCGGGTATGTTCTGTTGATCAGGCGTAAACAAAACCCAGGACGTGGAAAGCTCGCCATGCCCGGTGGCTTTTTAGATACAAAACAGACACTTTTGGCATCGTGTATCCGAGAGCTCAAGGAGGAGACTTCGATTGCGCTCACCCAAGCCCAACTGGAGGAGTGTTTGCGGAAGCAATACACATTTGATTACCCGGAACGAAGCCTCAGGGGTCGAACCATCACACAGGTGTTTCACTTCGATTTGGGCAATGGGCAACTGCCCAAAGTTGAGGGCCAAGATGACGCGGAATCGGCATTCTGGATGCCTATTTCCGAAGTTTTGGGACATCCAGAGTGGTTTTTCGAAGACCATCACGCCATTGTCGAGCACTTCTTGCTCAAAAACTGAAGGAGATGAGCCATGAACGAGCAAAATATCATTCTAGACACTGATTCCTATAAATCCTCTCACTTTTTACAATATCCTCCAGGAACCACCCACCTGCACGCGTATCTGGAATCCCGTGGCGGGCATTTTGCATACACGCGTTTCTTCGGCCTGCAATACATTCTCAAACGGTACCTCACCCAGCGGATCACAAAAGACATGGTCGAGGAGGCCGAGGCCGTCCTCATCCAACATGGCGAGCCTTTTCCAAAAGACGGTTGGATGTACATCGTCGAGCAATTGGACGGGCGTCTTCCCCTTGAGATTCGCTGCGTTCCAGAGGGCTGCTGCATTCCGACCCACAATGTTTTGATGAGCGTTGTCAATACGGATCCCCATGTGCCCTGGGTCGTCAGTTGGTTTGAAACGATGTTGATGCGGGTTTGGTATCCCACAACGGTTGCAACCATCAGTCACAGCATCAAGCGCGTGATTCGCGAGGCTCTGGAACGGTCGTGCGATTCACCTGAAACTGAACTTTCGTTCAAGCTCCACGATTTTGGATCCAGAGGTGTTTCCAGCCGAGAATCTGCCGGGATCGGGGGGTGTGCGCACCTGACCAACTTCATGGGAACCGACACGGTAGAGGCCCTGCGTGTTGCGCGAACCTACTACGGTGAAGACATGGCAGGATACAGCATTCCCGCTGCGGAGCACAGCACCATCACCAGTTGGGGAAAAGAACACGAAGTCGATGCCTACCGCAATATGGTTCGAACCTTTGGAAAACCCGGAAAAATTTACGCTGTCGTTTCGGATTCTTACGACCTGAAACAGGCCATCAACCAGCATTGGGGCACAACACTGCGTGAAGAAATCATACAAAGTGGCGCCACACTCGTTGTTCGTCCCGATTCCGGGGATCCCGCGGCTGTTGTCCGGATGGCCATCGGCGCACTGGAGAAGAAATTTGGAACCCAAACAAATGCCAAGGGATTTAAAGTGCTCAACCACGTTCGTGTGATTCAAGGTGATGGCATCAATGAGGAGAGCATCCGTGAAATTCTCAGCGTGATTTTGCAAGATGGATTTTCGGCCGAGAATATCGCTTTTGGCATGGGAGGGGCATTGCTTCAGCAGCTTGACCGAGACACCCAGAAATTTGCCTACAAAACCAGTGCCGCAATGGTGAATGGTGAGTATCGCGGTGTGTACAAAGACCCCGTCACGGATCCACGCAAACGCAGCAAGGACGGCATTCTCGATTTGGTCAAACGCAACGGTAGAATCAGCACCATCCGATCTGAGACTTTTGGGGTGTATGCCCCAGACAGCCTCCTTCAGTTGGTTTTCCGAAATGGAGACATGCTCATCGACGAGACCCTGAGTGGCATTCGACAGCGAGACGTCTAGGAGTTGTTGTCACGAGATCATGGTACAAACAAAAGAGGCATACCAAAGACACGATATAGGGGACGTACTTTGGCTCAAAAGTTTATTAATGCCGTACTGTAGATATTACGTAGTCTCGGAACAACTGTCACACATCTTGGGCAGAGCGGCATGTCGCGCAGCTTGACTGCCTTGTCTTCTCGAGCTTCGTGCGTACAAAGAGAACAATGCCTACATTGCCATCTGCCTTTCTGATCTCATCATCGACTTCCAATTCCCCCGCACCAGTCCAAGGCTCTTTCTCTTTACTCGATACATAGAAAGGGTGCTCGGGAGTGGTGGTTGTGGTTTCATTTCTTCGCGCCGCTGGGTCGAAGAGTTCCAGTGTCGTGATGTAGTCATCTTCATTGATAAACACATGTTCGACCGTCTTGAGTTCGTTTTGCTGTGTTCGTTCATTGTAGCTCCACACTTCATCCGGGGTTTGTTTTGCAAGACCCGTGCCATCGAGTGCAAAGAGTGTGGCAATGGCAACGAGACCGGATTTGGTCCAAACTTTGGCGTTTGGTGCGAAGGAGTTATTGCAAATAATTAAAATAAATACTAGCTTTCTGAGAATAGGTATCCCTTGTTTCTATTTTTTTGATTTTCTTGTTTCATATATCAAATTCCTCTTCTGGGATTTTTTTCAGTATTGATATTAAATTTTCGTAGAATTTTTCCGCATTTTCTACGGAAAATCCAGTCGAAACCTCAAATTGAATATCACTAAGATCACTCATTGTATAATTGAGACAATTCATCAAACAGTAAAATTCTTGAGAAGTGATGTCGAACTCTATAGATTCTTTTGATGTTTTTAGTTTTATGCTCATTCTAGCCTCCTAAAGTAATCCCAAGGGTTATCTGGAATCATTATTGTTCCAAAGTCTTTGGATCTCGGATTTATGATAATCACAGTTCTGTTTTCAGGATCATAGAACCCTGTTCGTCCCCCTTTAAGGGTTTTAACCTTGTCGCCCAAGGGAGAATTTTCTGCGCGCTTTATTCCACCCAAGATCGCATCTTTAAGATCTTCGGCAGAACTGATACCCAACCGCTTGAGGTCCTTTTGACCGTGCTTTCCCAGTGCATGACCGTTGGCAATTCTATCAGCGATGTCGTCAAGAGATTTATTAATCCCATAAGGCAGTTTACAGTTATGGGTAAGCCAACCATTTTGACCGACGAAGAAGGTATGGGCAGATTGAACTTCAAGGTTGTACATCTTTCGCGTCTCAGCCAAGGTATTGACATAGACGACCGTACCCAAAGTGCCATCTGCTTTTTTAAGTCTATCACCTGCTTTTAAGTGTCCTGCGCCAACCCATTTGTTGCTGAGCTCTTCGTGTCCAATGGGTTTTGGACGGTTGCTGTTGTCGATATTTTCCGCCAAGTAGAAGGGATGCTTTGGGGTTGTAGTGAGAAGTTCAGTTTTGTTTTTATCGTCTTGAAGGGCAAGGAAGGTAAGCTCAGGATCGATCCGCTCAACACTACCGTTTTGGTCAGCCTGCTTATTCTAAAATCAAGGTGGCTTCTAATAATCGCCTCATACTATTTTTACCGCTCATGTTAATCCATGTATCAGGTTTACTATTTTGCCTATTCATTATATATCTTATCTATGGCATTCTCTACCACTGAACACAAATCACATGGATCTTTTGTCTTTACTACTGAAATTGGTGATTCCCAATTCTGATTTTTAATTAAAAAAACCTTAAATTCCCCGTCGAGATCAAATGACGGATACCATCCAATATCTAATATATATTCGCATACCGATGGTAGATCGAATACGACCTGAAGTAGATCTTCTCGTAGAATATCTATTTGTTCTATATAAGGCAAATCCAAACGCAAAAACTCATCTAGAAAAGCGATTTGTCCTGTCTTGTAATCAATTTCGCTCAAAAATTTTTTCATTTTAGCAATTTCCTGTATTCTTCCTGTGTTATTGGATGGCCGTGAATTGTATTTCCACTGTACTCAACACGAATCCACCTACTTGCTTTTCCATTACTAGCACCGATGGCTTGATCAAATTCTTGGACTTTCCACGTCTTTCCGTTTGTTACAGGTTTTCCATTTTTCCAAATTTCCCTTTCTAAAGCCTCTACATCAGTCCCCGGGAAATATTTTGCTGGGCCACTGCGTGTTGTTTTTACGATATCTGGCCAATCCATATTTTTTTGTGGGAAATGTTTGTATCCATGTGGTGTCCATTCGCAGTTATGGGTGAGCCAACCTTCCTGACCGACGAAGAAGTTGTGATTGTCAGAGACGGAGAGGTTGTACATCGTCTTGGTCATAACGGCACCCAAAAAGGGGCCTGACCGCACTTTCTTTTGAAGCTTCGTGCGAACAAAGAGAACAATGCCTACATTGCCATCTGCCTTTCTGATCTCATCATCGACTTCCAATTCCCCCGCATCGGTCCAAGGCTCTTTCTCTTTACTCGATACATAGAAAGGGTGCTCCGGAGTGGTGGTTATGGTTTCATTTCTTCTCGTCTCTGGGTCGAAGAGTTCGAGTGTCGTGATGTAGTCATCTTCATTGACAAAGACATGTTCGACCGTCTTGAGTTCGTTTTTCTGTGTTCGTTCATTGTAACTTCACACTTCATCCGGGGTTTGTTTTGCAAGACCCGTGCCATCGAGTGCAAAGAGTGTGGCAATGGCAACGAGACCGGATTTGGTCCAAACTTTGGCGTTTGGTGCGAAGGAGTTATTGCAAATAATTAAAATAAATACTAGCTTTCTGAGAATAGGTATCCCTTGTTTCTATTTTTTTGATTTTCTTGTTTCATATATCAAATTCCTCTTCTGGGATTTTTTTCAGTATTGATATTAAATTTTCGTAGAATTTTTCCGCATTTTCTACGGAAAATCCAGTCGAAACCTCAAATTGAATATCACTAAGATCACTCATTGTATAATTGAGACAATTCATCAAACAGTAAAATTCTTGAGAAGTGATGTCGAACTCTATAGATTCTTTTGATGTTTTTAGTTTTATGCTCATTCTAGCCTCCTAAAGTAATCCCAAGGGTTATCTGGAATCATTATTGTTCCAAAGTCTTTGGATCTCGGATTTATGATAATCACAGTTCTGTTTTCAGGATCATAGAACCCTGTTCGTCCCCCTTTAAGGGTTTTAACCTTGTCGCCTAAAGGAGATCCTTCTGCACGCTTTATTCCGTCCAAGATAGCATCTTTAAGATCTTCGGCAGAACTGATACCCAACCGCTTGAGGTCCTTTTGACCGTGCTTTCCCAGTGCATGACCGTTGGCAATTCTATCAGCGATGTCGTCAAGAGATTTATTAATCCCATAAGGCAGTTTACAATTATGAGTAAGCCAACCGTTATGACCGACGAAGAAGGTATGGGCAGATCGAACCTCCAGATTGTACATTTTGCGCGTCTCAGCCAAGGTATTGACATGGACAACTGTACTGAAAGTGCCATCTGCTTGTCTGCTACTACAAGTGTGTGTAATAATATGTGCTTGACAACTCGAGATCCTGATTGTAGTTTAACTCGCAAAAACAGTATTTTGGTACAACTATTCCATTTTTTTGATATTCAACTCCTCCTATTGCTAAAATAATGCGGACACAAAAGAAGATTGGAAAGTAGTTTTGTTGAATTACTTTACTTATAATATCTATTTTCCATCCCTCCTCTATTTGTAAAATTTCGCTCTCTACTTCTATATCTATAGCCTCATTGCTTGTTAGATTAAGGTCGGATATTAAATCTTCACTTATTTTTTTGTTGGTTAATATGCGATTTAGTGTCTCTAAAATAATTTGATAATCCATCTAATGGCTCCTTGAAAATTCTTCAAGTATAATTTGTCCATTTTCGTTCATATTACCATAGAGTCTATAATTCCCATCTTTTCCTAATATTTTAAGTTCGTACTTATAGAGTTCTCCCCCTATACTTTGCCCCTTACCTGTCAGAGGTTTAATACCTGTACTGCCTCGTCCTGAAGCGAAACCCTTAAGGGCTTCTTCAAACTTTTTCAGTGTATCTGGGCTTAATTTCCCTTTATCGACCATACCCGAGAGGTTGGAGTAAAGATCTTTTTTGATCCATCCTGGTTGGGTGAACTTCGGTAAAGAGCAATTATGAGTAAGCCAACCATTTTGACCGACGAAGAAGGTATGGGCAGATTGAACTTCAAGGTTGTACATTTTGCGCGTCTCAGCCAAGGTATTGACATAGACAACCGTACCCAAAGTGCCATCTGCTTTTTTAAGTGTATCACCTGCTTTTAAGTGTCCTGCTCCTACCCATTTGTTGCTGAGCTCCTCGTGGCCAATGGGTTTTGGACGGTTGCTGTTGTCCGTATTTTCCGCCAAGTAGAAGGGATGCTCTGGGGTCGTGGTGAGAAGTTCTATTTTTTCAGAAGAGGAATCTTGAAGGGCTAAAAAAGTCAGCTCTGGATCGATCCACTCAACACTACCGTTTTGGTCAGCCTGCTTATTCTAAAATCAATGCGATTTATTATGATAATCTTTATTTTTATCTATCGGGTCCTATTATCTCTTTAGTTTGCAAAAGATCAATATGTCGTCAATTGCATTTTCTACTGCTCCATCCATACTTTCTTTATCTTTTAAATTTAACAATAATCTTATTACCATTTTTGGATTTTTTAAGCCTTCAATCCTTGCCATATTACCAAGATTTATGACTGCAACTCTTCGCAGGCTAATTGGTTTATCACTTTTTGCGTACAGAGAGTATATATCTTGCTTCCACTTTTTGTTTCCAAGAATTTTGGAGATCCCATATAATATGTCCTCAGATTTATATCTATCTGATGATCTTAGAAGTCTTTTAGCTTCTCTTCGCTGTATTCCTATTGTTTTTACATACTTCATAGTATTTTGCCTTTCTTGTTAACTACTCCACTATTTAAAAGAGCGTTCTTCATTTCTTGCGTCAAATCCTCCCATTTTCTAATATGCCCATGGTATATTCCACTTCCATTGTGTGTTTCGTCGAATACTGCAAATTCTCCCGTTCTTTTATCTACGCCTACTCTCCTTGATGTTGTTGGTTTTATTAGTATAGAGCCTTTTAAGGTTTCTTGTGCATTTGTTGGGGGTGTACTTGCAAATCCTCCTCTAGAGTTCTGATGATGTTTTGGTGATGATTCCAATTTAATTTATATACATTAGAGAGCAATTGAAATATCTTTTTTAAAACTAATCGCTCTTAATAGAAATATTTTTGCTTTATCTATCCAGTCTAATAATTCTTTCTCTGGGGTATCCACTTCTTCGAGAATATCTAAAAATCTGGGTAGATCACTTGCGATCAAATCGTATTCTTCCCACACACTAATTCTTGAGCCTATTAAATCTTCTAATTTATTCTTAATTATATCAAGAAGTTTATATTTTATTCCTTCAGGAATAAATATATTTCTCTCATCGTAGTCATCTATTGAGCCGATCCCAGGATATAATTCACTCCAATACATGATTCCACCTTGTTCCATTTTTTACCTCTAAAAGCACGGACCACTGTTACTGAAATGAGTCAATGCGTTACGTAGATCTTTGCTTACACCAGTTTGTGCCCATTTATTATTTTTATATAAGGGAACATTTTCTGGGATTGGTTTTCCGTACTGATCTAGGTAGCTGGTGGCAGCATTTGCGCGAGCGCCGGGGTGAGTTAGATCCTGTACACGATAATAGCCATTTTCAATGTCATAAACGACTTGTTTAGTGCCATCAGAACTAATAAATAATTTTTTAGTTCCACTCTCATTGAGAGCATATTTTGTAGGATCTGCACCTATTATCTTTATTGAATCTAAGATAGAAAATGTACCCCAATTAGATGAAAAATTCATAGATTTATTCGCGTTATGGGTGAGCCAACCCTGATCTCCGACGAAGAAGTTGTGATTGTCAGAGACGGAAAGGTTGTACATTACTTTCTTTTGAAGCTTCGTGCGTACAAAGAGAACAATGCCTACATTGCCATCTGCCTTTCTGATCTCATCATCGACTTCCAATTCCCCCGCACCGGTCCAAGGCTCTCTCTCTTTACTCGATACATAGAAAGGATGCTCCGGAGTTGTGGTTATCGTTTCATTTCTTCTCGTCTCTGGGTCGAAGAGTTCGAGTGTCGTGATGTAGTCATCTTCATTGATAAACACATGCTCGACCGCCTTGAGTTCGTTTTTCTGTGTTCGTTCATTGTAGCTCCACACTTCATCCGGCGTTTGTTTTGCAAGTCCTGTGCCATCGAGTGCAAAGAGTGTGGCAATCGCAACGAGACCGGATTTGGTCCAAACTTTGGTGCTTGGTGCGAAGGAATTCCTGCAGAACTTCGCTTTTAACGCGATATCCTTTCCCCAGCTTTTGATATGCGGCGAGAGACCGCGTGTCAGATGGGTTCCTTCCCGTATCAGCTTCAGTTTAGTATCTTCTAGATGAAATATTACCTTAATCGTTATCAATTTCATTTATAAAATTACTGACTATTTCTTTCGCTAGTTCATAGGGTGAAAAGTAAATTCTAGTCATTTTTTCCTTATCTTCAGGATTATGAGACGGCCAAACAGATTTGCCAATATTTTTCATTGATTTTATTTTAGTCACCATAACTTTATACGCTCTAGTTTCCGTATCTTTAATTACTAACCATGATTTATTTGGAAGCCCTTGGTTTTCAAATAAATTGCTTTCCAATTTATCTAATATACTAACTATACAATTGGCATATTTTGATACTGTCTCGCTTCCTATTATTTCATCATCGTATGATTCTTGAGACCATTTTGATTCTATGAGTGCTCTCAAAATAATTCTTAAATCAAAAAGATATTGAAGTTTATCGCTATATGAATCAATATCTTCTATTGCAATTAAGGTACACATGGCAAATCCCTTATGCGGCTTACATATTGTGAAAATTTGTTTTCCTGCGCGCCGACAATTTGTATTTGTCGACCATTTCGGAGAGTTCCTTTGTGTACTAACTCATTATATTGAGTGGATTTATTCGGATCAATGTTCATTCCAGTCTCGGGTAATACTTTGACGATAACAACGTGTGTTCCCTTTCCAGAGTAATTAGGGTTGCCCGCAAACAAAGCATCTCTAGTGTAGCTAGATGGAACTTGATCTGGTGTAAGAAACACGCGACCTTTTGAGTCGGGCAGAAGCATACCAGTTTCAAGGATTGCTTTAGCACCTGCAGCGTCAGTGTAGTGGTAAAGAATAAAACCTTGCGGTATTCTTGCTATACCATTGCTAGCGTTATGGGTGAGCCATTTATTATCTCCGACAAAGAAGTTGTGATTGTCAGAGACGGAGAGGTTGTACATCGTCTTGGTCATAACGGCACCCAAAAAGGGGCCTGACCGCGTCTTCTTCTCGAGCTTCGTGCGTACAAAGAGAACAATGCCTACATTGCCATCTGCCTTTCTGATCTCATCATCGACTTCCAATTCCCCCGCACCAGTCCAAGGCTCTTTCTCTTTACTCGATACATAGAAAGGATGCTCCGGAGTGGTGGTTATGGTTTCATTTCTTCTCGTCTCTGGGTCGAAGAGTTCCAGTGTCGTGATGTAGTCATCTTCATTGATAAACACATGCTCGACCGCCTTGAGTTCGTTTTTCTGTGTTCGTTCATTGTAGCTCCACACTTCATCCGGCGTTTGTTTTGCAAGTCCTGTGCCATCGAGTGCAAAGAGTGTGGCAATGGCAACGAGGCCAGTTTTTGTCCAAACTTTGGTGCTTGGTGCGAAGGAATTCCTGCAGAACTTCGCTTTTAACGCGATATCCTTTCCCCAGCTTTTGATACGCGGCGAGAGCTTTCTCGTTAAACCACTTCCCGCGCGTCCCAGTTGAGCCGCCAAATCTGCGTATTTCTCTACTTTCATTGCCGCTTTGACCGCAGATCCCACGCCCAGTGTGAGGAGCATAGCGCCCTCAAAGGCGCGTTCCCATCCGTCCAATTCCTTTCCAGTGATCAAATCTTTGCCCGTAACTGCGTCAGAGGCGGATTTGAAGAGACCCAAAATCGGAAGTGAGCTCACCAAATCAGAGAGTACATCTTCATCGTACGCTTCCAGCAAGAGATCCAGGACGAGTTGTCCCGTGCCAGCGATTCTCCCAGGTGCGTTGCTGCCATCCATTCCCAGGACGAGATTGGATTTGTATGCCAGTTCGTTCAGATCCTTGTAGGTGATCCTCCCTTCCGAAAGACCTTCTGCAAGCGCTTGGTCCGCGAGGAGTCTCAGGTAAGGATGGGGCAGACTTTGGTTGAACGCAATGACGGCTTTGAGTTTGTCTAGGGCTTTTGGATCCAGTTGCTTGATATTGTCTAGCATCTCATCTTCAAGTTGCTTGGCCTCTTTTCCCATTCTGTCAAGTTCTTCTTTGATGCTCTTGTCCTTTATTCTTCGAATACTAATCCATTTCTATTGATATCAAAGTGGGGAGGCCATATCGTTTTTGAATCATAGATAGTCTCGCAAAATTCCACGCTATCAATCCTTATGCATCTCATGTCCGCACTCTTTATATTTACTCTCTTAAAAGTTGCTGCGAATACATCACAATTTTTTAGACTTGCATTTTCTAAGTTACAATCGATAAATTCCGTACCAATTAGATCCGAATTTATTATATTTGAGCTTACTAAATTAACATGATAGAATATCGCATTATTTAGATTGCAATGAGTTAGTTTGGAGTTTTGCATGTTTGAGTTTTGAAAATCCGATCCCGATAGATTTACATCAATAAATATGGTTCCTATTAAACTCAAGTTATCGAATATTGCTCTATGGAAACACATATTCATTAACTTTTTTTCATCTAAGTTGTCATAAGGGATTTCTATCGATTTTCCGAAGGAAGTTTTTATCAGCACGGGTTACCTCAGCGATTTCCCCAGTCAATTGGGTCTATTCTTAAGTCTTTCCAATTTATCGGATTGAGAAGACGGCTCATAGATAAAGTTCCTGGAGATGTACCTATCTCTTTTCCAACAATAAGACTAGCTACATATCTATGGTGCCCTTCTACCAATATACCATTATCTACGGTTATATTTGGTGGAATTTCTCCTTTGTTGAGTCGTTCAACATAATTTTGCACTACAGGGAGACTTATAGCTTTTTGTGAAGGTTTTACAGATGCATTTTGTAGAGATCGTCTAATATCCTCTTCCGTAACTTTACGAGTAACTTCAAAGCCACCGGAGGTGGAACGCATGCCTTTTGCATTAGAGAGACCTCTGATTTCAATGCTGCTGAGTAGTTTGGCTTCCTTCGCGATTAACGAAGCCCCTTTGCCTACGACATTCACATATCCCAAAACGCCGATACCAGAAATTACCCTCTGCCAAACAGGTATATCACTTCCTGTTTCTGGATCTTGTCCATAGATAGTTCTGTATATATCGTTAAATCCTAACAGTTCTCTTCCTATTCGTTTGAGTTCATCTACATCTAGTGTTAGGTTTGGGTGAAGGACATTATTTCGGTTGGTTTGTGCAACATCGTGTAAACCACTGAGCACTGGATTGTCCGACGTTGCCCAGCCTCCATTGCTGAGCACATCCATCGTTTGGATCAGTGCCATCGTTGCTGAGCTTGAATCTCGATTCGGGCCCCTTAACACTTTCTCGCATTGCTCGCTGAGTCTCAGAATGTAATTACTCGGTGTTGTTCCCTTTGTTGATTGCATATCTTGCATCACTTGGTGACGAAAGAACATTCGCATTCCCGGATCATCGATCTTTCCAATCAATTCGATAATCTTATCCATGTAGTACGTTGAATCCAATGTATCAAATCCAAATTTGGTTAGAGCCGCATTTTGATTATCCTCGAATGCTTTTGGGCGAATAGGGGCGTCCGGTGGCGGTGAAGCATTGTCTAGACGATTCCGTTGTCTCAGGCGGTCTTCTTCCTGACGCTCTTTGAGTGTTGAAGGTGTATATATTTGGTCACTTCCACATGTATATGCACCACCTGGGCAGGAGCCGAAACCCAATGGATCCGTATTTCCCATGCGGGTTCGGGGTTGGTGGGGGAAGCCAATGGGAGGCGTCACCACCGCAGGGCTGTTTGACACACTTGGTGGAAGCGGTGACGGTGCATTCGGTGCCAAAACATCGGAAGGCATGTTCACACTCGGCGGCAGGGGCGATTCTCCGTTCGGTGGACGCACGTCTTGGAGTTGCAGATCCGGG
>JAXLXL010000003.1:0-312824 GCA_046327935.1 Deinococcaceae bacterium
CCAATCCTGGCTGTAATTGAGGCCGGGTTGGGGGGTGATGCGGTAGAAGAAGGCTTTACCAGGGCCGGGGTAGTAAAGGCTGGTATAGGACTTGAAGGGTTGGAGCCAAGAGGGGAGTGTAGTCCATTGAAAATTGGTTCTGGAGGGGGAGGAAGGTGGAGAGAAATGGTCAATGGTGGCGAGGTCAAATTTGAGGGTGGTGCCGTCACCGAGACCGAGGTTGAGGGAGGAAGGGGCTCCGGCGGAAGGTTCAACATATGTTGCAAGGTGTTGAACTTGGATGTCTGAGAGTTCCCAGGGGACATTGTCTTTGGTGGATTCAAAGAGGTGAAAAGCGAGATTTTCGCGAGGGGCAGTTGGATCGAGAAGTTCTTGAAAGTCGATGTCTTTGGAGAAAGATTGCCAGGAGGGGGTGAGTGTGGCGTCGAATTGAGCGAAGCTGTTGAGACCATAGCGGATGTTGAGGTTGGAGCCAATGGAGCGGGCTTTGAATTTGATGGAGTATTTACCTGGAGGCATTTGCTGGAGGGCTTCGAAATAGAGACCGGAAGTGAAGTTGCGTTCGGGAGGAGAGAGGGGTGGAGAGGTTGGAAAATCTTGTGAAGAGAGACGGAAGGAGCGAATTTGAATGGGGGGTGAAGAAACGGGGTAGGAAGACCAAGTGCGGAAATCAGGGTTTTCGAGGAGTGTGGAAGAAGATTGAGAGATTTTAAAAGTGTCAATTTCCCAATCGGGGTTGGATTTGGTGGACTCGAAGAGGGAGAAGGTGGTGTCGGAGGGAGAGGAGAGGGTAAAGGTTTTAGAGATGTCTTGCCAAGAGGAGGAAAGGGTGGTGGTGTTGAAAGGGAGGTCGCCCATGGAGAAAGAGATTGGGAGAGAAGAAGATTGTGTGCGTGCACGAAATGAAACAGTGTAAGTGCCAGGGGAGAGAGGTTTTTGAAGGGTGAAGCCGCTGCTGTTGGCGTAGGGATCGACGTAGGTGGGGTCGTTGAAATCAGCAGACTCAAAGGTTTGAGCGAAGACGAGGGGTTTTGTGGTTTCGGGAGAAATGGGGAGCCAGGCAGGATCTGTGAAATCTTTTTTGGTGATGATGTCATCACCTTGTGTGTAGGACGAACCATTTTGGTAAGCAAAAGGAATGACTTTGAGATTTTTGATTTCCCATGCGGAGTTATTGAATGTATTTTCGTGGATTCTAACGCGACAATTGGTGAAATCGGTTATAGGTGTTGGAAAGGAATACTCGAAGTTTTGCTCGGTTGGTGTGAGGCTGAATCGAACGGATATTGAACAGACAGAAATGTAAATGTCCAGAGGGTAGGGCTCGAGGGTACGACCTGAGAAAAAGATACCGACAGGACCATAGAGGGTTGGTGTACCGATACCAGTAGGTTTTTGTGGGATCAAGTCAATGCCGCTCATGCGGGAATACAGGGAGTCTGCTGAGGGAGCGAAGGTGGGGGGAGCGGCGGTAATGGAAGGCTTGAGGGCTTTGGGTTTCCAGTAGGAATCGTCTTTGAAGTTTTGGTTGGAGATGAGGTTGGAGGAGAGGGATGTACCTGATTTGCGCTTTACAGAGACGTTGCGAACTTGCCATTTGGGATTGTTGACAGAGGATTCAAAGATCTCAAAGAGGGTATTGGAAGAGGTGATATTGAAGGTAGCGGTGTAGGTTTTCCAGGAGGAGGAAAGATTGACAGAAGAGCGGTATTTAGGTCCCATACCGAATTGAACGTTGAGGTCTGCACCGAGGCTGACAGCATCAAAAGAGATGACATATTCACCAACTGTGACAGTCTCAATGTGTTGAACACCACTTTGGTTGGTTTCAGGGTTGGGGCGAGGGAGGGAGTCAAAAGTAGAAAAGGAGGTGTTCGGGGTGGAGATGGAAGGTTTAGAGACATAACCGGGCCAGGAAGGGCCGGTGAGGTCGGTGTTTGAGAGCCAAGAGTGTGGGGAAGTGAAGGTATCAAGGGGCCAATCTTTGACAGGTTTGGAAGTGGCGGAATAAATTTTGTCAGGATCAAAGCCATAGAGACGAAGGCGAGAAGAGAGAGACCAAGAACCGGAGAAGAGGGAAGATTTGGGGTTGGAGAAGGGTTGGGAGTTGTTGGAGAGTTGGTCAAAGGAGAGGAAGAGGTTGCCGTTGGCGAGGTTGAGGGCGTCTTGAATTTCGCCGAATCCGGGTGCGTTAAAAGCCAAGACTTGAAGAGGAACACGTGAGACGCCAGAGCCTTGTCGGGCAAAGAGGGAGGGAGAGGCGAGAGTGAGGGAAAGTGGGAGGATATTGGACAAAAAAAGGGTAGAGATGAGGAAAGCTGAGCGAAGTATCGGAATATTAAAACAAAAGGGAAGGTTAGGTTTGGTCTTGATGAACATAGGTGACTGAGATTATGCCTGGTCTTGGTCCACTTTGTAAAGCCCTTCGTTGGGTTTGTGTTTTGAATAAGTTTAGATTACACGGATGGAAGCGTAAAAAGGAGCGAAGGTCTTGATTTTTTGCTCTTGCTCTTATATGCTTCTGCGAAATGGACTGGCATAGAAAGTGGATGAGATATAAACAGGCAAAACCAGCGGTCGCATCTATCGCTCTCAGGGCTTTGAGAACCATGAAAATCCGATCTTTACCTGGAGAATACAGCGGTTTTCACAATTATTGGGATTCAATACCTTGCAAAAATTTAAGAAAGGTGTCCCACCGAATCTATTTGCTGTATCCAAATTGCAGAACCGGTTGCATATGGCTTGGTCCGTAAGAGACTGTATGGCCGTATCTAGAGAAGCGACTTACAACAGTTTTCATCATTTTTGAAACACTGAAACATGGATAAAACGTAATCTGAATGTGTTTTAGCTTCTCAAGAAATTCCCGATATTAAAGAAACTTGCCGTAGGAATAAGGATACGCCCCAGACGGTGTTTTGGTATCGCTTCGAAAGTCTATCCATTAGGCTTAGTAAATATATCCTTGATAAGGGTTCTAAATCCCAAAGGGCCTTGGGAGAGGCGAGGTACCCCGTCTAGGTCTTTGAGATTCCACATAGGTTCACATAACTCTACACGCTCTGTTCGAGCTGATTGCGTCGATCTTTGGCTATTCATTTTCCTCACCCACACTGCCACTATCGTCCATAAACCCAGCAACCTTTCTACTCGAGTTGGATCCGCAATCTGTGTAGATTCCAAATTGAATCCCCTAGTCTTTAATACCCCAAACAGGGTTTCAATTTTCCACCTCATTTTGTAATGCTTTAATATCTCTTCAATATTCATCTCGAGATTTCCCATTGTTATGGATTTTCCACCTTTTACATTCTATCGCATTCCTACTATATTTGCTCTTGAGCCATATACTTTCGCATCCTTTAAAAATACAGGCACCCTTAGACCTGTATGCTCAAAATAATTCGCCGAATACTGCTTGCAATGCAATACAAAATTGATCCTCAGTCTCTTTAATATTGCCTCGAGGCAAATTCTCGATCTGCCACTACACACGCAATCTCAAGCTTGGTTGGGTTCTTCAATGATGTTCGGATGATTGTAATTCACTCATCGGTATTGGAAAAACCTCTTTTGTCTAAATTGATCCAAGATAATGGAATAGCCATACCTTTCCAACACACCGCCAAGTCTTAGCCCAAGACGTTGAAGGAGACTTGCAAGACGGCTTTAAGTTCTTTGAGAGGGTCTCTCGGGGGAAACGACGTGATGGTTCATCTCCCTATTTTCATTATCTCAATCACGATTTTTGTCCATCGGATTTTTTGTAAGGTACTGAAATACTAGAAAAAGAAGGGTCTAAAAAATATCACGAAAGATATTTCTATAAAAGATGCCGCAAAAATATATGATATGGCACTTCTTTCATCTTCGGGAAACACGTACAAATTAACAACAAAAATCCCTTACAGCAAATCTCATAATGTGTACGAGATCTAGAAAACAATATTTATAGAATGAGAAAACATTGAGCGACTATTTTTGTTTTATCGGTCTCTCAAAATTCCCAATAATTTCGGAAAAATGATTTGCATACTCAATCTATTCATGCGGTACACAGCGGCTGAAAATAAAAGAAATTGCTGTACTGAAATCGTTTTTATTTTCGCAGCACTGGCCGAATTTGGAGATGCGAAAAGTGACCCAGAAACGCCAAATGGATCGGAAGCCCGAAGCGATACGTATGTTTATTCCGATAAAATATGCAGATAAATTTCCAAAAGCCATTGGGCAAAACTATGAAAAAACATTCTGGTAAAATATTTTCAAAAATTGACAATGAAGGGACCTAAGAGAACGTGCATGGAAATTCGAAATACAAAGGTTTGATTAAGATAAGCGTTGTTGATTTTATGCAAAAACGGGAATAAGATGTTCCACGTGATCGGGGAATGATTGTCCCTGAAAATGATTGAAGGAGTTCAATATGAAAAAGTTTATTGCTGTATTGGTTGTTTTGGGAATCGCTGCTTCGTCCGCTTTCGCACAACATCAAGAGGGTCCTCAATGTACCAAAAAGAATCCGCCTAAGTACTGCAACATGTAATTTCCATACAAAGCAAAGAAAAACCTCCAGTTCGGAGGTTTTTTTCGTTCATATCCGTTTCACGTAGCGAATCTTGCGGGGTTCGTCGACCGTGTGCCCCACACTTAGGGTAAACAGATCCAGAAAGCGGTTGAGTTCTTCCACGCATTCGATCAGTTTTTGGTGGTGTGGATGATCTTCAAGCGAATAGGCCACGCCAAAAAGCTTGATATAGGTTCGTGTGTCAACGCGGAGAACAACCTGATGCATGTAGTGGGCTTCGTGTTTGCCCTGTTTGGCTGGGCGAAAGCGGCGAAACACCAAGATCTCTCGAATGCGGTGCAGCGGAACGATATCTTTGGGTTTGCGAAAGACCCACAGCCACGAGCGCAGTCGATACACAAAATTTCGCTGTTTATCGAAGACGATACGCGTTTTTCCCCAGGGATCTTGGACGTCCAAAAGGGTATGCGTTTTTCGGATGACCCTCATGAGCCGTTTTCCACCCCGTTTGTCTTGGAGCCGAACATCTTGGGTTGTCGGATGAACGTTCGATCCGACTCAATTTCAAACACCTCGGATGCCGTAAATAGGGATTCATCTCGCAGAATTGGGGCAATCAGTTGGATGCCAATGGGAAGCGCCACACCGTCGGTTTCTTCAAAACCTGCAGGTATGGAGAGTGCCGGCAACCCTGCGAGGCTGACCCCAACGGTGTCAATGTCCATTCGGTAGTGGGCCAAAGGATCGTCTGGGAGCTCGCCAAACCGCCAAGCCGGAATGGGTGAAGTCGGGGTTACCAAAATGTCTGCGTGTTCGAAGGCTTTTGAAAAGCCCTCGGCAATTTTTTGGCGCACACGCAATGCCTTGGCGTAAAAAGCATCCCAGTAACCGCTTGAAAGTACGTAGGTTCCCATGAGGATGCGCCGTTTGACCTCGGGACCGAACATTTGGCCTCGGGTCTTTTCGATCGAATCGTTCCAGTTGTCGCCCTGGACATGGCTCCCGTAAATCGTTCCACCGTAGCGCGCCAAATTGGAACTGATCTCCGCGGTATTGATGATGTAATAGGTTGCAAGCGCATATTCAAGCTCCGGAATGCTGACTTCTGAGAATATTGCACCAGCCGACTCGAGCACGTCCCGAAAACGGTCCAAGGCCACCTGAACACCCGCCGAATTGCCCTGTCCCAAGGATTCTTTGACAAAGGCAAAACGTTTTCCACGCAGCGATCCACTGCATGCTGCTGAAAATTGGGCTGGAACATCCAGACCCGTGGCATCTTTCGGATCAAATCCACACACCACATCCATGAGTGCGGCCAAGTCGGTTGTCGACCTTGCGAATCCGCCCACTTGGTCCAAACTGGACGCCGTGGCAATCACCCCGTAGCGAGAAATGCGGCCGTAGGTGGGCTTGAAACCCAGAATGCCCGTGAGAGCCGCAGGTTGTCTTACACTTCCGCCGGTATCTGTGCCGAGTGCGAGTGGAACCATTCCCGAAGCGACTGCAGCTGCACTTCCACCCGAAGTGCCCCCGGGAACACGCTCCAGATCGTGGGGATTTCGTGTTTTTTGAAACGCACTGTTTTCGGTTGAACTGCCCATGGCAAACTCGTCCATGTTGGTCTTGCCGATGGGAATCAAGTCGCCGCTCAAGAGTCGATCCACTGCGGTTGCGGTGTACGGACTGACATAATGTTCAAGCATTCGGCTGCCTGCAGTGGTCCGGGTACCTTTGAGACACAGGTTGTCCTTGAGGGCAATGGGCACGCCAGCCAAGACCGACAGCGTTCCATTGCGTCTTTTCGCATCGATGGATGCAATCTGTGAGAAGGGTTCCAAGGTGGTCAGAAACGCGCCTATGTTCGGGTCGACCCTGCGGATGGTTTCCAAGGTCTGATCCACAACATCTTGAGTTGAAACCTCACCCAAACGGATTTTCTTTGCCAAATCGAGTGCGCTCGTCCACATTTGAGACATCATAGCAAAGCGTTGCGAAGGTCTTGCTCTCCCAGATGTTTTCCCAGTCTGTCCAAAACCACCTTGCCCTTGTTGAAAACGAGAATTCGCTGTCCCAAATGTAAGGCTTCATCCAGGTTGTGGGTCACAAAAATGATCGTTTTTTGGGTCCGTTGCCAGAGCGAGAGAAGATCATCGCAGATTTTTTCGCGTCCCAGTGCATCTAAAGCCGAAAATGGTTCATCCAAAAGCAGCAGCATCGGGTCGATGGCGAGGGCCCGAGCCAAAGCGACCCGTTGTCGCTGTCCACCCGACAACTCGTGGATTCGCCGTGTTTCGAAGCCTTCGAGTCCAACCCAGCCCAAAACCTCGTGCGACCTTTGGGTTCGGCTTGCGGAATTGCCTTTTCGCCGCTCGAGCCCAAAGGCAACATTGCCCAAAACCGTTCGCCATGGAAAAAGGGCATGCTCTTGTTGGACCAACGTCTGTCCCATGCTGGGTTGCCGAAGGACCTGTCCCGCAAGGTAAATATTGCCCTGATCGGGATGGAGAAACCCTGCCAGAAGCGAAAGCAGTGTGCTTTTGCCCGAGCCACTGGGCCCCAAAACGCAAACCAATTGACCTTGCTCAACAGACAAATCGAGATTCTGGAGGGCAAATGCACCTCTGTGGTATTGGTACGACACGCCACGCAATTCGAGAAAGGGCATCAATCCTCCTCCAAGCCGTATTGGTTGCGAATGTTCCGTTCCCAGCGGCGAAGTACAAGATCCATACACAGTCCGAATCCGCCGACTGCAAAGAGCGTGGCCAGGACGAGGGCCGTGTTGCTGACATTTCGCCCCGTTTCCAGGAGTTGCCCTAAGCCCATGTTGGGTGTCAGGAGTTCCGCCCCGATGAGTGCCCGCCAAGAAAAGGCCCAGGCGGTTCTCAGGGCGGCAGTCAGATTGGGCAAACTTGCGGGCAGCAAGACATGCGTGTAGAGCGATAGGTTTTTGGCACCAAGCGTTCTCCCAGCAATTCGGAGGCTCGGTGGAACATTGGCGATGCTGGAGCTGATGGTGAGTGCAATGGGAATGGTGCCTTCGAGGATCACCACGAACAGCACGGCCCGCTCGTTCAGGCCGAACCAAATCAGGGCAAGCGGCACAAAGGCAATGGACGGAATCGATTGGATGAGGGTCAGCCAACCGCCCACGATGTTTCGAATGACCGAAGATAGGGAAAGAACAATGCCCAGCACAACACCTAAGGCCACTGCAGCTGTATAGCCGATGGCAATTCTGCGCAGCGATTGCAATGCCGCCTGATAGAAACCTGGACCATCGATCCATTCGCGTACAATGCCGTTTCCCAAGAGTGGGGGCATTTGGTAGGGAGGATACAGTTTAAAAACGTCTGCGCACACAAACCAAAGGGCCAAAAACACGCACAAGCTGAGCAGATGCCACACCCACGCGGGCAACCTTTGTGTTTCTCGAGATGGACGTTTCATGGCCCTATTGTTTGGGCAGCCAGGAGCGGTCGACCAACATGCCAAAATCCGGAATGTCCCTGGCAAACCCCGCTTCCTGATTGAGTCGGGCATAGTCCTGCAGCGAGGACAGGTTCAGTTTGTCGGTGATTTGGGTTCGAGATAAAGCCTTAGACAGCGTTTTGGGATCGGGCTGCTGTTTCGTCACTTGAAAGATCATTTTGGAGATCGATTCCTGGGCCTTTGACTTGGAGGTCCGAATCCATTGGATGGCAGCAAGGTTACCTTTGAGCATCTGGCGGGTGATTTCGGGATTGTTGCGCATGAATGTGGGATTGCCCACAAAGACGGTGGTGACATAATTGCCATCCTTCCACAGATGTTTTTCATTGAGCACGACTTTTGCGCCCTGGGATTCCAAAAGGGCACCCCAAGGTTCTTGGACCAATGCTGCGTCCATGCGTTGGTTGGCAAACGCTGTGGTCAGCAGAGAAGGATCCAAGGGAACGAGGGTGACAGAGCCGCCTTGGTCTTGAACTTTCAGTCCGGAGTCGTTCAGGATGTGACGGAGCAGGATATCCTGCGTGGCTCCGCGTGCCGAAACCGCAACCGTTTTGCCGTTGAGATCGGAAATACCCTTGATTTGCGCATCTCTGCGCGCCACCAGGACAACGCCACCATTTGCTGCAGACGAAACAATCTGAATGGGAACGCCTCGCAAGAAAGCATTGATCGCGGGCACTGGTCCGGTATAGGCAAAATCCAGGGTTCCCGCCATGAATGCCTCAGCGATTTGCGTACCGTTCGAGAAATAACGCACGTCAAGTTTCACTTTGCCCAACTGCTTTTGAAAAAATCCCTGATCGATCGCGACCAATCCCGCGCCGTGTGTCACATTTGGAAAAACCCCGAGCCGAACCACCGTCACACGTTGTGCTGTGGCCATTCCTCCTACGAGAAGCGCAATTCCAAGAAGGATCCTTACCATTTTCCCCCCTCAACACATCAAATGCCCAGAAATCCCATTGTACCTCGAAACCCTGTGACCCTTCTTGGGTAAAACACACCCTGAAGTTGCAGCAGGTTCCGGAGCGCGTTTTTGTGGATGCATGTCAGGAATCAAAAATGCAAGGCGTCGGGATTTCCGGTGGTGTGCGTCTCAGTCGGTTGGTTTTGGAATGTCGGGACCCAGTCGAACCAAAATGTCCGCCCCACGAATGCCCACAGATCCCAACTGGACCTCCCCGTAGCCAATGTCACTTTGGAGCAGCCGTGAACCCGAAGCCGTGCTGGGTGTGGCCAAGATATGCGTGGGTTTCTGCTCGCCATCGGTCGGTTCAGTAATCCACACGTTTTGGTAACCCAAGGACTCCAGTTTGGTTTTCAATTTTCGGGCGGAACCGTCTGGCGCGCCCACATTCATCAGGGCAATGGAAAAGTTCCGAGGGTCTGTTTGGTTGGCATCCCAAAAATTTTGGCTGAGCAAACTTTTGAGAGCGGCCGGATCTGACTCCCAAAAACTGGTTCCACCATAGTTGGCAAAACGTCCTGGCAGTGTCTCGGTTTCCAGGGAAGGACGGGTTAAAATGGCCGCAAATGCGTTTGAAACACCTTTGGAATCGAGGTTGGTTTTCATATTTTGGTCGAGCGCGCGGGCCACGGAAGGCCAGCGCAACACACCTGCGGGCGATTTGAGTTTGACCAATACCGCTTTGAGCATCTCTTGTTGTCGTGCCACACGCCCAATGTCGCCCATGCCATCTTTGCGAAACCGCGTGAAACCTTCCAACTGTTCTCCACTCAACAGCTGACGGCCCTCTTTGAGGTCGATCTCCAAACCTGCCGCTGTGTCGGTGTATTTCATATCTTTTGGAACGTACAATTCGACGCCACCGAGGGCATCGGTGACCTCACGCAACGCCGAAAGCGACAGCAGCACATAGCCTTGAATGCGCAAATGCGTCAACTGTTCGACCGTGTCGACCAAGGCTTGCGGTCCCAAATGGACATTGGCGCCATTGATCTTTCCCCAGCCGTAACCCTTCACAAACACCCGGGTGTCTCTTGGGATGCTGAGCATGTGTATGGATTTTGATTGTGGATCGAATTGCAGCAAAAGGATGGTGTCAGTCAGGCCCCCAAAGTCTTCGGCCGCCCTTTGGTGGTATCCAATGTATTTTGGTGTGACACCTGCGATCAAATAGTTGACCCGTTGATCGGGCATTTTTGGCAGCGTTCCCCATTTCAGCAGAACTGGAACGGCAGGAATGAGATAGACGACCAAGCCCAAAAGGCTGAGCCACAGAAGCATTCGAACAATCCGGCCAAATTTCATCGTCTCTCACTATGCGTCAGGAAACGTGGCAAATCAACCAGAAGGCTCGAGCAGCTCTTTGAGGGCATTAAAACCCTCAATCACCCGCGGAAATCCAAGGTAAGGGATGGCGAAGAGAAGGCTTTCGCGCAGCTCCGTTTCGGTTGCACCTGAACGGAGTGCGCCCCTCATGTGTGTCTTGAGTTCTAGGGTTTGTCCCTGAGACAGCAGCAGAACGCACGCCAAGAGCTCTTTTGTTTTCAGGTCCAGTCCAGTCCGTGCGTAGATTTCGCCGTAGACAAACTCCAGGATGTAGGTTTTGAGGTCCGGATCCAGGGCCTCCAGGCGATCCTCGATGCGTGTTTGGAGGTTGCCCCAAAGGTGTTCTTGAGGGGTCTTCATTTTGGTTTTTGGATGCTGGCAATCACTTGGTCGGTTAGGTCGGTTGTCTCAGAAGCGTAAACCACAATTTTGGAAGCCACGCTTTGGTCCATGACGATGCCGAAGCCCTGCGCCTGTGCTGTCGTTTTGATCCATTGCGTCAGTTCAGTGGACAGGGGTTTCAGCAGTGGCTCGGCCTCTTTTTGGTATTTGTCAGAGAGTGCTTTGGCCTGTTCTTGCAAGACATTCAGGGATTGCTTTTCTATTCCCGTCAGCGCGCCCTGCTTTTTTTCCAGCGCGTGGAGCCTAACGCTGATTTCTTGCAATTGCGCGTTGTATTTTTGGTTGAGCTCGGCCAGTGCCTTGCCCTTTGGGTGGGCCTCAAAGACCCGGGTCAAGTGGACAAAGCCGACCCGACCGGGTGCTTGTCCTGTTCCACTCGAAGTGCCCAAAAGGGCGAGAAACAAGGATGCAGAGAGAATGCACAGGCGATTCACAGATCACTTCTGATTCTGAACGGCATTGACAATGGTTTGCGTGACGTCGAGATTTTGCTCATCGGCATAGACAACGAGGCCTGAACTGGCGGCCACAGCGCGGTCCATGAGGATGGAAAAGCCCTGTTTCTCGGCTGTGTCCTTGATCACCAGATTGACGTCTGCGTTGATTTTATCGATCAAAGGTGCGACCTGGTCGCTGTATTTTTTGCGAATCCCCTCGATCAATTGCAAGGTTTGGTTGAGCGTGTCTTTGTCTGCTGCCGAGAGTTTATCCCCTTTGGCTTTTAGGTCATCGGCCTGTTTGGTGAGTGGATCCACCTCTTTTCGTAAATTGGCGCGGATTTCTTCGATTTTGCTGTTGAGTCGGTGTGCCTTGAGGGCTTCGTCAGCATTGATAAAACCGATCCGATTGGGCGCCGTTTGCGCGTGAAAAGGGCCGCTGAGTGTGTATCCAATGAGGCCGCAGAGGACAAAGGGAAGGGTTTTTCGGAGGATTTGAATCGATTTCATGGCGGTGAGCATACCACGCAAAGTCAGCGAGAAGATGAACCAGAGCTGATCAAAATGGCTTTCACAAAATGCCTTAGAATGTTGGGAATGCGTGTAAAAGACTGGATGACGTGCAATCCCACAACGGTAAACCAAATGGCATCGGTGTCTGTTGCCCTAAAAACCCTTCAGGGACAACGTTTCAGACGGCTTCCTGTTCTGAATGACGAGGACCGTTTGGTTGGCATGGTGACGGCCAAGAACCTCAAAGAAGCCCTCCCCAATAAGGCAACCACATTGTCGCTTTGGGAACTTCACGAACTCATGACCCGCCTACTCGTTCGGGATGTCATGGCCCGCAAGGTCGTAATCTGTAAGGAAAACGATTGCGTGGAAGATGTGGCACTGCTCATGGAAAAGCACAAGGTCGGCGGTCTTCCCGTGTTGGATGAAACCGGACAACTCAGCGGTATGTTAACCATCACAGACGTCTTGAAAGCGTTTATTCATGTGATGGGCTACGATGCCGGCGGAAAGCGTTTGACGCTCACCCTTCCAGATGTGCCCGGCAGTTTGGCCAGAGCCGCTGAAGCCATCGCGCCGAGCAATATCCTCTCCATTGCGACTTCGGGCCAAACCCCTGAAGGGCGCCAATTGGTTCTTCGGGTCGTGGGAACGGATCTGGAATCGGTGGAAGAGCGCATCAGGGCTGCAGGGCTGTCTCTCGACACATCTGATTAGGATAGGATCAGTTTTGCATTCCTTTTATTTTGCATGTCAAATGAGGTCCCGTGGGCCTAATTATGCAAAATGAGAAGATGCTTAAAGAATGAAGGTTCCGTTAAGGTCTGACGCTTTACAGTCAAACACACATGGGCTATAGTTTCCCCATATTAAGTTCGTTTTCATTCGGTTCGCTTTGTTTTTGACCCTTTTTGATTTCATTCGGCAGTTTTTCTGCTGTTTTGTCTCGAGGGTCAATCGTGTTCCGGGTGGTTCAGCTTGGTTTGTATGGGGAGGCACATATGACGTTTGGGCACTGTTCGGTGAAACATGGGTGAGCTTTTATATCCCGATATCCTTCTGGGCAAAAACCTCGAAGAAATCATCATGCATCCCACGTTGTGGGCCAAGCGCATCGAACTCGCCGCTCAAGAGGGCCTTGATGCGCTTTCTGATTTGCAGATTCAACTCTCCAAGATTGAAGGTCCCGTTGCACGTGCCCGTGAATGTCAGGTTTTTCTTGCTTTAAACAATCCTGAGGAGGCAGCCAAAGTCATAGAAGGTCAGACCCACAATCTCTGTAAAGCCATGCACCTTGCAGTCAAAATATACTACAGAACACTTGAAAATTACCTCTACATTATCGATCAGCCGGAAGTTCTCACCAGGGATATTTCTGAGCTTGGCCTTGAATCTCAAATGCGTTGGGATTTTATGCGTGCCCAATCCTATCAACAAACCAACCATTTTGACAGTGCTTTACGTTTCTATAGCTTAGCCCATCGAGTTGCCTATTCCTTTGATGTCAATTCCATTCTTCAAGTTTCAGAAATCCAGATGCGTGTTCTTGCTCCTTCGCCTATAAAGCACAGAATAGAAGCCCTTTTGGTTCAATGGGATCAAATTAAGAAGAATCAGGATTTCCGCGTCAACGACTATATTCTCGAAAATCTTTGTACGCTATATTTCCTAGACAATGATCTCGACTCACTTCTTAAGTATGCTTTAAAGCTTCATCCAGATATCCTTTTAGATCACACCATTCTCGTCACAGATTTTTTCTTGGGTCTCCCAGCTTCCGCTCAACTGCATAAGTTGAATGATTATAAAAACCAACCTTTCTGCGCTTCAGGTTACCTGCTGTCTGTTGTCAGAGACTTTAAACGACATATCGGTCTCCTTAGAAATAACCAAGACACAGCCGCGAAGCTCAAAACTGTCCTTGAGACGAATATACCAGAAAACCTCGATGTCCCAATTCTCAACCTAATCATGCTTTCAGTGAAAGTCATCGCATATATGGCAGCAGAAAATTTCACAAAAGCTGAAAAATCTTGGAATCAAATGAAATACATTGAACAATTGTTTGAGATGACGGAGGATCTTCCGTATTGGGCCAAATATTACGTGAATTTAACCAGAGCGTTTCTCTCATTTAAAAAAGGCTACAAAGTCGATTCTGATTTAAGAGAGTCAATTGTCGAAGGCTTAGGAAAAATGGCATCGTTCTCGAACTTTGTTGCACAATTGTGTCCAGAACTTGTGTATATGTTGAACGAGCAAGAGCAAAGTGAAATTCTAGAGAAGGTGTTAAGCGAAGTCTTAATCATCACAGAAGAAGGATGCTTTTTAGAAAATGAAAAAATGAATGGATTTCCAGAACACAGTGCATTGGTGGAAGAGATTGATCGATGGTACAGAGGTGTGGAGAAAAAGGATCCGGAGCTGATGGAAATCTACGCGAAGCGCGTATTGGGAATGGAATGCAAAGGTGTGGTTATCGCGTGGAAAGTGGAAGAGAAAATGAGGGAATTAAAGTGATGAAAGGCGTCTTGAAAGCGGTCGGAGCACTTGTCTTTTTGATGGCAACGGGACATGTAATTGCTGATGACCAAGATTCGATAACAGTTTCGAATGGAACAACAATTGTAATTCAACCGATACCGATACCAGGAGGAGGCAATGGGACAACTGCCAATTGGGGAGATGGGCATTCCGCTCCATGCCCAAGTTGCTAATCCACTCCAAAATCCCATACCCAACCCAACCCAACCCATTCTCCTCTGGAACGGGTTCTTCTTCTATTTTTGTATTCCTCTTTTTGGGTTGCTGCCGTTTGAAACTCACGGCAAGGGTACTGAATTAGGGTTTTTATCTATCCAGACATCGATTTCACTGTAGGCACTGGCTTGCGCCGCGTGGAGTTTTTCCAAACGCAGGCCTTCGAGAAGGGCCGTGAAGTAAATGGTTCGCTCGTTCCAATCCTCTGGCGCCCATGCGCAGAATTTGAGACGTTCGGTGTGTGCAAAAGAGCTTGTCAAAGTTTGGTAGGCCTGCTCCAGGGTCAGTCGGTCCTGAGACAGTTCGGCCACGGAAACATCGCGAAGTGTGTTTTGGGCCGCTTCCACAAGTCGGTCCAGGCGTTCATGTGTGGCGTGTCGGTCTTCTCGGCGGGGCCAGGCGAGGGGTTTGTGCGCCGCGGGTAAAATCCACCTTTGGGTTTCTCGGCTGTGGCTCAGGAACTGAACCCACACCTCGACTTCAGCCAGCGGTTCGGGGTTCCAGGGCTCCGTTTCCAGCGCTTCCCAGAAATCTGTGTCGTCGTCAGGCTCGCAGTCGGTTTTCGGGAGCAACAATCGCGTCTGCAAAAGCAAAAGCGCCGCCACCTGAGGTAAGGTTTGGGCGGCAGCTTCTGGATGAGACGTCCGAATCGCGTAGAAATGTTCGAGTGCCCGGTCAACCAGGGATCTCAAAGGAACCTGTTCTGGCAAAACATTCCCTTCACGCAGGCTTCGAATCCAACCCGCCAAGAGCTCAAACGGGGCGATTTCGGTCATGGCAATTTGAGCAAACCGATGCGTTCACGCACCTCTTCGAGGGTCACTTGGGCGACACCCCTCGCCGTTTTGCTTCCTTCAACCAAATGGTCCATGACATCACTGGGATGCTTTCGGAGTTCGCCTGCTCGGTCTTGTATGGGACCCAAGGTTCTTTCGATGCCAGCCATCAGGTGTTTTTTGCATTCCACGCAGCCAATTTGCGCACTTCTGCATCCATCCTGCACCATTTGTATCATTTGGGTATCCGAAAACAGTTTGTGGTATTCGTACACCAGGCAGCGCTCAGGCGTTCCCGGATCGTTTCGCCGGATGCGCGCGGGATCTGTCGGTGCAACCCGCAATTTGTTCCAAATGGATTCAAAGGTCTCAAAAACGCCCAAGGTGTTGCCCTTGGATTTGCTCATTTTTCCTTTGCCATCGATGCCGGTGATCCGAAGGGCATTTTTTTGCAAGAGCGCTTGGGGCTCGGGAAAGGTGGGTCCAAAGTGGTGGTTAAACCTGCGTGCGATTTCCCGGGTCAACTCCAGGTGTTGAACCTGATCCTCTCCGACTGGGACGGTTTGTGCCTTGTAGATGAGGATGTCTGCGGCTTGCAAAACGGGGTAACAAAGCAGGCCTGCCAAAACACTCTGGTGTTGTTGAATCTTGTCTTTGAATTGCGTCATGCGTTCGAGATCGCCGAGGGGTGTCTGTGTCGTAAAAATCCAGCTGAGTTCCAGGTGTTCAGGTACGGCACTCTGTGGAAAAAGGGTCGTGACTTTGGGATCGAGCCCCGTCGCGAAGAGATTCAAGGCCAATTCAAATGTACGCTCGCGGAGCAATGCGGGGTCGTGTGGTGCGGTGATCGCATGGTAATCGACGATGCAGAAGAATGCCGATTTTCCAAATTGCTGTCCCAGCAGCGCGTATTTCTGAACGGCGCCGAAGTAGTTTCCAATATGGAGGTCGCCTGTAGGTTGAATGCCCGAAAGAACGCGTTGGGTGGTCATGGAGGCATTTTAATATAGGCAGAGACACCTGAGGATACCGCATCCGGCTTAATGGGGACCCGCGTCTGGAATCCGACATCTGAGTGACGGATTTTTCACGCAATCGACGATCTTCTGGGTGATGCGTCGACCGTGTTCCAGGTTGACAGGAAGTCGCAGGGGCTCTTCTTGATCAAATTTCAAAACCAACAGTGGCTGAGCGTCCGCTTCTTTGTCCCATTCAATGCTCCTCAGGAAAGACAGTCTCCGAATGGCCCGGGTTGGAAGTCGGGTGTGGATGCGTTTGACCCACAGTTGATTGACCGTGAGCAATGCTAGGGTGTCGGATTCACGTTCAACGAGCAAGATAGAGTGTGATACGAAGGTTTTTCGGTGAATCCATAGGGAAAAGACACCCAATACCACCAAGGGAACCTGGATCAACAGCAAGCCGAGCAACACTGCAGCCAGAGATACAGACACCCAAAGGTATTGGGCCATCCACACCAACGGGGTCGGCCGACGGATGAGGAGCTCCAGTCGGTCGTGAGATTCATTCATGTTGTGCAGATTACCACAATTCCACTCCTTTTTTGCTGTTTTCCGGGATTACCAAATGATTTTGCCCGTTTTACCCTCAATGCGATTGATCCAAAGGTCATTCTGGCCATTGGGGAGTCCACCCAGAGGATCTGAATTCATACTGTTTCCAGCAACAAAAATATCATTTGTCCATTTGTCTACATTTAAATCTCGAATTCCAGATCCAGACTCTCCCATAGGGACACGCCATACCAACTCACACCTTTTGTTATATTTCGAAATAACGGGCTCAGAATGATAAAAACCTGTCGCAAAACTATCAAATTCGAATGTACTTACAATAAAACTGCCTTCTTGGTCAACAGATAGGTGATGATATTTTTCTGGCCATGAAATCCTATCCTTTTTCTGAATATTATGACATGAATTGTTGTATAATTTTCCGAAATATAATGGCCATTTTTCTATCGCGATCATACGTGATATATCAATACTTGCCCAAATTCGACTACCTGTGTATGAAATATATAAACTTGAATCACCCTCTTGTGGATCCTCAAAAATAGCTATATTCGCATTAACATCCGAGAGGATTTCTTTATTAATAATGGATGAAGAATAGAATAAGCCTGATGTTTCATATGATATAACGCCAAGTGTAAAAAAATTGCTTGACCCATATGGTGTAAAAACAGAAACCAAAGCATACAATTGACCTGTTTTAGAAAGAGTAAAATCTTCTACTTCTAAAGCACAATTGGGGGCATCAGGAATCTTCACCTTACAATTTTCAAACGATTTATGAATGGCTGCATCCAACCAAGGTGTATATGTCTCAACAATGGTACCGGTATCAGCATTATATTTTTGAATCCATGAAGTTTGTTTAGAGCTGTTTCGCAAGAGGACATAGAGGTATTCTTGACCCATTTCAGTATTGACTTGGATTTTTTCAATGTCCAAAGGTGTTTGATGGTGCCATACGGTTCCGCCATTCTCGTTGAGTCGGGCAAAAAAAGAAGCATGTTCACGGGATGTATTTGGCTCAAAAAAGATGGAGCTCTCCGTAGAGCCAGAAACAAAAATAGAGCCACTTGGTGAGCCAACCTCAATATCTGTGATTTCATCCTCACGGTCTTTCGGCTTTTGGCCCGATTTTTGAAAAATGGGGAACGGTGGAATGCCAAAGCCTGTCCTGGGATTGAGACTTCCCACAAAGGCATCCAAGTTGTCACTGCCGGGTAGGCCATCAGAACTGCCGCCAAAGTAGAGGCGATCTCCTGTAGGAGAGAGTGCAAGTCCATATACAAAATCGTCCTTTGGAGTCATGCCCCGAATACCCGCAAACGATGAGGGTTGCAGTTGGGGGAGTGATTTTTCTTGTTGAGTGGAGGTGCAAGCGCTGAGAGAAACAGTGAGGGTTAGAATCGCAATTAATTTAAAAGGTTTGAGCAATACCATACTGATAGCCATTCTACAGTAGACTTCTTTGAAAACCGAAATCAGTTTTCCTATTTGTCTTGGTCAAATTCGCATATAGCATTGCATAATGCATAAATTAAACTTTGGTAAAAATATCTCTATCTCAATTTTTATATATACCTAGACCTGGAATTCAATTAAAAAAATCAGCCTTATTACATTTAAGTATGTTTTCTATTTATGTAATTTTTCGTTTTGTGAAGCGCCTGTCCTGCTCATTAATATATTTTTCTTTGTAAAAATTATTACTTTTTTATAGCATTTTCTGGAGACCTTGATGGTATAACGAGATATGCGTTCGTACGATCTAGATCGATTCCTCGTGGGTTAATTCAAACGGCTCTCTATTTCCTCTATTGATATGAAAGTTGCTGTAATTATCTATCTTTTTTTCTATTGAGATGATAAATTTCTATTAATAGCAATATTTTGAGTATTATGATTGTTTTTTTATTACCTTACAAAAGTTTAAGAAGCGTGTCCCACTGAAGCTATTTGCTGTATCCAAATTGCAGGACGGTTTGCACATGGCTTGGTCCCTAACCCCACTCGAGGGTTTAATATTTCGGCAATGCGGGCGAGACAGCACGTGGTTTTGGGGAGAGTAAACATGGTCATGAACTTGAGTCTGGCGCCGCTTTGTCCAAGATGTTAAAGGAGACTTTCAAGATTAAGTTCTTTGAGGGGGGTTCTCGGGGGAAACCGACGCGATGGTTCATCCCCCTGTTTTCATTGCCTCAATAACGATTTTTGTCCCTCAGATTTTTTGTAAGGCACTGAAGACTTTTTCAGATGCTTTTCCGAAACTACCAAATGATTTTGCCCGTTTTGTTGTCCAGTCGATGTATCCAAAAATCCATTCCACCCTTCGGAATTCCACCGACTGTTCCAGAATCGGTCGTGTTTCCAGAGACAAAAACGTCACCAGTTGCTGGATCCGTAATCAAGTCGGTGATACCTCTCGAATTGGTGTCTCCGGGGTAGGCAAGCCAGCGCCAATCGCACATCTTACTGTACTGGTTGATGAAAGGTGCGATCTGCTCCTTTGGGGTGCCAAAAAAAGCAACTTTCATGGTGCTCAGTACAGCATTTCCCGCATTATCCACAGCCAGGTGATGCTCTTCTGGACGTTGACGGTACTCCATGGACTTACTGTATTCACAGGTCCGTGTGTATGATTTTCCGTTCATCTGCCAGCGTGCGAGTCTCATGACAGGATAAATTTCATTGACTGACCAATCAACTCCGTCACCGGTGTATGAAATGTAGATGTTAGAAGTTTCGGATTGTGGATCCTGAAAGAGAGCCATCTTTCCACTGATTTCATTCAAAATATCGTCAGCAACGACGGTCGATGTATCAAAAAGGCCTGAGGTTTTGTAAGACATGATCCCGAGTGTGTAGAGATGTAGAGAAGCATGAGGCGTGTAGATGGAAGTCAAAACATGTAATTCACCTGCTTTTGAGACGGCAAAATCCTCCACCCTAAGTTCACATGTCTTCATGTCTTCTGGAACACTGACTTTGCAATTCGGAAACGATTTATTCCTTGCTGCATCCAACCATGGCGTGTAGGTTTCGACAATAGCGCCGGTGTCTGCATTGAACTTCTGAATAAACGCTCCTCTCTGATACGATCCTTTCCACATATCCCCAATATCCCAATATGTTTTGCTCAAGAGCACGTAGAGGTATTCTTGGCCAGATTCAACGCTGGTGACAATCTTATTCATATAGAACAAGTCGGTTTGGTGGTGCCATGTTGTCCCACCGTTTCCATTCAGGCGCGCGACAAACCCCGTATTGTATGTTGTGTTTGGCTCAAAGAAGACTTTGCTGTCTGTGGATCCCGAGATAAAAACGGCACCACTTTGCGGCCCTACTGTGACATCTTTCACGATATCTGCATCATCGTTTGGCTTCAAACCAGATTTTTGGAAGACAGTCAAAAGTCCACTTCCTGTTGCGGAACTCAGGCTTCCCACAAAGGCATCCAAGTTGTCGCTGCCAGGAAGGCCATCAGAACCGCCGCCAACGTAGAGGCGATCTCCTGTGGGAGAGAGTGCAAGTCCGTAGGCATAGTCATTTTTTGGAGTCATGCCCCGAACACCCGCAAACGATGAGGGCTGCAGTTGGGGGAGTGGTTTTTCTTGTTGAGTGGAGCTGCAAGCGCTGAGAGAAACGGTCAGGGTTAGAATCGAAATCAGTTTAAAAGGTTTGAGCAATACCATACGGGAGTCATTCTAACTCGGATTCGCATTCGGGTCAAAAATAATTGACTTATCCCACACCTTGCCTAGGTTTTCGAACAGGTTTGTGTTCGCACAAAATGTAATGCAAAACGAGGATTTTCAAGTAATTCTGAAGTGAATCCAAAATCGACGGTGGTCGGCCGACGGATGAGCCGTCGTGTTGCAACTGCCCTCGAACATTCTCAAGCAAGCCTCCCTAAAATCAACCTCCATGTTTTCATCTCTTTTTCCACACTTTCGGGATCTGCTGATTCAATGGCCTCTTCAAATGAAAATTTTCACAATTCAGGAGGTTCGGAGAAATTAGATTTTTTTAAAAAGATTAACGTTGGTGTTTAGCACAGAATCGTTCCCGACACTTTGAACGTATTATGACCCGTTTCCCCTGAAATTGTTCGAAAGCGATAAATGATTTTCCCTTGGGTGTATAAAATGAAAACTGATTGTGTGTCTTTCAAATTTGGGTATGTATCTGGTAGGAGAATACAAATGCGCAAAATGGTTTTGAGTTTGGGTTTACTTTTGACAACTGTTTCCTGTTCACGTTTGCAAAATCCGTCAGGGGATTTTGAGATTGCTTCTCTGGGAGGTATGTCCGCCAATTTGGGTGTTCAATATACGGACAGTGCGGGAGCACCGGGGACAAGCCATTTGACCTTTCGTGTGTACTCATCCAAAGCGCAGCGCATTGAACTGAATCTCTTTGCCAAAGCCACAGGGGAGAACGAAAAGCTCAAATATGTGCTCACCAAAAACCCAGCCAATTCGGTGTGGTCGGTAACTGTACCTGTGGCGTCCCTTCGGGGTGCTGGCATTGACACTGTGTATTACGGCTACCGTGCTTGGGGTCCAAACTGGACCTACAAATCCACTTGGAAAAAAGGTTCCGATGCGGGCTGGATCAAAGATGTGGATGCGGAAGGCAACCGTTTCAACCCAAATAAGCTGTTGATTGATCCATACGCACTGGAAATCAGCCATGACCCGACCAGTACACTGTCTGGAAATTACACTTGGGACGTGTACAAAACCGGGCCCACCGAGCGCGCCCTGGATTCTGGAAAAGTTGCACCCAAGGGAATGGTCATTCAACCCATCTTGGGTCTTATCGGTACCAAGCCCACCCGAGCGCTCAAAGACGATGTGGTTTACGAGGTTCATTTGAGGGGTTTGACACGCGCAGATGCCAGTCTGACTTGCGCGGGAACCTATGCCGGAGCTGCGAAAAAAGCCGAAGAACTGAAACAGCTGGGTGTCACTGTCGTGGAGTTTTTGCCGGTTCAAGAGACCGACAATGAGAGCAATGACGTTGACGATGTGGCCAGCAAGCACTCCAGCACAGATGGCGTCGGAGACAATTACTGGGGTTACATGACCACCAATTACTTTGCCCCGGACCGACGCTATGCCTGCGATCAATCGCCTGGTGGACCGACACGGGAATTTCAGCAGATGACCAAGGCCTTTCACGATCAGGGCATCAAGGTCTGGATTGACGTTGTTTACAATCACACGGCTGAGGGTGGCATTTGGAAAACATCAGATACAACTGCGTTGATTTCATGGCGCGGTCTCGACAGTTTGACATACGATTCCCTCACGAAAGACAGGCAATATTTTTGGGACAACACGGGTGTTGGTGCCAACATGAACACCTTCAATCCTGTGACACAGAACCTCATTGTCGATTCACTCAAATACTGGCGAGATGTTTTGGGTGTTGATGGGTTTCGCTTTGATCTGGCTTCCATTTTGGGAAATACCCAAGAACATGATGGATTTTTCTTCAGTTCCACCAACTCCAACACTGCACTGGCACGCATTGCGCGTGAAATTCCAGCACGACCTGCGGCCGGTGGTGTGGGGACAGACCTCATCGCAGAGCCGTGGGGCATTGGCGATGGAACCTATCAAGTTGGAAATTTTCCAAAAGATTGGGCCGAGTGGAATGGGAAGTACCGCGATGTCATTCGCAAAGATCAAAACCGACTGGGTGTCGACGATATCACGCCCGGGCAGCTGGCAGATCGGTTCGCAGGTTCGAGCGATCTTTACCAAGACGACGGTCGCAAGCCTTGGAACTCCATCAATTTTCTGATTGCCCACGATGGGTTGACCCTCAAGGATGTGTATTCGTGCAACGGAAAAAACAACACGCAGGCTTGGCCTTATGGAGCCTCTGATGGTGGCAGCAATTCCAACGACAGTTGGGACCATGCGAATGTTGCTGTGGACCAAAGGCAAGCAGCGCGCACTGGAATGGCACTTTTGATGTTGAGTGCTGGTGTTCCGATGATCACGGGTGGGGACGAATACCTGCGTTCAATGAAATGCAACAACAATCCCTACAACCTGGATTCGTCGGCAAATTGGTTGAATGGCCCAAAGACCACTGAAGAACGCAACTTTAAAACCTTTACCCAAAAAATGATGGCCTTTCGAAGTGCGCATCCGTCTCTTCGACCCTCGGATTTCTATTCAGACAAAGACAACAATGGCAATGTCATGGAACAATTGCGTTGGTTCAAGCCCGATGGCAATGTGCCCGATGCCACCTACTTTGCAGATAAAAACAACCATGCTTTGGCTTTTCGCATCGACGCAACGGAGTTCGGTGAAGTTGGTACCCAAGCCATTTACATTGCGTACAACGGTTGGCAAGATAAAATCGATTTCAAGTTGCCTTGGCCGGCAACAGGCAAACAGTGGTATCGGGTCACTGACACCTGCAGTTGGGCGGAAGGGTCCAGTCAAGTAGATCTCACTGCTGCTGTAGCGATCGGTGGAGAACACACAACCTACAACGTCTGTGGGCGCGGATTGATTGTTTTGATTGCCAAATGAATCTCGCTTTATCGACGCTTGGGACGGTGTTTTGAAGTCATGCGTTCGAGTTGCGTTGTCAGAAGGTAAAAGCCACATCCTGTCAGGACCAGCAACAGAACAGCGGCAAAAGCTTCGGCTGTTCTGTATTGGTTTTTGGCCAGTGTGACCGTTAATCCAATGCCAGGAATATTGGGGTTGACAAATTCCCAAACAACCGCACCAATGAGAGACAAACTGAGCCCCAACCGCAGCCCGCCCAAAATCACCGGTAACGCGCCAGGGACATCTAAAAACCAAAGGCGTTGCCACCGGTTGGCTTTGAGTGTTGCGAACAGCTCGTGGTACTCCTGATCGACTTCGCGGAGTCCAACCATTGTGGAGACCAAAAAAGGATAAAACGAAATTGTGGACGCCACAATGACGCCGGGCAAGAATCCAAATCCAAGTGCGTTCATCAACAGGGGCGCAATGATCACCGTCGGCGTGTTTTGAGAGGCGATCAAAAAGGGTGCGAGGGCTTTTTCGAGAATGGGAAACCGTCCCAGAAAGTAACCCAAGGCCATACCAAAGAAACTGCCACACAACAGTCCAGCGAGCGCAGTTTTGAGGGTGACGAGGAGTGCGTCACACAAGCTGGCTGCGTTTTCCTGAAAGGCGTGTACAACCTCTAAAGGTGTTGGCAACAAAAAAGCATTGTCAATGCGTGTCGCAAACACATGCCAAAGCACGAAGAATGCAACCAGTGTCGATAAGGGTGCCAAAAAGTTCAAGCGAGGGGGAGAAATCTCTGTCTGAATCAAGAAGGTGGAATTGCCTTGGCCCAAGAGCGTTTTCAGTTTTGCTTCGATGCCATCTGTGTATGCCGTGATTCGACCTTCTGTATGGGTGTCCAAAATGGCTTCGAGCGACCCGTCCTTCAAGACGACAACCCGGTCAGCGAGGTAGACCGCTTCCCGGATGGAGTGGGTGACAAGCAACGTTGTGCGGCCACTTTTTTCATGGAGGTGGAGGAGTTCGGCGTTGAAGCGTTCACGAACGAGTGCGTCCAAAGCGGCAAAAGGTTCATCCAGAAGCAAAATATCGCTGGATTGTGCCAACGCTCGGGCGATGGCAACCCGGGCTTTCATTCCACCGGAGAGCTGATGGGGATAGCTTTTGGCGTGATCCTGCAAGCCGGTTTGCTTGAGGGCTTCTTTGGGATCCAAGCCACGGCACCTTTGGATTTGTCTCGGCAATTGCACATTTCCAAGTGCGGTGCGCCAAGGCAACAGTCGGTAATCTTGGAACACAAATGCAGGCGAATCGGCCACATGAACGGTGCCTGTCTTGGCCTTGACGAGTCCGGCGAGAAGCCGAAGCAGCGTGCTCTTTCCACCTCCTGAAGCGCCAATGATGGCAATAAATTCACCCTTTTTAACATCCAGTGAGATGTTGTCGAGAATGCGTTTGCCGCCGAGTTCGACGCAGACACCTGAGATGGAAATGGCAAGAGAATTTGGTGCTGGCTCGAGGGGTGCGCTCACGTGGACACTGTACTTTATTTTGCGTTATTTGGCGTCAAACTCTATGCCTTCGTACACAACTTTAAGATCCAAATGCGTGTTGAGAGAAGGCAATTCCACATTCCCTTCTTCCACACTGTATTTGATCCACGACGTGCCCGCCCAAGAGTAAACGTCGATTTGTGGACGGTCTTGGTAAATGAGCAGATAGCGGTTGAGTGTCGGCAAACTGGTGTAAGCGTGTACCTTTTCCCAGATGTCGGCGTGTTGTGAATTGGGCGAGACCACTTCTGCAACCACGCAAGGGTAATACAGGTCAAAGGCATCGGTGTCTCTGGGATCACAGGAAACCATCATATCCGGATAGTAGAAGCGCTCCAACTTGGAGATGAAACAGCGCACGCTTTCCGTGACGAACTTTCCCTTCTTCGCACGGGCAGGGGGTTTGAGTGCCAGGGTGAGGTTGGAGATGATGTCGTTGTGTCGGATGCTTTCTTGGGCCAAAGGATACACGTGCCCTTTGACATATTCATGTCGAGTGGGACTTCTTTTTTCCATTTCAAGGTATTCTGGAAGCGTCATCCTTTGGGTGTGTCTGGGATTGAGATACTCGCTCATGCTCCATTATACGCCCGAAGGTGGTGGCCAAAACTACCCTAAAATGGGGGTATGAAAGACAAGATTTGTTTGATCACCGGTGCGACCAGTGGCATCGGCCAGGCTGCTGCACTCGCGTTGCTCGAGATGGGTGCGGAAGTGGTTTTGGTGGGACGTGACCCAGAGAAGACAAAGCGCGTGGTGTCGGAGTTGCAGCGCTGCTCGGGACGCTCCTCGGTTTCATTTCTCCTGGCAGATTTATCCGATCAACAGCAAATAGGATCTCTCGCACGCCAGTTTCGAGAATCGTACCCGCGTCTGGATGTGCTCGTCAACAATGCCGGTGCGGTGTTTGCGCAGCGGGAACTGACCGTCGATGGACTGGAAAAAACCTTTGCCGTGAACCACATGGCTTACTTTTTGCTCACGACAGCACTGCTCGATTGTATCCCTGTGGGAGGCCGCATTGTGAACACCTCATCCGATGCCCACAGGACCGCACACATGCGTTGGCATGACCTGCAAATTTGCCAGGGGTACAATCCCTTTTTTGCTTACGCACAATCCAAACTGGCCAATGTCCTGTTCACCCGGGAGCTGGCGCACCGCCTGCAGTCCAGGCAGATCTCTGTGAACGCGTTTCATCCGGGCGTGGTTCGCACAGGCATTTGGAACAGCCGAAACTGGATCAGCGAGTGGATTCGGCTCGGACAGCGTTGGATGTTGTCTGCCGCTGAGGGCGCAAAGACCCTTGTTTACTTGGCGTCCAGCCCGGATGTTGCGTCTGCAACAGGTGGATACTTTGTGCGAAACCACATGCAGATTCCCGCATCCCAAGCGATGGACGCGGCTGCGGCCCTGAGGCTTTGGGAGGTTTCACAAGATCTGTTTTCAAATCGCTCGGGCGTTTCACCGGTTTAACGGGGTTTTGTTGGCTGTTGGATAATCCCGCTATACTGTTACGGATATGTTTGGAGTTCTGCGTAGGGTTTTCGATACCAATCAGCGTGACGTGGCAAAATTGCGGCGTACGATTGTGGAGTCCGTCAATAAGCTCGAACCTGAAATGGAAAGGATTGGAGACCTCTCTGCTGAGTTTATGGCGTTGCGGGAACTGGTTCAGTCAGGCCAAAAGACTTTAGATGACGTTATTGTTCGTGCTTTTGCATTGATTCGGGAGGCGGCCAAGCGCACACTTGGAAAGCGTCACTATGACGTTCAATTGGTCGGTGGTGCGGCGCTTCACATGGGTCGCATTGCTGAAATGCGTACAGGAGAAGGAAAAACGCTGGTTGCGACCTTGGCATTGGCGCTCAATGCCTTAGAGGGTCGGGGCTGTCATTTGGTGACCGTCAATGACTACTTGGCCCGTGTGGGTGCAGAGGAAATGGGTTTGGTGTACCGGACCCTCGGGCTTTCTGTCGGTCTCATTCAGCAGTTTATGAGCCCGGACCAACGGCGTGAGGCATACGGCTGTGACATCACCTATGTCACCAACTCGGAGCTCGGGTTTGACTACCTGCGGGACAACATGGCGCAGAGTCCTGGACAATTGGTTTTGCGTGCCGATTACCCCCTCAACTATGCGATCATCGATGAAGTCGACTCCATCCTCATTGACGAAGCGAGAACGCCCCTCATTATTTCTGGACCATCCGAGGGATCGACCGATCAATACAGCTTGATGGCCAAACTGGTCAAGCGGCTCAAAAGGGGAGAGCCCGCTGAGCCGGGTGTGCGCGACGAACCCACCGGCGATTACACCATCGATGAAAAATCCAAGGCCGTTCACCTCACCGAAGGTGGCATCTCCCGAATCGAAACCTTGCTCTCATTGGACAACCTCTACAGCGCGGACAATATGGCCAAGGCCCACATGATTGTCCAGGCACTTCGCGCAAAGGATCACTACGAGCGAGACCGCGATTACCTCATCTCAGAGAAGAATGAAGTCGTGATCGTCGACGAGTTCACCGGACGTCCCATGCCCGGGCGCCGTTACGGTGAGGGGTTGCACCAAGCCATCGAAGCCAAAGAAGGCGTTCAGATTCAGAGCGAAAACCAAACGCTGGCCACCATCACGTACCAAAACTTCTTTAAGCTCTATGGCAAGCGTTCTGGGATGACTGGAACAGCGAAAACCGAAGAAAAAGAATTCATCGATATTTACGGTGTGGATGTTCTGGTGATTCCCACCAACCTTCCAGTTGTTCGAAAAGATCAAGATGACATCATCTACAGGTCCGAAGAAGGTAAATTCAAGGCGGTCGTTCAGGAAATCCGGGATATTCACAAAACGGGTCGGCCCGTGCTCGTCGGAACCGTTTCGATCAAGATTTCTGAATTGGTGTCTGAGTTGCTCAAGGCAGAGGGCATTACACATCAGGTCTTGAATGCCAAATACGAAGACCAAGAGGCCAAAATCATTGCACAGGCTGGGCGTTTGGGTGCGGTCACCATTGCAACCAACATGGCCGGTCGGGGAACCGACATCATGCTCGGGGGAAATGCCGAATTTTACGTTGGGGACGCCGTCGAAGCCCTTGGTTTCAGCCGTTTCTCACTGGAAGTCGAAGCCTACATCAAATCCCTCGTCCGGGGCGAGGCTGGATCGCGGGATCTGGGTCGCCAACTGAACATTCCTGAAAATGTCTTGGAGGATTTGGAGCAGGGTTGCCGCCAAATTGAGCGCGATCGCCAGCGTGTGAAGGAATTGGGCGGTTTGCACATTTTGGGAACTGAACGCCACGAGTCACGTCGGATCGACAACCAGCTCCGAGGGCGGGCCGGACGGCAAGGGGATCCGGGTTCCAGCCGTTTCTATGTGTCGTTTCAAGATGAATTGATGCGTCTCTTTGCCAATGAGCGCACAGTCGCACTTCTGGACCGCCTGGGCATGGACGACACCCAACCCATTGAAGCGCGGATGTTGACCGGAGCCATCGAGCGTGCGCAGGCACGGGTCGAGGACCGCAACTTTTCCACACGCAAGCAGCTTTTGGAATTTGACAATGTGCTTTCCAAGCAGCGCGAGGTGATTTACGCCCAGCGGCGCGAGTTGCTCTTGGGTCCAGATTCGGCTGTGGAAGAGAGCGTTGAGAGTATGATCGGTGATTTTGTCGAAAACACCCTCTTTGACCTTGCGCCCCCAGATGTCGCGTCGGTGGATTGGTCCATCGAAGAACTGCGGGCCACATTGGTGGAATCCCTTCCGAGTTTGGAGTCCTTTGACTTTGAACGTTTGAAGGGACAGGGTGCTGAAGATGCACACCGCCAAGTGCTCGAAGCCGTGCTCCGTGTTTTGGAACAGCGTCAGCTGTCTTTGGGTTCCGCGGTGTTTGTCGGTATGGGCCGTCAGGTCCTGCTCCAGGTGATCGACCAATATTGGAAAGAGCATTTGCATGCCATGGACGTTCTGAGACAGGGAATTTTCTTGCGTGGTTACGGACAGCGCGATCCCTTCCAAGAGTACAAATTCGAAGCAACCAATGCCTTTAACACCATGATTGATCACCTCAAAGCCGAGGTCACCAAGTTCTTGTTCCGCATAGAAATGTAGTTCTGATAAGCAAAATCCCCCAGTTAAACCTGGGGGATTCGTTTATGGATGCCGCTGACTGGGCAAATCGAGTCCGCGTTCCTCGGCAACCTGTTTGGCCAAAGGATACCCAGCATCCGCGTGGCGAATGACGCCCATCGCCGGGTCGTTGACCAAGCAGCGCGAGAGGCGGGATTCGGCCTCTTCGCTTCCATCGGCAACAGCCACGAGTCCAGAGTGTTGGCTGAATCCCATCCCCACACCTCCGCCATGGTGGAAACTCATCCAGGCTGCGCCGGACGCAATACCTACCGCAAAATTCAAAAGGGGCCAGTCGGAAACTGCGTCGGATCCGTCGAGCATGGCCTCTGTTTCACGGTAAGGACTTGCAACAGATCCAGCGTCCAGGTGGTCTCTTCCGATGACAATGGGGGCTTTGAGTCGGCCGTCGCGAACCATTTCGTTGAACAGCAGACCGGCTTTGTCCCGTTCCCTGTATCCCAGCCAACAGATTCGGGCGGGCAGTCCCTGAAAGGCGATGTGTTCGGCGGCGTACTTGAGCCAGTGTTGAAGGCGTGTATCGTGTGGGAAGAGTTCAAGTAGGGCTCGGTCTGTCGCGTAGATGTCTTCGGGATCTCCGGAGAGCGCAACCCAACGGAACGGCCCGCGTCCCTCGCAGAAAGAATCTCGGATGAACGCAGGGACAAATCCAGGATAATCAAATGCGTCGGTGACACCTTGATCGAACGCCCGTTTGCGAAGGTTGTTTCCGTAGTCAAACGCAATGGCTCCGCGTTTCTGAAGCTCCAAGATCGCCTGCACGTGCTTTGCCATTGCATCGTATACCCGACTCAAGTAGAGATCTGGGTTGTTCTTCCGAAGTTCGTCTGCGTTTTCTCCGGGAGCAAGCGGTGGAATATAGCCCCACATGGGATCGTGCGCGGATGTCTGGTCGGTGACAAGGTCAGGTGTGATGCCCAGTCGAACGAGTTCAGGCAAGACTTCGGATGCATTTCCCAGGAGACCGATTGACAGGGCTTTTCCAGCCAATTTGGCCGACGTTGCACGCTCGAGGGCGATTTCGAGGGTCGGGGCAACTTCGTCGAGGTAGCGGGTTTCGAGCCTGCGTTCGATTCGCTTTGGATCGACTTCGATGGTGATGGAAACGCCGCCCGCAAGTTTTACCGCCAACGGCTGCGCACCACCCATGCCGCCGAGACCCGCAGTGACGGTCAGGGTTCCTTTGAGACTTCCACCGAAGTGCTTTTGCGCGGCTCCAGCAAAGGTCTCAAATGTGCCCTGCAAAATGCCTTGTGTGCCAATGTAAATCCACGAGCCAGCGGTCATTTGTCCGTACATCATGAGCCCAAGGGCGTCCAGGCGGTCAAATTCCTCCCAAGTGCTCCAGTGGGGAACCAAATTGGAATTGGCCAAAAGAACCCGAGGTGCCTGTGAGTGTGTTTTCAGGACGGCCACAGGTTTTCCCGATTGAATCAATAGGGTTTCGTCATTTTCCAGACGGTCCAGGGTTTGAATGATGTCGTCGAAGGCAATCCAGTTGCGCGCGGCTTTTCCCCGACCTCCGTAGACGATCAGCTCCTCGGGCTTCTCTGCAACTTCGGGATCCAGGTTGTTCATGAGCATGCGTTTGGCCGCCTCTTGAATCCAACCTTTGGCGGTTTTTTGGTTGCCCCGCGGCGCTCGGATATTGCGTGTCTGTGTTGAATTCATTGCATCTCCTTGGGTTTAGGCCCGCTCACCGGTGCCCAATTGTTTTTCGATGTCGTTCAGCAGCGGCCCAAGTGTGGCGGGATTGTTCACGTAGTCCGTGTTCGAGGTGTCCAATACAATCAGCGGGCAGAGGTCAAAGGAGGCGAGCCAATCTGCATAAAATGTCTCGAGCAGCTCGAGGTATTCTGCTGTGATCCCTGTTTCCATCCCTCTGGCACGAATGCGAATGCGTTCCATAAGGGTGTCTACGGGTGCCTTGAGGTGAATCAAGAGATCCGGAACCGGAAGGTGATTGACGACCAGGGAAAACAGGTTTTGGTATGTGGTGTAATCCTGTTCGGACAAATGGCCCATGTGGCGAAGCGCGCGGGCAAAAATGTACGCGTCCTCGTAAATGCTCCGATCAAGAACAACCGCTTGCGATGCCTGACTCAGTTGCAAATGCTGTCCAGCCCGGCTTTCCAAGAAGTAAACCTGCAGGTGAAATGCCCAGGCGGTCATGTCCGTGTAAAAGTGGGGCAGGTAGGGATTGTTGGCCACCGATTCGTAGCCCACGGTCCAGTCAAAGTGCTGTCCAATGCAGTCTGCGAGGGATGTTTTTCCTGAGCCGATGTTTCCCGAAATAGCAATGAGTTTCCTAGGCATATAACACATCGATTCTAGAGCAAAGCGGAGCTGGGCATTCGGAATCACGTAAAATAAACGTTGAAGAGCCCATGCATGCGGTTTGGAACAGTTTTCAGAGAAGGGACATTGACATGAAAGAGCTGAGTCAACTTCGCACAGAATACCGTCGGTTTGGTTTGGATCGCGTGGACGGCAATCCATTTGTTCAGTTTGGGTTGTGGCTCCAAGATGCACTGGACTCAAATTTGATTGAACCGCACGCCATGGCTTTGGGCACAGTAGACCCAATGGGTCGTCCGTCGGTCCGCATGCTGTTGTTGCGTGGCTTTGATGAGCGGGGTTTTGTTTTTTACACCCATTGCCGCAGTCGCAAGGGAAAGGATCTGGAAAACAATTCACAGGCCGCGTTGACCTTTTGGTGGGGAGCGCTCGAGCGTCAAATTCGAATCGAGGGCAGGGTTGAAAAGGTTTCTTCAGAGGAATCCGATGCCTATTTTTTGAGCCGTCCCAAAGAGAGCCAATGGGCGACTATGGCAAGCCCGCAATCTGAAAAGATCCCTTCTCGCCAGTGGTTGGAGGAGCGTGCCAACGCACTCAAGGAACATGTGCCTGTTCGGCCTCCAGATTGGGGAGGTTACCGCCTCATCCCAGATGGTTTTGAATTTTGGCAGGGTCGTCCAGCACGGTTACACGATCGCTTTGTGTACGAGAGGCGTGGGGAATCTTGGGACATTGACCGCCTTGCCCCTTGACCGCGATATGCTGAGATCGAAATTGGCGTACATTTCGGGGATTCAGGAAAGACTGGAAGCGGTTGCCTCTGTTTTGTGCATTGTTTTTTTGCAGGTGACCCTCGATCCAGCACTGACGCTGTGGAGTGCGCGTTGGTTTGTCGGTTTTGAGGGCATTGTCCTGTTGATTTTGGTCGGCACTTCGGGACGTTCCGGTGTGGGTCGGTCATCGCTTCGGATTTTGTGTGCACTTCTCTTGATTGCCCTCATTGCGGTTTCCAATTTGACCTCGTTGGGTTTGCTGACGGAACAGCTCCTGCATTCGGTCAAAACCTTGGGCAGAGATGTGCTTGTGGAGGCCATCAAGATCTGGCTCACCCATGTTTTTCTCTTCGCCCTATGCTATTGGGAAATGGATCGCGGAGGTGCAAGTCGGCGCTCTGGATTGCAAAACGTTGATTTTTTGTTTCCCCAGATGGCTTCCCCACAGTGGGCGCCCAAGCATTGGAAGCCCTCGTTCATGGATTATCTTTTTTTATCGTTTACCAACGCAACGGCATTCAGCCCAACCGATACGTTGCCGCTCACACCCAGAGCCAAATGCCTGATGCTTGTTCAGGCGGCGGCATCTCTATTGACCCTTGCGCTGGTGATTGCCCGTGCGGTCAACACGCTTTCTTGAGGTTTGGTGCGTAAAGCAGATGCCATGATTATTAGGACTTTCAGAAAAAATATTCTGACTAAAAAAGCCGTTAGACAAGCATTTTGTTACTGGCTTGAGTAGAAATGACCTAGAGTGGAAGCCCGAAAAAAGGCGGGAATCAGATCTGGCTTATTTCTCACCTGACGAAATCCCAGATTCTTTGGACACACATTCTGAGTTTGATCCAGGACGCGGGCTGGCCGCACGGCGCGGACAAACCGCATGGCGTGCTGCTCTGTCCAAGGCGTGCCGTATTTGGACCAAGACGCGGTCAGTGGTGCAAGATTCGATGCATGTGTTGAGAGTGGAATTTCACGTTTTGTGTGAGATACAGCATTGAAGAGACCCTATTGCTACTCCAGCTTTGCGTGGGATAACCAATGGGAGAGATGGAGCAGCCTGAGCTGTGTCATTGCAATCACGCCTGTGGTTTTTAGGTTTTTGGGAAGGGAAATCTCTCCTTCCCAGAGCCCTTGTGTGTTGGTTTGGTTATGGGCGCAACGAGCGGTTCAGCTCGTCTAGGGGGCTCTCCAAGATGGATTCAAGATTGAGTTGGGGATACAAGCGTCTCACACAGTCTTTGCTTGCTTCAGTTGTGAAAGGTTCAACCTCTGAACCTACGGACCAACAGAGATCTCCAGGAATATTTCCACAAATATCATCTCTGTTGATAGACAGCCTCTTAGAGCAAGTTCTTTCATTTCTTGGATATTTGGCAAATAAAAAAGATCATATGGGGCTACTTCGATTTCTCTTAAAATTCCTGATATTTAAGGAATTTACTTAAAGACAAAGCAATTGTGTGTCACAACCAAGCCCCGTACTCCCTTTGCAGATCGTGAACGAATCGGGGGATGCTTCCAACCTGTGTTTTGATTTTCCAACCCTTTTCGGTGCGCTGAACTTGAACAACGCTTTGGGGTCCTGTTGGTGTAACCCACATGTGAACGTGGTGGTCTCGGTCGACCTGGCGCATGTGCTCTGGAACCCACATCCACACGTCGCTCTCTGGCGTCACCCAAAGGCGCTTTTCTGGAATGCCCAACTCGATCAGTCTTTTGTGAAGGTATACATAGGCATCGGGTCGACCTGCGAGGGTGCCTCGGTGGAGTTGAGGGAAACGCTGGTTGAAGAAGAGGGGTGTTCCATCTCGTGTGCCGATGTGTCCGCCCAGTGCATGCAACATGGCCGCAGCACCTGCGAGGTCCCACTCGCTGCGTGGTGCGATCGTGAAGGCTGCGTCACTTTCACCAGAGACAATTTTTGCCAGTTTGTACGCTGCCGAGCCACTTGGGTGCATGGATAAAACATCCCTGTGGTCTTTTAGGGTGTGTTGGTATTCGGTGTTCGAAACACCCACGCGCATTTCGGAAAGTGGACGCTTTGAAAATCCCGTTGGCGTGCCATTGAGCGACACGCCTTCACCCACCAATCCGATGTACACATCCTCGGTTGCAGGTGCATAGATGACGCCCAAGATCGGTTTGTGGTCAATGACCAAGCCCAGACTGAAGACGTAATCGTTCGTTCCATTCACAAATTCCCGGGTGCCATCTATGGGATCGACAATCCAGACACGCCGGTGCCCCAGACGGCTCTGATCGTCGGCCTTTTCTTCGCTCAGAACGCCATCTTCTGGAAAATGCTTCGCAATGGCATTCAGTGTCAGTTCGCTTGCAGCCTTGTCGGCTGTCGTCACAAAATCGCCGGGACTTTTTTCTTCGGTCGAAAATCCAGATTTTTGGTAACCCAATACCATTTTTCCAGCTTCTAGGGCAATATCTCTGGCGAAATGTTTTTCTCTGCTTAGATCCATACCCACAGCTTATACGTGCATTGTGTACGCTTATGTGAGTTTTCGAGTACTTCCAACAATCCGGTAAAATTCATTCACTTGCTGTATGCTTTCCAACAAGACTGTCGACCGTCAGCGCACAACTTCATAGAAGTTGTGTTCAGTGGCTTACACAAAATCCGATTGACAAAAATCCTGATTGAGACAATGAAAACAGGAGAATGAACCATCATGTTGTTTCTTTAGAGAGGCCCTCTCAAAGAACTTAAAGCTGTCTTATAGGCCTCCTTCACCGTCTTGGGCTAAACGGCAGCTCCCGGGCCTCACGGTGCCAGACTCAAGTTCATGACCATGTTCATTCTGGCCCTCCTCTCCAAAACCACGTGCTGTCTCGCCCGCATCGCAGAAATCTTAAACCCTCTAGTGGGATTATGGACTAATATCTTAAGTGGAACACGCTTTTTAAACTTTTGTAAGGTACTGAAGAAGTTGTGTTTACATTCGTTGCGATCGGAGTACTCAAGATGGTGTTTTTCCATATCACCAATTGTTGAATACACGGATTGCCCAAACGTGGGCGCTTGGGTCATACTCTGATATATGGACATGACTTTGATGACCCTATTGATTTTTGTCGGCGTTTCTGTGGTGGGGGGGCTGGGAACTTGGGCCTTCATCAAAGCCATCAGTGATGCTGATCCATACAGAGAAGACACGGAACATTTAGATGCCACACACGGTCATTGAGACTTGCGTTCCTCGACCCATTTTTGCTACAGTTGAACGCTGAGTATGGGCCGCTACAATGCGGTCTTTCTGTTGGAGGAAACAGCATGGAACTGAAAGCATATCCACGTCAGGGAACCCGAGGTCTTGCCGGACAAGGCCTCATTCCCGTTGTGGCGTACAACAAGGACAACAACGTCAGCCTATCGGTCGAGCTCAAGGCATTTGACCGTGTATTTCGAAGTGTTTCAACCCACGGATTGGTTGAATTGAACGTTGAAGGTGGTCAGCGCCTCTCCGCACTCGTCAAGTCGGTTCAGATGGACAAGCGCACACGTCAAGTCATCCACGCCGACTTTTACCTGGTCACCCAAGGGCAGGCCATTGAAGCGCCCGTTCCTGTTCACACCACAGGAAAAGCAAAAGGCACTGTCGAGGGCGGAATTCTCGATATTTTGGTGCACAACGTTCATATTATCGCTCCAGACGCACACTCCATCCCCAACGAATTGGTTGTCGATGTGAGCCATTTGGGTATTGGCGATACCTTGTCAGCTGGAGACATTGTTCTGCCAAACGGATGCCGCTTGGCAGTCGATGCCCAAACGCGGGTTGTGACCGTCTTGGCCCCTCAAAAGGTTGCAGAAACACCAGCTTAAACTGCTGTATCGGATTCGCAAAAGGTGTGGGAAAACCCCACACCTTCTTCATGTATTGCCCCTAAACTGAGTGCATGTGTCGAGGCACATTGTTATGTTCACTTCATCTCAGCGTTCTTCAAGACCCGTAAAATTCCGACCCTCTATGAAAAAGCGAAAGCGAACAGTTTGGGTTTTGCTCCGCCGACTTGTGCTTTTGGGACTGCTCTTTTGCCTTATGGTCGCATTCAAGTGGTACCTCGAATTGCCTTCTTACCAACCCCTGCTCACCCTTGGCATGCAAACCAATACAAAGATTTTTGCGAGGGATGGATCGCCCCTCGACACCCTGATGGCCACCTTACCTGGAGGTCAGCCGATGTACTACAGCATTTCGTCACTGCACGAGGTCAGCGATTCACTCGTCAGCGCTGTGGTGACATCCGAAGATCGTCGGTTTTATGAGCACAGTGGTGTGGATCCTTTGGGGGTTGTTCGCGGTCTTTGGAAGGCACTCCGGGGCGAGCGTATTGAAGGTGGTTCGACACTCACCAATCAAACGATCAAAAATACACTTTTGGTCAAGCTCGAGGGTGCGCGTACACTCGAACGAAAGGTCAAAGAGTGGATGCTGTCCATACAGGTGGAACGGCATTTGTCTAAACAAGAGCTGCTTAGAGATTACCTCAATGTGGTCTACTGGGGAAATGGTGGACGCATTGACATCATTGGGGTTAAGGCTGCAGCTTTGGCTTATTTTGGGAAATCCCCGGATCGGTTGTCTCTGGCTGAAAGTGTCTACCTTGCGGTGCTGCTGCCCAGTCCGAAACGCTATTTTGATTATCAAGGGTACCGTCCCCTCATGAAAAGCCTCTTGAGCCGAATGGTTGAAGATGGCCGCATCGACGCAATGCAAGCCAAACGCGCGTGGCTTGATCCCATCGAACCGCAGGGCTGGCGTGTGGATTACGGACCCAATGGCCAGGTTCTGTCTGCCCGATTGGTCGACAAAACAGCGAAAAACCTGAACCCCAAGGGTCAAAAAGCCACGCATTTTATGGCCCAATTGCAGAAAGAATTGATCGACCGGTTTGGGCAAGAGACCGTTTTTCAGGGCGGATTGAAGGTGATTTCCAGCTTGGATCTCCAGGGGCAGTTGGAGGTTGAACGGTCTGCCCAAGCTGCACGGTTGCCCGCTGGATCTACTCTGGGAGCGGTGTTTCTCGATCCTCAGACGGGTGAAGTCTTGGCGATGTTGGGTCAGCAGCCCCATGCAGGACAGGTACTTTCGCCTTGGAACAATGCCACCATGGGAAAACGTCAGGTCGGAAGCACGATCAAGCCTCTTCTTTTTGCGACCGCTTTGGAACAGGGATTTGACCAAACCCATATGGAACTGGACGGACCCATTTCATTTTCCTGTCAAACGTGCCCAGGAGGACGTTATGAACCGTCCAATTTCAGCCGAACCTATTCAAACCGCCGTGTGTCCATGCGGTACGCGTTGGTTCACAGCCTGAATTTGCCCACCCTTCGTCTGGCAGACCGTTTGGGACTTGACACCTTCAAGGAAAAACTGGAAGAACTGCAGCTGTCGGCACCCCAAGACGCGGGCCTCAGCCTTGCCATTGGCACGTTGGAAGCCAGTCCACTCGATATGGCTGCAGCATATGCGCCTTTTGTCGGTGGCGGTATTTACCACAGCCCCACGTACTTGAAACGGGTTGAAGATGCCCATGGAAAGGTCCTTTTTGATGTGACCCAAAATACATCCACACGCGTTTGGACGCCACAAACGGCCTATGTCGGATTGGACATGCTGCAAGGGGTTGTGAACGATTTGGGACGGAACAGCTTGGCGCGGCAGGCTCGGATTTTTGATCGGCCTGTCGGCGGAAAAACCGGAACCACCAACGATGTGCGCGATTTATGGTTTGTCGGTGTGACTCCGGAAATGGTGGGCTCTGTTTGGGTGGGCCGTCAGGAGGGGGGAAGCCTTCCATCTCGGTACACGAGCGGTGCAGTCAGTGCTTCGATCTGGCAAGACATGGCACAAGGCCTCTTGAGACAACGCACCTACCGGAACTACATTCGGCCTCCTGGAATCGTGGAGCAGATGTGGGGAGGGCGTTCCATTGCCGTGGCCCGCCAAACACCAGCACAGACACAGAACTCAGATCCTGTCAACGACCGTTCCATGCCCCAATTGGACGGATACACCATTGCACCCCCTTGAGGTTCGGTATTTGCAGATGAACGCCATTTTCATTTGAGTAAGATGATATGATTCTTGTAGTGTCGACTGGAAAGTAAAGTTTTGGGTTTCGATCGTACTGAAGCGAGGATGGGTGTGGAGGAAGTCAACTGGAGTGCCTTTGCAGCAGTGGTTTTGGGAAACGTTTGGACCAAGAGTCCACTCGGGCTTTTCAGAACCGAAGGCGGCGTCGTCGAGAGCCTCAATCCGGCAGCCCTTGAGTCCTTGGGCGGATATGCTTTTTGCATAGAGGGTCAACCGCTGTCTGCTTTGGGGATCGATGCACTTAAAGAGGGTTGGCAGGCTCTTGAGCACATTCCAAACCACGAAGCATACACCCTCGGACATGGATTTTGGATGTTGCACGCCACGCCTGTTCCACAGCCTTTTCGACCCGCATTTGAGCGACTCCTGGACGCTTCGCCAGATCCTATTTGCATTGAGAATTTTGAAGGGCGCATCCGCTGGATCAACCGGGCTTTTTCTGACCTCTGGGGCATCGATCAGAATCGTGTCCAGACAGAGGTCTTTCACATGTCAGATCTCTTGCCCAATGAAATTTCCCCACTTTTTTCGGCTGTTTTGCAAAGGGTTAAGGCCGAGTCTCGATTCCAAACAGTCGAGTACAGCCTGGTTCGCAGCGAAGGGCTGCGTGATTTTGAGGTTCGGGTCGTTCCCAGTGGTGATCAGGAAGTGATTTGTCTCATTCGTGATATCAGTGAGCGCAAGCGTGTCGATCACGTCAAAAGCGAGTTTATCTCCATTGTCAGCCATGAATTGCGAACACCACTCACCGCCATCCGAGGTGCATTGGGCCTGATGGCAGGGGGTGTGATGGGCGAACTCTCCAATCAAGCCAAATCGCTCATTGACATTGCCTACAACAACGCGGAACGGTTGGCCAATTTGGTCAATGCAATTTTGGATATGGAGCGGCTGGAATCCGGACAACTCACCTTCGAGATGAAACCCCTTTTACTTAACGAAGTCCTCGAGCGTGTGTTTCGTGACCAGGGTGCACGGGCCCAGCAGTCGGGATTGGATCTCTCACTGGCGCTACCGGTCGAGCCGTTTTGGGTTCAGGGCGATTTCGAGCGCCTGTTGCAGGTGATGTCCCACTTGATTTCAAATGCCATCAAGTTTTCATCCCCGGGTCAACGCATCGAAATTGAAACCAAACGTGTGGACTCCAGTGTTCACGTTGAGGTTCGGGATCGAGGCAGGGGAATTGCGCGAGAGTTTCACGAGCGGATTTTTACGCGGTTCTCCCAAGCGGATACAACCGATGTTCGCACGCAAGGTGGGGCCGGCTTGGGTTTGGCCATTTCCCGCGCGATTGTGGAACGGCATGGTGGGCAGATCGGTTTTCAAGCCCGTCCAAATGGAGGAACTGTTTTTTACTTTCAACTGCCGGTCCTCGGACGACAGAATAAAGCAGAGGGGTGATCGGTGAATACAAAACCCTTGAAACGGATTTTGATGGTAGAAGATGAGCCTGACATTCAAGCAGTGGCCCGAATTGCACTGGAAATGGTCGGAGGACTCGAGGTTCGTGCATGCGACTCTGGAATGGATGCCTTGATTGTGGCACCCCAATACAATCCAGACCTCATCCTGCTGGACATGATGATGCCGGGCATGGATGGCATCACAACGCTCAAAAAGCTTCGAGAATTGGAAGGGTTGCAACACACCCCCGTTATGTTCATGACCGCTAAGGTTCAAAAGCAAGAGGTCGAAAATTACCTCGATCTGGGTGCGATCGCTGTGATTGCAAAACCTTTTAATCCCATGACATTGGCAGGCGATATCAGAGATCTCTGGAGCCTGCATGTCAGCCGATGACCAAGATCTCAGGCAGATTCTTCAAATGGAAATGAAACGCTTGCAAGACGATTTTCTAACCCAATTTCCCAAACGTCTCGAGCATTTGGAAACAGTGTGGAGCACGGTTCAAATGACCGGAAACTGGCAAGAACTGCAGCTGTTGGTTCACACCCTCAAGGGCACAGGACTCACCTTGGGTTTTGTGCAGTTGGGCAATTTGGCGGCCACACTCGAGCACGCCATCAAGGAAAGCCAATCTTTGAGCGCCTGTGAGGCACACTACCAAGCACTTTGGTCGGAATTGTCTCATCCGACAGCACCCGTGCCATTTGACTAGGGGGGTGTCGTCACGAGATTTTCAACCACATAAGGATGCACCTCACTTCTAGGGCGGCCATAAATGATTCTATGTTTTTTGAAAATCTAAAAGCTATACCACGCCATTTCTTTATCTCGCAAAATGTGTTTTCGATAATAGATTTCTTTCGAAACTGAGTAAAATATCGATCAGAATGGAAGAATGAGATATGAACAGGCGAAAATGTTGTCTGAAGAGAAATTCCTAAGGCTTATCGGTATAAAAAGAACTACATTCAATACAATGATAGAAATCCTATCAGCAGAAATGAGGGCAAAAAAGGCAAAAGGAGGTCGTAAAAACAAACTGAGTATTGAAGATCAGCTGTTAATGGCATTCGAATACATAAGAGAATACAGAGCGTATGTTCACGTAAGTCAGAGTTATGGAATAAGTGAAAGCAGTGTCTACAAAACAATCAAATGGATAGAAGACACATTGATCCAGCGTAGAGAATTTGCATTACCTGGAAGGAAAGCTTTAAGAGAGAGCGATATAGAATATGAAATAATCATTGTGGGTGTAATGGAAACAATAATAGAAAGGCCTAAAAAAACAGAAGAGATATTATTCGGGGAAGAAAAAGAAACACACGATAAAAACGGAAATTATAATTTATAAGAGTGTAAAAAGGATAATATGTACGCAATTTTCGAAGGGAAGAGAACATAATTTCGAGATATTTAAGAAATCAAGAACGAAAATAAATCCAAGAATAGAAGTCAGGGCAGATAAAGGGTATCAGGGAATACATAAACTTCATAATAATTCAAGATTACCAAAAAAGAGAAAGGATGACAATTGAGCATGTCATTGGGAGGTTAAAGCGATTTAAGATTATAAGTTGTAGATACAGAAACAGAAGAAAAAGATTTGGATTGAGGTTTAATTTGGCGGACAGGCCCGAGGGAGTGCCGGGCCGCTCTAACATCCTTGGTTTCATTCTATTCTTTTTTGATGGAATGATTATTTCCATCTTCTGTTCCTTCGCAAGTTGTTCGATTTTATTCGTGTCATACGCTTTATCTCCCAATATATATTCAGCCGGGATTCCTCTTATCAATTCACAATCTTTCGTACAATCCGCGTCTTGGGCTCAACAGACCCCCATTCTGGGTGTTGAAAAAACACGGCACCTTGCATAAGGTACCGCTGATGGGCTTTTGTGAAACGCCGTTTTCAGTTGATGTTTTTCTTCTTGGAAGGCGGTGGGTTGTCCCCATCTTCAATTTCAAGGTCGTCTGTGTCCAAAAAGCCATTTTCCATGTCCATAGGGTACTCAAAGAGCTGTTCAAGCTTTTTTTGCTCTCGCTCTGCAACGGTGAGCAAGCCTGCGGCCCCAATGCTGACGTCTTCCGGATACCCTTTGATGAAAAAACTGTATGAGGTGTCTCCGTCGTCGTCCTCTGTGGCAACCACAATCCCGAGGGAGAAATCTGCGTCGGCTGGAATGGATTTTAACAGTTCTTTGATGCGTTCTAGGATGTCGTACATGGTTCTTACCATAGACGACCGGGCTTACTTTTGAAAGGGTTGGCGGTTCATCCAGGTGTGTTTTGCGTAAAACCTTGGGTTAAACGTTAAACTGCAGTCATGTCTTCGAAGAAATGGGATCCCATGCCTCCAGGGCGGCCTTGGGACATGCACATGAATTGGCACGATTTGGCGTTTTTACATTGGCCCGTGGACTGTGAGCAGTTGACATCCCTTTTGCCTTCGGGATTGGAACTGGATACCTTTGAGGGGCAGGCCTATTTGGGTATTGTCCCATTTGAGATGCGTTCTGTATTTGCCAGACGACTCCCCGAAATTCCCTTTACCAATATTTTTCTGGAGCTGAACGTGCGCACCTACGTGCGTCACGGCGACCGACGTGGGGTTTGGTTTTTCAGCCTGGATGCAGCCAATGCCTTCGCGGTCTGGGGCGCGCGGCGTTTGTTTCACCTTCCGTACTTTCATGCGAATATGTCTAGCAAGTGGCAGAATGGTTTTTTAGAGTATCGAATGACCAGAATCCACGCAGGTGCATATCCTGCACATTTTCATGCAAAATACCGCCCGACCGGTCCTGTCTATCGATCTCAGCCGGGGACCCTCGAACACTGGTTGACCGAACGGTACTGTCTCTTCAGTCAGGATCGCCGCTTTCGCCTTCACCGGGCAGAGATTGTGCACCAGCCGTGGGCCTTGCAACCTGCCGAGGTCGAGATTTCGACAAACAACCTGCATCAAGAATGGGGAATCGATCTGACAGATTCCCCACCACTCTCGCATTTCGTCCGGTTTACAGAAGTTTCGGGTTGGAGCCTGGATCCCCTTTTACCGTACGCTTGATCCCGCTGGGATGGCCCGTGTGGGTCCAATCAGATCGAGTTTTCCGTCGGCGTCTTCGGTGGCCAAAATCATGCCACTGCTCAGAACCCCGCGCAAGGTCACGGGTTTGAGGTTCGCGACCACAATCACCTGTCGACCGAGCAGATCGGCGCTTTCAAACCAAGGGCGGATACCCGAGACTATCGTGCGTTTTTCCTCTCCCAGTTGGACAGTGAGCTTGAACAGCTTGTTGGCTTTGGGGATTTCCTCGGCTTCCAAAATGGTGCCAATTCGCAGGTCAATTTTGGCAAATTCATCGATAGAAATGAGTTGCTGAGCTTCAGTTTCTGTGGTTTTTGGATCGTTTGGAACGTCGGCTGTCGGTGTGTTCATGTCTAATCCTTCCAATTTGGGAAACAAAACGGGGCCTCCATTGAGCTGTAAGCCGGTCGGAGTCAGTCCCCAGGCGCCTTCCAGTGGGTAACTTTGGTCCAGTCCCAGTTGATAACGCAATGCCGTCATTTTCTCCGGTAAAACCGGTTCGAGCACAACAGAAGCCACCCGAAGACCTTCGATGAGGGTATAGAGAACCGTGTCCAGATCCCTGTTTTTTGATGGATCTTTGGCCATTTTCCAGGGTTCTTTTTCCATGATGTAGCGGTTGAGATCCCGAACAAATTCGAGGCCACTGTCGATGGCTTGAGAAATTTTCATCGCTTGGGCAAGGTCAAAAACTTCTCTGGGAAGTGCTTTGGCCCGGTCAATGATTGTCTGTTCACGCGTGCCTATGGGGCCTGAATTTGGAACAGTGCCGTTCCTGTACTTTTGAACCATACCGATAGAGCGACTGAGCAAATTGCCCAAATCGTTGGCCAGATCGCCGTTCAGCCGTTTCTCAATCACCGAATCGGAAAGCACGCCGTCCGACCCAAATGGGATTTCTCGAAGCATGGCGTAGCGAAAAACCTCTGCACCAAAGGTGTGCGCCGCAATCAGAGGATCGATCCCGTTGCCCAGGGTCTTGCTCATTTTTCGGCTGTCGGTTCCCAGAACGTGACCGGAAACGTTGAGGCGTTCAAAGATTTCGAAGCCCAAACTCTTGAGCATGATGGGCCAGAAAATGGCATGCGCTTTCAAAATATCCTTGCCAATCGTGTGCCAGGTGCGGGACCAGCGATCCGGACACGCCGAAATATAGGACAAAAGCGCGTCGAACCAAACATACGTGACGTGCTCTGGATCCCAGGGCAATTCTATGCCCCAAGAAACACGTTGTTTGGGACGTGAAATAGACAAATCTCCGATGTCGTCCTCGAGCATGTTGAGCACTTCGTTGGCGTATTTTGATGGACGGATAAAGTCTGGGTGTGTTCGAATGTGATCGATCAGCCAGGTGCGGTACGCGCCCATTTTGAAGTAGTAATTGCCTTCTTTGCGCAGCTCAGGTGGCACGTTGTCTTCGGGAAGCTTGCCGTCCACAAGCTCTTTTTCTGTGACAAATCGCTCTTGTCCAACAGAGTAGAGCCCTTCGTATTCTGCGAAGTAGATATCACCCGTGTCGTAAAGCTTTTGCAGCATTTTTTGCACAAATGCCTTGTGGTTGGGGTCTGTTGTCCGGACAAAACCGTCGTAGGAAAATCCAAGTTGTGTCCAGGCGTCTTTGAACGATTGACTGATTTGGTCTGTGAATGTCTGTGGATCTTGGCCTTTTGCGTTGGCTGCTTGATAGACTTTTTCGCCGTGCTCATCTGTTCCGGTCAGAAAAAAAGTATCGTACCCGGCCATGCGGTGGTACCGTGCCAAAGCATCTGCGACAGCCATACCGTAGGCGTGTCCGGTGTGTGGTTGCCCGTTGACATAGAAGATGGGTGTGGTGATGTAAAAATGTTTCATAAGCGTCTCCAGACGCGTGTGCTTTTGCGTCAGTCTTTGAGTTTAACCCAAGTCTTTGACAGGTGTGATCAGGTGTTTTCGGATCAATTGGATTTGCCCCCTGTGGTTGATTTCATCTTCGAGGACATGAAACCAATTCATGTGGTTGTTGCTGACCATTCCCTCTCCTTCGGATACCGATCGAAATACCGATTCTATTTCCAACCAAGCGTCATCCCGTGCTGCCAGTTCTGACAGTGTGCGCTTTCGCGTTTCATTCAATCGGTGAATGTGTTCGTCCAGCGTGATGCCCTTGAGTACGGATCGACTGGTTTCTGCCAAATCGATTGCCACATCGTAATTTTCATGTGAAGTGAGCTGAAATGTAGCAATCTGAAAATAGTTTTCAACAGCCCAGATATGCGAAAGCAATGCACCAATGGAGTTTGGAATGCCGGTGTTGTAATCCAGTTCTTCCAAAGTCATACCCGAAACAGCTCTGAGTGTTGTATGTCTGACATAGTTAAGCATTGAGACCAATAAGCCCATTTTTGGACTGTAGCCTTCGAGTGACACGATGCGAAATAAGTCCGTGAGTGGGTATCCAGTTGAAGAAAGCGGTGAGGTCACTGTGTGCTCCTTTGGGTCATTGAATTTTCTAGATATTGAGGTTAAAGGGCATGTAAAGCAGTGTTTGTTCTCTGATGAGCGGGTAGAACCACTCAAGTAAGCCCTCGCCAGATTTGGGCATCACCATGTGCTTGGGTGTTTCGACGGTCCAAACCGCTGCCTGTGCGGGCAAACCTGCAAGTTCTTTGGCTTTTTCGATGCCGGTTGAGAGCGTTCCCAGTTCGTCTATCAAGCCAATGTCCAGGGCATCTTGGCCTGTCCAGACGCGCCCTCTGCCGATTTCATCCACTTCCGTTTTGCTTTTGTTTCGCCCTTCGGAGACGCGGACGAGAAAACGGTCGTAAATGTCGTCCATCTGCCTCTTCAAGAAATCGGTTTGCTCTTTCGTAAACGGTCTGTGCGTGCTCAATAGATCGGCGTATGGTGACGTGGAGAGCGATTCCACGTGAATACCATACTTGGCGTTGAAGGCCTCCAAGTTGGGTTTGCCCAAGACGACCCCAATTGAGCCGGTCAGTGTCACTGGAGCAGCGATGATGTGGTGTGCGTGTGTGAGGACATAGTAGCCGCCAGATGCTGCAGCTCCACCCATGACTGCGACAATGGGTTTTTTCCGCCCAATGCGTTTGATTTCTTGTCCAATGAGGTCGGAAGCAAGTGGGGATCCGCCGCCGGAATTCACATAAAACACAATCGCCTGCGTGCTGTCATCTTCCTCTGCCAAACGAAGTGCCCGTACAATGGATTCCGAGCCTGCCTGCGACGCACTTCCCAAAATGGGCTGAAACGAGCGTCGCGATTTCCCGACAACGATGTCTCCAATGAGCGAAACCACGGCCACACGTCCGGGTCCTTCGCGCAGAGGTGTTTTGAACAACCGCTGGCTTTTGTTCAGAGGCTGGTGTTTGGGTCCCATGACCTCGTCCTCGTAGGCGATGCGATCGATCAGTTTGAGATCGAGGGCTTCTTGCGCGTTCAAAATCCCTTTTTGGAGTGCCGATCGTACCGCATCCGGATGGAGGTTTCTTGAGGTTCCCACCTCTTGGGCAAACGTTTCCGTTATGCTTTCCAAAATGCGCTCCAACTGTTGCCGCTGCGGCTCGGTTATTTCATTTTGGGTGAAGCGTGAGAGTGCACTTTTGTACTCCCGAATGGTAAATGCTTCAAATTCAATGCCCAGTCGGCTCAGCGCGTCCTTGAAAAAAGACTGGTTGATGGCCAATCCACAGAGGTTGAAATCGGCACTCTCGGGGGCGATCAGTTTTTGGGCGCTGCTGACGGCAAAGTACGTTTTCATCTCCAGGGCAGACAGGAGTCCATAGGTCGGTTTGGTTTGAGAGAGACGTTCAATCGCTTTGCGTATGGAAAAGGCCTTTACCCAATCGATGTCCAGTTCACCTACCCGAAAAATGACCCCTTTGAGCCAAGAACACCTGCCGAGTGTGTCCAGTTTGGCTTCCAATTCTTCCAAACTGTCTGTTTTTTTGACAAGCATTTCCGGGAACTTACGTGGCGTTCTTTCTGGATAATTTCCTGTCAGTTCGACAATCACCAGTTCTGGACGGTCTTCAGGTTTTCCAAGATCTGCGCCCCAGTTCTGGATGCGGGTACTGATATTGAACATCAGGTTTTCCAGTTGGGCCTTCTGTGCACTCTGATTGGGCTTCATTCACCGATTATAAAAGTATTTGATCGGTTTCATGCTTCTTTAGAGGGTGTGCGTGGGGACTTCAAAAAGGAGAATGGCGATTGACTTGACCTTGAGCCGGACCCGCAAAACACTTGTACAGGGTGGGTTTTTACATTTTTGAATGGTCTGGGGTGGGCAAACCCCTTGTGGAGGTCTACCCACCCCGTCTTGTCGCTGCTTACCCAGTCGATTGTTTAAAACAGGCGTGCGAGAAGGAATTCTTTGAGTTCAGCGATTGAGACGCGGACCTGTTTCATGGTGTCTCGGTCCCGAACCGTGACGGTGTCGAGCAGATCTGGGTCTGTGCCTCTGCCCAGCGTGTCGTAGTCCACTGTGATGCAAAAAGGCGTTCCCACCTCGTCGTGGCGCCGGTAGGCCTTTCCAACATTTCCTGAATCCTCAAACAAAATCCTTCCGATGCCCAACTTCTGCAGGGTCTGCTTGATCTGCCGCGCAACGTCAACCAATTCGGGTTTGTTCCGTGCGAGCGGTATCACAGCCACTTTGATCGGAGAGAGGTGTGGCTTGAGTTTGAGCACCACGCGTTCAGTGCCATTTTCAAGTTGCTCTTTGGTGTAGGCTTCCGTCAAAACCGCAAGGACGCCTCGGTCAACACCGGCTGAAGGTTCAATGACGTATGGCACGATATGTCTTTGGGTTTCCGAATCCAAGATCGTCAGTTTGGCCGTGCTGTCTTCATTGGGTAAGACCCGTGCCTGTACGCCCAGCTCCGCCTGATGTCGCGTGTGCGAACCCAGATCAAAGTCTGTCCGGTTGGCCACGCCCTCAAGCTCTTCAAGTCCGTGTGGAAAACGGTACAAGATGTCGACAGTGGCTTTGCTGTAGTGGGCCAATTCTTCCTTGGGTTGTTCGAGCAAGACGAGGTTGTCCGATGCCAGACCTTGTGCTTTCCACCAATCCAGACGATCGTCCACCCACTGCCTGTGCCAGGGTTCGTCTGTTCCAGGGCGAACAAAGAATTCAATTTCCATCTGTTCAAACTCGCGGACCCGGAAAATGAAATTCCGTGGGGTGATCTCGTTGCGGAAGGCCTTGCCAATTTGAGCGATGCCAAAGGGAAGTTTTCTAGAGGTCGAATCCACCACATTCTTAAAATTAACAAAAATGCCTTGGGCTGTTTCAGGACGCAAATATGCATAACTGTCGTCATCGGCAACAGGTCCCACTGTCGTTTTAAACATCATGTTGAAGGGGCGCGGTGCGGTCCAGTCTCCTATTTCGCCACTTTCAGGATCGACCACTTTTGCCAGATTGAGGGCCTGTTCTGCCAGACTGGGGTGTTTCATGAGTGTGGCAACCAGATGGCTGATCTTGGAATGGCTGAGTTCCATATCGTGTGCCAGACTGGGGTGTTTCATGAGTGCGACAACCGGATGGCCGGTCTCGGAATGCCTGAGTTCCATATGGTGTGCCAGACAATCAAGAACCTGGGTGCTTTGGTCTTTGAGAAGGTGGTCGAGACGGTAGCGTTTTTTGGTGGCTCGATTGTCGACCATGGGGTCGGAGAATGTGCTCTCATGTCCTGAGTGGCGCAGAACGGATCGGTGCATCAAGATGGCTGCGTCAATGCCTTCCATGTCATCCCGCTCATAAACCACAGCGCGCCACCATGCATTTTTAAGATTGTTTTTCAGTTCGATACCCAAAGGACCGTAATCATACGTGCCCTGCAGGCCCCCGTAGATTTCTGACCCTTGAAAAATAAACCCGCGCCGTTTACAAAGCGATACAAGTTCTTCCATTGTTTCTGCTGGCATTTATACCTCCTAAATTGGAAACACAAGACGATGTTTATGGCGTACAGGATGCGTGGTCCATTGACGTTATTTTCTGCAAAGGGACTCAGCACAAATGCCCGATCCAAACACCCATTTCACATAGGGAATATAGCATATGTGAACAGGTAAATTGGAATTTCTCTGTACTGCGCACGGTCTGTCTTACGTTTTGGGATACCACTCCAAACCCAGGGTCTTTTCGGGTTCGAATCATGGGCACTGACAATTGCTATAAAAAGCAGCAGCCAAACGAATGGCTGCCACCTTGTTGTGCGTGTTACCAGATGTAGAAAATTGCAAGAATCAAGATCCAAACAATGTCCACCAAGTGCCAGTACAGTGATGCAGGCACAATGGATCCATGTTCGTGTCGGTTAATCTTACCCTTGAGGATTTGATAGTACGGCAGGGCGACGCCGACCGAACCAATGACAATGTGAAGGCCGTGCAGGCCGACGATGGTGAGAAAGCAACTTGCCCAAATGTTTTCTTTCCAGTTGACCTCTTGACCGAAGAGCACGAATTCAAAAATCTGAAAGACAAAGAAGAGTGCACCCAGGGCGAGTGTCACAAAAAGTCCCAAGGTAAAGCGCGTGGCACGACCTTTTTCCAGGTGTTTCTCGGCATGGTGCAGAACAAAACTGCTCGAGACGAGAATCAGGGTGTTGAGTGCTGCCAGCCAAATCGCGGGACGTTCCGGTGGTGGTTCGGCGTGTCCGGAAAGGCGGAGATAGACATAACCCGCGATCAAGACAGCAAAGAGCCCGACTTCTGAGACGATAAACCACATCATTCCCAGTTGACCGTTGCCGTAGCGACTGACGTGGTGATGGTGGACAGGATGCGCAAATTCAGACGTGCCCGCCCATTTGAAAAGACTGACCAGCAGAAGCGCGAGGCCCCCATAAATCAGTGTTGTGTGAAAGGAAAGGCCCTCTGTGAACCATCCAAAACTTAAACCAGTGCCCATGATGAAGAGGCCCAGTGCGGACATGAATGGCCAAACAGTGGGCTCAGGAAGGTGCACATCTGAGGTATCTTTTTCGAGTTTCAGACCCATTTTTTGCCAGTCGTACAGAGGTCTTTCTGAAACAAACTGCGTTGGGAATTTGACCGTGAAGTTCTCCGCAGGTGGGGGAGAGGTGGTCGCCCATTCCAGCGTATAGCCACCCCAAGGGTTGTCACCTGCTTTTTCTCCTTTGGAAAGGCTTTGGATCATGTTCCAGATCCAGACCATTCCACCTAGAAGGAGCACAACAGCACCAATGGTCGAAAGCATGTTGAGTTCGTTCCAGAGGTCATTTCCAGCTCTATATGTGTAGTATCGTCTTGGCATTCCGAGAAGTCCCAGAATGTATTGGGGCATAAATGTGAGCCAGGAGCCGACGATAAACAGCCAAAAGTGCCACAGATTGAGTTTTTCGCTCATGAAGCGACCTGTGATTTTGGGCCACCAATAATAGAGCCCAGCCATGACCAAGAAGGCTGTGCCGAACATCAAAACGTTGTGAAAGTGGGCGACGACGTAGTAGGTGTCGGTGACGATGTAATCGAAGGGAATCAGACCCAATGTGATGCCCGTGATTCCACCGATGATGAAGTTGAAAATGAATCCGATCAGCCAGTACATCGGCGACTTGAGGAGGATTTGCCCTCCCCACATTGTTCCAATGTAGTTGAAGAGTTTGATGCCTGTTGGAACCCCGACCAGCATTGTTGCAACGGCAAAAGCGATTTGCCAGCTGTCTGGAAGAGAAATCGCAAACATGTGGTGCACCCACACCAGAAGTGAAACCAAGACGATACCCAAAATGGCGTACACCATGACACGGTAACCAAAGAGGGGCTTTCTGGAAAACGTGGACGCGATTTCAGCCGCAACACCCAAATAGGGCAGCAGCATGACGTAAACAGCGGGGTGTGAGTAAAACCAAAAGAATTGCTGGTACAGGACGGGAACGCCGCCGACCGCAGGGTTAAACATTGTGATGCCGAGTTTGCGTTCCAAAAGGGTCATCAGAACAGCTGAAGTCAAGCCTCCGAGGGCGATCAATTGGAGAATCGAGGTTGCGAAAATGGACCATGCAAAGACCGACATCTTCCAAACGCCCATGCCCTTGGCCCGAAGGTTGAGGATGGTTGCACAGAAGTTCGCGGCACCCAGAAGCGATGCGAGACCGTTGAGGATCAGTGCGACCATCAGCGCGTCGACGCCGGTTCCACCTTGTTGGTTGAGCGGGTAGTAGAAGGTCCAACCTGCAGCCGATGAACCCCCGTAGAAAATAGAAATCACAACCAAAATCAGAGAGAACAAAAAGAGCCAGTAGGAGAAGGTATTGACCCGAGGCAATGCAACATCCCGTTCGCCCAAATGCAGTGGAAGGATGTAATTTCCAAACCCCACGAGTCCAAACGGAATGATAAAGAAAAACAACATCAGGGCAGCGTGCAGTGTGAGAACTTCGTTGTACTGTTGTCCAACCAAAAGTGTGTTTTCAGGAACAGCCAATTGGAGGCGGATGACCAAAGCCAGAAGCCCGGCAACCGCAAATCCCACAATGGAGGTCAGCATGTACATAATGCCGATTTTCTTGTGGTCGCCCGTTGTCATGTAGTCCCAAAGAACGCTCCAAAGTTTGGGCGTTTGAGCCTGAGAAACGGGTTGTGGAACGTGTACCGTCATGCGTGCTTCACCTCATTAAAATTCTTGGTTTCCAAACTTGGATCTAAAATTGCTTTCCAGTGTGTGGCTTTCTAAATATGCCGCAATGGCTTCTATGTCTGCCGTTGAAAGCTGGGCAGCGTTTTGACCCGTTTTTACATTTTTTGATCCATCAAATGCTGGCATCAGCGATCCAGGCTTCATTTTCTCCGAATTGGCAATCCATGCTTTGAGTTTTTCCGTTGTGTTTGGGAACATACCTGCGCCCAGTGTTAGGCGGTCGCCAAAGTAAGAGAGATCGGGACCTGCGATACCTGCAGCTTGGGTGCCCTTGATCGCATGGCAACCGGAGCAATTTGCATTGAAGAGCTGTTGTCCTTTTTGCAGCGGGCTCGACGCATCCAGCTGTGGCGCTGCAAAGCTGCTGGCCTGGGTTTTCCAAGTTTCAAAATCTTTCGGCTCGAGTGCAATGACCCGAAAGAGCATATTGGCATGCGATGATCCGCAGAGTTCCAAACACTGCCCGTAATAAATGCCGGGTTTTTGCGCTGTCAGGGTGAATCCAGCCTTCTGTCCTGGGATGGCGTCGCGCTTGCCACCCAAACTGGTGACCCAAAAAGAGTGAATGACATCTTTGGAGGTCACACTGAATTCGATGGTTTTTCCGACTGGAATCACCAGTTCATTGGAAGTGCGGATTTTAAGTTCTGGATAGTTGAAATCCCACCAAAATTGGTATCCTGTCACATCCACCTTCAGGGTTCCCGTTTTGGGAATCTGGTTGACACGTGCCAGCGTATGTGCAGTCAGGATAGATAACAGTGCAACCATGGCCAGTGGAACACCCACCAAAACCACTTCCAGTGCGTTGTTGCCGTGAAATTGATCGGGCTCCTTTGTGACATTCGGACGTATACGGTACTTTTGAACGACATAAAACAGCGCGCCGCCTGTGATGACCAACACAAGGATCGAGAGGCCCAATGCCCACCAAATGAGGGGCATCAGTGCCTGATTGTAAGGAACGTCAGGACGGATGGTGTTGATGCTGCGCTGTATATCTTGCGCGGTACATGTTTGTATCAATCCCAGTAAAACAAAGAACCATTGATTAAGCCTTTTGAACATAACCCCTTTCCTTAAGCGCTTCATTTTCCTATCACAAGATCGTTCGGTCAACGGCCATGGACAAAAAGAGTAAAGCCAGGTACAGCATAGAATACAGGTACAGTGAAACCGCTTGTTTTCGTTCGATTTTTCGATGAAAACCCAGTACACGGTTGAGGAGAAGGGCATTTAGAATTAGGGCAAAGATGCCGTATATCCAACCCAACTCGCCAATAAACAAGGGCATAATCGAGCATCCGACGGTCAAAATGCTGTACAGGATGATTTGTGTCACTGTCGCTCGGTCGCCATGGACCACCGGCAACATGGGGATGCGGACGGCCGCATAGTCCTGTTTGATCATGATGGCCAAGGCCCAGAAATGCACCGGCGTCCAAAAGAAAATGATGGCGAACAGGTACCACGCAAACAGATTCAAGTCACCCGTCACAGCAGACCAACCCACCAACGGAGGAAAACACCCTGCGGCTCCGCCAATGACAATGTTGTGCCACGTTGTGCGTTTAAGCCAAAGGGTGTAAACAAACACATAGGTGAGCAAGCCTGCAAGGGACAGATTTGCGGCCAGCCAATTGGCGCCCAAACCCAAAATGAGGTAGGACACGACAGCCAGTGCGAGACCAAAGTACAGGGCATGTGTCCTTGAAATCAGTCCAGATGCGGTGGGACGCTTGGAGGTCCGTTCCATTTTCAGGTCGATGTCGTGGTCAATCACCATGTTGAGGACGCCCGAAGCGCCTGCGGAGAGATAGCCGCCCAGTGCGACCACAAGCAAGAGGCCCCAGTTGGGCATTCCCCGTTCGGCCATAAACATCGCAGTCAACGTGGTGAACAGCAATAAACTGATGACTTTCGGCTTGGTTAACATAAAGTAGTCGCGCCAAGTTGCGCGCGTGGACAGGACCAGGGTTGGGTTGTGTATCGTCAAATGAACCTCCGAGATAGGTCAGGGATATTTTACGGGTTGGCGAAACGCAGAGCCACGCTTTTCGAGGCAAACCGCGGGTGCAGCCCAGAAGCGGCCAAGCCCAAAACAGCCAACCACATCAGGGTAGCAAAACCCAAATGCAAGATTTGCATGTACCAAGCGGCTTTGCTGATGACATTTAAGATACCGATGGCGAGTTGCACCCAGATCAGCCGGGTTGTCCAGTCTCCCCAAAATTGTGTTTCCGGACTTGGGCGTTTTTTCTGTGTGGCTTGGACAAACCACAGCATTATCCCAATGGCAGTCAAGGCCAAAACAGGATGAAGCAACCGCAGTTCAATCAGATAATGTGCTTGACCACTGAACACAGATTCCAAGCCTTTGATGGTGCTGAGTTTCGGAAAAAGGGTGTCTCCTAGGGCTGCGATCGCGCCGCTCATGCCCGTGAGAAGCCCTGCAATCAGGGCAATGACCATGGCGTAGATATACCTTCCTTGGTTCCTGAACGTCATTTGGATGCCCCGTGCAGACAATCCTGTGTATAGGAGGCTTCCGAGGAGTGTAAATGTGTTGGCCAAATGGAGCGGCAAGTAAAGTGCGCGTCCCACAGAATCGTCCGTCCCGATATAGCGAAAGAGCACCAGGCCTGCTCCGAGCAATCCCTCTACCACGATGAGCATCAGGGTTAAAAACGCGCCCAATCGGACCGGATGTTTTTTGGGAAATGCCTTGTGTGACCACACGACCAAGGCTATCGAAGATAGACCGGCAATGGCGCTGGTGAGCCGATGGGACAATTCTGTGAGGGTTTTTACAGACGGGCTTGGGGGTATGAATGTGCCATGGCATGTCGGCCAGTGGCTGCCACAGCCATCTCCGGAACCTGAAATTCGAACCCAAGCTCCCCATAAAATGACCAAAATATTAAAACCCAGTAGAATCCAGACAAAATTGGAAAATCGGGTACCAGTTGCCGTCTGTGTGTTCACAGGTGTTCTTCACCTCATTGCTATTGCTTGGAAATATGACAAAGCTCGTTCGTCACTCCCGCATTCTAAGTGGCACAGCGTTTTTCACTTGGGACAAACGTCCTGCGCGCATACATAACAGTGTAGCGGTGAGTTGAACAAAGGGGCAGTGCAGCACAATTGTTCAAAATCAGATCAGTATCTTATGCGCTTGGTTCCTAATTTTATCAAAATGAAATGAGATTTATGTTCCTAAAGTTTGTCGTACAATTACTTTTATTGATGGTTGAATAAGGATATCAAAAATCAAACCCGTAGGTACTGAAGTCTATCATACTGACAGTTGCTGTAACCCCAAATGAATTCCTAATATTTACAGAACCCGATGTGAAAAGGGTGTTCGGACTTGTGGTGTTGTCTGGTGTGACTAAATCTTGGGCCTATCCGACGAATGTTCGAGGGCAAAAATTGGATGACGGCACCTGATTCGCCACCAAGGTTGCGGCTGTATGGACCAAAACCTCGGTGGCTCAATCTCGATTCTGCACACTTACGATACTTCTGAATCTACTTTGATGAGTCCAGCAATACGTTCGAAACAACGGCCTGCAGGCCACCGCACGAATACACATTCGTCGTCGTCATCCAGTTCAAAAGGTGGTTCTACAACGATAGCAACGCCTATTCCGCGTCCCCATCCATCAAAGTTATTTGGAATCCAAGTGGCTTCGTTTTTGATCACCTTATCGCCGATATTGAGTTTCATATTTCCCCTCTTGGGTGCGCAAAAATCCAACCATGCATCGGGTTTCATCCCAGCTTGGCTTTTTCGGTCTTTTCACGCCGATAGAAAAAGAAGGGGTGTGTCTTTCAGTTCACAGCCCTTCAAGTGTCATGGCCATAATGTTGTAACCCGCATCGACGTAGGTCACTTCCCCGGTGATGCCGCTCGAAAGGTCACTCAACAAAAAGAGTCCCAAATTGCCGACTTCCTCTTGTGTGGCATTTCGTCCCAATGCTGCCATCTGTGCGGCTTTGTCATACATACTGGTAAAACCTGGAATGCTTTTTGCCGCAATGGTGCGCATCGGTCCTGCGCTGATGGCATTGATCCGTTTGCCTTCTCCTTGGGATCCCAATTCGTAGGCGAGATAGCGCACACTGGCTTCCAGCGCAGCCTTGGCCACACCCATCACGTTGTATTTGGGAACCACACGCTGCGAGGCGTAGTAGGTCATCGTGATGATGCTGGCGCCTGGATTGAGCAACGGTTCTAGGTATCGGATGGTGGAAATGAGGCTGTACGCCGATACACCGAGTGTCGTGTTCCAATCTTCAAGCGTCGTATCAATAAAGCGTCCTTCCATGCTGCTTCTGGGTGCAAATGCGATGGAATGCACGATCATATCGAGCGATCCCATCTCTGCTTTCAAGGTTGCAAAGAGCGCACTCAACTCTTCATCCCGCGTGACGTCACACGCCTGCAGCAGGTGTCCCGTGGTGTTTTCGAGCAGCTTTTCCAAAGTGCCCTTCAGCCGATCTCCCTGATACGCAAATGCACAGCGTGCGCCTGCTTCCATCAGTCGTTCTGCCACAGCCCATCCCAGACTGCGTTCATTGCTGACGCCCATAATCAGGGCGTTTTTGCCGGAGAAATTGATGCCAATCATGGGGTGAGTATAGCAGTATAGAATTGAAGGTATGCTGCGCATAATGGCTGTAGACGATGATCCATCCACCCTGAAACTCATCGAATTGGTGCTCAGGAACGAAGGTTTCGTGGTGCAAACATTTACCGATGCAAGTGAGGCTCTAGCCTACATGAAAGATTTGACCGAAGAGCCGCCCCACTTGATTCTGTCGGATATGCGAATGCCCGCCATGAGTGGTTTTGAGTTCTTGCAGACGCTTCGCCAACACAGTTTGCTGTCGCATGTGCCCTTTCTGTTTCTGTCCAGTTACGCTGAACTGAACGACATTCGAATGGGCATGCGTCTGGGAGCGGACGACTATGTTCCAAAACCTTTTCAACCCCAAGAACTGATCGAAGCCATTCGTGTCCGCTTAGAGCGCGCCATCGAATTGCGAAAACCAACAGAAGTTACTCCTGAGACCGATCTTCGTGTCCAAGGTTTGGGGCTCACCAAGGTTTTCTATCAGGACACGGAAGTTCTGTGGAGCACGAAAAAAGCACAGGAACTGTTTTTTTATCTTTTGGAAAAAGGTTTGTCCGGAAGTTGGGAAATTGCAGAGGCGTTGTGGCCGGACAAAGACGAAGAACGTGCGTCTTCTTTGTTCCACACAACGCTCCACCGTTTGCGAAAATCGCTGAGTGCCGACACCATCGACCTGAGCAACCGACGCTACGGTATATCTGAAAAAGTGACCGTGGCCTATGACGTTGCGAAATACAGACAAGGTGCCGCGGAAGTGCTCTCAAATGGATATTTGAAAAACCTTGACGACCTGATCGGTCAATATGCGCCTTTTCTGCAGGACTTTCATTCGGAGTGGTGTGGCCATGTCCGGCAAGAACTCTCCGGTCTCCAAGTTCAACTGCTCGAGGTTGCCGCCCGTGTCAGATCACAAGCCCAACAGGCAACCAAGGCCATAGAATTTTTGCAACAGGCCATCGAGATCGACCCGCTCAGGGAAGAGTCCTGGAGGCTTCTCCAGGGTTTGTTGGACGGCTTGAGCGATCCGCGATCGGATTTGGCCAACAAGCGCATTCCGTGGTGGCTCGAACACCACGATCTCAAATGACATCGCGTATGGCAACCTGATTTGACCGCGCCTGCAATTCGTGTTTGAGTGCCGTGTGTTCGGGAAAACTCAGGGTTGGGTCCTTGCGAAGGATGGACTGGGCTAGGGTTCTGGCGTGTTCGATGATTTCTGTGTCGGTCACCAAATCCCCCAGTTTCAAATCGGGAAGTCCGGATTGTCGCGTTCCACGGATTTCTCCCGGACCCCGAAGGCGCAGGTCGGCCTCAGCAATCACAAAACCATCGGTCGACGACTCAATGACCTTGAGCCGTTTCTTGGTTTTTTGACTGGCATCTCCGGCAACCAACACACAGTAACTTTGGGTCTTTCCACGACCGACCCGTCCACGAAGCTGATGCAATTGTGCAAGCCCGAAACGCTCTGCATTCTCAATGATTATAACAGTGGCGTTTGGGACGTCCACACCGACCTCGATAACAGTGGTTGAAACCAAAAGGTCAAAGTCGTGGCGTCCGAATCGCGCCATGATGTCGTCTTTTTCGGCGGCTTTCATTCGACCGTGCAGCAACTCAATGCGCGCTTCTGGGAGGAGCACGTTCAGGTCCTCAAAGAGCTGTGTTGCGGCGCGAAGGTCTTCCAGTGTTTCCGATTCCTCGATGAGCGACGCGACCACATAGGCCTGTTGACCTTGCCTGATTTGGGTCATGACAAATCCGTAAGCCTGTTGTCGGTGATTGCCATACACCAACTTGGTCTTGATGGGCGTGCGTCCCGGTGGCAGTTCGTCGATCACAGAAAGTTCCAAATCGCCGTAAGCGGTCAGGGCAAGTGATCTGGGAATGGGCGTGGCCGACATCACCAAAACGTCCGGTCGGTTTTTGAGAAGGGCCCGACGCTGCATCACCCCAAAGCGGTGTTCCTCATCGATGACGGCCAGACCCAGATCTCGAAATTCAACCCCTTCCTGAATCAGGGCCTGCGTGCCCACCAAAATGTCAATCTCTCCCGATTGGGTCGCTTCCAAAATACCGCGCTTTTGCTTGGCTGACATGGAACCGTAGAGCAATTCCACCCGAAGTCCAAGGGGTTTGAGGTAGTGTTCCAGGTTGCCCGCATGCTGCCGTGCCAGAATCTCAGTCGGTGCCATGAGCGCACCTTGGTATCCGTCTCGGGTCGCAAGGTAAAGGGCACATGCTGCAACCGCCGTTTTTCCAGAACCGACGTCCCCTTGCACCAGCCGGGCCATCTGTCGCTCACTCTGCATGTCGGCTGAAATCTCATACAAAACGCGTTTTTGCGCACTTGTAAATGAAAAGGGAAGAGAACGCTCAAAGGTATCGATGTCTTCTGGTAGGGCCTTGAATTGTTTGCCCAGCAAGACACTCTCTTCACCTTGCAGCAGCATTCTGAGTTCCAAAAAGAGGTACTCGTCAAAGCGCAAACGGTGCAAAGCCCTTTCCAGTTCGGATTCTTGGGTTGGGAAATGGATGTTCCAAATGGCTTCATTTAAATCGACCAATTGGTGGCGAGCACGCATTGATCCGTCCAGATACTCCTCGGCCGATACAGCGCCCAGGGCCTTTTGTGTGGCGGACCGCAAAAACGTCTGAGAAATGCCTTCTTTGCTGTCGTAAACACTGACAATGCGACCGATATCGAGTGAGTCCTCACCTTCCTCTTCAAAGTATTCGACCTGCATTTGTAGAGAACGACCGTAGCGCTTGGCTCGACCGGAAACGATCAATTTTTGGCCCAGAGAAAGGCCTTTTTCAACCCAAGGTTGCTGAAACCAAACGCACTTCAGGCGAACCCCGCGCGAGTTTTCCAAGGTGGCCTCGACCATGACCATGCCCGGCTTGGGTGCTCTGCGCTCTTTGGAGACAAGTTTACCGGAAACGGTGATGCGTTCGCCGTCTTGAACCTCTTGAAAGTGAGGCAAGACCCTGCGGTCTTCGTGGCGACGGGGGTAATTGTGCAAGAGGTCTCGCAGCGTCCGCAAACCCAGTGCGTGCAATTTTTTGGTGCTGGCCGTTCCAAGAGACAGAGATTCGATTCCTGCCGCAGTTGACAGTGTTTTTGAGCCGCCCGAAACGGTCGGTGCTGGACGTTTCGGTGTGTCTGAAACGGCTTTTACCTCTGATCCCAACAGGCGCAATGCCTGTTGCAGTTTGTCTTTTCGGACTTCGATATCGTGTTGGCTGTATTGGCTCAACACCTTTTGAACTTCGGGAAAGGGCACAGCCAAATTGGCAATGAGTTTTTCCAGTCCACCGGAAACCACTCGGTCTTCACAGCCCATCAAGAGTTCTCGTTCTAAGGGTCTTCGCAATCGGTCTTTAAGCTCATCTAGGCTCGACATCTCTGCGAAAAAGTATACCGCAATGGCTTTCTGGACCGACGGTCAAATCTCACAGGGCACCATCCAAAGCCCCGAGGAGCGTTTGCCTCACACATGGAATTTCCTCTGGACGCAAAAGTGCTTTTTCAAGATGCACCCACACATTGTCCCTTTGGAATTGCCCGAGTGCCCAAGCGGCAGCTTCCCGAACCTCCCAGGCCGGATCACCGAGTGCCTGGACCAGCAGGCCAATGTGGGCGTCGTCACCCAGGTTGCCCAAGACCAAGCAGGCATTGCGAAGCATTCCTTTTCGCCTGGGTCGAGCAAAAGCGGTGTGGGCATATTGTGCGTCAAACTGGCGATTGGTTAAACCCAGCCAGGGTTCGATGTTTGGATGGGCCAACTCTGGATCGGGATGCCATTGCTGCGCGAGTGCTCCCGCTTTGATGCTCCACGGGCAGATTTCCAAACAGCCGTCACACCCGAACAGCCAATCCCCGATGGCTTTTCGAAATGCCAAGGGAATCATGCCTCTGTGCTCAATGGTCAAATAGGACAGGCATTTTCTGGCGTCCAAGGTCCGATTGTCCAAAATGGCACCGGTGGGACAGGCCCGAATGCACGCCGTGCAACGACCACAACGGTCTGGATGCAACACGGCTGTATCTTCCATCCAGATGTCTGTGAGAACCACCGCCAGAGTCAAAAAGGCTCCCCAATTTTGCGAGACCAACATGCCAGACTTGGCCCGCCAGCCTAAAAAAGCCTGTCCGGCCAAGGCACGCTCCATAATGGGTCCGTGATCCACATAAGAACGCGCCTGAACGCCCAGCTGCGTCAGCGTTTCGGTGAGTGCGTCGAGTCTCGGCTGAAGTTGTCTGTGGTAATCGGGTGTCCAGGCATAGCGGGCGACGCGTCCCACGCGCACGCCACCATTTGGTCGAATTGGCTCAGCGAAGGCGTGTGAAATTCCCAAAACCAGAGCTGAACGGTATGGAGACATATCCACACGCCGGTCCAACTGACGTTCCAAGTAATCCATCCCGGCGTGGTGTCCCAGATCCAGCCACTGTCGGTAGGTTTGCGCATCGGAGGCCGAAACCGATGCAGCGGTCCAGCCGACAGCATCAAAACCGACATGAAAGGCATGTTCTTCCATCAAAGCCTGTAATCTGTTCGTTTCCATCTGTGCAAGCACCACCAAACCCCGATTATGCCACTGTGGAAACCCGTTGCATCAGGAGGGCCTGCCATACAACCCGCCCCAAAAGGTCACTGACCCTTCCAAAGTTCTCAACTGAGTCACTACAGCAGGTTTCTTAAATAATAGCAAAGCCTGATGTACCTATTTTTTGAGCATTTTATATGTTTACGAGGATCTTCACGAAAAAAACATGAATATCCTCGTAAAATTATGCCAGTTTATTCAGAAGGGTCATCCAAATGTCCCCAGCCATCATCATATTCTCTTCCTTCTGTCAATCTTTCGGATTCCTCATACACCTCTTTTGCGATTTTCCACCAATCTCTGAGAATAGCCTCTGTGGTTGGCCAACGAAAGTGGAGCTCTGATTCCTCTCCTTCCAATTTTGGAATATAGAATTTCAGTTCCGTCATCGAAAAATTGACCTGTATAAGACTACTTGGCGATCCAATTTCTTCATAGCCACCGTCTGAAACTGCAAGAATAAACGCATATAAGCCAACAAAGGGTTCTTTTTCTCCTCTGGCCCAATCTTTCAACTGCTCTGGATGGTGCTCTTCTTCCAATGTTTCAAAGAAAATTTGCAAACTGTCTTCAAACCGAACCGAATTAGTATGTCCTAAATAGATCCGTTCATCATGAAAAACGGTATAGACTTTAATATCGGATTCAATACCGTTAACTTCAACAAAGAAATCACAAAAGAGCGTGTGTTCAAAGGTCTTCAACTCAAAAGAGCGAACGAAGGTCCATTCTCTCTGCAGCATCATGGCTTCACCCAAGGTTGTTTCCACAGCCAAGGAGGCGGGACTTCAATATCCCGCAGATACCAAAAGACATGCTTGCCGAACTTATCCAAATTGTCTTTAATGTGTAGCATTTCTCCCCTTGTGATATAAAAACGCACGAACGTGTGAAAACAGTCCGTGCGCTCAAACCAATAGCGTTAGTACAGACCTGGTTTTAATCTTTTATACTCTGATATCCATGTTTTCAGTATTTCTAGATAGTCCTCCGTCTTTATTTCAAACGTATCTAATCCTTGATCTGCGTATTCTTTAGATACGCATTCTTCAATCAACTGGCAAAATTCTTTACGAATAACAACGCTATAAAAATCATAAGTTGTGACATAGTATTCCTTTAAGCCGGACATCACTTCTTTTACTGTTTGTATATCTCCTTCGCAAGGCTTGGTGATACTCAAGAAAGTTGACAAAATAGATAATGATCGATCTGTTTCCCAATCTCGCGTTTTTTCTATAACTGACGTTACCCACTCAAAATCATCAGATACCACTTCAATATAGACTTTTACGAGTTTCATGGGGTTTTCCATTCCGGTGCAGCTGAAGTGATCTTTCCAGTCAAAGTTCTGTCATCTGTATAAATGACAATCCTCATTCCGCTGCTAGATTCTCCAATAAGTCCTCCATCAAAACCTGACTTCGGATTCTTATAGGCAGAGACAATTTCGCCAATCGTCTGATCCGGTGTCCAGCTGTCTGGAAAAAATGTTGACAGGGTACTTCCAGAATCCTTTTTTCGGTACACCCTTCCATCTGCGCTCGTAAAGATAATTTCTCCCCGATACACTCCATCTGCTCTTGCCGCACGTGTCACATTCACCACCGCGCCTTTGGGCAGTTCGCTTCTCAGATGTCCTCCCATGTACTTCATGATTTCATCCCCAGCTGTGCTGAGTTGACCCGCGATTGTCCTGTCAAAATACTTCCCCACAAGCAAGATATGGGGAAGTACAATTAAGAATGAACAGAAATTACTTTCTCGCGCTTGCTTCCTTTAGCCATTCAACGCCATTCTTTTCCAATTCGCCAAGTACACCCATTCCGTATTCATAACAAGAATCGCCTCCATCTCCATCAATGATGATGTACTTTTCAGAATGTATCTCGAATTCATGGGAGCTTTGATAAGCACTGGTATTCCGTATTTTCTCTTTGAGTGCTCCTCCAAGTATAAGCGAATATCCATAATGACTCCAGATCATCTCCGTTTTATCTTCCTCCATGTAATAGAGACAATCAAAATAAACACTTTGATCAAAGGTCGCGAATTCAATATTCATGTCGATCATACTCTGTTTAAGTAGTCCATTTTGTAGGTAATTCGCCCTTCTCTCAGGTACTTCAAAACCAAGTGTTGGGCAATGTATCCTAAAACATATGTAATCACTGTCCAAACCATGGTGGATGAGCCCAATCTGCATCTCTTTGTGAATATCAAAAGCTAAGCCTTCGCCATCTTTTAATATTCCGCATATGGGATTGTGAAGCTTGTTGCCGATGTAGTCATTTGGCAATTCCTCAAAATACTTTAAACTGTCTTCCTTCACAATTTGAGCAATTTCCGCCAATGGTGTCGGATCTGGCTTTATATATGAGAAGCTCATTTCATCAAGGTACTGATAGGGTGCGTATTTCAGGAGAAAATCTATCAGGGATTGCCTCGATGACAGAACGGAAAGGTATGTGGTTCCTTCAATAAGCCCATTGACTCTTACGGTAGATATGGTCCACACCCCCTTGGGTCGATCACTTTTGGATTCAATATGGTTCCCGCAAAATCGATCAAATCGATGCCTTTGCAAAACAATTTATCTCTGAATCGTTGATCTACTTTCTTACCTATACGTGTGTATTCATTTGCAACCAATGTGGGCCTTCTTCCGGTGATCATGGCCATCTCAAGCAGAATGAGTTCTTGTGCTGAACCCAGCCTCTCTTCACTCTTAACTTCTATGATACGCTTTACGCCCATTTTATCGGTTGCATATAGATCTGGCTCGGTTCTTTTTCCACTCTTCAGGGTAATAGAATTGGTTTCCCCAAACTCCATATCGGTGTAACTTCCCTTGGTCCGAAGCCCATGTGCAGATTCCGCTTCAGAAATTATCCCTTTAAGATTAGCCTCCATTGTAACTTTACTGGCGCGCTCGACGAGTTGTTCCGCATTCTTGATGTACATTCCCGTTTCCCCAGCGACTGTTTTTCCTGTACAACACACCAGTACCAACGCTTCCTGAATTCTCACTGGGTTAAGTTTATCGAGCAGTGCAGACTGACCTATGTTGGTTACTGTCTCAATGATTTTGTTTATATCACAGAAATCTATCGATTGGGTCTTGAATACTGGACCATAACTGTAGCTATTGAGTGGCGCAAGCGGTGCAGGACATGCTTTTATAGTTCTCAATCCTGAAACCAGATCATCCGTCGGTTTGATGCATGATACTCCACATTTTTGAAGGGTTTTTGCGGACGGATTGATAACCGTGTCAATTTCTCTAACAAGGGTATCGACATCTTTCTTGCCTGCCCTCACCTTCTTCGCTATCTCCTCTGTCACATCCGATAGCGCTCCACTTCCCATCGCCTTGCTTCCCTTCATCGCCTTATATACAACCTTCGACAGCCCTTTCGCACCACTCACCGTCTCTACCGTCGCCACCACACACACCAGTCCCGTCACTGCTGTGTCTACTACCGTTCCCATGTAGTTGTTTATCGCTTCCCAACATGCCTTCCCTGATCCCACGATCGGTATCATGTCGATCACAAATTCCCCGAAGTCCTCGAATACCCCCTCACTCGTGAACTCGTAAAATTCCTCTACTGCCTTTGCCGTCTCCCCAAACACCACATGTCCGAAAAATGTCGTCGAACTGCTCAATATCGGGTACTTGAATGGTTTCAATGGCAGCGCTCCACCTGGCACTTCACTGCTCGTCGTCACTGTCGTGCATCCCATCAGGTACCCGTACGACGTGTTTGCCACCTTTGCCCATGGGCTCGAATCCGTCTTACACATCGGATCCGCATACAATTCCACTCGACTTACATCTATTTTCTTTCCCGTCAGTCCATACAATTCCGGATCTATCGTGACGTTGAAGTACGCTTTCCCTTCTTTCATCACGCAATCTCCGCAATCCGACTCCACCCCGCTGAATTTCCCCTTAAAATACCCGTTTGCTTGCTTGACCCAATTTCCTGTGTCATTTACCGCATACACCGGTACCTTAAATGTCAGCCTCTTGCTCGATTCACTCTGCCTCACCAGCACCCGAAGCATCATTTCCGTCTTCCCACTTGTTGGATCCACATAGGTGTTTTCCAGCAGATATGGTGACGCGTATTCACCACTGAGTACCCTGTCTGGTACAATTCCCAGCATCACTTTCGGTACACGGAGTCCCGAAAACACATCAAAGTTATATTTCTGGAAAAATAAACTTCCTGTCAAGAAAAACTCACTGTCCGCCCTGTCTTGGATCGCTCCTATATCCGCAGCTGTTCCCCTCATGAACTCACAAAAAATGGGATCTACAGCACTGACCGCTTTGTATACCGTTGCTTTCTCGAATCCGTTGTAGAAAAATTTGCTTGAATCACAAAAACTCAAACGGTACGATCCTCCCATGCTCCACGGATTCCAACGCGTCGCCACCTGGGTTGCCTTCGCACTTTTGTGGATCACATACGGCATGTAGTCGTTGAATGTGTCTACGGCTTGGCTTTCAAATACCACATTCTTCGGTCCAACAAACGCCGTCGTTGGTAGCGATTTTTCTTCCGTTTCCGCTGCCAAAGGCGCAAATGGCATCAGGGTTGGATACGTGAATGTTGATTTTGTGTACGAATCTTTTCCCCGTGCAGCCACATACGCTCTGTATTCATCTGTCTGTCCAAATGAATCCTTCACCTGCAATGTCACCACATACTGTCCTTCTTGGAAGGTGTGTGACACCTTGCTTCCGGTACCTGTCGTTCCATCCCCAAAATCCCATGCATACGTCAGTGACGATCCCGTCGATCCAGTCGCATCAAAACTGACAGCCAAGGGTGAAATGCCGAATGGAATATCCTTGCCGCCCGTGGTTTCCACAAACATCGTCGCCTTGGGTTTGGCTTCCCAGTGGTTCAACCAGGTGTATTTTCTGTAGACCACAGGATCAGCGGCAGTGAGTGGCGCAACCGGCATGGGACGCTTGTCGAGAACCTCGATGGTGATGTTGGAAATGCCGAGTTTTGGGAAGGAATGTATGAAGGAGCGGGTGGTTTTGGGAGCAGAGCCGTCGCCGAGATCGATCTTGTACTCAAATCCGGTTGGGAGTTCGGGAAAAGTAAATGAGGCAGTGGATTTGCCGTGGAAGTTGAGGTCAGGAAGACTTGTCTCATTGAATTTAGGGAGGATGGTAACGTCGTTGGAGACGGTTTTGGAGAGACCGTCTTTGCCTTTGACAGTGAGTGAGACGGTGTATTTGCCCGAATTGGCGTAGGTGTGCTGGACGAAAGGCTCGGTGGAAGTGGAGCCGTCACCGAAATCCCAAGCGTAGGTGAGGTCATCACCGGAAGAGTTGGAGGCATCAAAGATCATGCCGGAAGAGACATCACCGATGGGCAAATCGAGGGAGACATTGGCGGAAGTGGGCTCTGGAAGGCTGTTCAAGGAGACTTGAGAGAAAGAGGCGGAGGCGGTGTCCGTTGTGCTTTGGAGGTAGAGACCAGCCTTGAAAGGGTAAGGGAGTGAGGTGTTGAGTTGTTTGACGAGAGAGAGTGAGGAGAGGGAGGGACCCTCTTTGAGTTCAAGGGAGGGATCGGTGTAGGTGAGGGAAAAGCAATTGGGTTTGTCGAGGTTGCCGGAGAAAGCAGAGGAGGACATGCCGTCGTTGAGTGTGAAGGTGGCTTTGCCGGAGAGGTTGCGCTGTATTTGGATGAAAGGTGTTTTGAAGAGGGAGGAGGAATCGAGGTCTTTGAAGAGGGAAAGACCGGAAGTGGCAGTCGAATCCATGCTGGCGATGGTGAGACAACCTTGGAAGGAAAAGCGGTCATCGAGGTCGGAGAGGCGCGTGAAGAGTTGAGAGAAGGGCTTCATGGCAAGTGGATCGGGAGAGGTGTTGAGAGAGAAGGTTTTGGAAGAAGAATCAAAAGAGGAAGTACCGGATCCCGTGCCGAGAGAGGAAGGAGACCAGAGGTAAGGAAGAGAAGGGGGAAGGATAGTGTCTTGAGAATGAATGGGAGGAGGAGATGGTGGTGAAGAGCATGCGGTGATGAATAGAGAGAGAAGAACAAGAGGGTAGAAAGGACGAGAGAAACGATACATAGAGAACTCCTGGTGTGAGTGGATTTGGCGAGATAGAAACGAAGAAGAAAGCGAGACGAGGTTTGGATCAACCGAGAGAAACGGTAACACAATGGGGGTTGCGATGTCTAGTCGGCAGTACAAATTTTTTCTTGTTGTGTGCGTTTTGGGTTTTGGAAATCCGCCGAACGCAACAGAAAGCCAAAACAAGGATCGCACATTTGGTATGGGGCATCGGAAACCCCTCGTGCTCTTGGGGAAATTTAGATCATGACAGCAGAGCAAAACAGTTTGATGTTTTGCTGCATTTGTCTCAGAGGGTCAGTCTTCTTCTGTCCTCAGAAAATCCAAGGACGCTGAGTTGACACAGTACCTGAGTCCTGTTGTTTCTTGCGGTCCATCTGGAAAGACATGACCCAGGTGGGCGCCGCACGTCTTGCAGGTGATTTCTGTGCGTGCTACACCCAGTTTCGTGTCTATTTTGCTATCCAAGTGTTCTTGCCACGCATCGAAAAAAGAAGGCCAACCCGATCCGCTGTCGTACTTGCTTTTGGATTCAAAGAGCGGGGTTTCACAGACAATGCACCGATATATACCGTCTTCATGGTGGTTGTAAAGTGCGCCTGTGAAAGCCCTTTCGGTACCTTCGTTGGCGACAACCGCATACTGTTGTGGAGTCAGTCTTTTTTTAAGTTCCTCTGTGTTGTACTCCGGTTTCAGCGACATGGTTCAACGCTATCACAAGGGTTCAATCCGCCCAAGCCCTGAGAACCTGCAGGTGACCCTCTTGGGCCTGGACAACAGCGACCAAACTGCCTCTGTGGGTGGCCACAAAGGTTCCTTCCAAGGCACTTTTGGGTCTTTGGCCGCACCGAAGGGCGTGGGCTATGGCGTCATCGGCCTCCAGAATTGGCAGATCGAGTGCGTCTAGATCTGCGATTCCCATTGGATCCATGTTCTCTATAGAGGTGCACTCTGCCAGAGTAAAGCGTCCAACCCGCGTTCGAACCAATCCCGAGAGGAATGCGTCTGTGCCGAGGCGATCTCCCAAATCTCTTGCGAGAGACCGGATGTACGTTCCACTCGATACGCTGACCCACACGACCAAAGTCTGAAAGGAACCCAGAAGGGGAGGCCGCTCAAAGGATTGGCCTTGGCCCGTCTGAGAAATTCGCCAAGGCGCTTTTGCACATTCGGGTGCTTCAAAGCGCAGCGACGCGAGGTCCTGTGGCGTGAAACACCCGAGGCATTCCATTGCAAAAATTTCGATCGCGCGGGCTTTGAGTTCGACCGTCCCGCCGGAGCGCGCAACCTCGTGGGCACGCTGACCTTGTACGGAAATCGCGCTGTACTGGGGTGGGACTTGCATCTGTTTTCCGATGAACCCACGGCAAATCGTTTCCAGATCTGTGTCGGAAGGGAGGTCTGGGATCGACGTGTGGGTCAAAGGGCCTTCGGCATCCAGTGTGGCTGTTGTGGCACCCAAACTGATGAATGCCAGGTAGTCCTTGCTGTCTGCGGTGAGAAATTGAACCAATTTGGTTGACGGACCGCTGCAAAGCATCAAAACGCCCGTTGCCAGTGGATCCAATGTGCCCGTGTGTCCGATGCGTCGGGTCTTGAGGTGTTTTCGGGCTTGGGCCACGACATCGTGGGAGGTCAATCCCAGGGGTTTATCGATCAAGTGGATCGGCATGTCTTTCAGTATGACGGACGAGAAGCCAGGTGTGCGTGGGCATGACTGAGCAATATGGGTATTTGACTGTACTTCCAAAGGAGGCTGAGCGCGACGGAGAGCATCAGGACGGAAAACAACCGGCGCAAAATCGGCGTCGAAACGCGTGCTTGGAGTTTGGCGCCCAGGGACGCCCCGACCAAAATGCCCAAGGCCACTGTCAATGCCAAGCGGGCATCGAGAAAACCCCCATGTTGGTAAATCCAGATATTGGCGACTGCTGTGATGCACATGATCCAGGTGCTGGTTGCGACCGCGTCCCTAAAGTCCAATTTTCCCAGCATGACCAAAGCCGGAACCTGCACCACGCCCCCACCGATGCCCAGCAAACCTGACATGAGTCCGGCGAATGCGACAAAAGGAAACAGCCATACCGAAACGGACATTCGGTGAGAATCCCTTTGGGCGACAGAGGGTTTCCACATTCGGTAGGCGCTGTAAACCAAAAGCCCTGCAAAGACAAACGCCACATAAACTGCTGGAAGAAACAGTCCCAGATGGCTCCCGAGTATTCCTCCCAAGAGTGCCAGAGGGCTGAGCAAAACACCCAAGCGAACGTGAACGCGGCGCTGTGAAAGATAAATGGACGTTGCAGAGAGGCCCACGGCCAACACACCCACCTGACTGATCGCGACCGCCTGCTGAAGTTGGATGTGCTTGCCCACAAAAGGCAAAAGAAATTCGAGCGCCGGCACAACGACAACCCCGCCCCCGAGACCAAAAAGAGCACCCAAAACACCGGCCAAACACCCAATGGCCAGTGCGAGAGCGCTCAGCATGGCAACCATTGTAGCCTATGCCCTTGCTACAATGAAAAACCATGAAACCCCATCGATATCATCTCCTGGTCCCCTTCTTTCTTGCAATCGCAGGTGTGGTTCCTTTGGCGGCAGCGCAAACCAAAAGCTATTATCCCAGCACCCTTGGCATGACATGGCGTTTTAGCAACGGCGAAACCCAAAAGTTCATCCAACCCCAAACGGTCAAGGGTCTTCGGATGACGACCCTGATGCACTCTTTTGGCAGCCAAATTGTTCAACTCGACTATTTGGAATACAGCAAAGAGGGTGTCTTTCTCAAAGGCTCGAAGGTGGGCGGAAAACTGACGTGGTACGAACCCAAATTGATGCTTTACCCACCGCCCCCCATAACGGTTGGGCTTCAATGGAAAAGCAGTGCTCACGTCGATAAAAAGAATGTCATTGAGTATGTTGGGCACGTTGTCGGGCAAGAGGCCGTGGTCAATCCGGCGGGCCGCTTCAATGCGTTCGTGATACGGACCGATATTCAGACATCCAGTGGCGCACAAAATACCCTGTACACGTACTTTGTGCCCACTTTGGGACCTGTGAAATGGGTGACTTCAGATGGGACTTCGGTCAATTTGGTCAAGTGATTATCGGATGGGCTGACTGGGTCTGACTTCCACCCGACTCATGAGGCTGTTTTTCGGCAGTTGCAGAATGTTGAGTACGGTTTGGGCAATGTCTTGGGGTTGAATTTTCCAAGCGTCTTTTTCGCCCTGGGGATGACCGCTGAATTCTGTTGCGATCGATCCCGGTAAAATTTCACTGACCCGAATCCCCTGCTGACGCACATCCAACATCAGTGCCTCAGCGAAGCCCACCAATCCAAATTTCGATGCATTGTAGGCGGCACCTCCAGAAAATGCACGATTGCCTGCCAAACTCGAGATCAAAATGATGTGCCCTTGTGCGGCTTTCAGATAGGGAAGCGCTGCTTTGACTGTGTGGAACGCGCCCGTGAGGTTGGTTTCAATGACGCTGTTCCAATCTTCGAGAGTCAATTCGTCTATGGTTTTGAATACGCCCACACCGGCATTTACGATCAGAACATCCAGAGAGGCGTTCTCGGCTGCCATTTGACTGGCACGTTGCAAGGCATCAAAATCACGCACATCGGCCACTTGGCCTCGGACTTTCCCCAATCCTGTGGGATCCAATTCCGAACATGCCCCATCCAGCGTGTTTGGGTTCCGACCTGTGATCAGGACTTGAAACCCACTTTGGATCAACGCTTGGGCGATTGAAAACCCCACACCTTTACTGCCACCTGTGACCAGAGCCCTTTGGTTTGACATCGCTCGAGCGTAGCACACAGACCCTGAGGGGTGTTCAGGAAAGGGGCTTTTGTGTAGGTTGTTGGGATGGAATACACCCCTTCCAAACTGGTCGGAACGCGCGTTCGCCTAGAACCCATCGAAAAGAGGCACCTCGAGGATTTGTATCCCACAACCCGGGAATCATATTCTTTCTTGCGCCCATCTGTATTTTGGGATTCTCCAACTTTTGAAGATTTTTGTGAGAAGGTACAGCTTGGTTGGTCTTTAGAAAGAACTCCTTTTATCATTATGAATCAAGACAACGATGCAGTGCTTGGATCGACAAGTTTGGGATCCATTGATTTTTTAAATCGGAAACTGGAAATCGGTTGGACTTGGCTGGCTGGACATGCCCAACGAATGGGCATCAACACCGAGGCCAAATGGCTTTTGCTCAGACATGCGTTTGAGGACCTTGGGATGATTCGCGTTCAACTCATGACACACCACCTGAACACCCAAAGCCAACGCGCCATTGAAAAGCTCGGTGCTGTTCGAGAAGGCTTTCTGCGCAACCACATGGTCTATCCGGACGGGCACATTCGGCACACTGTTGTTTACAGCATTGTAGATGCCGAGTGGCCAGAGGTGAAAGAACGCCTTTCCACCCAATTGAAAGGGTACCCAGATGTACATTCCTAAGCACTTTTTGATCGATGATCGTGCCATTTTGCTCACCTTCATGCGGAGCTATCCATTTGCAACGCTCATCACGCAAAATCCACTGCAGGCGACCCATCTTCCTTTTGAGATCGAAGAAACCCGGTTGCTCGGCCACATGGCCAGAGCCAATCCCCAGTGGAAAAGCCTTTGTAACGAAGACATTCTGGTTGTTTTCCAAGGACCCCATGCGTATATCAGTCCAGAGTGGTATACAACAGCACCCGAAGTACCCACCTGGAATTACATGGTCGTCCATGCTTACGGAAAAGTAACTGTGTCCAGAGATCGAGAAGCCAACGTCAGGCAACTTGTTCAAATGACCCAAACCTTTGAGAAAAATGCGATGGATCCTGAAGAATCGAGCCTTCATTATATTCAGAAGCTTGAATCGGCTGTTGTCTGCTTTGAAATGGAAATTACGCGGTTGGAAGGTAAATTCAAGCTTAGCCAAAATAAAAAACTGGAAAATCGAGAAAGTGTCATTGCTCACCTCAGCAACAGCCAAAATACCTTTGATCAAGCAATCGCAGCGTGGATGGCGAGGTAATGATAATTTGACATAATTTGCTGTAGGTGGTGTTGAGACATGGCGTATTTGCCGGCAATGTCGTTTGTGTGAGAGCGCAGGCCCCTTGGCATTCTCACACAAACGAACATTAAGAAACCCAATATGGATGTGCAACACAAGGGAAACTATACTTTACACGTGATTGCATCGGTTTTGATCGATGCTCAGGAGGTTTTAATGCCAAAAAAATTTCAATTGCTCATATCATCTGTTCTTCTGGGGACCTCTCTTTCTGCCTGTCAAAGTACAATTTCTCCTTCAAAAGCACCAGCGCCCCTTTTTTCCGCTCAAAGAACCTATTTCTACAACTATCCGATTCCAGGAACGTCACCCACACAGTACTATTCTCCTTCAGTTTACTGCGCGAACGACCCCGAACTTCCCAAACAAACCTACCTTTATGGAACATTTGACATGGGTTCTTCCGCCAGTGGCTGTGTTACAAGCGACATCATAGCCAATGCTTTGACCCACAATCCAGAAAATGGCGGTGTGTTTGCCGCTTGGAATGCACTTTCCGCCACTGCGGGTAGCCTGGATCGGGTGCAGAAAATACGCGTCGCTGTCATCGACACGGGGTTTGTCCCCAAACGTTTGGGTGCTGCGGCCATTCCGCCAGATTTGGCTGGCGTTATTCGCTACGATCTGGCAAAAGACACCACAGGAGAGCCAACTGGCCCGTGGAACGAGCGTGCTGATCCCGGTGAAGACTGGACGCTAACATCCCGTTGTCCAATAGAGTTTTTTTCAAAATATGGTTACGAGGCTCCAGAAGATTCACAGGGCCACTCGGACACCGTTTCCGCTATTCTTGCAGCTAAAATCAACGACGGCACTGGCATCGCCGGTGTCGCTCCCAACATTGAAATCATCCCCATTCGTGCCTTGGCTGAATGTGGAGTGCCTGTCGAATATGCGAATTTTCCACAAGACGTACTGGATAAGACCACAGATTCTCTGAAATCTCGGTATATTGCAAAGAAAAATCGTGGACTACAGGGTGTCAAAAGTATAACCAATGCCATTCGCTATGCGGTTGACTCAGGTGCAGATGTCATCAACATGAGCATCGGTGTGCTGGCTGTCAGGTGGGTTGCTCCCAGCGATCCAGCAAAATATCTCGATTTGAGTGCGTGGAAGAGTGTTGGAACCTATTCATCGGGTCTTCCCATATTGGATTCCTGCACCAGGGCTGACTCTGACCCCCAGTTTTCTTACCTCAAAGACTTGAAATCTGCGTTCGACTATGCCTATGACAACAACGTTCCTGTAGTGGTTGCGGGTGGAAATGACCCTTCGTTGCAGGTTTTTTATAGCGATGCGATAACCACATGTGGTAGTGCCATCTCCGTCTTGTCCACTGGAAATAACGGGTTGATACGTTCTTCGCGACAAGGCCCCAAGTTTGCACCACCTTCTTCTGCAGGACGTAGCAGTATGATTGTAGCTGTAAACGCTGAAGGGGTTAAATCTTATTCCTGGTCAAGTACGGGTACACTGTCATACTCTTTAGATACAGTTTATGGAACGTCCTTTGCGGCACCGATTGTGTCCGGAATGGTGGCGATGATCAAACAGGCGGCAAAGTTGCGTGGCGTCACAATGACCACGTACAACATTCACAAGCTCATGTCGTACGGTTACATGCCTGTTGCAGAGGAAGTGTATGAGGGCCAGCCTTCTTACATTAAAGAAAACATTTGTGCGACAGCCATTTCCAGAAAACCCGTGTCAGGCTACAGGTTTGTTGTTCCGGCAAAAACGGTATTTCCAGAGGCGCACACCCGAGGTGGCTACTGTGGATACGGTCCACTGCATGCGGGAAGCATGATTCAGACGGCACTCAATCCAGCAGTGGATTTGAACAATGTCCCAATCAGAATTTTGTTTCCCTGGGAAGGCCTGTAGTTTCCCGACTGTTCTCGATCTCAAAGGCCCTTCTCAGAAGGGTCTTTTTTGTGCGAAACATTTCTCATCCTTCTTTGCAATCAAAATGCACATATGCAAAAGGTCTTGGAATTACCCGGCAATCCTGTGGAATTTTCCCTTAAGAAAAGCCCAAGTTTTTCGAGTCTCATTCGTGCCGAAGAGGTTTTGGGTGACCGATGGACATCCCAGGCTCTGGATCTGGATATCCGCCATGGGCATGGAAGTTTGCTCAGTTTGTTGGCAGCTGTAGGCGTGGTCGGTCCGTACAAGACGCTGTCTCCGTGGGAATACAGAGATCCAACAGGTCACCGAACCATCAATGCTGCAGGTTATTCCGCTCTGCCTTTTGGCGACAATTACCCACCACTCATTGATTTTGTGAGCCGGTTTCTGAAATCCCATTCGGGGATTGGATTGCCTCAACAGTCCACAACCCCGTGGAGGGCTGCACTCGAAGCCAATCTCATCCGGCTCCTCAGTTCGTTTGCGCCGAGCCACGCAGATTCTCGGGTGTTTTTTTCCAATTCTGGAACGGAATCCATTGAGGGAGCGCTCAAATTTGCTCAGTCCGCACGTCCAAAAGCGCGACACATCATCAATTTTACGCGTGCATACCACGGAAAAACACTGTTGTCCCTTTCGGTCACACCCAATCCGACAATACGCAAAGGGTTTGAACATCTTCTGACGAAAAGCGTTACTTTACCCTATGGCGACCTGTCCAGATTTGAAGATGCCGTAAAGAAATTGGGTGCTGAGCACATCGTTTGCGTCATTTTGGAGCCCATTCAAGGAGAAGCCGGTTGTATTCTGCCGCCCGCCGGTTTCTTGAGAGAAATCGGACGCATCTGTCAGGAAAAAGGGATTATTGTCATTGCCGACGAGATTCAAACAGGCCTCGGACGCACCGGTCACTGGTTTGAAAGCCTTGCACAAGGGCTCGAACCCGATATCATTTGCTTGGCCAAGCCCCTCGGCGGCGGTCTGATTCCCGTTGGCGCGACCCTCGTCCGAGACTGGATTTTCAAGAAAATGCTCGGGAAAATCGGGGACGTCAAACGACACTCAAACACCTTTGGGGGCAATTCTCTGGCCATGGCGATCGGACTCAAAGCACTTGAAATCCTCATCGATGAAGATTTACCGAATCGGTCAAACATCATGGGTGTCATCGGTTTGGAACGGCTGCGAAAACTTCAAGCACAACATCCCAAACTGATTCGAGAGGTGCGTGGGGCCGGAATGCTTATGGCAATCGGTTTTGAGCCCATCATGGGTTCCAAAATACTCGCGTCGAACATCCATTTGATCAACGAAGTTACCGGCCTCTTTGCGCTCAAAACCTTTTATGAGGGGGGTGTACAGCTCAATTTTTCCCTCAATTCTGCGAGCACGTTGCGACTCACACCGGCAATGAACATGCCCGATGCGCTGTTTGACGAGATGTTCAGGTCCCTTTTTTCGACCGCAGGTCAATTGACTTCGAGCACTGAGATGTTTTCCAAGACACCGCTTTCTGTGCTTCTCAAACTGCTTCGGACCATGGTCAAAACGGGATAACGGCCGAACAATGATCAGACCTCGGACCGAACTGCTAGACTGTGGAATCGATGTCTCGGCTTCCCCTTCGGGCTTCTCCTCCTTACCACGAGATGCCGAGCCGACAGGTGGAACCCGCATCTTTTGCAGGGATTGAGTAAAGGAGATTCTCCATGACAGGAGCAAGCATGACAGAAACAACGAAGATCTATGAGGGTTTGGCCGGAGTCACCTTTACAGAAAGCCAGTTGACCTTAATTGATGGCGAAAAAGGGATCCTGACCCATTTGGGCATTCCCATACAGGAGTGGGCGGAGAAAAGCACCTTCGAAGAATTGAGTTACGCACTCCTCCATAAAAAGCTCCCCACTGTAACTGAACTTGCCGAATTTGACGCACAACTCAAGGCCAACCGCAGCATTCCGGAATCCCTAATGGCTTTTATCAAGGGGTTTTCGTCGGATGTCCATCCCATGCAAGCACTCAGAACGGCCGTGAGCTACTTGGGGCATTTGGATCCCGAAGCGGAAGAGATCACGCCAAAAGCCCGTTACAGCATTTCTGTACGGATGATTGCGCAGTTTTCGACCATCATCGCAGCCATTGGTGCAGTTTACGCAGGCCGTCCAATGACGTTGCCCAGAACAGACCTCAGCCACGCTGCGAATTTCTTGTATATGTTGCACGGGAAGGAACCGACAGCCGAAGAGGCAAGGTTGTTTGACATCGCCCTTGTTTTGCATGCCGATCACGGTATGAATGCCTCGACGTTTACCGCCATCTCCACAGCGTCGACCCTTTCGGATATGTACAGCAGCATGACCAGCGCCATCGGTGCACTCAAAGGGCCCTTGCACGGGGGTGCCAACGAGGCGGTCATGGATATGCTCGACGAAATTGGGACGCCAGACAAAGCGGTCGCGTACGTTCAGCACAAACTGGACAACAAAGAAAAAATTATGGGTGTTGGGCACCGCGTCTATAAGTACTTTGATCCCCGCTCGAGGGTATTGCGTGAGTACGCGGCATTTGTCGCCGAAAAGCAAGGCAAAAGCCATTACTATCAGATTCTCGAAACCATTGAGAGAACGGTTGTGGAGCGTTTGTCCAGCAAGGGCATTTATCCCAATGTGGATTTTTACAGCGGTGTGGTTTACTCGGATTTGGGCATTTCCAAGAGCTTTTTTACACCCATTTTTGCCCTCGCTCGCATTTCAGGTTGGGCAGCCTCTGTCATCGAGTACACCGAAAACAACAAGCTGTTGCGACCACAGGCCGCTTACACAGGTGCAACCGACCAGCATTACGTCGACATCAATCAGCGCTAAAAGATCACAACCACACTGAAGCGGGCACTTGCCCGCTTTTTTGGTATCTTGTAGCTGGCGTACAGGATTTCGCCCGTGTGGATTGCTCACAAAATCAAAAACACCGATACAGATAGGCTTTTTCATTTTTCGGTCACCAAATGCTTATCCACGCCAACCATGAACAGATTTTCCCAGGCAGCTTTTTTCTATTTTCTGTGTTTTATCGAGGTTCGTCGGGCAATTCAAAGGCCCTTCTCGCATTCTCGTCGACCATGGTTTCCAATTCGTGTGGATCTGAATTGCGAAGGTGTGCCAAAAAGTTCAGCGTGTGGCGAATGTGGATTGGACGGTTGGGTTTTCCACGGTGGGGCATGGGTGTGAGAAACGGCGCATCGGTTTCGAGGAGGATTCGGTCGATGGGAATGTGTTGGGCTGCGGATTGAATGTCCTTTGCATTTTTGTAGGTCAGGTTTCCGGCAAATGAAATGTAGAACCCAAGGCCCAGACCGGCTTCTATCAATCCGACATGTCCATTGCAACAGTGCAGAACGCCTTTTGTCCAATTTGCATTCTTGAGGATATCCGCACAATCCAAGCTTGCTTTTTCCTGTCCAGGGGCGTCCCTTGTGTGGATGACGATGGGTAAATTGCGTCGTCTTGCCCAGTCCAGTTGCCATTCGAATGCGGCCCATTGCTGGGGTCTGGGCACCTTCCAGTGGTCGTCGAGTCCCGTTTCGCCAATGCCGACGACTTTGGGGTGATCGCTCCATTTCTCGAGCTGTTCACGGATTTCTGGGCTGTCTCGTTCTGTGTCGGTGGGGTGCAGGCCGATGACACTGTACACATTTTCATACTGTTCTGAGAGCGCAAGGGCTGCTTGGGCGTGTTCTGGATCTGCTCCGATCGCAATCAAAGCCGTCAATTCTCGAATGTCCAATTCCGGTTCATTCAAATAATCCAAGTGGCAATGGGTATCGATCATCTGGGTTTTCTTCCGAGTGCAATTTGGTAGATCAGAATGCCTGCCGCCACAGATGCATTGAGGCTGCTCGTTTCTCCCCGAAGGGAAATCGAAATGCATTCATCACATTTTTCTCGTACCAGACGGCGTAGGCCTTCTCCTTCTGATCCAATCACCAGCGCAACTGGATGGTTGTAATCCAATCCATTGGCGTGTGTGGGCGCTTCTCCGGCGGCGCCATAGATCCAAAATTTTTGTTGCTTGAGTTGGTCAATCAATCTGGGAAGATTTTTGGTTTGGGCCACGGGCAAATGGGCAATGGCACCCGCTGAAGCTTTGGCAACCGTTGCCGAAAGGGGGGCACTTCGCCGTTCTTCTACCACCACACCGTGGGCACCGAGCGCTTCTGCGCACCGAATGATGGCCCCGAAGTTTCTGGGATCGGTGATTCCGTCCAGCAAAACCAGAAGTGGGTGTTCGTTGCGTGTTTCGGCAAGCTTCAACATGGTGTCCAGATCGCTCCAGTGCAGTTCTTCAATTTCGGCAATCACACCTTGGTGCCGTGTTGTTCCGATCTCTTGATCCATCTCGATGCGTGAAACCCACGCGATTGGAACGTCAAACCGATCCAGCGCGTCGATCAGGCTCTCCTCGACCCCTTTTGCCACATACAACTGGGTCACTTGTCCCTTTTTTAAGGCTTCAAACACAGGATTTCTTCCGTAAATCAACATTGGACTATTATGTCAGATGGTTGTGTCGATGAAGGTCTCTGAAGTTTTATCCCTCCTGGAAAGTTATTTTTGTCGGTTTGGTCTTGGATCTGCCCGAAGTGAAGCCGAGCAGTTGATTGAACACGTCACGGGCTACAGCCGAAACACCCAAATACTCTCGGAAAGGGAAATATCCAGCGAGCAGTGGGTGCAATTGCAAAATATGTCGGAGCTTCGGGTGCAAGGGCGTCCGCTGCAGCTTTTGGTGGGCAAAACCTGTTTTTATGGCCTGGAGGTCGCTGTCCGAGAAGGTGTTTTGATTCCCAGGCCCGAAACCGAAGTTCTGGTTTATCACGTCCTATCGGAGAAACTTCCGGAGCGCGCACGGATACTGGATGTGGGCACGGGAAGCGGCGCAGTTGCCTTGGCGATCCAATCCGAGCGCCCGAATTGGGAGGTTTGGGCCAGTGATTTTGATGCCTTGGCCCTCGACCTTGCCAAGTCCAATGCGCACCGTCTTGGACTGCCCATTCGCTGTGTCTTGGGCGATCTTTTTGAATCCACCCACGGAACCTTTGATGGCATTCTCGCGAATTTGCCTTATTTGCCCGCTCAGGACCAATTGCACCGGCCCCTCGAGTTGTATTTTGAGCCGGATCACGCGCTGTACAGTGGAACCGAGGGTTTGGATTTGGCACGCAGGTTTTTGGGAGAGGTGAAGGATCACCTTCGGGATGAAGGTGTGGTGGCTCTGGAACTCGATCCCCGGAACGTGGATGTATTGGCACGAGAAGCCCGAAATGCAGGTTGGATCGCCACTGTTCGACCCGATCTCACCGGACGCTCTCGGTTTTTAATGCTCCACAGAACGCCTTGAGGTGTTTTGAGATGACAGAAAGATGTAAAAGATAAAGATCGGATTAAGATCTTTATCTTTACAGTCCATGTGTCATGGGCTATAGTTTCCCCATATTAAGTTCGATTTCATTCGGTTCGCTTTCTTTTGACCCTTTTTTAGTTTCACTCAGCCGCTTTTCTGCTGTTTGTCTCAGGGGTCTGTTGCGTTCCGGATGGTTTCAGCTTGGTTTTATTCAGGAGGGTTCATGTTTGGGTTCACGTGTTTTGGATACTTCGGGGGGATGTTTTCGTGAGTGAGCTTTTACATCCCGATCTTCAAGGCAAAACGCTTGCGGATATTGTCCTCAGCCCCACCCTTTGGGCTGCCTACCTCAACCAAACCCGCGAAGGTGGCACAGACGCCCTTTCCGGTCTTCAGGTTCGCCTCTCCCAACTGACCGGTCCCGCTGCGCGCGCACGTGAATGTCAGGTTTTTCTCGCTCTGAATAAGCCCGATGATGCTGAAAAAACCCTCGAAGGTCAAGATCATTGCCTCTGCAAAGCCATGTACCTTGCTGTTCGGTGGCATCGGGCCACATTCGCAGATTACACTTATATCATTGAACAGCCTGAAATTCTCACGTTGGGTCGATCTGACTTGGAACTGGAAGCCCAGATGCGTTGGGACTTCTTTCACGCACAAGCCTTTCAGCAACTTGAGAATAACAGCAGTGCCCTTCAGTACTACACGACCTGTTTGCGGATTGCACGTTCTTTCGACGTGGCGTCGATTGTCCATGTGTGTGAAACGCAGATCCGGCTTCTCAACACATCTTCCACAGATGCCAAGATTGAATTCCTTCTTCATCAGCTTGAAGTGATGAAGAAAACAAAAGATTTTCGCGTCCATGATTATATTCTCCAAAATCTTTGCATTTTATATATCAAAAATGATGACTATATCTCCCTGCACGACTGCGCATCAAAGTTGCCCAAAAGTATCGTTCGTGACCATCTGTTCCTTATTTCAGACTTCTTTGCCGATAACAAGCCTTCTTCTACACTCTCTTACCTAGGTGAATCTAGAGAGAATCCGTTCTGTTCTGCGGGCTATCTGTTGTGGAAATTCAAAGAGTACAAATGGCACACGTATCTGTTCAAAAACCCAAACCACACATTGAGACACCTCAATCCTGTCCTTGGATTTGAACTCCCCGACAACCTGGATGTTCCCATTCTGAATTTCATGATGTGGGCTGTGAAAGCCCTTGCCTATATCGTGGCAAAAGACATTCGCCATGCCGAAAATGCACTTGAGCAGATGAAATACATATCGGAAATTGTAGAGATTACAGAAGGACTTCCTGCGTGGTTGATGTACTACACAAGCTTGATTGAAACATCTTTGGCATACGGCAAGAACGAGCCCATTAACAACAAGTCGAGAGAACATGTGATAGAGGGCTTGTGCACGACAGAGTCGTTTCGGAACTTTGTGACAGACCTGTGCCCAGAGATTGTGTTTTATCTCAATGAAGATAAAAAAGACTGGGTGTTAGAGAAGGTTTTGGAACGTGTGCTGATCATCACTCGGGAAGGTTGCTATCTGAATGGTCAACCCGTGGAGGGATTGCCTGAGCAAGAAGCCCTGATCGGAGAAATAGAAGCTTGGTATGACCATAAAAGGCAGGAGAAAAAAGGACACGACTACACACTGATGAGTGGTTATGCAAAACGGCTGGAAGAGCTGAATTGCAAGGGTGTGGTTGTGACGTGGAAAGTGGTAGAAAAGGGGTCAAAAGGGTGATGCAAGGCATTAAGAGAAAAAGGGCCGTGAGGGTGTTGGGAATGTTGTTTGGGATGGTATGGATCGGGGTTGTGGCGGCAGAGGATCAGGGCAGTGGAACGACAGTTGCGACACCAACGCCGCAACAGATTGCCCTTCCGATACCAAGTGGGCCGATTGGAACAACAAACTGGCACGATGGATCTGGCACTGGACAACCTGAAAAGTGCTCTGACTGTTAACTGTCCACATTGAAGTTTGACCCTCAACACTTGCCCAAACATCCCGTTTCTCCGCATGTGTGCTGAAAACCGTTCCAAGAAGTCAGGATCTGACGGACCACGGGCATTGCTATAATTTCCAGATGTTGAGATCCTGTCTGTGCGCCTTGATCCTCTTTGGATGCGCTTTTTGGGCCCAAGCTGAACCTTTGAATGTTCGGGTTTTGGTTGCCAGTGGTGCCCGCTTGGAACTGGAAATTCCCTTTGTTCACAAGATGTACTATCCCGATGGGCGACTGCTGTACCAAAGCGAAACCCCCGTCAAGTGGCCCCTGTCTGTTGCGCCAAGTGGCAATGTCGCCGTGAATGGGACAGACACACTCAGTGGCAAGATTTTCATACCCGACGGTGGTGCCAATGCGTCCATGTCCATTGGAAACCAAAGCTACCGTGGTGGAATGCTGATTTTGGGCTCTGGAAAAGGACTCCGACTGGTCAACGTTGTCGATATCGAAGATTATTTGCGTTCGGTCGTTCCCGCAGAAATGTTTTCCAATTGGCCGCTTGCCGCACTCAAAGCGCAGGCCATTGTTGCCCGAACCTATGCTGTTTTAAAAATCAATCCAACTGCCGATTACGATCTGTGTGCAACCCAAGAATGTCAGGTGTATCCCGGAATGTCCAAAGAGCGCCCGACAACCGATCAAGCCGTTTTGGAAACCCGCGGTCTGGTGGTTGTTTGGGACGGAAAACCTGCGAGGACCTATTTCTCGAGTGACAACGGTGGCTGGGTGGCCAGCGCGCTCGAGGTTTGGGGAATGAATGTGCCCTACCTGTTTGCTCAACCCGATCCCTTTTCAAAGGGTCCCAAGAGCCGTTGGCAATTGACATTGGATGGGGCTACCCTCAGTCGGATTGTTGCCCGTTACGCGCGGGTCGGTCAAGTGGACACCCTAACCATCGGTCGAACCAGTGACTCGGGTCGTCCTTTGGAAATCGCTGTGTCAGGCGATCAAGGAAAAGCACTTATCAAGGGAGCCAATGTTGCAAACTTCATCTATGACCTGGGTGGGTACTCAACCCGGATTACCCTTTCAAAGCAGGGTGAGGCGTGGATTTTGGAGGGTGCAGGTTACGGCCATGGTGTGGGGTTGTCGCAGTATGGTGCCTTTGAAATGGCCAAACAGGGCTACGACGCACTGTCCATTTTGGGGTTTTATTTTCCAAAAGCACAGATCGGGGAATATGCTGTGGCCGTCCAGGATGTCCAAACCGAACACGCTCAGGTTTCCGCGTGTCCTTGGCAAGGATCTGCGTGGATTCTCAACTTTGGATGCACCGCAGCACACGGTTCTGTTTAGAAAGAGAAGCGCGTTTTCTGGATTTGAGGCATTCAGAGAACACATGATGCCCGATGATAAATGGTGCAACTGCCCCTACATCATAATCTCATCTTTATCAGATTGCTCTTTGCAAATCCACATCTTAGTATGTCTTTGGGTATGAAAAACAACATCTCAAAAGGAATTTTTCTCGTCTTCGCAGCTCTCTCATTTTTTAAGGCATCGGCTTTGGATGTGCCTACTGTACCGAAAGATTCCAAGGAGATTGGGCAGTTTATTTCGTTTGGAACAATGGATAGCGATGTCGCCACTGTGGTGACCTATGATCCACAGGGAAATTTTTATGTGGGTGGAATAACGGAGGGTACGCTGTCTGGTGCGACAGGGGAGGGGGGTTTCTTTATTCGGGCGTACACGCCGGACGGTCGAGAAATGTGGACCCGACAGTTCGGATCAGAGGTTTTCGGTGAACTCGAAGGTATCGCTGTTGATCCAAAAGGCCATTTGTATGTCGTTGGGGTCAGCTATGGCTGTTTGAATGCGCTTTGCCGTGGACCTCGAGGGGTGAGTTTTCTCAACAAGTACGACCTGAAGGGCACACTGCTTTGGAGCCGGAGTTTGTCGAGATTTGAAGCGTCAAACAGCATGTCCGTGGCCGTGGATTCCAAGACACGGGAGGTGTATGTTGCTTTGAGCAGTTATTTGGAGAACCTTCAAGACACAAGCGACAACATCGCCATTCTCAAATTTGATGAATCTGGGGAAGAGCTGTGGTCAAAGTCCTTTGGGTTGTCCAACGAGAGCGAACTCAATGCGATAACGGTTGACGAGAAAGGCCACTTTGCAATCTTTGGATCCACCATGTCAACTTTTCCCGGGCAGTCCAAGGTGGGCTCCACAGACCTGTTTGTCCGTATGTATGACGCCAAAGGCAAGGAATTGTGGACGAAGCAGTTTGGGAGCAAAGGATATGACAATGTGGTGGCTGCGGAAGCGGATGCCCAAGGCAACCTCTACATTATGGGTAATACAGCACACAATAAACCGCTCACGGGTCAGACAGAATCGGGTCTATTCATCCGGAAATACACGGACCAGGGTGAGGAAAAATGGACGCGCGTTTTGCCAAACAGCGTGAGTACAGAAAAATTTGGTTCTTTTGCACTTGATAAAAAAGGCAATGCGCATGTGTTCACGCGTTCCGAAGAGGCCCCTTCTAAGATGGAAACTGAACCAACCCCTATGCCATCCCAAATGAGGGCGTATGATCCAGATGGAAAAGAACTTTGGGTAAAGGATGTGGCCGGACCGTACTTTATATACGACATGGCTGTGAACAACCAAGGCGTGGTTGCGGTTGTCGGTGAAAAATCGATTGACCCATCAAACCCAGAAATGTCCACACGTGACGCATTTATTTACATCAAACAGCCCTAAAAAATTTTAATTTAAACACCCAATGGTTAGCTATTGGGTGTTTTTTATTGTGGTAATACACTGCATCTCTTGATTTTGTGAATGCTCACAATCGGGATCGACCTTTGCATTTCAAGTACGGAAACCCGAGAGACGGAAAAATGGATACCTGTACCGAAATCCTGTACAATTAAGCCATGATTGAACGCACCTATACACAAGCCCGTGCTGAACTGTCGGAATTGATGGTTCGCGCCACTGAAGACCGTGAGATAACCATCATCAAACGGCGTGGGCATGCACCTGTGGCTTTGATTGCTGCCGATGAACTCAGCAGTTTACAAGAGACGGCCCATCTGCTTCGCTCACCTGAAAATGCCCGTCGTTTGTTGAGTGCATTCAGCCGGGCGCTGTCTGACGTTGGAGAAACACTCACCATAGAACAGCTCAGCCAACGTGTAAAACCCTAAAATGGCCCGTATCGCAGTCTTTCAGCCAGAATTTCTAGAAGACCTGACGCATTGGATAGATACAGATAGGAAAACCGCACTTAGGATCCTTCGCATGGTTCAGGAAACATTGAGGGATCCGTTTGAGGGCATAGGTAAGCCTGAACCCCTGAAGTATTGGGTCTCGGATGCAGGGTCAAGGCGAATCACCCAAGAACACCGCATGGTTTATTGGGTCAGAAACGATCGGATCGATTTTTTGCAGGCCCGTTACCATTACGGATAAATCACATCGATGGCGTGCTGTTGCCGGTGTTGATGATCTCAAACCAGCTGTTTCGCTGTGCAGCATTAAATCCAGCGTCCTCAATCAGGCGCACAAGTTCCCGTACGGTCGCGCTGTGCCGATCGAAATTTCCCGCTGCAGAAACGACATTTTCTTCGAGCATGGTTGAACCCATGTCGTTGGCGCCGTGGTGCAGTGCGGTCTGGGCAATTTTGAAACCTTGGGAGGGCCAGGATGCCTGCAAGTTGTTGAAATTGTCGAGCGCAATCCGTGAAATTGCCAAAGCTTGGAGGTATTCGTATGCCGTGGCGCCGGGTGCACGACCAGCCAATCGGGTGTGTTCTGTGTGCAAGGTCCAGAGTGCAAAGGCCGCAAAACCCCGATCCCCGCGGGCAATGGCACGGTCTTGTTGTTCCCGAATTTGCATCCAGTGGTGAACGCGTTGCTCGATCGTTTCCCCAAAACCGATCACCATCGTTGCGATCGTGTAAAGTCCTTTGCGCTGTGCCAGATCGAGAATCCTAAACCAATCGTGCGTTTTGATCCGCGCAGGTGCAGCTTTGCTTCGAACCTCGTCTTCTAGAATTTCTCCGCCGGCACCGGGAAGTCCGTCCAGACCTGCATCAATGAGCAGGTCGAGCAGCTTATCCGCAGACAGGTTGTAAAAACGCTCGAAACCCAAGATCTCTTCTGGACTGAAGGCCTCGATTCGAATGTCGGGGTGGCGCATTTTGATCGATTTGAGCAGGTCCGTATAGTAGCTCAGCGGCAATTTGGGATTGACGCCCCCTTGCATCAGAATTCGGGTCCCGCCGATCTGCTTGAGTTCATCGATTTTTTGGTGAATCTGCTCATGATCCAAAACATAGGCATCTTTTTGGCGTTCAGTTCGGTAAAATGCGCAAAAATTACAGGCGACATTGCAGATGTTGGTGTAATTGATGTTGCGATCGATCAGGTAGGTCACGACATCGGGATGTGCCCTCATGAGCCGCAGAGAATGGGCAACCGTGGCCACCTCCGGCAGCGGCATATGGTGAAGTGCCACCAATTCGTCGGCATCCAAACGCTCTCCCAGAAATGCTTTTTCCAGCAACACACCCTCAAACATCATCCCACCCCTTTGCCACGCACAACAGCGCAGTTCAGTATATTCCGAAACCCCAGGTGCGCCTGTCCCGGTGCGTTTGGCTCTCATTCTCAGATCCGGGCTTCACAGTATGATTCGAGCATGCGAATTCCAGTTTCTCTGTGTCTGATTGCAGCCCTGACCGCGTGCCAATCTTCCCCTTCTCAAGACGGTTTTGCCATCACGGGCGATCCCCAAAGCATCACCGTCGATGTGGGAACAAGCGCCACATTTTCTGTTGCTGTTCGCGGAATTCCTGAGAGCTACCAGTGGATGAGGGATGGCGCCGATATTCAGGGAGCGACGGGACCCACCTATACCCTTCCAGAAGTGGCCATCAGCGACAATGCCGCCAAATTCAAAGTCAAGGTGACCGGAAAGTCATCCCTTGTGAGTAAAGAGGCCACGTTGTCTGTGCGTTCAGCAAAACTGGCCATTGTTGCTCAACCCGTCGGTGCAGTTACGAGTGTCGGACACGATGTCAAATTCAAGGTCAATGCGACCGGACATGGTTCGCTCAAGTATCAATGGTATAGGAATGGGGTTGCGATTCCGGGTGCAACCCAATCGAGCCACACGGTTCGCGCCCAATTGGCGGATGACAATGCACGGTACAAAGTCAAAGTCACAGACGATTCGGGATCCTTGGACAGCAATGCCGTGCCCCTTCAGGTTGCTGGTTTCGATCCTTTAACACCCACGATCGTGTTTCAATCCAATCCAAGCAAGGCGGTCAATGCGGGAGACAAAGCGATCTTCTTTGTTTCGGCATTGGGTGGAAAGGGCAATCTAAAATACCAATGGATCAAAAATGGGAGTGAAATTGCCCAAGCAACAGATCCTGTTTATGTCACGCCGAACATTGTTGCAGAAGACAACAATGCCAAGTACAAAGTCAGAGTCACAGACGAAGGTGGGCGTTTTATCTTGGGTGACGAGACCACATTGGCTGTCAATATACCTGCTCCAGGAGCTCCAGAGATAGATACACAGCCCACCGACGCGTTCGTTCTTTCGGGAGAAGATGTCACTTTCTCTGCCGTTGTCAGTGGAACTGGACCCTTTTTGTACCAGTGGAAAAAGGATGGCGCCGATATCCAAGGCGCAAATTCAAATGTCTATACATTTTCCACCCAACTGCTCTCAACCAATGCCCCCAGTTACTACCAAGTGGTTGTTTCCAATACATCTGGTAAAAGGTTCAGCCGAGAGGCTGTCCTCTGGATTCTCAATCGGAGATAGTTTAAAATTCTTTGTTGTGTTTGAATAAAATGCCCTTCAAAAGGGCGTTTTTCTCTTTTGGTACGCCATGTGACGCATGGACACTTTTTGTTTCGCTGTTACGATTTGGGTGGGGTGAAACGGTGAAAGATTTCCAGGATATTCGCATCAGTAAAGTGCTCTCGTACCATTTGCGGCACCATCCAGATCAACTCGGCCTTCAACTGCAACAGGGTGGGTGGGTTGATGTCGATGATCTCTTATCCGCACTGCGCAAAGCGGGATTTTTAATTGATCGGGCAACACTCAAACGGGTTGTTTTGAACAATGACAAACAGCGGTTTTCTTTTGATGAAAACGAACTGCGCATTCGAGCCAACCAAGGCCACAGTGTTCAGGTTGATCTTGAGCTTCAACCGACCCGCCCGCCTGAGGTTTTGTACCATGGGACACCCAAATCCAGTGTTCCATCGATTTTGGTGGAGGGCCTCAAGCCCATGAATCGCCACCACGTCCACCTCTCACATGACCGAGAGACGGCTCAAAAGGTGGGTGCCCGTCGGGGAAAACCAGAGGTATTGGAAATCAAAGCGCAGTCCATGTTTTCCCTTGGGTATCCTTTTTATATTTCAGCCAATGGCGTTTGGCTCACACCGCACGTTCCGCCGGAATTTATTCGCCGTAACGGGAACATTTAGGTTCCCTTGGTCTGATCTAAATTAATATGTGATTATCCCTAGACATCGATTGGAATTCTAATCATTTCTTTAATTTCTTCATTCTTTTCACATGACGCCATAAACACAGAATTCCAGTCGGGCGCTTGTCGTTTTCGAGATTTTTTTTGCTTGCAACCCATGCCTTCTTCTCATTTTCTTGAATTTATCATCTGATCTTCCGATTGCAATTGTCTAAAGCTATGTTAACGTGTATCCGGGTACTGAGACACAGATCGGATCATTGTTTCAGTATGGATTTTGATGCCATAAACCTCGGTCCTTTTATCCCCACTTGGAGTAAATATATGTGAAAAATAGGATACTTTATTCTCTCTGGCTCTCTCCTCATCGCCATCTCTGGTTGCAATTCTCTCCCCACAAAACATCAGTCTTCTGGCCTAAGTCCCCAAACCACTGCTGTCAATGAGCAGGTTTACAAGCCCGATCCGTCATTGGATTACTCTGAAGTTTCATCCTCTTATGTGGGTCCTCGTTCCGTTTTGGCGTCTCTTTCAAAGGGCGAATCTATCGATGAAATTGCCCTCAGTGGAAATGGCCGTTATGTGGTTTTTTCCTCCCGTGACAAGCTTCACCCAGAAGCAAAAACCGGCGTTCTGAACGTTTACCGCCGCTCCATCGACCCTGAGGGTGCGCTCGGTCCCGTTGAGTTGGTCAGTTTTCGCCCAATCGAAACCCTAGCTACGCCTTGCGGTTCCCGATCTGTCTCCCGAGATGCTGTTGACAGAGATGCCTATGGCATTTCTGTCTCGTATGACGGCTCAAGGATCGCTTTTGTCTCCTCTGCAACCAATATGGCACCGCGTTTGATCTGCGATCCCGAAGCCAAAGTCAACACTTTTGTTGAACAAACTGTCTGGATAACGCCACAGGCATATTTGACGGATATGAATACCGGTCTCGTTGAGTTGGTTTCGGGGAGTGTGTCCCTGGATTCCAATGAAGCGGGAAAAATTTCCAATTTCTTTCCCGTTAGAGAAGTCAGTGTGTCTGGGAATGGTAAAATTGTCGCATACACAAGCTATTCTGTCGACTCTATAAAACTTGCCTCTGATATGACCAAGGGTTCCTTTGATAAGATCTTTGTTTTTGATACCCAAACCAAAAAGACTGCACTTGTTTCTGCTCCTATGGCTGGTAAAGTCTTAAATGGAGATAGCTATCAACCTGTCTTGAACGATAAAGGGAATGTATTGGCATTCACATCCGAGGCCAATTTATCCCCAGATGACCGCACTGCAGGAACCGATTTGGACGCTGGAACGACAGGTATTTCCAACATTTACCGCGCTGAATTCGCCCTTGTGGGGGACAGTCCAGATTTTTCCAACCGAATCAAGTTGGACATCATGGATGCAGATGTGAATTCAACAGTTGTCACGAGTGCGTTTGGAGCAAGCCATCCTTCGATCACGGCGGATGGAAAGCATGTGGCCTTTCAATCAACTAGACCGCAAAGCGCAATCATCGATGGATGGATTCCCAATGGTTTAAATGCGTTTGTTCTGTATGCTGGAATGCATATTTACATAACCAATGCATCTACAGGAAAAACCACTATGGTCAGTATGAAAGAATTTACTTCGGGTGGAGGTAAGACATTTTCTAACTTTGAAGATGCGGTAAGTAGCTTTAACCCGACGATCAGTCCCAATGGAAAGTACCTTTTGTTTACCAATGATGCGAGAGACACGTATATGACAGGGAAGATGAAGAATTATACTGCACCTGTACCGCCACCATTGGTGCATCCTGCTGGATTAAAAGTTAAGTTCAGTTGTGCGAATCTACAAACAAGTTCAGTGGAGAATCAGGCCATTCAGATCAATAACGATGGTGGCGTGGTGATGCCTGGAGAGCGTGCGGTGTGGGCAATTGGTTTTGGTTGGCGAAAGGCACTTAATTTGCGGTGTATACCAGGGCTTCAACCGAATACATATGGAAAATTGCAGGTTTATCGGTTGGAACTGGATCTATCTGGGAGCGCACCGCAGGTTGCGGATTTGAAACCTGTATCAACAACACCACCTTTGGCGGTAGGAAACTTTGTAACGGATTGGTGGGATAAGACAATCGATTTTCCGGATGGAGGGAAACGGGTGACAGATCTTCCGGGTGGAGGGAAGCGATATCAGAACAGATATGGTGTTGTGACTCAAGTGTTGTATGGGGATAGGCACTCTATGAGCACTTATCAGGGCGTGAGTGATAACGAGAGGGTAGTATTTTTGTCGGGAGCGGACAATCTATTTGGATCCAGAATAAACAAGACCAAAGTAGACACGTTACTTTTAAGGGGAGATGGCTTTTACAAGAATGTACCACCTGTGGATACGATAAGTATCATAAAAGATCTCAGGATATGGGCATGCAATCGTACGAATGGTTGTATATTGCCGGGGGGATCACCTGGGGATGCTGCAGGGGACGTATACAAGAATTTGTATTATCCGAATAATCCTTTGGATCCATTTGAGTTTTACTATGACCAGAGGGCAGTGAATGATATGAATGGATTTATCTACACGAATGGAATTTATCAAATAGAAAAGTAATTTTATTAGTTTTTGTGGGAGTGTAGGGATCTTAGTTGATTTATCGGGAGATAGGTATGAAGAGATACTTAGTAATAATGGCTAGTTTAGTAACATCAAATTTATTTAATGTGGGATATGCTGATATTGTGATACCAGAATCGGGTCTTTTGGTGTGTACGCCTGATAGGCCATATACAGTATATAAAGAGAACGGGAGTATAGGTATCGAAGAGGGACAAAAGCCATGTATTGTGGAGGCAGAAGAGAATCCTTTTATTCTATATTCTATTTACAAGAGTGATTACTGTATTGATATGGACTACATAGGTTCTCAGTGTGGAAAAGGAGGGAGTGGGGGAAGCGGAGAAGCTAGTGGGCCATTTCCAGATAAATTAAATTGGAATGATACAAATAAATTGGCAGAGTACAATCAAGGAAGATACAATACGAATAGGGGTCAATTTTTTGATAAGGGTACGGGAGGGTGTGTTGGAGGGGCAAGCCTGAATTTCAGTGGTGAGATTTCCTCTATGGCTGACTGTGATGATAAAGATAAAAAAATAACAGCTCTAGTCCCAAAACCAGAATCTAGTCCTGCAAATCCTGCAAAAAAGACCAGCGCAGAATTAATCAAAGAATTTATGCTTAACGATTGCGCTCCCAACGGAAGAACATCATATTCTTCTTGTGTGCGACGAATCAATTCAGATGCTAAGAATCCCGGTGGTAAATTCATATTGACCAATGCACTTCTTGGGGTATTTGCAGCAAATGAAGAGGCGATCAAGGCAGTATTTGGAACGGATACTATGGAGGCCGTTGCTCGTATAATTCGAAGGATTGATGCAACTGCTGAGGCTCCTATTAGAGCATATGTAGCTGGTATAAAGGGTGCAGAAATGCTTGAATCAGCAATCAAGGCTATGACTGGATCCGCTCTATACCCTGAGATTATTAGAAATGCTGATGGAAGGCCTATTGAGATACAAGGCGGAATTAGGATTCAACCGCACGATACGAGGATAAAACTTTCCCCTACCGTATATGCCAGCGTAGGTATTCTATTTTTGACTGATGTAACAATGGATCCCGATAAGAGAAATCCAAATGGTCCACTATCTTCTATAGTGGACAAATTGAAAAGCGTAGATCTAAATTGGTCTTCTAACTTTTATATTGTTTTAGATATTGATAATGGCGTAGTAGATAAATTGATTGCGATTAATTATCATATCTCATCAAGAAAAACCGATGATAGTTACAAGCCTTTTTCTACTGGAGGAAAAACATACAGCAAGTTTATTAATTTTGGGGATATTTTATTTTTGAATGTAATGTGGTAAAATCTATGTATGCCAGTAACTTATAGTTTAGATCTTAGAAAAAGAATAGTTGAAAAATACTATGAAGGATACACAATAAAAGAGGTTGCAGAAATATATAATGTTTCTTCCTCGGCTGTTGGACGATACTTGCAGCTTGATGACAACAATGTATTGGAACCTAAAAAAAGAGGAACTAAAAAGCCACCCCGTATAGATATTGCAGACTTTGAAAATCTAAGAGCAATGGTACAAAGTATGCCGGATATTACCTTAGAAAAAGCGTGTCAAGAATGGGAGAAAATGTATGGTGTGACCGTGAAAAAAGCGACAATGTATAGAGCGTTTCAACGTGCGGGGATAAAGTATAAAAAAAACTTATATCGCACTTGAAAAAGAAACACCATCAAATATAATAAAAAGAGAGGCATTTATTGAAGAGATTTTGAAAAGTGATTTAAATGAAATTGGATTTTTAGATGAATTTGGCGTACATATAGATTGTGAAACCCTCTATGGATGGAGTCATAAAAAAAGACTATATTGCAAAATAAATAGATCAAAAAGAAGGAAAAAGAGAAATGTAATACTCATTCTACATATGAAAATGGTGTGCACGTTTATAATTGATGGAACAATGAATACTGACGTATTTTTAAAATATATAGAGATATTTTGCGAAGAAATCAAAAAGATTGGTATTAGAAAAATAGTAATGGATAATTTAAGCGTACATAAAACGAAATCTGTAAAAGATTTATTTGAAGAGAATGGAATAGAAATACTATATATACCTCCCTATAGTCCAGAATTGAATCCAATAGAAGAATCGATTTCGAAAATAAAGAATGGAATAAGAAGATATCCAAGTAAAACAATAGATAACATAGAAAATATCATTCAAGAATGCGTAGAGGCTGTAACTCCTGAAAATATAGAAGGATATAAAAAGCATTTTATGTCCTTTGTTAATTCCTAATAATTATGAAACCCGCTGTACTATTCTAAAATAGATGTTTACTCGCACAGTAATAAGTGAGATATTTTAGATAAATTGAGTTGCGGCTATATCGTAAATCTTATATGGAAATTGAAAGGTAGTAAAAAATAGTTAGGGTGGCTATGACAAGCCACCCTAATTTCAGAATAAGTGGATAGCCCAGGAAGGCAGCCCAAAAGGGGCCGGGCCAGCCCGCTGATTGCAAAATCACGAAACCTTGTCACATGACCGAGAAACGGCTCAAAAGGTGGGTGCCCGTCGGGGAAAACCAGAGGTATTGGAAATCAGAGCGCAGTCCATGTTTTCCCTTGGGTATCCTTTTTATATTTCAGCCAAGGGTGTTTGGCTCACACCGCACGTTCCGCCGGAATTTACAGCATATAGAGGGAAAAAGGAATGTTTGAACCAGCCCCGAGCATCCTCAGCTGTCATCTGCCTCAACACCATTCCCAATCCTTTCTCCAATTCTTCCTGTGTTCGCGCTCCAATTCGTCTCATTCCTGCTTTCACTTTGCGCCACATCATTTCCACCACCATCCCTTCTAAACCCAACGCACAGAGCAAGCTCTTGTTGCTTCCCCTCTGTCTATTCACCTTCCCATAGGCCCGCTTACCCTATGCATTCATCCTGCCAAAATGAAATCCACCGTTTGATTTTGGCGATGAAGCTTCCAGTAGCGTCTTGGTCAGAACAGCACCGTCTTGGCCCAACTGCGGCACCTTACGGGCCGGGCCGCGCCCTGCGGCTTGACCGCGTTCGACAGTAGCACGAGAGATGCCCAAGAGGGAGGCTATTTCAGCCTGGCTCAGGGTGGCGCTCTGGGAGATCGCATCAATAACAGATTGATGTAGGTCAGTTCCATTTTAATATCGAGCTGGTTGGTAAAGATGGACAACTTCACAAGACAATCACCGGACCCGACTGAAGTTACTGCTTTGACGGTATCCGATGGGTGTTCCAGTCAAAGCTGAAGACAACACCCAGGCAGCCGATATTGGTTTTAACTTTTGATCCATATCTAATCCATCACAGAGAATAAAAAAGGGGAGCAAAGCTCCCTTTCTTTATTGAAATTTTTATTCAAAACAGCAACACCGCGGAATTTTGGTACAGCATCTGTCTGGACCGGGAAGTGCCACCGTGTGAGAAAATCCGTACAATACCAATGAAAATAAGCCCAACATGGTGCGTTTCATGCAACCCACTTTAAATCAAGCTCTCCAGGCGGTCAATCCATTGCTCGAGCACCCGAAATCCCGCCTCGATGGGTTCGGGTTGGGTCATGTCCACACCGGCCAAGCGTAGGGCTTCGATTGGGGGCAATTTTCCTCCAGCACCCAGGAACTTCAGGTAGAGGTCTGCCGCGCTTTTGCCCTCTTCGAGAACGCGGAAAGCCAAATGGTGCGCGGCGGCAATGCCTGTCCCGTACTGCCATGTGTAGAAGTTGGAATAAATATGGTTGCTGAATTGTGCCCACATGATGCCGTTCATCGCATCGTCACAGTGGATCTCTGAGCCATAACATTCCCGGAGCAACGTCGCCATCAGTGAATTCAAATCGCTGCTTCCTATGGCTTCGCCCTGTTCGATGCGCTTGTGAACCTCAAGTTCAAAGCGTGCGAGTGTCGGCATAACGAGGAAGTAACGGTGGAAGTTTCCCATTGCCTCTTCAATGAGGGCAATTTTGAAATCGCGATCGGTGGCGTTGCGGTAGAGATAATCGCGAACCATCGCTTGATTAAAGTTGCTGGCGACCTCAGCTGCAAAGGTGGTGTACTGCACGTAAATTGGGGGTTGATTCTGCGTACTCAGGTAACTGTGCATGCTGTGACCCACTTCGTGGGCCAACGTGGACAGGCCGTTCAAGTTGTCTTGGTAGCTCATAAAAATGTACGGCTTTGTGAGGCTGTTTCCAATGCTGAATGCCCCAAGCCGCTTGTTTTGGCTGGGGTAAACGTCAACCCAACGCTCTGTGGTCAGTCCTGCACGCATCACATTGACATAGTCTTCGCCTAGGGGTGCCATGCCTTCACAAATCCACTGCACAGCTTGGCTGTAGGGAACACTTGGGGGGTTGGATGCAAGCGGGGCTTTGATGTCGTATTCAAATTGTTCTGAATATCCCAAAAAGCGCTTGCGGACGTTCCAATAGCGGTGCCACACGTGTTGGTTGGCCTGAAACACCCGGATAAACGTTTCGAAGACGTCGGAAGAGAGGCGATCCGGCTGCAGTGCGGCCTCCAAACTGTTGGAATAGCCACGGGTTTTTGCGAGAAACACATTCTGTTTCACACCAGAAAGGAAACACTGGGACAGCGTGTTTTTGTGTTGAAGGTGTCCATGTGCGTAATTTTCCCAAACGGTCTTGCGAACCTCACGATCGGGATGGGCCAAAAGGTCAGCGACATTGGATTGGCGGATATCCACAGTGGCACTGTCGGTTTGAACCTGTCCAAAATTGAGTTCGCCGTTGGTCAAAATGGGATGGATCTGTCTTGCTGTCTGGAACGGCTCGCTCAGTGCGCCCAAAATGGCCTCAATCTCAGCGGATTGCACGTAAGGCTTACCTTTTTGCAGTTTTTCAAAAAAAGGTCGGTACAGGTCCAGTTGTGCGTCTTCATGGACCCACTGGCTGAACTGCGCCATTGAAATTTCAAGCAACTCTGGCTCGGCAAACGCAAGCGTTTCCATCACGCGTGCTCCAAAAGACTCGACTTGGCCTTGTTTGGCTCGGGTAAATTCGTCTGACATGTCGGTGCTGGTTTGCATGTAAACGTAGATGAAGAGCTTCTCAAGCCGTTCGGAAAATAGAACAGAGTTCGTCAACCAGTCCAGAACATTGTTTTTTTGATTGAGCGTTCCTTTGAAGGCGGCGAGTGAAGGAAGAAGCTGTGCAAGCGCGTCCAATTCCGCGTCCCAGGCTTTCCAGGAGGAAAAAACATCTTCTATGGACCAAACGTCGGTTTGGGAAACACCATCCCTAGATTTTAGATTTAACATGACCGGATTCTAGCAGTTTCAACATGAGAAAGAGGAGTTTTTGGCTCCTCTTTTTTGAGCACTGTAGAATGGATTATCCGCAACAAGACTGCAGGCAACTATTTCTTACCGTCGCAGCAACACTCTACCCATTCCACGTTACAGCATTTTGGTCCGGTATTTTTAAAGGCGAATGCAGAACCAGACAATGCAAGGCCGATAAAAATTAGAGCAATTGTTTTTTATGTCTATACCTCTATTTTTTTGTATTCTTATCTGTGTAATTTTATCTTTGCCTAACAATATCCTAGTCTTGATTTTCTATTTTGCAATTGATCCTTGTCTATTTGTGGTAAAAAAGAAAGCTTAATGATCTAAAAATGAAGATACGCTTGTGATGCGAGGAATAACTTCGCAACTTTCAAGTATTTTTAGATATTTTATTTTCCATTAAAGGTTGATTTATTTCAAATCCATGTATTATATTGACTAGGTGATTATAAAATCACACTTCCACAAGTATGATGTTTTTTGCGAACATAAATTTGTTTAATGAGATCGATTTGCAAAAGTATGAATACTTTAAGAAGCTTCTGGTTAATTTTTTTGTAGATTTTGAATGAATAAAGTAAAACAAAGAAGAGGAGATTTTTTACTTCTCTTCTTTGTTAAGAATGTTAATTATTCACAACAACACTGGGAAAAACTACAGCAAGTCTTGGTGCCTTTTCCATTGTTTTTAGCAGCGAAAACAGAACCGGAAAATGCAATGCCGACCAAAACAAAAGCAATAATCTTTTTCATATTAATCCACCGTCCCTAGATGGCTCATTCGAGCCATCTAGGGAATATTATAATTCCACATCCATAACGATTCAACCGATTTTTTAATATTTAAAGGAAAGCAAAACCCATTCTTTCGTTAACATAAAGATAAACTTTCGGGATTCTAAAGATCCCGAAAGTTGAGGTGTGTACCCTGGTTTATTTCTTTTTGAGGCGTCCTGCTTTTTTTGCAGCTTCAGAAAGCAGAAACTCAATTTGGCCATTGATAGAACGCATTTCGTCGGCTGCCCACTGTTCTAGGCACTTGTACAATTCTGGGGACATGCGAAGCGCGAAAGCTTTTCGCTCTTTTTCGGAACTCAGAAGACACCTCCAGCCACCCTGAATGTCAGGTTTTCAGTACAGACTGCCCGCATTGACCACCGGTTGGGTTCCGCGCTCACTGGTCAAAACCACCAAAAGGTTGGAAACCATCTGTGCTTTTCGCTCTTCATCCAGTGTGACAATGCCTTCGCGATCGAGCTGCTCAAGGGCCATTTGAACCATTCCCACCGCACCTTCAACGATTTTTTGGCGTGCGGCAATGATGGCACTGGCCTGTTGCCGCTGCAGCATGGCTCCAGCGATTTCCGGTGCGTAAGCCAAATGTGACAGTCGGGTTTCAATCACTTCGAGACCTGCCAACCGGCAACGCTCAGAGAGTTCCGCTTCGAGGTCTCGGGCAACGTCCTCTGGACTTCCGCGGAGGCTCAATTCACCATGGTTGCCATCGTACGGGTACCGGCTGGCCAAATGCCGAAGGGCCGTTTCACTCTGTATGGACACAAAAACCTCGTAGTTTTCGACGTCAAAAAGCGCTTTGGCACTGTCAACCACGCGCCAAACAATGACGGCTGCGATCTCAATGGGATTGCCGTCAAAATCATTGACCTTGAGCCGTTCGGAGTTAAAATTCCGAACCCGAAGAGAAACACCTTTTCGGCTGGTCAGCGGATTCGTCCAAAACCATCCATTTTCCCGTTGTGTACCCACATACCGGCCAAAGAGGGTTACAACCATTGCTTGATTGGGTTGAACGATAAATAGGCCTTTCAAGGTCACAATAAATGCAATGTGAAGCACAATTGCGCCCGCCATCGTCCACCACATCTCATTTTGGATGCTTGCAACGAACAACCAAATGTCCAATCCCCAAGCGACCAAGACAGCCAACAAGGTCAGTGCACCTGGCACAGCAGCAACAGCCCTCTCACGAGTTTCCACAATATCTTCCTCCTATCGATATGATATCACTTTAGATTCGGATCAATCAAGATTACGACTCGTGTTTGGGGTTCGCGAGAGATTGGAGGGTTCTGCCTGGAGAACACAATCGGGAAAAGGTTCCCTGAGCAGTCGGTCGGGTGCAGCCGGTGGAGGAAATCCCCAGAGCGCATGGTAAAGTGTGGCCCCGAGACCGTACAGATCGGTGTAGGGACCGAATTTCGCTTGAGATGCATACTGTTCGGGTGCGGCGTAACCGGGTGTGATCCACCGGGTGAGCACTTTGGTTTGGCCTTCCGCAAATGCCCGCGCGGGCCCAAGTCGATCAAAACGGTTCGTCCGTCATCTGTGAGAAAAATATTGTCCGGCTTGATATTGCGGTGAAGCAACCCCGATGCGTGAACGGTTTCCAGAGATTTTAGGATCGCCCGTGCAATGTTCAGAATTTCTATCTCTTGAAGCGTTCCTTTGAGCAAGTGCGTACCAAGGTTTTTCTGATCAGGCATTCCATCCGCATGTAGCAGGTGTCAAATTCTTGAAAGACGTCCCATACGCGAACAATTCCAGCATCCTCGAATTGACTCAGCCAGCGGGCCTCGGTCAAGAACTGTGCCTTGGTTTCATCAAAAGCCAACTGGCCGAGTGGCCGTGGCGGATAAACCGTTTGGGTCCGCCGAGCGCCCTCTGGAAACCACTCTTTTAAGGCAACGGTTCTTTTGAGCAGGTCGTCCCAGGCTTGGTATGTGATGCCGAAACCCCCGCGGCCCAAAACGCGCCCAATGCGGTAACGCGCGTTGAGAACAAAATCTTCCGGTAAAGCGTCATCCGAAACGCCAAAATGGAAACCGCAACCTGAGCAGATTGTATTTCCAGGGACAGAGACCGTTCCACAAATGGGGCATGGCATGATGCAATTTTTTACGGCTGCTTTTGGCTCACAGTTGCCGAATCTGAATGTTGAGGGTGGTTTCTGCGACACTGAGCAAAAACCGACCCTGATCCGTTTGGATTTCGACGTCCAGAGGCAAAACTTCTGCGGGAAAACCGACTGGATACCAGGGACGGCCCACCTGAGAGACGATCAGCAGGCCTTCGTCGGTTCCAAGTGGGGCAAAATTTTCCGCCGCAGGTCTGAAGTGGTCGATTCCGAACTGTTCTTTGAAAAGGCTGACGGTACCCGCAACGTCTTGGGTCACCCATCCGATCTCGCTGACCGAAAGGGGAACGGGTTGGGTTTCGTGTCGATGATCGAGATTGTGTCGGCCAATGTATTCGACGATGCTGCCATCTGGGTCGAGAAAATAGAGCGCGTGGGCATTCCAGTGGTAAAAATTGGCAAAATAGGTGCCGTCCTCTATGGGGCAGAGGTCAACCTTTTGCTGAAGATCCTCGAGCACGTCCTGCATGAGATGCTCTGGAACATTAAAGGTAAAATGGTATTCAGCGGGGGCAAGTCCGCTTTTGAAGGTCACTTTGGACGACCCTGCGGCGAAACAGAAGGCATTTTGTCCGTGTTCAATGCCAAAGCCAAGCCTCGCGTAAAAATCTGCCATCTCCGGCAACTTGGATGTATACAAGGTGAGTGTTTGAATGCGCATGGGTTCAACTATCCGATGCATCGATCCAAAACAGTACTGTGACAGACAAAGGAACCACCGGTCTACAGACATCGATTCATACACACAATGAGATCATTCCAAAAGCCCCGCATAGTACTCACGGTTGCGCGCTGAAATGGGGGCTTCCAGAAGACGTGCCAACGCTTCTTGTGAAGGTTTTTGGTAGTGCAGTTCAAACATTTCATCAACAGTCAGGTACGCATTTCCCGATGAAATTTTCTGAATGGAGTCGCCGACGCCCACGTGTCCCGGTTCGATCACCCGGGCGTAAAAACCTGGACGCCGCGCGTTGCGAAAGCGTTTCACAAATTTTGGATCGTCCATTCGCGCAGCAAAAACAGCACAGGGAATGCGTGGCGCAGTGGCTTCCAGTACAACAGATCCGACGCAAAACCGATCCCCAATGTGGACGGAACCTCCAAATTCCGAGAAGGTCAGGTTCTCGCCGAACAGGCCAAATGCCAAAGGCCGTCCCAACTCTTTTTCCCACCAAGCGTAGTCTTGTGCACTGTACATATACAGTGCTTGGTCGGCCCCGCCGTGGTGTCGGGTATCCACGATTGTGTCGCCTTGAAGTCCCAAGGAACCCACGGGAACGCGTTCTACCACGGGCAATTTGTGGATTCCGGTTTCAACCTCACGGTTTCCGACTTGAACCACACGGCCCTTTCCAACATTGACGGAGAGAAGTCGCATAAATGCACTATACGTTAAGGCCCATTTCGGAATGCCGTTTTGATGTTTACCCGAAGGGACATTGCGTGCATCTTGCACAAGAATGAGAAAAGGTTGGAGAAACAGTGTGAGGATTAGGAAAAACAAAGAATGGTATTGCAGTACTTATTACTTATATGGGTGCCGCTTAGCCCAAGACGTGCTGTTCTGACCAAGACATAGCAGGTATTTATAACTTTGAACTCTTGTAATTTTAGTTTCGAAAGAGCTCTAATGTATATTTCTACAACCTTTTTTATTGTATATCCTTGATAGTGTTTTTCAACTATTCTTTTTTAGGTATAGATTGTACAGTAGGCTTTTTGATTTTTTCAAAAACTTGAACAGGGGTAAGGCGTGACCTGGTTGTATTTTGGTCACTCAAGAAATTCCAGATATTGAAGAAACTTGCTGTAACACGTACAGCAAGTTGGTGCGTCAAAAGAACGCAATTGAATCTGGGATGCATACAGCCACGTCACTCGGCATCTTCATCACTCAGGGCATCCAAAACAACCCTGAACGTTGCGCCACCACCGGGTGTGTCGTGCACAGTAATCCGGCTTCCGTGCATCTGTGCAATTTGTTGCGAGATGGTGAGGCCCAGCCCGGCACTCCCGGCCTCTTTTCCGCGGAAGAATTTGTCAAAGATCTTTTCTTTGATGTCGTCTGGTACACCGGGACCCCTATCTGCAATCTCCAAAACAACCTTATCGGGATGTTCCAGACGCGCCTTCAGTGTGATCAGGTTTGGATCACCACAGACCCGGATGGCATTGGAGATGAGATTGCCCAGCATTTGGCTGAGTTTCTGTGGATCCCCCAAAATTTCCATGGCATTTGGATCGAGCGCCAGATGAACCCCGTGATCTCGCGCAATTTGTTCGAGGAGCCGGTTCAGATCGACGAAGTGCGGAATGTACTCTTGAACCAGTTCGCCTCGGGACAGTTGCAAAAGGTCACTGACCAGGCGGGTCATGTTTTCTCCAACCCGAATTGCATCTTCCAAAGAAGCGCGTGCCGGCGCACCTTCGCCGATTTCCCGGTGGGCACGGCGCACATAGCCCAAAATGGCCGTCAGGGGTGTTCTGAGTTCGTGGCTGGTTTCCGCCAAAAAGGTTCTCTGCATGGCCAGCGCATTTTCGAGGGCTTCTGCGGCAGCGAGGCTCTCGGTGATGTCCCGAATGATTTCCACATAGCCAATGATTTCGCCGGAGGTGGAGTAAACCGCAGATCGGTGTGCCTCTCCCATGAATGTGCTGCTGTCGGTGCGTCTGTATCGTGCGCGGAATCGACTGGCCCGCTGCGGACGCTCGTCAAAGTACAGTTCGGTGATGGAGTGTCCTTTGAACCGCTCTGGGTTGAGACCGAACGTGATCCACAGGGCCGCATTCGACCGGATGATGTGTCCCTTTGTGTCGAACAGAACGGCAACGTCGGCCATCGCACTGAACATCGTCTCGAACTCGGCGCGGGTGCGGTTGAGGGCAGCCTGAGAGTTTTGGAGGCGTGTTGAAAATTGCTCGGCTTGGACTCTGGCGTTGGCTTGAGCGAATGTCAACGAGAAAATCAAGAGGCTGATGGTCAGTCCCATTCCAACCACAATCCATACCGTCACCCATGGCAATGTATCTGAGCCGTCTTTGAGGCTGTGTACGCTTAAAATCCAGGTTCGTCCCATTGTGTCGAGCGTGTGAATTTCACTGTCGGGTCCCAGGGTCTCTTCTGATACAAAGTCCCTGTAGAGAAGTTGCTCTGGCGCGATTCTGCCATCGAAGATTTCCAAAGCGACCTTTGGTTTTTGGTTACCGAGCAATCCTGCGACAAACTCGTCCATTTTGAAGGTCAGGAATGCAAAACCGATGAGCGCATCCCGTCTATTTTCCAGAGACAAAAGGGGTGCGTCGGGTGTGTAGAGTGGAACAAAGATTTGAAATCCCTTCTGTTTTCCGGAAGCAACCTGTCCAGGAAGCAAACTGAGGGCTTCAGTGGCAATGATTTCGCCCCGGTCTGCCGAAGCTTGCATGGCAGCGGAACACAGGCGGCACAACGTTGGGTTCCACAAATCCCAACCCAGGGCATCTCGATTGAGTGCATTTGGGGGCGCAATGTGGGTGATTGGATAGTACAGTGCGCGTTTTCCCTCTGGAAAGATCGAAAAGTTCTCGACATTCAATTGTGACATCAGTGTTTCAAACGAAACCAAATCGCCCTGAAGCACCTTGGATGCGTAACCCAAAGATTGAACGCCCGGGTACCTCCGGCTGATTTCAAAGCTGTCCACAAAGGTTGCAAATTGCCGCTTGGTGACAATGGCACTGGATAAAAATAAGCTTCGGATGGACCGGGCCATGTCCTGGTAGGTGTCGAGGCGCCGCTGGATCAATGACGTGAGGTTTTGTGATTCTGACTCAAAGCGCAGGCGTTTGTCTCTTTCCACACTTCTGATGGTGAGCAGTGTCACCAAAACAGTTGTGGCAAGGGTTAGGGCCAATAGAAAATAGGGGAGTCGTCGAACATATCGCGGATTAAAAGTTGTCATAACGAGAGCACTTGCCTTGCCACATTCAAAAAAACGCTTCTGGGAACACCCACATCGGTCCAAAGTTTAAAGGCTTCTCGGGCTTGCTCAACCAGCATATCAAGTCCACCCAAGGTTGAATAGCCTGCTTCCTCGGCACTTTGCAAAAAGGGTGTCAGGTGCGGACCGTACACCATGTCGTAGGCCCAGGCTTGTGGGGCCAGTTGTGGAAAACGGGATGCCAACGGCGTGCTGCAACCGTCCAGGCCAGCGGAAGTGGTGTTGACCAGAAAGCCCACCTGAGACCAAGGGATTTCGGATTGTGTGCTGTAAACCCGGTGGGATAGGCCCCACCCTGCCATCATGTTTTGGGCGCGCAGGGGTGTTCGGTTCCACACCCATGGGACGATGCCCAACCCAAGAAGGGCGTACACCGCCGCCCTCGCTGCGCCACCCGCTCCCAAAACCAAGGTTTGTGTTTGCGGACTGAGGGTCTGGAGGATGTTTGAAATAGACCGACGAAAGCCGATGGCATCGGTATTGTGGCCTGTGAGTCTTCCGTCTCGCACAACCACTGTATTGACTGCACCGATCGCCTTTGCCTCAAGAGAGAGGTCGTCCAGATGCGAGACAATCCTCTCTTTATACGGCAGACTGACATTCCATCCAAGGACGTTTGGAGCTGTGCGCAACCGCGCGATTGTGAATTCAAAATCTGTTGGTAACACCTCCAGAAGTTCGTAATCTCCCTTCAAATGTGCCCACAAAAATGCGGCCCGATGCATGTGTGGAGATATCGAATGGCCCGCAGGATAGGCCAAGAGATAGGTTTTCATCTATGCCCATTGGATGAGTCCCAACTCCAGGGGATGTGCCAGGTCAGGATGCGAAGGAAACACCCGAACGCCAACATGGATTTCCCCATTGTGGGTCAGTGGGATTTTGGCCTCGTATTCTGTCCAACCCCCTTGGGTACCCAGGGGATTCAGTCGCACCTTTTGGGTTCGGTTTCCCGATTCCATTACAGCTTCGACGCACAGATGCTGGATATCGATGCCGGGTGCATACACCCTCGCATGAACCTCCAAAGTTTTCCCAACCTGAGGACCGTCGGGTGGGCTGACCAAGGCTTCAATGGAAACCTGTGGCCAATGTTTTTTCATTCCAATTTTCCATGCTGAAAGCTGCTCCAAGCATGCATTTTTGCTGTGCAATGCAACAGATCTTTGGTGCAAAGGTCCGTAGTACGTTCGGGTGTACTCGATCACCTGTCGCTGCATCGAAAACTGGGGCGCAACTGAGGTAATGGCCTTGCGAACACGGGCCATCCACTTGACTCGGGTTCCGTGTTCGTCCCTCTCGTAGTACTCGGGAACAATCTGTTTTTCCAAGGTTTCGTATAGGGAGTGGGCATCGAAGTCATCTTGGCTGTCCAGATTAGAGAATTCACGTTCCTCTCCAATCGAAAACCCATTGGTTCCATCAAAAGACTCTCTCCACCAACCGTCCAGAATGGAAAAATTTAAGGCTCCGTTGAAACTCGCCTTCATGCCTGAAGTGCCAGATGCTTCCAAAGGCCGTCTGGGATTGTTGAGCCAGATGTCGACCCCTTGCACCAAATACCTTGCAACGTTGAGGTCGTAGTTTTCCAAAATGACGATCTTGCCGACCAAGTCTGGATCTTGAGCGTAGCGGTAAATGGCTTGGATCAGTTCTTTTCCGGGATTGTCTGCCGGGTGGGCTTTTCCAGCGAAGACGAATTGGACTGGATGTTTGGGGTCATTGACCAGGCGCTTCAAGCGATCGAGGTCGTGGAACAGCAGCGTGGCCCGCTTGTATGTCGCGAACCGTCGGGCAAACCCAATGGTCAGTGTGTGGGTGTCCAGAACAGTATCGGCGCTGGCAATCCTGAGGGCGGGGGCTTCGTGCCGGAGGTATTGGCTTTTGAGCCGCTGGCGAACAAAATGGATCATCTTTTTCTTCAATTGGTGCAAAACGCGAACCAAGCCCACATCTGGAATATTGTCCAGTGCGTTCCACATGTCCCGGTCCTCGATGCGCTCGGTCCAATCCGCGGGCAAGACGGTGCTGTAGAGGTCCCTGAGCTCTTGTGCCAAAAAGGTCAGCGTGTGGGCACCGTTTGTGATGTGTCCGATGGGAACTTCGCTGGGATAACTTCCAGGATACAAAAAGTTCCACATGTTTCTCGAGACTTGACCGTGCAATTCAGAGACGCCATTGGCTGCTCTGGAGAGGCGCAAGGCCAAAACCGTCATGGAATACGTGGGTCCCCAAGGCTGATGGTGGAGGGCCAATCCCATAAAGTCGTCGTAGCCGACCTTTAGGGTGTCATACCATTTTCCAAGATAGCGGTGGACAATATCGAGTGGAAAGGCGTCATTTCCTGCAGGTACCGGCGTGTGTGTGGTGAACAGCGCGTTGCTTGCAACCCCTTCGACGGCTTCCCAGAAATCGAGGCTGGGGTCGCTTTGCATGATTTCCCGAACCCGTTCCAGTCCGAGAAAAGCCGCGTGGCCTTCGTTCATGTGGTAAACGCTGATCGGTTCGTTCAAGGCGCGTAGGGCCCGAATTCCCCCGATGCCCAAAACCATTTCTTGCTGAATCCGCATCTCTTGGTTGCCACCGTAGAGGCGTGCGGTCAGGGCTCTATCTTGTTCTTCGTTTTCTGGAAGATCTGTGTCAAGCAGGTAGACAGAAATGCGACCGACGTGGAGGTGCCACACTTTGACCCAAACGGTGCGTCCCAAAAGGTGCAGCGAAACGCGAACTTCTTTGCCGGTGGCGTCCAGGGCAGGCGTCAGTGGCAATTGTGCAAAGTTGAGTGTCTCGTAGGTTTCCTCTTGCCAGCCGTCCCTGTTGAGGGATTGCCTGAAGTAGCCTTGGTGGTAAACCAAGCCAACCCCGACGAAGGGAAGCCCAAGGTCAGATGCGCTTTTGCAGTGGTCTCCCGCCAAAACACCCAGACCGCCTGAGTAGATCGGTAGAGATTCGGCAAATGCAAACTCTGCACTGAAATAGGCCACCTTTCCGCCCAAAGAGAGCGGCTCTTTGGAAAACCACGTGTTTGGATTGTTCATGTAATGGTCGAAATCGTGCAGAACAGCATCCAAGTGCTTCAGGTATTCGGAATCAAGGGCCACGTCTTCCAGCCGCTCCTGAGACACCTGAAGCAACATGTGAACGGGGTTGTGGTTGGATGTTTCCCAAAGCAAGGGGTCGAGCCCTTCAAAAAGCTGCATGGCTCTGGGGGTCCAACTCCAATACAGGTTGTAGGCCAATTCCTGCAAGCGCGCAATACGGCCGGGGAGCGAGGGAGCAACAGTCAAGGTACTCAGCGTTTTCATCACGTACCCACTTTAGGACACTTTGGGGTAGGGTGTTTGGAAGTGTCGGTTGCCAGCGATCAAAACACGTTTCCAGAGGTGTTTTTAGGGTGCAAGATCCGAAATTGGGGTTTACCCAAACGGCGTGCATGGTCCGTGGAATCTCAAAGACATAGACAGGGTATTTCGTCTCTCCCAGGCCCTTTGGGGTCTTTTTGACTGAAATTTGGGAGATGTACGCCCATTCAGCAGATGGTTTAGAGAATACAAAAGTAAGGATAGACAGCGTGTCAGTGAAGGAAATCATGGGGTTGAGAAACCTTATCAAGAATATGTCTGTTACGTCCAATAGATAGGGCTTACGTGTCATACCAAAACACCATCTAGAACGTACTCCTATTCCTAAATTTCCTCCCTAGACAAGTTCATACAGTCTCTAAGTACGCCAGCGGGCTTTTTGACCGCTGTTGGGTTCAGGCATCGGCATTCATTTCCGTACCATATGGAAAGATTCTGACTTTTTTAATTTGCCGTGGATTCGCGTCTTGGACCTCAAAACACCATCCTGAAAGATGCAAAACCTCACCAACTTGGGGAATGTAACCCAGCTTGGAAAAAATTAAACCGGCAACTGTCTCATAATCGCCAAATTCTTTGCCGTCAAGCTCGGTTCCCAAAAGGGCTTCGATATCGTCAACATGAACGTCGGCTTCCAAGAGGTACTCGTGTTCGCCCACTTGCGTGATGTCTTCTTCTTCCTCATCGGTTTCGTCGTAGATGTCGCCAACCAATTCTTCGAGCACGTCTTCCAATGTGACAATGCCGGACATTCCACCGAATTCATCGACTACGACGACCAAATGTGTTTTGCGCTTTTGGAATATGGTGAAGAGATCGTCGACCTTCATGTGTTCCGGAATAAACAAAATGGGCCGTATGAGGTCGTTGACCGACACCTGATCGAGCTGTTCCATGTACATCAGCGCATCTGCTGTGTGAACCACGCCGACGATATTGTCGAGACTGCCTTCATAGATGGGCACACGGGAGTATCCGTGGGATTTTTTCATTTGGATCAGTTGCCGCAGGTTTGAACCACTTTCCAAGGCTTCGACTTCGGTGCGGTGGGTCATGATGGCTTTGACCGATGTGTCTTTGAATGCAAAGACATTTTTCAAGATGGTTTTTTCCTGGTCCTCGAGTGCGCCGGCCTCACCGCTCGAATCAACAATCATGCGGATTTCTTCTGAGGTGTAGGTGTGGTGGTGCCCTTCTGGTTTGAGGCCAAACAGCTTGACGACCTGGTTGCCCAACCAGTTGAGCGTGACAATAAAAGGTCTAAAAACAAAGGTAAAGGCAATGAGTGGTTGTGCGACCCACATGGAGGTCTGTTCACTGCGTTGGAGTGCGACTGTTTTTGGGGCTAGTTCACCAAACACAATGTGAAGCGCGGTCGAAACCAAAAATGCCGTTGCGAAAGAAATCGTTTTGACATTCGCAGCATCCACACCCATTTGGGTCAGCACGGGTGCCAGAAGGTGTTCGATGGCGGGCTCGGCCACAAAACCGATGGCCAAGCTTGCCATGGTGATGCCCAATTGTGTCGCAGCAATGTACAAATCTAGGTTTTTAAGAATGTTCTGCACCGCTTTGGCATTTGCTTTGTTCTCAAAGACCAATTGTTCGATGCGTGTCCGACGTACACTGACCAGTGCGAACTCAGAGGCCACAAAATAGCCATTCAAAAGAACCAAAAAGAGCAAGGACATCAGTCCAAGAATGTCATTCACAAAAATTTCCTCGAATTCACTGCGCGGTTTCCTTCCTTGAGGCAACTGCAACAGGAACTGCGATCATAGGCCATCGCGGGGCGGTCTAAAGGAACGACAAAAGAGCCAACCCGTCGAGGGCTGGTCTCGAATATGTTCCGGTTGAAAAACTGCGGTTGAATGTTCTGCACATACACAGAACTGGGAGGTTCCTCCATGAGGCCTCATTATAACAGTTTTTTTTGATAGGACATTAGTGATTTAACCAAGCTTCCGCTTCCTGTTGTGTTTCAAACACCCGAAATGCATTGCCACGATTGGATTCACGTACCATCTCGCAAAATCGCTCGTTGTGTTCAGACAAGGTAGAACACACCACAGCGACCCGAATCCGATACTGAGATAGTTTCTGCAACATGGCACCTGCCACGCCTGTTTTCAACTGAAAAAAATCATCTGAAAGAAGATGGCTGGGTATGAGTACGCCTTGCGTGCCAGACTCAAAGCACAATTCGATCATTCTCAACACAGTCGATTCGGGCCCCACAGGACCTGACGATGTCTCAAGCTCAACATAATTGGGATGACTTTTGATCACCATTTGGATAGCCATGACACCATTATCGCGTATCAACGTGAAGCTTCCGCTCCAAGATATTCGTGAAGAACGTCATCACAGTTGTCAAAAGGAGATAGACGCCCGCAACGGTGGTGAGAACAGGTACTGGCTGGAAGGTTTCCGAGGAAATCCGTGTCCCGACGAGCGACAGTTCGAGCAATGCAATCGAAGAAACCAAAGAGGTATCCTTGAGCAAACCGACCCCATTGTTGACCAAGGGTGGAATGACCATCTTGAGTGCCTGCGGAAGAACAACGTTCTGCATTGTTTGTGCGCTTGAGAGCCCCAAACTCTGCGCCGCTTCTGTTTGCCCACGTGGCACAGCCAAAATACCAGCACGGATGACCTCGGCATTGTAGGCACCCACATTGAGGGCCAGTGCCAACATTCCAGACTGAAATTCATCGAGTGAAATGGAAATATGGAGCATTTTGAGGAGCTCGGGTAAGGCATAATACACAAACAAAATCTGAACCATTAAAGGTGTGCCACGCACAATCCAAATTGCAAAAACACACATCTGTCGGATGACCCAAACCCTTGAGAGCTTTCCCATTCCCAAAAACACACCCAAAATGAGTCCAAATAAACCAGACCATAAGGTCAATTTCAGGGTCATGGCTGCACCTTCAGCAAACAAGTCCGCCCGAGGTCCGATGGGCTCAGGCAAGTACCGAAATGCAAAACCAATCGCTTGAAAAAGCGACCAAAAACCGATTGCAGACCCCAAAATCCAGCCCATTGGGGTCAGATATATCTTGATCCATCTCCACAAATTCGAATCAGACACAATCTACTTGCAGCGAATATCTTGCATGAAATATTTTTGACTGATTTTGGCATACTCACCCGAGGCCAGAATCGCTTTGAGCGCCTTATTGAGTTCTGTCTTTAGGGTTGTGTTTCCCTTTTGAACAGCCATTGCCACTTTTTCTTGGAACAAAAGATCCCCGGCTTGAATTTTATTTCCAGAAGCTTTTATGGCGTCCAAAGCGAGGAATTTATCCGATACCCAAGCGTCCACACGGCCCGACAAGAGGGCCTGTTCGGCATCTGGATCTTTGGTATATGTTTTGACATCTTTGACACCGGCGACCTTCCTGACATTGTCCAGGTAGCTGGTTCCGACCTGTACCGAAACCAATTTACCCAAAAGGTCTTTGGCTGTTTTGGGTCCGCCGGGTTTGGAGACGATCAGTCCACCGGTGCAGTAGTGTGGATCTGTAAAATCGACCGCTTTTTGGCGTTCGGCAGTGATACCGTGAGAGGCAATGACAAAGTCATATCGGTTTTGGTTGAGGCCGATGAGCAGAGAGTCAAATGACTGAGGGACCCATTGCACCTTCAGGTTCATGTGTTTTGCCAAAGCTTCAGCCACGTCAATCTCAAAACCCGTCAGCTTCTTACCTTCAAAGTAGTTAAAGGGCCTAAAGGCACCTTCTGTTCCAATGCGAATGGTGCCCGCTTTTTGAATCTCCTGGAAGGAAAGTGCGTGTGAAACAGGCAGCATCCAAAGCAACCATAACAGTGTTTTTTTCATGTCTCCATTCTAAGGCAAGAGGCGTTCTGGATCGATATGTCGACCGCCAATACGGACCTCAAAATGAAGGTGCGGACCTGTGCAAATGCCAGTGCATCCCACGAAGCCGATCAAATCACCGCGATTCACACGCTGACCGGGACGCACAACTGCTCGGCTCAAGTGTCCGTAGATCATTTCGGCATTGTTCTGTTTGACAAAAACACCAATGCCATAACTGCCCCAACCACTGGCAGAGACGTGTCCGCTGCTGGCTGCATACACAGGCGTTCCAGACGGCGCAGCCATATCAATTCCCGTGTGAAAGTGGTTGCCGTGGATGGAGAAGTTTCTCCAGCCGTAATCGTCGGTCACTCGGAAACGACGTACGGGATTGGATACCGACACGTACCTTGAAGACAAACTGACGTGACGGACTTGACCTCTGGTTTGCGCGACAACGCGTTTCCGGGCAGCGAGATAGGCTTCATACTTGGCCTGTTTTCGGTAACGCTCTGTCAGGATCCTTCTCTGTTTGGCCTTCAGTGCCAAATACCGCTCGTATTTTGCCTGACGCACGTACCGGGCATTCAGAATTTGACGTTTCTGGTTCTTGAGCGCAATGTACGCTTCATACTGTTTTTGAAGTTCCCAGCGGCGTTCCAGAATTTTCCGTGCCCCATCCGACCCGAGGTCTTTCACGCGTTCCAATCGTTTTTGGTGTGCAGTCGGGTGTTTTGAGGCCTTCACAAGCTTAGGGTTTGTCTGAAATTTGGACCCTTGGGGAATGTAGAGCGCTGTTCCCGCCCGAAGCACGTGCGTGGAAGGGAGTCCATTGGCTTTGGCAATGGTTGCTTCTGGGACGCCATATGTTCTTGCCAAGTGGTAGAGCCGGTCCTTGGGTTTCACGACAATCCACACACCCGATGCAGACACTTTTTTCGTCTGTTTCTGAGGGGTTTTGCTTTTGTTGGGAATGATCAAAACCTCTCCCAAATGCAACACCGAAGAGAGGGTTTTATGGTTGGCTTTGGCGATCTCGGCTTCGGGTACACGGTACATCTTGGATAACTTGTAAAAACTGTCTCCATTTTTGACCGTTATTTTATGCACTTTGGACGTACTGGCCAGCGAAAAACCACACAGCAGTAAACTTCCCAGGAGTGTCACGGATCTCAGCATATTTCTCCCATTTGCAATCCACACCAAGATAAACCGCAATTCTGTGAGAATGGATGTTTGAGGTCTCATCTGGCGGTGAATGAACAATCGAATTCTCAAAAACAGATCCCCACGGATGTCATGAAACAGCACAGACAACAACCGGGCACATTCGAATGCATCTTCATCGGTTGTATCCCAACCCAAAAGATAGGCACATTTGAGTCGATTGTACGCAGAAACACCTTTTGGCACTGTAAAATGCTTGGCATTTTTGTGGAGGAAAAAGGTCCAGTTGAACAGCCGGCCCGCGTCCAACCACGGATGCGCAATACAGGCATCACTCCAGTCAAAGTACTTTGGGCCAGTGGGCATCCAGAACACATTCATGGGGTAAAAATCGCCGTGGATCAATCTGAGGGGTATATTTTGCCGGGAGAGACACTCTACCCAAGATGGAATTCGAGAAATGACGTCCAACCAACGTTCGATCGCCTCCCCTTTGAGTCCATGGCGTCGCAGGGTTGCCGCATCAGATAAAAATGCCATGGCCGATCGCTCTAAGGTTTCGAGGTCAAGGCTGGGAACCCCGAGAGCGAGCAACTTTTTAGGAACGGCACGGGTTACCAACCACTCTCGCTCAGGATGGGCAACCACAACTTCCGGCACCCGGTGTGGGCAGCGATCAGATAAAAATTGAGCCACCACAGAGAAATTTCAAAAAACCAACCTGGCGCTTTCCAAGGCACCTGTGGTGTTCGATCCAACAAAGCCAGGACCTCATCGAAACCCACATTTGAGGCATTTTTCAGTGCATCGCGCGGGACATGGACCAATTTCGGCGCCACCTCGAAAATAACCTCGAGCCAAAGCAGCTCGGATTGCCGAACGGGCAACCGAACCTTGAGACCTCAGTGTTTTTCCATTCAATCGCAGCAGATTCGCGTATCCAATGGCACAGGAGATGAAAAACAAGGCAAAACCACCGAAGCTTCCGATGGAGAGACCCAAACACCATCTCGGTCGGTGATCAGCAATACAAAGGACCGCTCCGGGCTCACTCGAGATCCGAAATCTGTGTGGTAACCACCAACCACGCGTCCATTTGACGTTCAATGTGCGCTTCCAAGTCGGCAATGTTGCGTCCAATCGTTGCAAAATCGGCACTGGGATCCGCAGCCTCCAACCCACGCTGCGCTTCGAGCAATTGCTGCTCCAACTGCGCAATCTCTTTCTCCAATTCCTCCACTTTTCGCTTGAGATGCCACAGGCTCGGACCCGACCGCCGGGGTTTTTCGGGGCCCTTTTGGACAGGGATTTCCACCTTTTGGACGGCGTGTTTGAGCTTGTAATAGCTGTATCCACCAGGATAGCTGTAAAACGAGCCGTCCTCCAGAACCCAAATCTGATTGGCCAGACGGTCAATGAATGCCCGATCGTGTGAGACGATGATCAAGGTTCCCTCAAAGCGATCCAAAGCCTCCTCTAAATTTTCGAGCATTTCCATATCCAAATGGTTGGTGGGTTCGTCCAGAATCAGCAGGTTGTTTTTCTCAAAAGACAGCTTGAGAAGTGCAAGACGCGCTTTTTCTCCACCAGAAAGGTCTTTGATGCGTTTGCTTTGTCGGTCGTAGGGAAACAAAAACGCCCCCAGGAGGTTCCGAACCTGCACGTCGCTGTCGACCAACATGCGAACCTCTTCAAAAAGGGTCAATTCTGGATCGACATTCCTCAGCTGCTGGTCGTAATAACCCACCTTAACGCGTGCACCCAGCCGCACCTGGCTCCGGGGATTTTGACTGGGCAACATGCCCAAAAGTGTCTTGATGAGGGTTGTCTTTCCGGTGCCATTGGGCCCTATGATCGCAATTCGGTCGCCCTGACGCACACTGACCGAGACATCTTTGAACACGTCCCGACCCTCAAAAGATTGCGAGAGGTGCGTTGCTTCCAACACACGTTCCCCAGACGACTCACAGTCAAAATGGATTTCGGTGGCCTCGTCTTCGGAATCGGGCAAATCGATCTGTGCGTCTTTCAGGCGTTCAAGGCGGGTTTCCATCGCTTTGGCCCGCCTGGCCAATTTGGCCATTCCCAATCCCCATATTTTCATCCGAGCCGCACTCTGACCGAGGGTGTCAATTTTTTTCTGCTGCTGCTCAAACAGGGCCATCTGAGACTCGACCCACGCTGTCCACTGCTGTTGAAATTGGGTGTAATTTCCCGAATAGATGTCCAGTGTACCGTCTCTCAAATACGCTGTCTTTGTGGCCACGGCGTCCAAAAAAGCGCGGTCGTGAGAGACCAAAACCATTGCGCCGGAGTATCTGGACAAAAACCCTTCGAGCCACTCACGCATGGCCATATCGAGGTGGTTTGTGGGCTCGTCTAAGAGGAGAACTTCGGGACTCCCGATCAATATTGAAGCAAGTGCCAGACGGGTTTTTTCTCCGCCCGACAGCCGAGAGACCTGCTCGTGTTCTCGGCCACGAAACCCAAAAGCGGAAGAAACGGCATCCCGACGGGAACGGCGTTCGTAGCCGCCGCGCAATTGATAATGTTCAAGTGCTTCGTGGTACGTTTCGAGCAAGGTTGTGTTTTCCGGTTCCATCTGAACGCGAATGTTGAGGTGTTCAAGCTCTGTTTCCAATCGATCGAGCGCTTCAAAGGCACTTTCCAAAACGTCTTGGACAGAGGCATCGGCAGAAAATGCATGAGACTGCCGCAACAGACCGATCCCTATGCCACGGGCACGCCACACCGCACCAGAAAGGGGCTCTTCTTCTCCCGTGATGAGTTTGAGCAGCGTGCTTTTTCCGGCGCCATTGCGTCCCACCAAAGCCAAGCGGTCTCTGGGTTCGAGACCCAAGGACACGCCCGATAAGATTTTTTGACTGCCATAGTATTTATCAACGTTGTTCAAAGACAGCAACATAGCTTATAGGGTACCAAGGATCACACCCTCGTGCTTTTGTTCCAATAAAAAGACGCCGGATGTTCTCCATCCGACGCCATCGACCTTTTGAAGTCAAGTTCAGTGCACAGCGTAAACCTTGTTGTCTCCACTGCCGAAATACACCGTTCCATCCTTGCCAATGGCCGGCGAGGAAACACCAAATCTACCCAAAGCAATGTCCCAGATGTTCGTCCCATCGGAGGGATCAAGTGCATACAGTGTGTTGCCTGCAACAATGTAAATGATACCATTTCCATCGATGGATGGAGAAGACCGCGTCAGTGACCGCACTGCAAATTCCCATTTGGATTTACCTGTTGTTTTATCGAGCGCAAAAACACGGGCGTTATCACTTTGAATAATTACGGTTCCATCTTTGGCAATGGCCGGTGATCCTTTGCCGCCTACACCTTCAGCAACCCACTTTTGCTTTCCGGTTTTTCCATCCAAGGCATACAAATTTGCGGATCCAGTGAGCAAACTTCCCGATGAAACGGCATACACGGTACCATCGTCACCTACAGCAGGAGAGGCTTGAACATACGAGTTCGTTGCAAACGACCATTTTTGCTTTCCAGTTGTTCCATCCACAGCGTACACATTGCGATCGTCTGAACCGAAATAAACAGTGCCGTCTTTGGCAATGGCCGGTGAGGCATGAACTTGCCCGCCAGATTCAAACCGCCACTTCTGTTTTCCAGTGGCACTGTCTACTGCATACAAAAACGCATCATTGCTGCCGAAATAAACAAATCCATTGGTTCCAATTGCTGGAGACGTATAGACCGATGCTTTCGCCTTAAAGGCCCACTTTTTCGTGCCTGTTTTACCATCTATTGCCAAAAGTTGGCCGCGGTTGCTGTCATCAGACCCACCAGGATCGCCAACATAAACCGTTCCGTCTGAACCAACAGCGGGGGCTTGTCCTGGTGCTGGGTAAGATCCAGCCAATGTATCCGTTTTGTATTCCCACTTCTTCGCACCCGTTTGTCCGTCTAAAGCGTACAAACTGTTATCATTGGACACGATATAGACCGTGCCATCGGGGCCAATTGCGGGCGATGCATAAATCTCAAAGCCCGTTGTGAATTCCCACTTCTTCTCCCCTTCTGCACCTGAACCGCCACCCCGTCCGGTGTTTTGTGCGTCCCCACGAAACTTGTAGTATGACTGAACAGGCTCACTGGCGGCTTGTGTGACAGACATCCCGAACGTCAATGCTCCACACATTGCAAGAATCGCCAGACTTATTTTATTGCTATGCATCATTTAATCTCCTTTGAAAACGATCAGTTAGGGCTATGGTTGTAGACAGAACCGCTCATTAAAGACATCTGCCTTCGATCATTTAAAGTATACAGATCTATACGAACAGATTGCCATTCACACTGGGTTCACAAACACCCTTTGACTTTAACCAAAGGAAAACCTTTATGTCAATTTTGAGAAAATGTCTTTCGCAAGCCTGCAATCAAGGCAGCTCGATCTTCGGAATAGCGGATCAAGTGATCCAGCCAAAATTTTCGCGCCTGAGAATATTCTCCTCTCACTATGAGTTTCGCTGCTTCATCGATCCGCGCTTCTTTCATTTCCTCCTGCGCTTCTTTGTGGTAGAAGTGAGATTCTAAACGACTACGAATGATCAACCAAGCCATCACAACGCCAAACAAGAAACCAAAGATATGAGCTAAGGTACTGACATTTCCGCTTCTGCCCGTCAGTTGGATGGACAACCTGCAAACCTAACCAAATCAATAAAACGATGTAAGCTGGTGCTTCAAACAGGATAGGACGCCATAATATAAAAAGTGCAAACTTGATCCTGACCCGAGCCAACCGAAGCATAAAAGCTCCCATCAACGTCGCGATAGCCCCCGAAGCTCCAATTAAGACCCCTTGAGGTAACTCTTCTCCTAAAGCTTTAAAAACTTCACTGGCTGGATTTGAAATGGGTGTCCCCAAAAAATATTCTGCTAGAGCAGCCACCCAGCAAATAAAGCGACAAGGTCACCGCAGGACCCCAATAAATCCTCAATCTTGGAGCTCACAATATACAAAATCCACATGTTGGTAACCAGGTGCACCAAACTGGAATGCAAAAACGTATAGGATCAGTGAACCCCAACCCAATTTCCCCAAAACCCATAAGTGTACTCAGTGCCGTTTTTGATGAGGTGAATCCATTGCAATAGCTTCTGAAGATCATCTGAACGGTCGAGCATTTTAGTAGACTCCAGAAGCTGTTGGATAAGCCTGGCTTTGCAGTCCAAAGACAATAAAACGAATCAGAATCAGTGTGAGGGTGATCCAGGGAACTCTTCGCTCGGAATGATCCGTACCAATGGGAATTAGCATAATAGATCAAGTATAACCAAAAAGATCAAAAAGCATTCTAGGCCGATCAACCTAGAACTCAATTTCTATTATCAAAATTCAGATTTCTTGAATTTAATCAAGACACCTGAATTATATACAAAAGCAACTAAAGGACTACTTACAGCTCATTTATAATTTTCAATCCCTATTATTGATATAACCCAATCAGATATTAAATCAAATTGCCATATATTTTTAGGTATCAATAAAAATTCTTGTTCCATTTTAAAATATAATGTATTCAAAACGGAATTCTTTCATGCACCTAAGAATGACTACACAAAGATTCCACAATTCATATGAGTAACGGATTTGAAAAATCACTTTACTTGATAATAGAGAAAAATCACCCCGTTATCATAGACTTTGTTTTTGACCAATTCGAGATTTATCGGCCTATCCACCCCATAAAAGAGAGGCAAACCTGAACCCATCAAAACAGGATTCAGTTTAATGATCACCTCGTCTATGAGATTGGCTTCAAAAAGCTTTGTTGCCAAATCCGCTCCACCACAAAGCCAGATGTCTTTCCCAGGTCTATCTTTGAGTTCTCGAACTGTAGACTCCAGGTCAGTCGACACCACAGTGACCTTCTTACTTGGGCTCTCTCTAAGCGTACTCGAAAACACGTAAGATTTGAGAGTGGGATAAGGGTCTGTAACGCCGAACGCCAAACCAACCTCATAGGTTTTTCGTCCCATTAAAACAGTATCAAACTCTTCTAGTGAACTCAGAAAGTCTGCTACATGCTCGCCTTCTTGAAGAAAAAAATCAAACGAACCATCCTGACGGGCAATAAACCCATCCAGGCTGGTGGCCACATAATATTTCAATTTTTGCATTTACTAAAGACTCCCTCTATATCACGTTTTCCAGCGACCGTATGCTTCCAGGACGGCATAAATCTTTGCGCGTCATCGGGCCTGGGTTCATTTCTATTAATCTCAGTTCATTGTCTTCTTCCGGCGTCAGTTTCATCAATCGCAACGGTTTACCCAATACCCCAGTTTATCCTATTTCTCTTCCGGTAGGTACTTAATTGATGGCACTATAGCTGATGTGCTACAGGCTTGTAAAGCTGTAGAAAGCTTAACATACACTTAATCTTTAGTCTCAATCGATATCCTGGAAACCATCGTAACACGACCAGATGAACGTAGAGTTCAGAATGAGCCGTGCTAGACTCATGGGTGCCTTTGCGCGAACATCGATCGAAAGAGAAAGAGAGAAATGCATGCTACAAATCGGTATTGTCGGATTGCCCAACGTTGGAAAATCCACCCTATTTAACGCCATCACTCGGGCCGGAGCGGTTGCCGCCAATTTTCCATTTGCAACCATTGACAAAAATGTAGGCGTGGTTGCCGTTCCAGACGAACGCCTTCATAAACTTTCGGAAGTATTTACCAAGGGAGACCGGGTTCCGCCCGTCATTCCCACCAGCGTGGAATTCGTAGACATTGCCGGACTCGTCAAAGGGGCCCACAAAGGTGAAGGCTTGGGAAATCAATTCTTGGCCAACATCCGCGAGGTCGATGCCATTGCACATGTGGTGCGCTGTTTTGAAGATCCCAATATCGTGCACGTGGCCGGCCAAGTCGATCCACTGGACGACATCGAAACCATCAACACCGAGCTGATTTTGGCGGACCTGAATGCCATCGAAAAACGCATGGACCGATTGAAGCGTTCGAGCAAAGGTGGCCAAAAAGACGACGCAGAGCAACTGGAACTGTGTAAAGAAATCTATGAGGTGCTTGCAACTGGACAGCCGGCGCGCACCGGGACGTACTCTGAAGCGATTCCAAAGGACTTTGGACTGCTCACCCACAAGCCGATCATCTATGTGTGCAATGTCTCGGAACACGAACTCCTCGAAGACAACGATTGGATCCGTGCAGTCCAGCAAAAAGCCCAAGAAGAAGGCGCCCAGTGCGTTAAAATCTCCGCACAGATCGAGGGCGAATTGGCCGAAATGCCAGAAGGAGAAGCCCAGGCCTTTTTGAGTGATCTGGGTATTGACGAACCGGGTCTGCACAAACTGATTCGCGTGGGATACCAAACGCTGGGACTCATCACATTCATCACATCTGGAGAAAAAGAAGTCCGGGCCTGGACCATTCGACAAGGCACCAAAGCCCCGGGCGCGGCACGTGAAATTCACACCGACCTGGAAAGAGGGTTCATTCGCTCAGAAGTCATTGTGTGGGACAAACTTCTCGAAGCGGGCAGCTGGGCAAACGCCAAATCCAAAGGTTGGGTCCGTACCGAAGGCAAAGAGTATGAGGTCCAAGACGGCGATGTCATGTATATCCTCTCCGGAATATAGGTCATACTGAAACATGGAATCTGAAATCCACGGAAACCACATTGTCCACGCTTCACCCGAGGGGGTGTTGGCTTTGGAAACCCCTCTGACGGAGCTGCGAAAGTCGGCCATTACCCCGACAGAACAGGTGTTTGTCTATAGCCCTCACGACGTTCCAAAAGTCAGTGAGTTGCTCGACGGCCACTTGGGCGTGATCGGCCAGGTTCACTTTCCTGTTCTGCTCGAAGTTTCGAAAATCCGTCCCGACCACCATCTGGAAATGGTCCTGCAGTGTTTTGGAAATGGACAAGGTCTGACCGAAACCGAAGGCATTCCTTGGCAACGCGGAGGCGTGGCAAATGTGCAGTTTTCGGGAATGTGGCTCAGGGATCTCGTCAATCCAGACTGGGTTTTACCGACAGCCACACACCTCATCGCGAGGGGACACGGTCCAGATCTCTATGAAAAAAGCATACCGCTCGAGGTCGCTTGGGAAACAGCTTTCCTGGCAACACACATGAACGAAAAATACCTTCCGCGGATTCACGGAGGGCCACTCAGGTTGATCGTTCCAGGGTACTTTTCTGAAGCTAGCCTTCCGTGGCTTTCGACACTGTATTTCTCGGACCAACCGAGCCCCAACAACGAAGGCGTCCAAGCCATGCCCATCAAAAGCATCATCTGGGAACCTTTGGACAAAAGTCGCGTGACCTCGCCGGTTCGGATTTCTGGAGCTGCTTGGAATGGCGGAAGTGGACCGATCGAACGCATTGAACTCTCTCTGGATCACGGAAAAACCTGGCATTTGGCACAACGCGAAGACGCTGAGGTGGAACCGAGTTTGTATGCCTGGACGCGTTGGCACCTCGATGTGGACCTGCCGTTTGGAAGGCACGAAGTCTGGTCTCGGGCGTCAGATCACGCCTCTACCCAACCCTCAAGGCTCGATGTTTCGGGGAGCTGGAACGCAATAGACACAATCACATTCGAGGTTTTTTATGGAGAGTAAAGCTGTTTTGGGTGGCGGGTGCTTTTGGTGTTTGGATGCTGTTTTCTCGGAATTAAAGGGCGTTTCGGCTGTCGACTGTGGTTACAGTGGCGGTCACAGGCCCCATCCTTCTTACGCACAGGTGTGTACGGGAACGACCCACCACGCGGAAGTCATCCGCGTCTCTTTTGATGAGACACAGATTTCTTTTTCCGATCTTTTGGATGTCTTTTTCACGATTCACGATCCGACGACACCCAACCAACAGGGACATGACATCGGAACCCAATACCGCTCTGTCATTTTCTGTCAAAATTCGGAACAATTGGGTATTGCCAAAGAAGCCACAGCGAGGGCCCAACAGATCTGGAAAGACCGCATTGTCACCGAAATTGTATACCCCGCCGCGGAATTTTACATGGCCGAAGACGAGCATCAGGACTACTTTCGTAAACACCCCGATGCTGGATATTGCTCAGTGGTCATTGCGCCCAAAGTGGTTCACTTCAGGAAGCAGTGGCAATCGCGGCTGAAACACTAACGCCAAAGCCCTCCAAAAACCCATCTTTTTCATGGCAGACCGTGGCAAGCTGATCCCATGTTGCCTATTTTTTTGCTGCTGAGCTTGGCTTCCGTCCCAGAAATCAAATTTCCCACTGCCGACGTGACCTTTGTGGGACAAAAAAGCATCACACTGAAACTCGAACTCGCACGAACCGACGCTGAACAGGCTCGAGGTCTCATGTACCGAACCCATTTGGACAAGAACGCCGGCATGGTCTTTATCAATGCAGCGGTGGCTCCCGGCGCTTTTTGGATGAAAAACACGCTCATCCCACTCGACATTGCTTTCTTCGATGCCCAAGGAAAAATAAACGACATCCTGCAGATGAAACCGTGTCGTAAAGACCCCTGCGAGGTGTACCAACCGAAAAGCCCGTACTTGGGTGCCATCGAAATGAACTGGGACTGGTTCAAGAAAAATGAAATCAGGGTGGGTGACCGTGTTATTTATACCTTACCTAAATGAGGGTTGGTTAGCAGCTTCGGGTAACCGGTACAGCTCTGACTGTTGTTCCATATGAATCTGTAATGGAAAATGCAAGTGTTGAGGTACCTGAAGCATTTGAAACACCATTGACGCGGTATGTTCGGTTCAATCCATCCACAGAAACCAAAGCAATATCTGTGGGGGTTGTCCATGCCACGAAGCCATTTGTGCTTGTCACTGAAATGTCTGGAATTTGAAGGCTTTTGATTTTGAGTTCGAACCCGTATTTAACACTGATGCATCGATTGACATACGGCGTTGTAAGGGTGAATTTTTCGGGTATTGCTGTGATTTGCGGTTTATCTATAACTGTGTACGTAAGTTGTACTGAAGCCACTTGACTATTCGAGTCCACTGCTGTGAGTGTCAGATTGGTTGTTCCCATTGACTTGGGCCAAACCTCAATATTCCAGACATTCCCGCCCAATTTGTTGCCTTCTGCGGTTACAGTTGCAACCGATGGGTTGCTCGAAGACACCTTCAGGCTCACAATCGACGCACCGCTTGTGGGCGCAATCGTGATGGGAACCAGCTTGGAAGATGCCGTGGGAAGGGATTGCAACACGCCTGCACCCAAGAAATCCGCATACTCACTGTTGTTGGATGGATAAAAAACCGGTCCAGCAGCCTGTGCAGCCATCACTGGAGCAATGCTTGAACTGGACTTTCCACACGAGCTGGCCAAAAGTGCCAAACCCGCTGCAACGATGCCAAAATAGATATTTTTCATGTTTATACTCTCCTAAACAGTGAACAGGAGGACAAAGCCTCCTGAACATGTTGTGAAAAAGTTAGCAGGTTCTGGTGACGCCAATTGTCTTGGTTGTCGTTCCGTATGCGTTCGAAAATTCGAAACTCAAGTTTGCCATGCCTGCTTTAACCGATGAAACAGAAACCTTGTATGTTTCCGATATACCATCAGTCTCAACTTTTGACATCGATATACTGGCAACCAAACTGTCCGAGGTATCGGTTGACATTGTTGGAACATCGCCATTGTATTTAACTTTGATTAGAAAATCATACTGCCTATATACACAGCCAAACAAAGGACCCGAAGAAAGGAAGATATGATCCCTAAATACATTTGCCATGATGCTTGGCTTATCTGCAACGACATAGGTGAGTGTCACCTGGGATTCGACGCCATTGGAATCTGTTGCTGTGAGTGTCAGATTGGTTGTTCCAATTGACTTGGGCCAGACTTCAAAGTTCCAATAATTTCCGCCCAATTTGTTGCCTTCTGCAGTTACAGTTGCAACAGTTGGGTTGCTCGAAGACACTTTCAGGCTCTCAATCGACGCACCGCTTGTGGGTGCAATCGTGATGGGAACGAGTTTAGAAGATGCGGTCGGAAAGGATTGCAACACACCTGCACCCAAGAAATCCGCATACTCACTGTTGTTGGATGGATAAAAAACCGGTCCAGCAGACTGCGCAGCCATCACTGGAGTAACATTTGAATTTGTTTTTCCACAGGAGCTGGCCAAAAGTGCCAAACCCGCTGCAACGATACCAAAATAGATATTTTTCATGTTTATACTCTCCTAAACAGTGAACAGGAGGACAAAGCCTCCTGAACATGTTGTGAAAAAGTTAGCAGGTTCTGGTGACGCCAACTGTCTTGGTTGTCGTTCCGTATCCGTTCGAAAATTCGAAACTCAAGTTTGCTGTGCCGGCTTGAACCGATGAGCCAAAAACCTTGTAGATTTGGGTTGAGCCACTTCCGGCAACTTTCGACATGGACACACTGGCAACCAAGCCGTTTGAAGTATTGACCGACATCGTGGGTGCACCATCAATATTCGTGACTGTGAGTAAAAAGTCATATCCCTTTACGGTGCAACGGCGCGAAGCACTTCCAGAGAGGAAAATACGATCAACGGACAGGTTTGTCGTGATATTGGGCTTATCAACGACAGAATAGGTGAGTGTCACCTGGGATTCGACGCCATCAGAACCCGTTGCCGTGAGTGTCAGACTGGTTTTTCCGATTGATTGTGGCCAGACTTCGAAATTCCAATAATTCCCGCCCAATTTGTTGCCTTCTGCGGTTACAGTTGCAACAGTTGGGTTGCTCGAAGACACTTTCAGGCTGATAATGGACGCACCGCTTGTGGGCGCAATCGTGATGGGAACGAGTTTGGAAGATGCTGTGGGAAGCGACTGCAACACGCCTGCACCCAAGAAATCCGCATACTCACTGTCGTTGGATGGATAAAAAACCGGACCAGTAGCCTGGGCAACCATCACCGGAGCAATGTTTGAACTGGACTTTCCACACGAGCTGGCCAAAAGTGCCAAACCCGCTGCAACGATACCAAAATAGATATTTTTCATGATCGAACTCCCTGTTCAATGGAAAACCCAACGGACTTTCCAAGGACACACCATTTTTGTATAGAGATGCAATGGAGTCAAGCCGCCATCCAATATCTTCCTGACATATTTTCGTAAGACTTCATAACAACCTTAAAATGGAAGGTGGATTCCGCCCTGCCAAGAAATACCCCAACCTTTGGCCATATGGTATTCGACATCAAATCCAAACTGAACAGGAAGCATGTAATTGATATTGCTATCTCCATAGATACCCATACCCAAAAAGGGATTTCCGTTTGCAAGTCCGACCTTGGGCTGTAAAGATATGCGTTCGAGTGAAACCAGTCCATCCTGATAGCGCCACTTCAGTGGCCACACAATGTGACCGCTGGTCTCGAGCCCACTGAAACCCGAAGTGCCCCAAAGATGCCAACCCCAGCCCTTTTCACTCAGCAGGGCGTCATACGCCACGCCCATCGGTGAAAACTTTACAGCCACTTGGGCACCTTGAATGGGATAGCCAAATGCGTCACGGGAAAGGGTGTTGAGGCTGAGTGTCACATCCCCACCCAAAGCATTTGTCCAGTACAGGTTTGGATTGACGGCCCATTTTATTCCGCTTTCTGTTTGCCCGTGTTTCGTGAAATCAATCCCGAAGCCTTCCGCTGTATTGCCCCAAAATCCCCACTGCGTAGAGCTCGAGGTTTTCCACACAAAACTGGCCGCACCGTCGATGGGGTGTGAACGGGAAGGTGCGACAAATATGCTTGTCGCGCCGCTGACCGCAAATGTGGGGTCACTCAGGTATGCCGTGATTCCCGGTCCTTCGGTTGAAAAAGGCAACCAGCCCCACACCCTGGGAACCGGTGAGTAAACAGACCAACGCGCGTCCAGTTCGGGCAATGCTGTGCTGAAATCGGCTTGTGGCAAAGCGGTTGGATGCGAAGGTGCCAACGTCTGTTCTGAAATGACCGGTACAAAACCCTTGGATGTGAGGTTCAGGTAAGCGAATTTCCCAGAGGCGTACCTTCCCGAAAACGAACCACCACCAACCTTGACCACCGGTTGTCCGTCGCCATAGCGGTACACCTGTGGAACGCCTTCATTCTGCGTGTAGAGGATCTGTCCCTGTTCGCCCCAGTGCACTTCGAGGGCCTTTTCCAATCCGGCAAGTTCCAAGGCCTGTCCATCTTTCCAGAGAACAACGCGATGTTTGCCTCCAGCCTTCCAAAACCCCAATAAAAATTCACCGTCGCGCACGTCCATGGAAAACAGATGTTCCCCAAAAACCTCCAAAATGGGCTTTCCTTCGAGGTCAAACACACCAGAACCGCAGGCCGATTGTGGGGGGTTGAGACAAGAAATCTCTTTGAAATAGTAGATTCGCCCTTGATCTGCGGCGACCCCGAGGGCGTGTGCATCGCGGGTCAAACGGTGTTCTTTGCCCCCTTGGAGTGTGTAGACATCGCCACCATATCCATCCAAACCCTCTTCAAGCCGGGTGTAGACCAGTCGATCGTTGATCCCGTCCCAGGCCATGCCGGTGGGCTTGCTTTTCAGGGGATACCGCTGGGTGTCGGACCAAGTCCCTTCTTTGTAGGAACGGATATTCAAAGCTCGGTCTCCCCACCAGGCGAATGTCTCACCATTCCAGACAGTGGGCACGTACGAACCGACCGTTTGGGCAAACGGTACAGGGGCGTCTTCCTGTTGTTGCGCGCGCTTCAATTCTTGCTGCCGAAACGCTTCCCAATCGTCTTCCAAGCGGTGACCTGTGACTGAAAACCACGTCTGCGTGAGGGCCGGCAGCGGTCCTGCGTCGTTGAATACTTGAAGCAATTGGGCGATGGTTGCACGTCCATAACGCTGGGCCAGAAAATCGACGAAACGCCCACCGTACAGGTAACGCGCATTGCCGAACGGAAAATCGTCGAACTGTCCGACGCTGACATCATCCAAACGCGGAAAATTTCCTTCCAGTGCGGCTCGAGCAGTCACCAACCCGCTGTAAGGATCTTGCAAACGGCCTTCTCTTCCAAACGACTCAACCCAAACGGCCAGACCCTCAATCAGCCAAGCAGGGGCTTGCCGCGCCTGGGTCACACCAGGCAGAGGGATGTTGCCAAACACCCGATGAAAATCCAACTGAAATGAATTGCGCTGTCCCAGATGTGCAATATGGGTCAGTTCATGGGCAATTAGGGTTTCCCAAAGGTCTGACCAGTTCATCCCAATGGTGTAGGTTTGGGGAAACGTCACGAAAACACGCACAATGGGCCAGGGGGTAGGTGTGGCGAAACCGTTGAAGGCATCGCTTCCGTCATCTAGCAAAATATAGACGTGTTCAAGTTCGCCCCCCACTTGATCCATCACCTGGGTCCGAACCTTCTCTGCGGCCTGCAAAACCCACTGCCCCACGAGACGGCTATCCGAAGACGCGATGACCGTAAAGTGGTTTCCATCCAACTGGTAGAGGTGTGCCGGCATTTGGGTTTCCACCTGTATGGGCTCGGGTGACCCAGCACATGCCCAGCTTCCCCAAAAAAACATCACAACAGAAGCAAAAAGACGCATTGATCGCATTCTATCGGAGTTGTCCAAAGGATGTGTGAGCAGGTCCAGCACAGAAACCCCTGTGACTTCGGTGCCGGGGTGAAGGCCGATGGTTTTTTATTTGCAAAACTGGGGTTATAGGGTTTTCCCTTTTCCCTTGCACCTGACGGCCTTGTCGACCCAAGGATCCCCAAGAAAACGCACCTTGAGAGCCATTCATCACAGGTAAAAACACGTCTTACAAGAGGCTGTATGAACCTGTGTAGAAGCTGCAATCTGTGTAGCAAGATGCGGGTCATTGCAAGCCATATACAGCACTCACTACTTTGAGGTAATACCTTCATCATCTACTCTCAAACGTCGTTTTTGTATCAACTGAGAAAATATTCTTTCTATAATTCATCTCTTAGCTAGTACGACAAACTCTCCTCGTTGTGCTATTCTTCCCTGTAAAACTGCTTTCTTACTTATCCATCCCTTGAATACATCCCCACGATATCCCCCATCTGCATATAAAGTCAGAAACTGCCCTTTATTCCAACCCTTCTTTAACTTCTCCAATAGGTCTTTCGCACCCTCACAATCACTTTCTCCTGCAGAACCTACTTTCAGGGGCTGTCTTAGTCCGTAACCCCACAAGCTCTGTTCGGGTCGAGTCGGTCCATCTTTAAATTCTTTCACCTAACATCTGTGGGAGGTCAAAATCTAGGAAACAACGGATCCGCTGCTCGTTAGATAGCCGATCCACTCGAGGGTTTAAGATTTGGGCGATTTGAGAGAGGCAGCAAGTGGTTTTGGGCGAGCTGGCCGCATGGCGCGGTCAGGCCGCATAGCGTGCCGTTCTGACCAAGACGTTGAAGGAGGATGGCAAGACGGCTTTAAGTTCTTTGAGAGGGCCTATTGGGGGCAACCACGTGATGGTTCATCCTTCTATTTTTATTGTCTCAGTCAGTATTTTTCTCCTCCAATTTTTTGTAAGGTACTGAAATCTCGAACATGCTGTTCAGATTCAGCTCAAAGGGGTGTTCCAAATTCACCAGATAATCTCGCTTGGAGCCAGCCATGGAGGCACACCTCAATGTGTACATTAGAGCTCTTTCGAAACGAGGAGAAAACACCGTACAGGTAACAATGTCTGTGACTCGAGTTTGTGTCATCACGATGGGGTTATGCTCGGAAAGGTTAAAAGAGACACTTGACAGGTTAAACAAAAAAAATCGGACAGGATGACTTAGAGGCGTTTACGAAATACTTAACGTCAAAGTGACATTGGGTTCCTTCGACAAGGCGTTCCAAGATCTCAGTTTCGTTCGTGAAAATGAATGCTTCCTTGATGCCCAGGCGGTGCTTCTCATGTGAATCGGTATTGTGCGTCAGTTTTTCTCCGTATTAATGGGTTGACCTGAAGAGATGTGTTATAAGTCATGTGGGTTTTCTTGTTTAGAATGGAGTACAAATGCGTAAATGGGCTTTTTTAGTGGGTGCTTTGGTTTTGGGGGTTCCGGTTCAGGCTCAGTCTGTCGCAGTGCTTTCTGGGATTGAGGTTCGTGGTGCAACAGATTTGATTTCGGGCCTGGTTAAGCTCAATTTGCCGGTCCAGGCTGGAGATGTCCTCTCGTCGGTCAATTTGACAGCCATTCAGTCGGCCGTGTTCGGTCAGGGTTTTTTTCAAAGTGTTGCCGCAGAGTTGCAGGATGTGGATGGTAAAACCGTATTGGTGATCACTGTGGTGCCCAATCCAGCCATAAAAGCGGTTGCTATAAAAAGCAATTTTATACCTTCTGATACACTTAAAACCATTTTGGAAGATCAATTTAACATCACTTCAGGGGCAACCATTAACACGGTTCGGATAGAGCGTTCCAAGGATTTGATTGCAAAGGGTTACCGTGAGGCGGGTTTTCCATTCGTGCCTTCCGTGCGTGTGGATATCCAGCAGGAAAAGGAGGGTGCCACGCTCACCTATACTGTTGAGGAAGAGGTTCCACTCTCGCACTTGGATATTTCTGGAAACACAGTCCTGTCTACCTCTGAAGTTGAACAGGTGTTTGCGCCGCTCATGGCCTCTGGGCATTTGGACTCTAAACTGTACGCACAGGCCGTTCAGGCACTGTCCAGCGCGTATGGCAGCCGTGGGTATGTCGGCAGTGGACTCGATCTTCAAAAGAGCGAATGGTCTTCCGGAACATTGAAACTCAAACTACGCGAAGTCGTTGTGGGCCGTTTGGATACCACCCTGCTCGGCCAAGACATTCCACTTTCAATCAAATCCGGTGATCTCTTCAATGTCCAGACCTTGGCCGACCAAGTCAAGCAGTTGGGAAATCGGTTGGGTCAGGCTGTCGAGGTCACCTACAGGCCTCAGGCTCAGTCTTCTGATATTTTGGACGTGGGTTTTTCATTCAGTGCTTTGCCGACTGGAAAAATCGAGAATATCCGTCTGGAGGATGGCAGTGGTGTGCTCAGTGACACTGAGCTGAAATCGCTCTTGCGCCTCAAGGTCGGAGATATCTACAACCTTCAACTTGCCCAGGACGACTATTTGGCCATTCAAAAAGCGTACCGAGACAGAGGCTATGAGCTTTCAACGCAACCTGATCCCATCGAATTTTCAGGTGGAACGCTCAAGCTCCATTTGAGGGAGGTGCACATTGGGGGTTATGAACTGACCTTCAAAGGTGGCCAGAGGACACAGGATCGCGTGTTGTTGAGGGAGTTGCCGGCGGTTGGCACTTTGTTCAATGTGGATGGCCTCAGAAAAGGCATCGAAAACATGATCCGAACCGGTTTGGTTCGGCCCCCTCAGGTCAACATTCGCCCATCTGAAAAAGATCCCAACCAACTGATTGTTGTTTTGGAAACCGCTGAGCTTTCAAGTGTGACTTTTGCTCCGGCCATTACATACAGCACGCTCGAAGGGTGGAGTGGTCAGTTGGCATTGCAACACAAGAATGTTTTCGGCCTCGCACATCAGGCCAGCGTGCAGGTTCAGGCCCTGCAAAACGACGCTGGGCAAAATTGGAGCGGTTCACTTTCCTACGCCGTTCCCTGGTTGGATTTGCCCATTTGGGGTCTCGACAAGGTGCGAACCGGCGTTTCGGTCAGTGTGTACAGTTCGGTCAACGGCAACAACAAATTGCTGGATTCGGGCGGCATTCAAATTGGAGATCGAGAGTACACCCAGCGTTCGACGGGCGTCGAATTCAGTGTGTCCAGGCCCCTTGGGACATACCTTTCGGTGGGCTCAAGTGTCAGTTACGCCCTTGAAAGCAATTACTTGGAAAATCTCACTCCAGCGGATTCACAAAACCGAACGAAAGACGGGACAACCCTTCCACCGGTCAAAACCTTCGTTCCAAGCGATGGACAGACTTTGCTGTGGACGAACGGTCTCTCCTGGGACAATGTCAACAACCCTGAGTTTCCCACCAGAGGGGTTCGGGCCGACGTCAATGTGGGATTCGGTCTTGGCAATTCCGGCGATGAGAAATACAAATGGACCCGTTTGACCGGTGGCGCCAGCACCTATTTGGGATTTGGCGGTTATGTCGATGGCGATGTCAATCAACAGGTGTTGGCCTTTCGCGTCAATGCTGGAGCTCTACTCGGAAAAACCTCACCCAGCCGTCTGTTTACCATTGGTGGAGCTGATCTGAGTGTCGGACACCCTTTCACTTTGCACGGCTATGATCCCAGAGAGTTGACGGGATATCAATTTTTTACATCCAGCATGGAATACCGCTACAATTTCAACCTTTCGGCCGGCGTCGCCCAAGGTCTTTACGGTGTCGCTTTTGGTGATGTCGGGGACGCGTGGAAAGAGGGCCTCCCCGTGCCCAAACTCGGATGGGGTTTCGGGTTGCAGTTGAATTTGGGTGTCGGTGCGGCGTTGTTGCCGGCGCTCAGGTTCGATTACGCGTTCAGCCAAAAGTACCCTGATGGCAAGTTCTATTTTCGGTTGGGCAATTTCTTCTGAGTTCTGTTCCAAAATGATGACGAAGGCCTGGACGTGTTTTCCAGGCTTTTTTCCTTTTGAGCGGCCAAATGCCAGGGGAATTTCTGTCGTCTGTATTTGAGGTTCAACCCGGGCTCAGGCGAAGAATGTTGGCGCGAAATCGGCATTTCTGTTCACGGATCTTGTACAACCGCTAAACTGTAGAGGTGAATTCGATTTCGCATGAGCGTGTTGCGGTCTTGGGTGCAGGTGGATGGGGCACTGCACTGACCGTCATTTTGAGCCAACAAAAACGCACGGTCCATTTGTGGGCGCGGCGTCCGGAATTGGCTTGGCAGTTGCGTGAATCCCGAGAAAATGGGGATTATCTTCCAGGGGTATCCATTCCCGGTGATGTCTGTATCACGTCTCATTTGGGGGAAGCGTTGACCGATGTTGGCCTTGTTTTTATCGCTGTGCCCAGCGTCGGTGTCACAGAACTTCTCTCGCGTCTTCCCAAGGACAAGGGCATTGTGTTGTGTGCCAAAGGGCTGACCGCACAGGGGATTGCCTTCAGTGAGTGGGCAAAAACCGAAGGTTGGGATCGTGTTGCCGTGCTCTCTGGGCCCAACCATGCCGAAGAAATTGCACGCCTTTTGCCCGCTGCGACTGTTGTGGCCAGCCAAGACAAAGCCTTTGCAAAACAGGTTCAAAGCGTACTCAAAGCGCCGAGTTTCAGGGTCTACACGTCCACGGATGTCACGGGTGTGGAATTGGGCGGTGTGATCAAAAATGTCATTGCCTTGGCCGCGGGAATGCTCGATGGCCTGGGTGCGGGAGACAATGCCAAGGCGGCCCTTGTGACGCGTGGATTGGTCGAAATGCGCCGTTATTTGTGCCATCAGGGTGCCCAGGAAGAGACCGTGTACGGCCTTTCGGGATTGGGCGATTTGGTCGCAACCTGCACCAGTCCACACTCCAGAAACCGAGCTGCCGGTGAGGCCATTGCCAAAGCCGAAAACCCACTTCAGGGTGGACGGGTTGTCGAAGGCATGCGGACGGCTGAGCGGATCTTTGAATGGTCTGTGGCCCAAAATGTAGAGCTCCCAATCGTGTCCTCTGTGGCGAGGATTTTGAAAGGGGAGCTCTCGGTGCGTGGTGCTTTGGCTGAAGTGATGGACCGGCCTGCGAAGCCGGAGTAAACCTATTTCACCTCAAATGTCCCGATCAAGACGGTTTCTTTTTTGTCTTTCAGGCGAAGCGTGATCAGTTCTTCGGCCTGTTTGGCTGTTCCAAAGTTTCGGATCAATTTGGCTTGAACGGTGACTGCGCCGGCCAAAATCTGCTGCGTGTTGCCATAGTAGTTCGTTTCAATCAGGTATTTGCCCGGAAGCGCCCGTTTGAGTGAATACTCTTCGGGTCCGTAGCCGCGCGTGAAATCTTTTGAAATTTGACCGCCTGCATAACTGAGTGGAGAGCCGTAGTAAACTTTTTCGCCGTTTGGATCTGTAATCCACAGGTCAATGTCGGTGTTGTCTGCGTCCCAGGTGAGCACAACCCGAAGGTCAATGGGCAGATTTTTGACGTAACGTGGATCCATAAAGCGTGTGTCCAGCTTGTTTGCAGAGCTGTAGATGATCGCATTGATTTCGTTCAGGGCGATGCGTTCGATTTCGGGAAAACGTGCGTCCCAGGAACGGCGAACCACTTCGTACAGGGTTTCGATGGCTTTTTGTCGGGCGCCCATTTGCGCGTACGCCAATCCCAAGTCGCGGTACGTTTGGGGTTCGTATGGGGCCAAACGCTCCACGTCTTCAAAAACCTTGGCGGCCAAATCCGGACGCTTTTGTTGCAGGTAACGGTAGCCCAAAATGCGCAGCACAGCCCGGTTTTCCAGCTCCATTTCGGCCAGATTGCTCAAAATGCGAAGCCCCAAAGCGTCCATCGAACGGCTGAAGAATTCGTCGGAGACATCCAAGAAAAAAGCTGTGCTGTTCAAATAATCGGCCCGTTCATCCAAATAAATTTTATAGAGGTCCTCGTTTTTGGCTTTTTTCAGGCGCGAAACGTAAGGTGCATCTGACGTCCACTTTTGCAGTTGAATGCGAATTCCGGATGTGGAGGATGTGCCCGAAGAAGCGTTGCTTTTTTCTCTCTCAGCAGAATCGGCCATTGTCGCACTGGGTGCCGGTGCGGCCACGCCACTTTCGTTGGCGACACGTCCTGCCGGACGTGACATCTCCCGATCCCGTTCGATCACTTTGGGCTGGGGTCTCGGGGATTTTGGAAAGTCGCGTTTCCACCAGGCTTCGTAGCGTTCAATCATGTCCAGGACGCGACTTTGGTGATCTCTGTCTTTGCTCGCCTCGTCTTGGAGGGTGACGGCCTTCAGGCGGCGGTATTCGGCCAGAAGTTCCTTGGGTGGATCGATGTCGTAACGCACATAGTCCTCGGCCCGGTCGAGCACGATCAATGAGGTCTCTGGCGTTGCAAGTCCAAACGATTTACCGAGGCGGCGGATTTCGGCGCTGTTGATTTCCGGCTCACCGGAAAGCCGATCAAGGGTGGCAAGGGCCCAACGTTGCGCGATCCATGGGTTTTGATCCGCCGTTGATGGAACAGAGAGGGTGTGTTCCTCTCCACCGAGCCTGTACTTGAGTTCACTGCTTTCCTCAGATGCAATGTAGGAAATGAACCAATAGGCGTCGTCTTCGGTCACGGTGGCCCGCCTTCCACCGGAAATGTCGATGTTCTGGGGCGAAAAGCGCTGTTGCGTCAGTCGTTTGGTCGCTTCGTTCAGGTCCATGACACCCAGATCAATGTTTTGGGCACCTGTTTCAGACGCAATAAATTTGAGTCGGGCGGGATTGTTTTTCTTTGAAGAGGTGATGGTGTACACGCGAACATTTTCAGTCAGCTTTTGCGTGTTCCAGTGGTCGATGCCATCGGTAAACAGAAGGCGTTCGGACACCCCTGAGCACTGCTGGACCGCACATTCGAGGCCGGAAAAGCGCGTTGTGCCGTCAAATACGGTTTGCCTGAGTTCCGATTTCAGGGCATTCCAGTTGCCGTTTTGGATGACAAACATTTTTGGCTTGTCGGCCATGTCCCGGAAACGGATCAAACGAACTGTGATGTTTGGAAATGTTTTAAAGTACCTATCGAGCAGTTTCAGTTCGCTGTCCATGTTGCGATCGAGTCCGGACAAAGAGCTGTCCCACAAGAGATCCACCCGTTTGATGCCTGTTTTGGGTTTTGCATTTTGCGTTTTGGGGATTTGCGCCAAAACATAGCGCTGGCCATAATCTTGAACGTAGATGCGTGGTTTTGTTTCCTTTGGGATGTGGATTTCAAGGGTCCCAAAGCCTGTGTAGTTCTGTTTTTTGAAATTGCCTTTCCAAAGACCTTTGTTTTCTGAGAGTGAAACCTTGCCGAGTTTTGGAAAACTTTGGAGGGTGGCTTGGCTCGCCTGGACATTCAATTTGAGTTCCAAATCGACCGAATCACTGAAATTCAGGGGCAAACGGTACACGCTCTCGGTTGCGTTTGAATGGAGCGTTTCAAGGATGCGGAGCCGGACCTTTCGGGCGCCCTTTGGCGGCAGTGGATACACCCGAAGTTTGTAGTTGTTCCCTTGTGTTTTTTCGAGCAGTCCAGGATCTACGCCCCTGCGGGTGATATCTTCAAAGACCTGTTGTGCCCGTGGCTTTTCGACAGGAACGGCACTTCGCCAGTTGCCTTGGATATCCAGTGCAAATCCGATCACGGACTGGTTTTCGGCGAGTGGAAACTCGAGACTGCCTTCCAAAACGCGGTTGTTGGGATTGAATACACCCAATTCCACCTCTGTGACGGCGGTATTTCCGGTGATGTCGGTTCGAATCAGCGCTTCACTGAAACGAATGGGCTCCTCTTTGGCTTGTAACGGTGCAATTATGCGTGGGACAATGCGTTCTTGGGCATGGGTGTTCCCGAAAGCCATGGCCAAGAGAACGCTGGCAGCATGTAATCCATATTGTTTCATCTGTTTGTCTCCTTGAGAACATGTCAAACTAGATGTATCGTACCGTCTCTGTCGCAACTTGAGGAGACGCAAGCCCAAACACAGATTCAGACGTTTAGGTGGGAGACCTATGCACGCAACCATATTGGGAAGTGGAGTGGCCGGTTTGGCGTCTGCCATCGTTTTGCGTCGACAGGGAATTCAAGTCGATCTGTTCGAAAAATCTGCCACACACGTTCGCAGTGGAATGGGTTTCGTGCTGCCACCCGTGGCGGTCAAGCATTTGGAAGTCCTGGGGCTCACACCAGAAGATCTGGGTTGCGAATTGGGTGCATTTTCGCTTTGGAACGATCGAGGTGAGTCACTCTGTCATTTTGCCTTGCCCAATGGAACGCGCGCCATGCGCCGGTCGCAGTTGATCTCACTGTTGGCCAAACAGGTTCCGTCCGAGCACGTTCATTTCGGTGCCCATGTTACAGAGTGGAAACTAAGCCCTACACAGGAAATCCAAGAATTGCATTTTTCAGATGGATCTGTGCGAAACGCCGACTGGGTGATCGCTGCAGATGGGATTCATTCCAGTGCCAGGCAGCGCCTCTATCCCCAGTGGCCCAAGAGAAAAGCGCGCGTTCAAGAGTTTGTTTCCATGGTCGAAACCACAGAATTTCACGCCTGGATGGGCAACCGGCTGACTAAATTTCAAAGCCATGCCAAGGGGTTGGCCTTTGGCGTGCTTCCTGTCTCTCCAACGGCCCTGGTTTGGTACCTGCAATTCGACCGAACCCGGTATCCCGCACCGGATCGATGGCCTGACTCGCATGCCAAAAAAGCCTTTGTCGCGAACCTGATACGCGGTTGGCCAGATCCTATTCCCAGCCTCATCGAAGCGAGTGATTTTTCCGAGGTTCACCGTTGGCAACCTTTGGACGTCGATTTGGTGCCCTCATTTTACCGAAACAACCTCGTTTTGGTCGGCGATGCGGCGCATCCATTGCTTCCATTTACCAGCCACGGCGTGGCCGCTGCCCTGGCCGACGCAGTTACACTTGGTGAATCCTTTGAAGAGACGTCTTCCTTGGAGGCGTGTTTGCCTCTCTATGACCAAAAACGCCGTTTGGCTTGTCAAGATTTGATCGAGCAGGGGAGGACACTCTCCAACAATTTTTTACAATCCGAACCAACTGAAATCCAAATTCCCATCGCGAAATGAGCCTCCATGAAGACGACCGGACCGATTTTTTCCAACAGAGCCATTTCCACGAGAACCCTTCGACAACGCGCCTACAACCTTCGGTGGGCTGGACAGGATCCCGATGTCATTCCACTGACCGCAGCAGATTCAGATTTTCCTGTCTCACAAACAATTATCGACGCCCTCTCAGAATACATGCAGGGTGGGATTTTCTCCTACACGCCACCTGAAGGGTTGCCAGAGTTTCGCGAAGCTGTGGCGACCTGGTTTTCCGAACACAAGGGCCTTTTGTGTGGGCCAGAGCATGTTTTGGCGACAGATGGTGCGGCTTCCACCCTTCAAGCTGTGGCGTCTTCCTTTGTCTCTCCGGGAGATGAAATTCTTATCTTTGATCCTGTTGATTTTCTGTTCCAGACAACTGTGGAACGTGCGGGCGGGTGTACGGTTCGTGTTGCACTGACGGTGGACATGCCCATTGAACTGCTGCTCGCCGAATTGGATTCCGCTCTGACGAAGCGTACAACCATGTTGTGGCTGTGCAATCCCCACAACCCCTTGGGGCGTGTTTTTTCGGCAGACGAACTGTTGGCCCTCGGAAATTGGGCACTCGAAAAGGGCGTTTCTATTGTATCGGACGAGATTTGGTCGGATATTGTCTACGCACCCTACCGACACACGTGCATGGCGTCTCTCTCGCCTGAGATTGCCCAAATCACCTTGACGGTGTACGGTTTTTCCAAAAACTTCGGTCTTGCGGGCATGCGAATGGGCACCCTGATCACCCACAATGCGTCTTGGATGGAGCGTGTCATTCAGATGTCTGGAGCGCGGGAAACGCTTTTTGGGTCTTGCGTGTTGTCCCAGATCGCGGCCATAGCGGCCATGGAGCACGCGAAGGACTGGCTTGCCGCTTTTATCCAACACCTACAACGGCAGCGAGACCTTGTCTTTCAGCGCATGTACTGCTGGCCTGGATTCGAATTGGATCTTCCACAAGGCACTTTTGTTGCCTTTCCCAAATTGCCCGCAGGCGACATATCCGAGGACGCCTTTTGCAGTGAAATCCTGAAAAAAGCCCGGGTCGCATTGGTCCCGGGCTCGCCCCGTTGGTTTGGTCCTGGTGCACGGCACCATGTGAGAATCAGTTTCGCAACGTCCGAGGAAATCCTCACCCAGGCACTGGACCGGATCGAGACGGTGCTGCCCAGCCTCTTCTGATCACCGCATTTGTGGAAAACCCAGATCCACCTTTGATGTCGAGGGATCCGGCCATTTTGCCGTGACAACTTTGGTTTTCGTGTAAAACTGAATGCTTTGGGGGCCGTAGATGTGCAGATCACCGAATAGGGAAGACTTCCACCCACCGAAACTGTAATAGGCAACTGGAACTGGAATGGGAACGTTGATGCCCACCATGCCCACCTGGACGTCGAACTGAAACTGTCTCGCGGCACCACCATCCCGTGTAAAAATGGCTGTTCCATTGCCGTAAGGGTGGTTGTTGATGAGCGCAAGGGCTTCCTCATAGGTGGCCACGCGAACCACACCGAGGACCGGACCGAAAATTTCTTCCTCGTAGCACTTCATGCCGGGCTTGAGGTGATCGATCAAGGAAACACCCAGAAAAAAACCTTCGTCAAATGTCTGGTTCCGCCCATCCACGACAACCTTTGCGCCTTCTCTAGGCGCATTTTCGATGTAGCTTTTGACCTTGTCGCAGTGCTCGCGGGTGATCAGCGGTCCCATTTCGTTCTCGGGTTGGTCGCCGGGACCGATTTTGATCTTGGGAAGGCGCATTTGGATCGCTTCGATGAGTGGATCGGCCACGCTTCCCACAGCGACGACCACAGATATGGCCATGCACCGCTCACCGGCAGATCCGTACGCGGCCGAAACAGCGGCGTCGGCTGCCATGTCGATGTCGGCATCGGGCAAGACCAGCATGTGGTTTTTGGCGCCTCCAAGGGCCTGAACGCGTTTTCCATTTTGCGTTCCCGTTTGGTAAATGTACTGCGCAATGGGCGTCGATCCCACAAAGCTGATGGCGGTCACGTCCTCGTGTTCAAGCAAACGGTCGACAGCTACCTTATCGCCCAGCACCACATTGAAAACGCCATCGGGCAGTCCGGCTTCCTTGAGAAGTTGTGCGATAAAGAGCGCCACAGAAGGGTTTTTCTCGCTTGGTTTCAGAACAAATGTATTTCCACACGCGATGGCACTGGCCAGCATCCACAGTGGAACCATGGCTGGAAAATTGAAGGGCGTGATCCCGACAACGACACCCAGAGGTTGCTGAATGGAGTAGACATCGATTCCCCGAGAGGCCTGTTCGGAAAAGCCGCCTTTGAGCAGATTGGGAATGCCGCAGGCAAACTCGACATTCTCGAGTCCACGTGCAATTTCCCCAAGTGCGTCTGAGTGAACCTTTCCGTGTTCCAAAGTGATCAGACGGGCCAGAGCGTCCCGATTTCTGTCGATCAATTCGCGAAACTTGAACATGATCTCTGCGCGCCGAGAGAGGGGCACCTGGCGCCATGTCGCAAAGGTGTCTTTCGCGCCCGAAACAGCCAAATCCACTTCCTGAGCGGAGGCAAAATCGACCTGGGCAATGGCTTTTCCGGTTGCAGGATTGTACACGAGGCCAAAGCGATCTGAAGTGGACGCCACGCTCTTGCCGCCAATCCAGTGGTTCAAGCGCTTGAGGCTGTGTGAAATTTCCGTTGTGGTCATAAAAACTCCTTGAAGTCAGGTTTGTGCTTGGGTGTGCTTTTGCACAACCGTTGTGAGGTGATCCGTTTCAATTCAGTCGTTGGCAACAGAGGGCTTAAGCATCCCATCTACAACGTTTAGCCCTTCTTCAATGGCTTTCAAACCAAAATCCAAATCTTCACGGGAGATGATCAACGGTGGGCAGACCCAGAGCATGTTGAAACGCATAAAGAAATACAGGCCTTTGGAGCTGAGGTGTTGACCCAGAGCCTGCATCTCGGGGGACGTTCCATTGAAGGGCGCGAGTGGCTCTTTGGTTTGCTTGTCTTTGACCAGCTCAATGACGCTGAAAAGTCCCTTGTAGCGCACATCGCCAACGCATGCATACGTGGATTTGAACCGCTCCAAGCGCTCAGCCAAATGCATGCCCTGTTGCTCCACATTTTCAAACACGCCGTCTTCTTCGTACGCGGCCAAGTTGGCCACACCCGCAGCACAAGACACCGGATGGCTCGAGTACGTCAGTCCGCCCCAGAGCATGTGGTTTTCAAAGTGGTCGGCAATCTTTTCCGAGACAATCACTGCACCCAAAGGCATGTAACCGCTGGTCAGTCCTTTGGCGCACGTGACGATGTCGGGCATAACCCCGTAGTGTTGGGTGGACAGCCATGTTCCCGTTCGGCCAAATCCACTCATGACTTCATCAGTGATGAGCAAAATGCCATACTTATCGCACAGGGCGCGCAATTTTGGATAGTAGTCGTCGGGCGGAACCAACAGTCCATTGCTTCCCGTGATGCCTTCCACCATGATCGCCGCAATGTTTTGCGGGTTTTCCATTTGGATCACTTCTTCAATGTGGGACACGCACTCTCTGGAGCAGCTGTCGGGTGTCTGTCCAAAAGGGCAACGGTAGCAGTAGGGATCAAACACCCGAACGACACCTGGAATACCCGGTTCGACCGGCCAGCGGCGTGGATCTCCCGAAGCGGTCATGGCGCCCATGGTCGCACCGTGGTAACTGCGGTAGCGTGTGATGATTTTGTCTCGTCCGGTGTAGAGTTTGGCCATCTTGATGGCATTTTCATTGGCCTCAGCGCCGCCCAGCGTGAAAAATGCTTTTTTGAGACCGGTGACCTCTGCCAGTTTTTTGCCCAACAGACCGCGAGGTTCGGTGGCCATGCTCGGTCCGGCAAAACACAGCGCATCGACCTGTGCTTTGATCGCTTCCAGCACCCTGGGATGCTGGTATCCGATGTTGAGGTTGATCAGTTGCGAGCAAAAATCCAGGTATCTTTTTCCATTTCCATCCCAAAACCAAGAGCCTTTGCCGCCAGCCATGTGAATGGGACGCACCTGATTTTGCACGGACCAGGAAAACAGTGTGTATTCCTTATTTTCTAAAATGATGTCTTCTGAAGGACGCATCAAACCCCCTGAGTCAATTGGTCTCAATTCCCTTTACGACGCAATCTTGCTTTACATGCTAATTCTTCTCGATTCAGAGAATCAAGGCTCAGTCGATCACGCCACGACCGTCCCGTGCACTGTGAACCAAAAGATACCAGCCGAAACAGAGCAATACCGCGTGTTTTGGGTGTATGGGTTCGCACAGCATCACATCCGCTTCTCGCTTCCGAGGTCTCAGCCCCACACGAAAAAACATGACTGGCTCGCCCCGTTCATTCCATTGCCACTTGTTCAGCCACATGTGCGTGTAACTCCAAGCAAACACAGCATCACTGACAACCAAGGAGCCTCGACGATCACGCACGCCGGAAAAGGCACCCACAGACCGATCTTCGGTCGAATCAAAAAGCATCAATCGGTCGCCAATCGGACGAAAAATCCAAGTGTTACCAGCCATTTTGGCCTGCATTTTGAGTGGTTCTGATACAGACCGGGAAAGGGTGCCGAGACAGTCCATACCAATCCAAAATTCATAGTGGGCTTCTCCTGCCACAGGCTGAATCCAACACCCTTGTGGAATTGTGCTGTCGTCAAGGGTCATGACCCGATTATTTCACGAAGAAGCCGTCAGGAGGCTACGCGACCAAAGCCACTGAGATCGGCTTTGGTGCAAATCAATCGAAATCCCACTTTCGCAGCGGGACTTGAGGGAGCAGCATTTGTTTTCAGGGTGCCCATTTGTAGAGGAATGCATCGAGCTCACCCAGATATTTCTGGCCGGGAAATTCTGAGACCACATTCCCAAAGACATAGATATTTCCCTTCGTGTCTAGGGCAATAGAATTTGCACTGTCATCGTAATCTGTGCCAAATTGCTGGGTCCAAAGCTCTTTTCCGGTTGCATCATATTTTCGGATAAAGGCACCACCCTCCCCAAAGGATTTCTGGCTTGGAAGTCCCCCTTCTGCACTCCCCGCAACATACAGCAAGTTTATTAATTTTGGGGATATTTTATTTTTGAATGTAATGTGGTAAAATCTATGTATGCCAGTAACTTATAGTTTAGATCTTAGAAAAAGAATAGTTGAAAAATACTATGAAGGATACACAATAAAAGAGGTTGCAGAAATATATAATGTTTCTTCCTCGGCTGTTGGACGATACTTGCAGCTTGATGACAACAATGTATTGGAACCTAAAAAAAGAGGAACTAAAAAGCCACCCCGTATAGATATTGCAGACTTTGAAAATCTAAGAGCAATGGTACAAAGTATGCCGGATATTACCTTAGAAAAAGCGTGTCAAGAATGGGAGAAAATGTATGGTGTGACCGTGAAAAAAGCGACAATGTATAGAGCGTTTCAACGTGCGGGGATAAAGTATAAAAAAAACTTATATCGCACTTGAAAAAGAAACACCATCAAATATAATAAAAAGAGAGGCATTTATTGAAGAGATTTTGAAAAGTGATTTAAATGAAATTGGATTTTTAGATGAATTTGGCGTACATATAGATTGTGAAACCCTCTATGGATGGAGTCATAAAAAAAGACTATATTGCAAAATAAATAGATCAAAAAGAAGGAAAAAGAGAAATGTAATACTCATTCTACATATGAAAATGGTGTGCACGTTTATAATTGATGGAACAATGAATACTGACGTATTTTTAAAATATATAGAGATATTTTGCGAAGAAATCAAAAAGATTGGTATTAGAAAAATAGTAATGGATAATTTAAGCGTACATAAAACGAAATCTGTAAAAGATTTATTTAAAGAGAATGGAATAGAAATACTATATATACCTCCCTATAGTCCAGAATTGAATCCAATAGAAGAATCGATTTCGAAAATAAAGAATGGAATAAGAAGATATCCAAGTAAAACAATAGATAACATAGAAAATATCATTCAAGAATGCGTAGAGGCTGTAACTCCTGAAAATATAGAAGGATATAAAAAGCATTTTATGTCCTTTGTTAATTCCTAATAATTATGAAACCCGCTGTAGACATTGCCTTTGGTGTCAAGGACAACGGCATAGGCAGATGTTGGGTTACCTGCTCCGAACTGATCTGTCCAAAGCTCGTTACCATTTGCATCATATTTTCGGATAAACGCATCCAGTTTACCAAAGGATTTCTGACCTGGAAGTGCTCGGTGCCCCCTCACATGACCGGCAACATAAATGTTGCCTTGGGCATCTGCAGCGACTGACACTGCAGAATCCACATCGCGTGTGCCAAATTGTCTCGTCCAGAGTTCTTTTCCATTTGGATCATATTTTTTAACAAATGCATCAGCACTGCCCATGGACTCCTGGTCTGGAAGTACCCCGTCCGCAACACCAGAGACATAGACATTTCCTTTGGAATCCGTTGCCACTGAATTGGCACCGTCTGAGTCAGTGGAGCCGAACTGTCTTGTCCAAAGCTCTTTTCCATTTGGATCGTATTTTCTGATAAAGGCATCATGCGCGCCGGGAGACTCCTGGCCTGGAAGTGTATCGTATGTACTGCCCGCCACGTAAATATTTCCTTTTGGATCTAGGGCAACCGAATTCATATTGTAAAAGTTACTGCCAGCAAATTGTCTGGTCCAGACCTCTCTTCCATTCGCATTGTATTTTCTTAGGAATACGTTACCTTCAGAACGGGAGTTTTGGCTTGGAAGTGTTTTATCTGCATAACCAGCCACATAGATGTTGCCATTGGTATCCAAAGCAACTGAATATGCATAATCCGTGCCGTCTGTTCCAAATTGCCTGGTCCAGACTTCTTTTCCGTTAGGGTCATATTTTCGGATAAAGGCATCGGTGTACCCGGCTGATTTTTGGCCTGGAAGTGTTCCATTCGTACCCCCAACCACATAGATATTTCCTTTGGCATCCACAGTGACTGACTGTGTATAATCACTTTCCTTCGTACCAAATTGCTTGACCCAGACGCCTCTTGGAGCAGCATTCGAAAGGGAAGCGAGAGAAAGTAGAGAAATACCAAGACACAGTCTTTTGAGCATTGTAGAATTCTATCAGGTCGGAATGCCTTTTTCTATCCATCTAAACCACTTATATATATTTAGTTTAAAAATCCCGAATCAGGCTTGGGAAGTTACCCAATGTGCCGTTGTGGCCAGATAAGATCTCTTGCAGAGTGAAGACTCCGAGTTGTATTTTTTGTAAATCCTACACGGCAAGTCTTAGATGAAGAGAGGGAATAGGGCATGCTGTTCTGACCAATTTCAGTAGGCCATCAAAATCTCTAAAATCTGCTGTAAAACGCTGAAATGTAAAAAAAGGCCCTGCTGTAGAGAGCAAGGCCATTGAGAGAAATTAAGATCAAGGGATAAATTTGTAGAGAAATGCCTCGCTGTAGACCTTGGATTTATCATTCCGCATTGCCACGTCTACCCATCCACCCACGTAGATGTTGCCTTTGACGTCTGTTTTGACAGAAATACTGGCCGTATCATCACTGATATCGAGCTGATGGGTATACATCAATTTTCTGTTGGGGTCGTATTTTCTTATGTAGGTGACCAACTTACCCGGGTCTGTCTGAGCTGTATATGTCATTCCAGTTATAGGACCGTATGTCAATCCAACCACATAGATATTGCCTTTGGTATCTGTTGTGACAGAAAGAGCGCTGTCCAATTCTTTTGAACCGAACTGTTCAGTCCAGAGTTCTGTTCCATTGGAGTCGTATTTCTTGATAAATGCATCAGACTTACCCAAGGATTTCTGACCAGGAAGTGATCCTACTGTATATCCAGCGATATAGATATTGCCTTTGGTATCTGTTGCGACGGAACTAGCATTATCCCATTTATTTGAACCGAATTGCCGGGCCCAGATTTCTTTTCCGTTAGAGTTGTATTTTCTGACAAAAGCGTCCCCACTATCTAGATTACTGAAAAGTGTTTCAGATGTATCTCCAGCGACATAGATATTTCCTTTAGAATCTGTTGTAATCGAAAAGGCTACATCAAAACCACTTGCGCCAAATTGTTTAATCCAGATTTCTTTTCCATTTGTGTCGTATTTTTTGATAAAAGCATTGCTAGGGTCTAGATTGACCTGACCGGGTAATGCTCCATCTGTCCATCCAGCAACATAGATATTTCCTTTAGAGTCTGTTGTAATCGAAGCGGCTGCATCACCACTACTTGCGCCAAATTGTTTGGTCCAGAGTTCATTTCCCTTGGGATCGTATTTTCGAATAAACGCATCAACTCCACCCAGGGATTTCTGGCCGGGTAATGCACCATATATCCATCCAGTAACATAGACATTCCCTTTGAAATCTGTTGTCACTGAAGCGCCTGTATCATCTCCATTTGTACCAAATTGTTTGATCCAAACTTCTTTTCCATTTGTGTCATATTTTCGGATGAAAGCATCTTGCTTACCCAGGGATTTCTGACCAGGGAATGTTCCATTTGTCCATCCAGCGATATAGATATTTCCTTTGGCATCTGTTGCGACGGAAAGAGCATTATCCCATTTATTTGAACCGAATTGCCGGGTCCAGAGTATTTTTCCATTAGAGTCATATTTTCTCACAAAAACATCCCCACTACCTAGACTGACCTCGCCTGGAAGTGTTTCAGATGTAACTCCAGCGACATAGATATTTCCTTTAGAATCTGTTGTAATCGAAGCAGCTACATCAAGACCACTTGTGCCAAATTGTTTGATCCAAACTTCTTTTCCATTTGTGTCATATTTTCTGATAAATGCATCACTATTACCTGTATATTTCTGATCAGAGGGTGTTCCACCTATCCACCCGGCGACATAAATATTTCCTTTAGCATCTTTTGTAACTGAAGCACCTACATCATCCCCACTTTTACCAAATTGTTTGATCCAAAGATCTTTTGGAGCAGAATTCGAAAAGGAAACGAGAGAAAGTAGAGAAATACCAAGGCACAGTCTTTTAAACATTGTGGAATCATATCAGATTGGAATGGCTTTTTCTATCCAGTTAAACTGTTTATCTATACACAAATGGTATTTTGCCAACATGGCGCACCAGATCCCTCTTTGATGAGGAGCACAGCGAAATCAGAGGCTCTCAAAGTCAACATACAGCAAGTTCTCCAATGCTTTGGGGTTTTTGACGCAAAATAGGATACGCGTCTCGGACAGAGCAGCACATCGGGCAACTTCCCTCAACCTGCCCAAGATTGGAATTGGAAAGTGTTCAATTTCTCAACAGACTTCAAAAGTTGTGTGATCCACCCACGAACCTTTTTCGTCAATTCGAAGGATCGGCATTGGCTCTTTTTTCTTCGACAGGAAGTGGTTTAGGTATTGGGGGTGCCAAATGTTCGGGCAAATTCCCAGGGCGGTAAAAGATCAGGTGGACCGGCAAGTTTGACCCCGTTGCGGGCACAAACAGAATGCGATGGGTTTGGGATGCGTCTGTTTGATTGCCATAGGTGAGAGGTGGGCAGTGGAAGCAGATGGATGCACTCTGTCTGGAGGTGTGTCACGGATATGGCGCCCTTGTAGGGTTCGTCCCTCGCAGCCAGTGCGGCAACAACCCGTTGGCTATTTTTGAGAAGAATATCGTACAAAATGCCGTAATTTCCAGAAAGGGTAGAGGGCATACTTGTCAAAGCGTCAATGCCGACCAGAGGCCCATCTTCTGCGTTATCGATGACCAATTTGGCCAGTAAGTTTTGCTTCAGGTCCAGTTGAAAGTGCAATCTCTTTGTAACTAAAATCCAAGGTATGGCCCTCTTCTATCACCTTCTCCCAGCCAGCGGCTTGCTCCTTTACATTTTTGGCTCGCCCATCATTTTGAGTCAAAAATAAAAATAAACAAAGATATGCACAGAAAGTGTAAAAAAGTATCCAGTGGTATAAATCAGAAAGGACTCGACAGAGTTTAAAAAATGAATAAAAGCTATCAGAGGATTGGGTTTCAAGTTAGGATAGTACAAAAAGATAACATAGAAGAATTGGTTAAGCGAATTGAGCCTATCCTTGGCTGCAAATTTACCCCTGGATACAGTGATAATTTTCAGGGAGATTTTGCATATATATCAAGTTGTTTAGGATTATCGATAGAACTTCTTCCAACTGATATCTTAGATATCGAGGTATCTCAAAAATTTGGATTATTTGGATTCACCAATAAAAATCTATTATGCAATTGGCCAGAGAACCATAGGTATACAACTATATCAATGTACATATTGAGACTATTGCAAACATTAGATGACGAAAATTGGTATATACCAACAAAAAAAGAAATCCTAATGGAGGCAGGAATTTACGATTAAAATATAATTCAAATGAATCTCTTTTTATACGTATTTCAGCAGCTTACAAAAAAGTATGAGGGATAAAAATCGTTATTGAGACAGTAAAAAGGTGGATGAACCATCGTGTGGCCTCCCCCGAGAGACCCTCTCAAAGAACTTACAGCCGCCTTCATGGCGCTAGACTCAAGTTCATGGCCATGTTCATTCTTTCCAAAACCACGTGCTGTCTGACCCGCATTGCCTAAATCTTAAACCCTCGAGTGGATCCGCTATCCAACGAGCAGCCGATCCGTCGTTGGATCTCCAGCACATGTTGATTGCTCTGTTTGTCTCAGCCGCTTTACCCCGGGCCGAAAAGTCATTTACGTAGACCGAATCGAACATTTTTTCGGCAATAAAAAAGTGGTAAAGATGTTGGTTTTTGCGGTGTGGGTCAGGAAAGTGGAGAACGGATACCGATAAAGATGAAAGAATTCAAAGATCGACGCAATCGACCCGAACAGAGCTTGTGGAGTTACGGATTAAGCCATATGCAACCCGTTCTGCAATTTGGATACAGCAAATATCTCTAGTGAGACACGCTTCTTAAGGTACTGAACTTCTGGCTTATGAAGTAAATGTAACCACGTTATTTTCAAAACAATCCTTTCAGCATATTTAAAGTCTGTTAAGATTCCAAGGTCAACGTGTTACCCTTGAGCACTTGAGCGAACGTCGATTCAACCCTTGTGATAGTTTGGTTTTATGAAGATTTATACAAAAACGGGCGATCAGGGACAAACCGGACTCTACGGTACAGACCGCGTTTCTAAAAACCATGTTCGGGTCGAGGCTTACGGAACGGTGGATGAACTCAACAGCCATTTGGGGCTTTCGCGGGCTTTTTTGCTGGATTTGCCCGATGTGGAAAAAGATCTCACGCATTTGCAGGATGTTCTCTTTGACCTCGGTGCCGATCTTGCAACCCGACTCGACAGCCCTTACCGAAAAAACATCTCGCCAATAGACGCAGACGATGTCCTGTGGGCTGAAGAACGGATCGATCACTACAGTGAAAAGATGGCCCCGTTGAGCCATTTTATACATCCAGCAGGTTGTACAGCCAGTGCACAACTCCACGTGGCCCGCTCGGTTGCCCGCCGCGCCGAACGCGACGTCATCCGACTCCATTCCGAGGAAGAAATCAACCCCCAGACTCAGATTTTTCTCAACAGGCTATCCGACTTTTTGTTCGTTTTGGCCCGTTTCGTAAACCATTCCACTGGAGGTTCAGAAGCTTTGTGGCACGTCAAATCCAGACGTGCCACAACATCGTCAGATTAGAATGCGTAGCCGACACCCAATCGCGTGCCGATGACGTTAAAGCTTCCAACATCGGAGCTCATGAAAATGCGGTTGTAGTACACTTCACCGAAGGCATTCAACTGTCCGCTGATGGGGTATTGGACGCCTGCGAGACCACCCACCGCATACCCATCCAAAGAAGCGGTTGCGGACGTGGTGCCGCTCGTGGCGTCTGCGCGAAATCCGGCAAATCCGAGAGAAGGGCCGACATACACGTTCAAAGATGACGCAGTGATTCCGTACAATGCATCCAAGTGCGTGTTGAAGTGTCCCATACTGACACTGTCTACCTTATCGAGAAGTGTGTAATCTACACCTACACGAACCGAGAACTCTGGCGTAAGGGTTTGGGTGTAGTTTAAGTTTGCACCAAAGCCACCTTTAGAGTAGTCTCCGTTACTCACAGATGAGTAAATCAAGCCCCCGCTCACCATTTGAGCAGATGCGCAGCCGAGTGCCAATACCATGCAAGTGGATAAAAAGTGTTTCACGTTACAACCTCCAGGTTAGAATCATATATCACATACACCCTTTGGTATAGAGGGCAAGTGTTTCAAACGCTTCAATCAGATTCTCGTCAGGAAATCGGGTCCTTTTTAGGGATGTTGAGGTCAGACATTATAGAGATTGAGGCCATTCATTTGGAAATGACCCGTGTCGCCTTGATGGGGGCATTTTTTCGGATTGTGAGGTGCTTCGAAAGGGTTCTCAGAGCGGATTGCTCGGCAATGGGTTGTAACGTAAACACCATCTGCGGTGTTTTTGTCAGCGTTTGGGGAGTCCTGGACCGGCTGGCCGTGAAGAAGATAAGGAATGGGGCGGTTTTTCTGTGTTGTAATGACGCGCAACCTCTCCGAAACGCAAAGTGATTTCCGAGCACATCTTCATCGGTGTTTCTTTCCGAAAGACCGACGCATTTATTTGGAGCACGTAGGGTCTGGAGCGTCTGCTATACTGTGGGCCGTGAACGAGACTTTAGATATCTTAAAAGGGCGCCTTGGCGGAGAGAAAGACGGATACGATGTCCGCTGTACGTTAGAGGAAGATCGTATTGTCGGACGGGTCGGTGGAAAGCTTGCCGGTCAAGACCTTTCCCTGGAAATCCTTGAGACAGGCGTTCAGGGCTATGCCGGAACTGCGGCTGTGTTTGTCGAATTGAAAGACGGCAAACTCGTTGGCAAAGTGGGTGACGAGGAATTGGTTTTGCAAGGTGTCGATCGGGTCACCGGACGTTTGGGCAGCCCCATTGTCGGTTGGAACATTTACGCTGAGCAACGCGGCCAAATGATGGCCGGCCGCTTGGGTGGAACGGTCCTTGGCCGTGATTTTGTATTGCAACTGGGTTCCGCGCCTGGGTGGATTGGGGCGATGATCGCTGTCGTCGCTTTCTATGCCATTGAAGTGCTGAAATAAACATCCAATCGTGATGTTCCCCGCTCAGTCAGCGGGGCTTTTTTTGTAGAGTAAAAAGGTGATATTGGCGGAATTTTTGGTGGGGGGGCTTGCCTATGTGTTGGGCAGCCTTCCTTTGGGTTACACACTTTACAAGCGCACGGGGCACCACCCAAAAGACGTCTCCGTTTACAATTTGGGCATCCAGAATGTTGTGAAATTGCTCGGAATGCAGGCGGTTGTCCTTTCTTTTTTGGGAGATTTTGCAAAAGGCCTTGCCGCCGTTCTGCTGGCCAGCTTGTGGGACACAAATTTGGCTTTTTATGCAGGATTGGGGGTGTGTGTGGGACACCTGTATCCACTTTGGCTGATCCAAGGTCCTCCGCCCCGAGGACGCGGTTACAGTGTCTTGCTCGGTATGTGCGTTGCCATGATCGGGGTTTTTCCCGCATGGCAGGCATGGGTCTTTCCCATTCTTGCGTTGGGTGTTGTCCTTGCTCTGACACGCTACGTTGTTTTCTCTGTCGTGGTTGCTTTGGCCACTTGGATTGTCCTTGTCGGGCCAGTCGAACCCTCTCTCTGGGTTTTGTTTGCACTGCTGGCATGGCGGTCCAAAGAAAGTTTTGGCCGAATCTTGGACGGAACAGAGCCGCGATTGGGTGAATCCATTCCCTTTGAAGGAGCACCCAACCAAGCGATTGCCGCTTTCATGATCCATCCCATGACGCCCAATGACCTGTGGACAGGCGGTCGGTTTGCTTGGATGAGGCCGTTGGCGAAACACCTTCCTCAAGCTTGGATTAACTTTTTTTGTGAGCACATGCGACCCATGAAGGTCGACGAAATTCGAGGTGTTCGAACGTCCACAGGAACCGAAATCCGCACATACCTGATCACCGTTCCACTGTTGCCTGAAGTGATTGCCGCAAAGCCCGATTTGGCTGTTTCCAAGGCCATTCAAGCGGCGCGGTTGGCCAAAGAATTGGGTGCCTCGACGTTTGGGCTGGGGGCCTTTTGGAGCACGATCGGCAACAAAGGGCTCGACGTCCAAGCGGCTGTTCCGGAAATTTGCGTCACAAATGGCGGAGCCTATACAGCGGGAACCATCAAAGCTGCCATTCCAGCCATTCTCAAGCACCTTCAAAAAGAGGGGCGGAATTTGGGGGAAATGACTGCAGCCGTCGTCGGCGCCAATGGTGTGGTGGCGTTTGGGATTGCCCGAACCATTGCCCCACAGGTCGGTCGGGTGATTTTGGTCGGTCGGGATATGGAGCGGCTCTCGCGTTCCCATGCGACATTGGTCAAGGCCTACCCAAAAACAGAATTCCTGGCAACATGCGATATGGATGATTTGCGACCTGCCGACGTCGTTTTTACGGCGACAAGCGATCCAAATCCGGTCATTTTTGCTCAACATGTCAAAGCAGGCACATGGATTTTCGATGAAGGCCGTCCGGCTGACGTGGATGTTTCTGTTTACAATGTTCCCGGCGTTCGTGTCATTCCTGGCGGTGTCGTGCGTCCCCCGGGAAACATGACCCAGCGTCTGGATATTCAGTTCGGGAAAGGGCAAATGCCTGCCTGCCTTGCAGAAACGCTAATTATTGCGGCCAACCGCTCCTTTGACCGAAAATCCCTCGGACCGCAGACCACCCAAGAAAACGTTCAGTATTTTGTCGATGAGGCCGAGCGTTTGGGTTTCACTGTTGTGGATTGAAGTGTGCCTAAATTCTTTTCAGACGTTATGATGGAGCAGAAATGACCCTAGACGAACTCTTAACCGCCTGTGTCAAGCGGGGTGCATCGGACATTCACCTGCACGCAGGAATGCCCCCCTATATCCGAGTCAATGGCCACGTGGTTCCACTTGGCAACACGCCCCTGTCGCCCAAAACGACAATGGGTTTCATTGACCTCATGACCGATGAGCGCACCCGCCCCCTGTTTGACCAAAAAGGTCAGGTCGATATGGCTTACAGCATTGCAGGTGTTGCCCGTTTTCGATGCAATGTATTCCGCCAGCGTGGGAGTGCCAGTTTGGTGTTGCGGGTCCTGTCCAATGACGTGGCGGATTTTCAAAAAGTGAAATTGCCACCCCAAATTATGGAATTTTTGAAGACGCAATCTCGGGGCATTGTTCTCGTCACGGGTCCAACTGGATCTGGAAAATCGACCACATTGGGCGCCATTTTGGATCGCATCAACAGTGAGCGTGCAGAGACCATCATAACGATCGAAGATCCCATAGAAACCCTGCACCGCAACAAAAAAAGCATTGTCGTTCAGCGGGAAATTGGCTCTGACGCTTCGACGTTTGCAGATGCGTTGATTGCAGCCATGCGCCAAGATCCGGATGTCATCATGATTGGTGAGATCCGAGACCACGCAACCGCCTCCGCGGCCATCAGTGCGGCACAAACAGGCCACTTGGTTTTTTCGACCTTGCACACGCTCGATACCGTGCGAACCGTCAATCGAATCTTGGAGCTGTTTCCTCCCGGAGAGCGTGAAACGGCCCGAACCCTTTTCTCCGATTCATTGGTCGCCATCATCAGTCAGCGGCTCATCCCCACGGTCGATGGAAAGGGAAGGGTGGCTGCACTCGAAATCCTCAAGGGGACACTCCGTGTCAAAGAACTGATCAAAGATGCAGAGCGGACACCCCTCTTGGCAGAGGCGATTCGGGATGGCCGAGAGGATGGCATGCAAACCTTTGACGACCATTTGGCTGATCTTTATGCAGACGGAAAGATCAGTGTAGAGGTTGGACTTTCTGCGGCAACCAGCATGCACGAATTCAAAATGAAAGCCCTTGCTGTTGATCGAGACAGAGCTGTTCAAGAGGAAGAATCAACGTCAGACAATGACGATTTTCTCGACTGAAGTTTGTGAGCCAGTTTTCTTTTTGATGGCGACTTTTGTTGTAGCATAAAAATACCACAGAAGGAGGTGATCCAACTTTGAAAATACACGTTGGTGGAGGTGCCCGTCAGGGGTAATCCCTGCTGAGGCCGTGCCCCGAGTTCACACGGGTACCGAAACAGAGTCCGTTTGGGCTCTGTTTTTTGTTTATGGGTTCGAATCTGCTATAACAGGATCCATAGACAATCGAAATGGAAAGGGCAAGACATGTCTGGATTGTTAAAGCTGGTTCCTGAGTTTCATCCTAGGGTTTGGGGAGGTCATCAACTTTGTAAAGGCGAGCAGCCCATTGGGGAGGCTTGGCTGGCTTACGGTGGCAGTCGAATTGAAGGAACCCGGAAGACGCTTTCCGAGGAAGATTCGGACTGTTCATTGCTCATCAAAATCCTGGATTGCCACGATTGGCTTTCGCTCCAGGTTCACCCAAACGATGCACAAGCCCGGCAATTTGAAAACCAGCCCAGGGGAAAAACAGAAGCTTGGCACATTCTCAAAGCTGAACCGAACGCACAGTTGATCGCAGGGGTTCGCTCGGGTGTAACGTTCAATGACATCCAACAGGTACTGCCCGACAGCGCTGTCCTGGACTTGGTTCAGTTCCACTCGGCCCAGTCTGGCGAAACATTTTTCATACCGGCCGGTACCCTCCACGCCCTCGGACCTGGCCTGCTCATCTATGAAGTCCAGCAAGCCTCTGACACCACATACAGGGTTTTTGATTGGGATCGACCCCTCGCGGCTGGACGGTCTTTGCACATCGATGCTTCCTTGGCTGTCATTGACGTTGGGCACACGGTCGTTCCGGTAACGCAACCGGTTGGAAATCGCGTGACACTTGTCAAATGCCCTTACTTCACGCTTGAACGGATCGAAAATACCGATTCAACAGACGTACACAAGCGGACACGAATGGAGATTTTGACGGCCATTGCGGGTGAAATCCACGTGGCTTGTGGTGAGCAGTCGTGTGTGTTGCGTCCCTTTGAAACGGTTTACGTCGGAGAGCATATTTCGCATTACACCCTATCTGGAGAAGGCACGGTGTTGTCCGCTTCGGTTCCTTCAGAGGAGCGTTGATTTTTGTCACGAGCGGAATCTGCTTCTGTCCTCTTTTGGGGCATGATGGGAATGAACGTCATAAACTACGGTTTCAACATCGCTTTGGGACGTTTGACTTCGCCTGCTGAATACGGCACATTTGTCGCCTTCACCTCCGTTTTTTTGCTGTTTGGGTTGTTTCCTGGAACACTTCAAGCGGTTCATGCGCGCTATGTCGCACTCGGTCAGTCGGATCATTCCAGGCTGTCCCGGTATGGCTTGGGTTTGGGTGTGGTTTTGGGACTTCTCTTGTTGCTGTTGTCCTCAGTTTTTGGCCGTGTTTTTGGGATGCCGGTCGGTTGGTTTTGGGCACTGGGATTCAGTTTACCGATGGCCTTCCATCTGGGAACGCTTCGTGGATGGGCCCAAGGGAACGGGCATTTTCTGGATTTGGCCGTCAATCTGAATGCCGAACATGGCCTCAAGGTTTTGCTGACGGCTGTGTTTTGGATGTTTTGGCCGACCGTCCATTCTGCCGTTTTTGCAAGTCTGATGGTCTTCCCATTTCTCGTTGTTCACCTGAGAAACCGCGATTCCAAACGGCCCATTGAGCCTATCCCAAAGGGGTTTGGGCCGTTTGTTTTGTCCACTTTTTTGTCGCTCGTGTCTCAGGCCGTTGTCGTGAATTTGGACATTTTGGTCGTCAAGCTCTTTTTTTCCTCTGAAAACGTCGGGCTCTATGCAGCCCTTTCCATGGTTGGAAAGGTCGTCTTTTATATGGCTTGGGCAGTTGCTTCCAGTTTTTATGCGACTGTCGCAAAGTCCGGGCATTTGGGGGATTTGAGGCTCTTGTGGAAAGCCCTCCTGTGGGTGGGCGCACTCGTGGCGTGCGCAACATTTGGGTCGTTTGTTCTTGGGCCGTGGGTTGTCGGTCTGCTGTTCGGTTCTGCGTATTTGGGGGCCGCACCGTTGCTTTGGGTGTTTTCCCTCTCCATGGGACTTTACGCCCTTCAATGCACCCTCAACAACCATTTCTTGGCCCTCGGGGTTTCATCAGCGGGATACCTGTCGTTTTTGACAGCGGTTGTTCAAATGGCCGCACTTTTGGCGTTCCACAGTTCATTGACAGAGGTGATTTGGGCCATTTTGCTTGCCCGTTTTGCCATTTTGGTGTTGAATGGACTTGCACTTTGGTGGATCAGGAGGATACATGTCGTACCCGCATTTTGAGAGGTGGCGAGATACACCAACCCATATGCCCGACCTTTCGGTGGTTGTGCCGACCTACAACGAAGAAGAGCGCATTTTGCCCACTTTGGGTGCGTTTGCTGTGGCCATTTCCAATATGGGTCTCGATTGGGAACTCATTGTTTCGGATGACGGTAGCAAAGACAAAACGGTCGAATGTGTCCGTGGTCTCAAGTGGCAAAACCTGAGGGTGATCACGCACAGCAATACGGGCAAAGGTGGCGCTGTGTCTCGAGGGGTCAAAGCGAGTTTGGGCAAAATGGTTTTGTTCGCCGACGCTGACAATTCCACCCCCATCGAAGAACTTCCAAAGCTTGTTGAAAAGATGAAACTCGGCTATGAGGTGGTCGTGGGTTCCCGTGCCGCTCAGGGGGCTGTGGAAAACAACAAGAGTGTGGTTCGCCACCTCATTTCTGGGGCATTGCGCTTGGTCGTTCAACAGGTCAGTGGCATCCGCATTCGGGACACCCAGTGTGGCTTTAAGCTCTTTTCTCGAACGGCTGCCGACCGTTTGTTTTCGCTGCAGACCATGCAAGGTTTTTCGTTTGATTTAGAAATTCTCTATCTGGCGCACAAATTTAGGTTTCCGACAGTCGAGGTGCCTGTTGCCTGGTACGACGCACCCGGCAGCAAAGTGGATTCGATTCGCGACACGGCGCGCTTCCTCAAGGATATGCTGAGGCTGAAAACATTGGATCGACAGGGGGTTTATGGGAAGTAACCTAAACGATTTGCACATTGCGGTGGTCACCAGTTATCCACCTTCGAAAGGGTCCCTGAACGAGTACGGATTCTACTTTGTGGATGCACTGCGAAAACACAGTGACGTCCGGCGTCTCAGTGTCATCGCAGACGCGCCCTCTCCCAGAGAACCGTTTGTGGATCGCGTGTGGGAGTTCAATTCACCCTCAAACCCAGTCAAAATTCAGAAGGCGCTCCGCCGACTTCGGCCCGATGCGGTCATTTACAACCTCCAATTTGCAAGTTTTGGAGATCGGCGTGTCCCAGCGGCACTCGGGTTGCTGTCTCCCTTTCTCTCGCGCCTCAGTGGTCTGCCCACGCTCACTTTGCTCCACAATATTTTCGAGACGGTGGACCTGAAAAAGGCCGGTTTTGGCGAAAAGCCCTGGGTCGAGTGGATCACCCGGCGGTTTGGCGAACTGTTCACCCGCCTGTTGCTTCAAAGCGATTTGGTCGCGACAACCATGCCCCGGTACGTCGATATCTTGAGAAAAAAATACAAGTGTGAGCATGTTTTCTTGGCCCCACACGGTACCCTCAAGCCACCACTTCCCGTCCAAGCACTTCCAGAGATTCCGACCGTGATGGCTTTTGGTAAATTTGGAACCTACAAAAAGGTCGAGGTTCTTTTGGAGGCGCACAAGCGATTGCTTGAAAAAAACCCTCAGGTGCGTTTGGTGGTTGCGGGATCGGATTCGCCCAACGCGATCGGTTACCTTGCGGGTGTCCAAGCGCGCTACAAAGACCTTCCCAATGTGACCTACACAGGGTATGTCGCCGAAGAGGATGTGCCGAAGATTTTTTACGACGCAACGGTGGTTGCCTTTCCCTACAACAGCACAACCGGATCCAGTGGCGTTTTGCATCAGGCGGGAGAGTTCGGGCGCGCCGCGGTGATGCCGAAATTGGGCGATTTGGCGGATCTCGTGGATGAAGAGGGATACAAAGCTGTCTTTTTTGAACCCGAAGATGCCGAAAGTTTGGCCGATGCCCTGTGGCCACTTATTGCCAAACCCGAAGAAGCTTACGCTCTCGGGGAGTGGAATCACCGCGTTGCTTCTGGGCTTTTGTTGTCAGAAGTGATCGATTGGTATATTCTGCACCTACAAGAAGTCATTCGGAGAAAACATGCACGTCAATGAAGAAAATACGCCCTACGTATGCCAATTGTCTGGACGCCTCGATGCCTTTGCCGTCGCCAAACTGAAGGAGCAGGTGGGTGTGTCCCAAAGCGACCTGATTCTCGACCTGTGCGAGGTCAATTTCATTGACTCTTCGGCCATCGCTTGGCTGATTGGACTCTACAAACAGAGCCGTATCTCGGGCCGTTCTTTCACGATACGCGGCCTTCAAGACACAGTCCGACTCATTTTGGAAATCACTGGCGTGTATGACATTCTCCCCATTCAGCGGTGATCTTGTGCCTGTCTCTGATCCCCTTGAAGCCGCGCTGCAAGCTCTGGGTGACAGCTTTGACCAACTCGTGTTTCTCAAAGAAGAGATTCACCACTTCCTCAGCGCAGGACTCAGCGACGACCTTTCGGATCTGTTGCACACCATCCGTGAAGCCCAGAATTTGGTGGGTGCCGATCACAGCGCCTTGAATGCCGAGGGCCGTTGGTCGGTTCCTGTTCCACATTGGATCGAGAACGCCCCTCCTCCCGAGCGCATTGTGTTTACGCTCACTGGAGCAGAAGACCACTGCTTGGCTGTTCCTTTTTCGGAGGGCTGGTTGGTCTTTTGGGGAAAGGTGCAGCCATTTACCTCCGGCGATGCCTCTCTGGCGGAAATGGTGGCCACACTGGTTGGGACAGCCCTTTTGTCTCGGCATGCACAGAGAAAATTGATGGAGCACCAGTTGAGTCTGCGCGAGCGGAACCTGGCTTCCCGGATTTGGCAGCAGTTGGTTCCCACCCAAGTTCGTTGCATTGAACCCTACCACCTCGACTTGGTTTTTGAGCCTGCGGAGGACGTTGGTGGCGACTTTTACCTCAGTGTGGGAAATTGGTTGGCTGTGGGTGACATCAGTGGAAAGGGTCTGCCGGCCGCGCTTTTTACAGCCATGTTTATGGCGAGTTTGCCCATTGCATTCCAGCATCCTTCTGGAATATCCGCCATGGAAGTTTCTCTCCATGAGCTTCTGGAACGCTCCGAGATGTTCGCAACCTTGGCTTTGCTCCACATCGATGCCCAAGGACAGTTTCAATTGCTCAACTATGGGCATCCGCCCATTCTCCATTTGCGTCGGAGTTCAACCGTTGGAGAATACCGTGCAGTGGCACCTCCACTTGGCACATTCAGGTTGGACCAGATGATCCTCCAACACGGGCAATTTGAGCCTGGTGACATGATGTGCCTGTACACCGACGGCCTGATTGAAGCCCAAGATGGTGCGGGTGAGCTCTATCAAATCACCCGCCTCAAAGAGAATTTATCCAAGTCAAAGACTATCTGGGACGCAAAAAATATCATTGTGGAATCCTTGGCCTCGTATCGCGTGACCGACGACTTCACGCTGATGTTGCTCGAATACCGACCGCCACAAACCTACACCGTTACCGTTCCGATGGAAGGGCTTGAAGGCATGGAGCATTTTATTAAAACACAGTGCTCCGACTGCACCCAACTGGAAATGGTGTGCCTGGCCATTCACGAATTTGTGCTCAACGCAGCCCGACATGGCGGCGCCCAGTCCATCCGTTTAGAGGTTTTTGAGCACGAAAAAACCTATGCACTTCGTGTCACCGACGATGGATCTCCTTTCGATATCCGGACAAAAGAACCCTATCCACCGGGCGAACTGCGCGAAGGCGGTTATGGCATCCTGATCATCAAAAAAGCCCTTCCTAAGGTGGACTATCGGCAAACCGACCAAGGCCACAACGAAACCACCTTTGAACTTCAGAAAGGATTCTTATGATTCACACAACAGATGTCGATCTCCACACACTCAGGGTTGAGTTGCCCAGCCGGCTGGACATTCAGTGCAGCCCAAACCTGAAAGAACTCTTTCAAATCGCTTTGAGAAACGATAAAAAGTACTTTTTGGTGATTGCGGATGACGTTTCATACATCGATTCTTCCGGACTTGCGTCGATTATTTCTGGCCTCAAGGGTGCACGCAGCCACCAAGGGGAACTGTATTTGGTGGGTCCCAGCCCAGCGGTTCGTGAGCTCCTTTCGATGACGCTACTCGATCGGGTCATCCCAACCTTGGAACGTGAAGCGGATTTCAGTCTCTGACATGTCTGGAAAAATTCTCGTTGTGGACGATGAGATTCACTTGGCCCTCTTGATTGAATACACCTTAAAGAGCAAGGGTTTTGCCGTTCAAAGCATTCACAAAGCCACGGAAGCACTTGAACTGATCGGTTCTGGCACCGACATTCAGTTGGTGATCACGGATTTGCACATGCCCGAAATCAGTGGCTTTGACCTCTTTATGGAGTTGGGTCGGCGCGGAAAACGCATTCCTGTGCTTTTGGTCACGGCCGCAGGCGAGGAGGAAATCACGGATCAAGCACTCAAAATGGGTGTAGCTGGCGTTCTGAACAAGCCTTTTTCTCGCAAGCAGCTTCTGGAACAAGTTGAACATCTGCTGGAATGAAAGGCATTTCACTGTTGTATTTGGCTTTGTTGCTTGTGCTTTTATTTCACGGAACGCTGGTTTTTGGCCAATCCTTTGTTCGCACATACGATGCGCTCATTCACATTTTTTTCGCATCTCATTACGCACAAAATTGGTTTGATCCTTGGGAATCCCGTTGGTACACAGGGTTTTCCCTCGTGTCTTATCCGCCGTTGTCGCACTACATGATCGCCCTTTTGAGCAAACTTCTGGATCTCAAAACCGCATTTGCGTATGTTCAACTGTTTGCGTTGCTCAACCTCACGGTGGGTGTGTTTCGCTTTTCCCGGTTGCTGGGTTCAGAGGTCGCAGCTGGATACGCCGCGATCATGCTGGCCTTGAGCAGTGCCATTGCCGAAACGGTCCATGTCTTCGGACAGCTTCCAACCACGCTCTCGATTGGATTTTTGCTCAATGCGGTTCCATTCGCGGAAGCCTATGTGCGCCAGGGTCGACGCGTGGACCTGTTCCGAGCCGTGGCTTGGACCGCAACAACAACTGCAGGGCACCACATCACAACGCTCTTTGGCAGTGTCTTTTTTATTGCTCCCGTATTGCTGATCCCTGTTTTGGAAGCCTGGCGGATGGAGCGTCCCAAAGAGCGTCAAGGTCCGCGTCTGCTTGACCAAATCCGCAGACGCCTCTACCGAATTGCCCCCAGATTTTACCGCGCAGCACTCTATGGCGCCCTCGCGATTGTCATGCTGGTCGTGGTGGTGCTGCCGTACTGGATTTGGGCCAAGAGCGACCCCATCACCCAAGTGCCGATCCCGCACGGCAGTCGGGAAAACTTTTTGATTCGGACCGACTTTGGTTTGATGTTTTGGTTGATCCCTTGGGCCAGCAGTCTGATTTTTTTGCCATACGCATTTTACAAAGGCATTGGGCGACTTTGGCCGGTTGTGGCGAGTTTGGCACTCCTCACCCTTTTGGGAACCGGTGGAACGACACCGCTGCCCAAGATGCTCCTTCGGGGTGCTTTTGATATTTTGACGCTGGACCGTTTCACCTTCTGGGCCACAATCCTGATCCTGCCCTTTTGTGGAATGGCTTTGGAATCTGCTCTGCATGGCCGATTGGGAAAGTATGTGACCGCCAATTGGGGATCCCGTGTGCGTTTGGGCCTGATGGCAGCCGGGCTTGTGTCCCTTTCGGCGACGGATATTTTGATCAGCAACCTCACCCGCTACCGGAAATTCCAACCAGCTGAAATTGATCCGGCCCCCATTGTCAATTTCATCGAGAAAGATGAGCACTGGCGGTACCGTTACCTCACACTTGGGTTCGGCGATCAAATGGCTTGGCTGTCGGCCAACACGCGGGCAAGCACACCAGACGGCAATTATCACAGTGCCAGACGGCTTCCGGAGCTCACGACCACACCTGTCGAACGCCTTGAGGGTGCGAAGTACACGGGCGTTCCGGGAATTGGGAGTTTGACCCAGTTTCTCATCACGCCGGAAAAATACAACCTGAAATTCATCTACTCAAACGATGCATTTTACGATCCTTTGCTGCACTTCACAGGGTGGCGATCCCTCAATCGGCTTGAGAATGGCATTCAGGTCTGGGAAAAGGGAGATATTCCGCCGCTTCCAGAGCGCTTGCCACGTCGGGAAATGGGTTTGGCGTTGCGGCTCATGTGGGGAATTTTACCCATTTTGGCACCGGTTTTTGCTTTCTTAAGCCTGATTTTTCCCCAATCTTTTCTCTCGAAGGGCCTTCGGTACCCACTGTTGATCGACGATGCCACGGTGTTTCACCCACCGACAGCTTGGCAGCCTTGGCGGACTTGGATTCCAAAGTTGCGCTTGGAACGCTTTCTGAACTTTGAACGTCGCCCACTCAAGCTCCGTCTCATTTGGACAGCCGCACTCAGTCTGGCCCTTTGCGCTTTCGGGATGTCGGTGTATTTCAAGCTCCGGACGCCGAAAACGCCCGAGCAGGCCGTTATTGGCTATTGGGATGCGCTCGATTTCAAGCGTTTTGAGGCAGCTTACCGCTATATTTTTCCGACGGGTGGCCTCGATTACGAACGTTGGAAACTGGATTTGAGCGTTCAAGGTGGATTGCGTTCCGGCTATGCCAAATTGGATTCCATTCACACGCTGTCCAGCTCGGTGTCCGGGGACCGTGCGACCGTTCAGGTTAAACTCGATTGGTTGACATCGCTCGGGATGATTTCTGAAACCATGGAACACACACTTCGAGAAACACCCGGCGGCTGGAAGTTGGTCACGCGTCCCACGCTCAACGTTCGGCAAGCCCGCAGGTTTTTCTCGCAGGCGGATGCGAAATATTACCAATCGCCCAGGCGGCTCACCACGGATGTGACATCCAGCTTTGATATTCTCGACAGGCCTAAAGTGGAAGTCACGCAAAGCCGTTTGATCGTGTACCGCCAAGGCAAAGACTGGCAGTATGCCATTGTGGGTTGGCTCGAGAACCGAGACGCCCGACCCGCAGACCTGACCGTGACTGGGATTTTGAGAGATTCGCAGGGCCGAGAAATCACGCACTTCAATGCCGGCGAGGGCATGATTCACCAACTGAGGCCCGGACAATCCACGCCGTTTCAAATTGACTTTATCGGTGTTTCGGCGCCTCCACCCAACACAACCGTTGCGCAATTTGAAGTTTCCGCAAAAGCACTGGTGACTGCCACAGGCTTACAGGACCGCTTTTACCTCTGGGTTCAACCCCTAACGCCCATTAAAAATGCCATCCGGGTGGGCAATCTCGGAACCCTCGAGGCCACCTTGACCCAAGTCTATGTTCCAATTTGGGATGCCGAGGGCCTTGCGTTTCTGGCACGAAAATACTTGATGGAGAGCATTCCCCCACGCGAGGAGCGTCGCCTTGAAATGGACGTAGCGCTGCCGCCCGATTACCGCGTTTTACTCAGGAAGGGCAAGGGTCGGGTGTTGCCCTTCAAGGTATTGGCCAGTGCGTATTACCGGAACTGATATGTGGCGTTGGGTTTGGATCCTCATCTTGGGCGTGGCCTGTCGGCCAGCGCCCGCACACCTTTCGTCCACATTGCACCACTACACCGTACGCCCGACGCCAACGGGTTTTGACGTTGGGCTTTTCGGCAATTTCGCTGACAAGGATACCGTTTTGCTTTCGCTTTGGACGGTGGGCGGCGTTTTCGAGCAGAGCACCACATTGGAGCGGCAGGCGTCATCGCTCACGTTTCATTTTTCAAACCCGCGGGCCGGAAAGGCCATTTTGATTGTCGATGTGGGCGGAAAAAGAACAACCCTTCCGATCCAACAGGGATTTTCAGAGGCCACTTTGCCGCTTCAATTGAAACTGGGTTCCCGGGCTGTCCGCGTTGGGGGCGGCCTGCCTTCTGTGGTGGTTCATCCATTGGATCAATACAAAAATGTCGTCGAACGCCCGATGGTGTTCCGTTACCAAAGCCCCGCTCGACCACGGCAAACCCTGTCGGTCAAAACACAGAACCTGCTCGCTTGGACGTTTTTTTCTCCGGGAAATCAAATTGGAAAACTGGTGGTCAGCGGTCAAATCGACAGAAGTTACGGTGAATTGGCCGAAGTGGATATTTTGCCGGGCAGGGCAACACATGGCCGCCTGTCTGTGGACATTCCGAGTCGGATCGATGGCCGAGATCTCTTGCGGATGCGCCTTTGGGACCTGAGTGACCCGCAGTTCAATCGGGCTTTGGATGGAACCCAGTTGGATCTGTGGGGCGAGGGGCCACAAGGCTCGTTTCAATTGAGTGCCATGGTGGTCGACGGTCAAAGCGAAATTCTCATGCCAATCGATGTTCTCCCTGGAAAATATACCTTTCGCGCGCGCGTGGAGGATTGGCAAACCCAAAAACCGTTTGATGTGCCGCAAGCCGCAACCCTGCAGGCACCCAAGGTCACTGTGGATGGCTCTGGAATCCATCTCGGACCGCTTTTAAATGCGATGGGCGCTGTCTTGGACACCGGTACCCGCGGCACACTGACCTTTTTTGACCCCAAAGGCAAAGCTCTGGCAACCCGAGAAACCTCCGTCGAGCAAGGCACAATCGACATTGAGAGGTCAGATGTTCCAATGGGCACACACCGAATCGAGATCGATTTGGCGGGTGTTTCGGCGTCTCAAGTGGAGATTCCGTGATTCTTCGCAGGATCGTTTGGTTGATGCTGCTCGTTTTGGGTGTGGCAGCCTGCATTTTGGTGCTTCGCATGGGTTCCAACGTCATCGAACGGTCGACGCAAGTGACCCGGCAAAACAATGCCCTCAATCTGGTCAAGGGACGCAAATTGGATCCCTCGCTCTTGGTCTGGCGCTCCACGTCGTCTGGGCCGAGAACGCTTGAGTCTTTTGTCGCCGACCAAATTGCCACGGATTACCTCAACGCTTACGGGGAACTCGCGTACGCATGGCTCAGCCAGGACACCACCGGCCTCGTTTCTTATTTTCAAAGTGGCGCACTGGACGATGTTTTGGCAAGTCGCGTTCATCCCGGAAGCCTTTGGATCGATTTGGGCCACCGCTTAAACCTCTACTTTTATTCGCCGGACGGTGCCACGGTTGCATTCGACGATCGGTTCATCTACGGGTTTTTCGATCCTCAGACGAAGCTTTTTCGGGCAGCGTCGCGAACGCAGCGCGTCGTCTTGCAGCTCGATGATGGCAATTGGCGCATCCACCATTGGAAACTTTTGGACGACACCAGCCTAAAAGCTTCCCTTCCAATCGATCTTTCGTCCGTTCGCGGAATCAACTACCAAGCGCGTTCGGCACCCTTTGACCGCCTTTTCGTCGATTATCCTGCCCAGGAAGTGGCTTCAGACCTTGCGCGCATCAAGGGTTTGGGTCTTGGAACGGTTCGATTTTTCATCCCATTTTCTTTGGAGCCGAGTCCAAGTGCCGTGGGCCATTTGAAGCATTTTTTAGGTACAGCAAAATCCCTCGGGCTGACTGTTATTCCGACACTGCTCGACCGCCAAACACGCTACAGTCCGGCAAATCTCCCCGAATTGACCCAGGTGCTCGATCTCTGGACGCCTTTCCTCAAAGGTCCGGAAGTGCTCTTGATTGATCTGAAAAATGAGCCCGATTTGGATTACCCTAAAAACTCTTTTGAGACGCAGTTTTCCCTTCGCTTCCTGGCATACTATCTTCGAGAGCGCTCGTCCAAACCCATCACGATTGGCTTCTCTGAGCCCAATCCAGCTGTCTGGGACAGCGTTGATGTTGTTTCATTTCACCATTACGGCACGCCGCAGGATCTTACGCGCCGGATTACGCGCTACCGAACAGCAAAAAAGCCCATTTTGATCGAGGAATTTGGTTTTCACACGGATGCCCAGGCCTTTCCGGACCCGCATACAGAGGCAGAACAAGCCATCTATTATCGAGATATTCTGGACAAAGCTAATGCCGAACACGTCGGCGCGCTCGCCTGGACGCTGTACGATTTGCCCACAGGAGACGTGCCTCAAAACCGTTCAACAGAGCGGCATTTGGGTGTTGTTCAGATGGACCGAGAAAAACCGTCTGCGCGGGTTTTGCATGGCATGCCGGCGCCCGTCGGAGGCGGTGTTTGGTCCAAGTGGATACAAGTTCGCTGGATGAAAGCCCTGTTTCTGTTGGGAATTGCGTGCCTTGTGCTTGGGTTTGTCATCTATAAAATCCGTCGTAAACGCATTAAACGCATTTGAATGCGCGAGAAGCACACAGATGCTTCTCGCGCACAGCATGTTCTAGGCCGCTTTTGTTCGCATTCCCACCCAACCGTTTTTCCTCACAAATCGCAATGGACACGCAACTGGTGTTACACTTGAGTACAAGAGACATTGTTGTTTGCCGGTTAAGCGCCGGGTGGAGCCGATCTGAAAGGAGACCATGAAGTCATTCCGAAATGCTTTTTTCCTCCCCGTGGAAGTCCTTTTGGCTTTTGCGCTTCCTCTGGTTTGGTTTGGGGCATTGCAGGGATCTGCGTTGTTCCTTTTGGTGCTGTTGCCGTTGGCCTTGCTGTGTCGGCGTTTTGATGCGGTGGGTCGCTCGGTCAGTTTGCCCGTTGTCGTCTTTGTGGTATTGGGTGTTGCACTCACCCAATACCCTGACTGGAAAGCCGTTGCTTCTTCGTTTTTTGGATTGCTCATTGTGGGTGTGGCGCTCCATTTTTCCTACAATGCGTTGCTGGAGCGGATGCGTTTGGGGTTTTTGCCTTTGGTGGTGTTGCTGCTCATTGCGCCGCACCCATTGGCATTTTTCGCGCTTTGGATTGCCCTGTGTTGTTTCGGTGAAATTGGACACCTCGGCATGTCCCCCAAAGTTTCGTCGCGCTCTTGGGTGCTCCTTTTGGCCGTTGGGGGCGGACTCACCGTTCTGACAGTTTTTTTACCCACCGAAGGCCTTCACTTCGGTTCGTCTTCGGGTTCTGTGGCCGGAGGTCAGACGGTATCTTCCCAGACGACTTCCGGAACTGAGGTCACATCAACCTTTTCACACACCCAGGGACAACCCGTATTTTGGGATGCATCCACTCCGATTTCCCCGACATTGCGTGGCGTATTGCAGATTTTGCTGCTTGCTGTTGCCATTTTTGGCTTGTTGGCGTTTGCTGTTGCGTTCCGCTATCGCGGCTGGGCACCCCGTTCCACGGTTCGGGTTCGCTCTCTCCAATCTTTTGCGGCTGTGACGATTTGTGCACTGATGGGTTTGGTTTACCTGTCTTTTTTACCGGTTCAGGAGAAATTCAATGGCACGGCTTCTGGATCAACCGCTTCGGCGACCTCCCAAGGGGGTGCTCGGGTACTCCCAGACGACATGTTCTCTTCGAATGCGGTCGGTGGCTGGGGATCGTATCTGTTGATTTTTGCGGCGTGTTTGGTGGCGGGGATTCTCCTGCTCAGCTTTTGGGAAATGTGGAAATTCCGGTCTTTCGGCGAAACAAAACCCGTTGAACCTTTTCCGACGTTGCAAGAAGAGGAATTGCGTGTGGAGGCGGCACAATTGCCCCTCGATCCTGAGACAGTTCGGGCCATCTATGCAGGATTCTTATCTCGAATGCAGCGGATAGGCTTGGTGCGTTCGCGTTCTGAAACCCCGCGCGAATATGAGCGGCGTTTGGTCGGCCAGTATCCGGAATTTGAACAAGAGGCCTTGATCATCACGGAAGTGTATTTGCCTGTTCGGTACGGCGGACTTCCCGACCGTTCACACTTCGAAGAAGCCTATGTGGCGCTCAAACGTTTGGAGTCCAGGTTGCCCGTTGAGGCACAAGGGGGTTGATATGTTGGATTTTGTCAATAAGGTTTTAGACAATGTGGACCGTGTTTTGGTGGGCAAGCGGCACGTCTCCAGTTTGGCACTCGCCGGCATTTTGACCGGTGGGCACCTCCTGATTGAGGACGCTCCAGGAACAGGGAAGACGATGCTTGCACGTGCGATTTCTGTTTCTCTTGGGCTCAAATTCAATCGCATCCAGTTCACGCCCGATTTGTTGCCTGGCGACATCACCGGAATGAGTGTGTACCGAGGGTCTGGAGATTTTGAATTTCGCCCCGGTCCCGTGTTTTGTGGGATTTTGCTGGCAGACGAAATCAACCGCGCGACCCCGAAAACCCAGTCTGCACTCCTTGAAGCGATGGCCGAAGGACAGGTTTCAGAAAGTGGCGTAACCCACCGTTTAGAGCAGCCGTTTGTGGTGATTGCGACCCAAAACCCGCTCGAATTTGAAGGCACATTTCGGTTGCCCGAGGCACAGCTGGATCGATTTTTGCTCAAGTTGTCGGTCGGCTACCCATCTCTGTCAGAAGAAGTCGAAATGCTGACACGCCTCCAGGAGCGGCATCCCATCGATGATGTCATCCAGGTCGCCGAGCCGTCAGAGTTGCTCGAAGCGCGCGCACTCGTCAAGAAAATTCGCATCTCACCGGAATTGCAACGCTACATTGCACTTCTCGTTCACACCACCCGCGAAGCGCCCGAGTTGGCCCGCGGCGCAAGCCCGCGCGCAAGTTTGGCATTGCAAGGTGTAGCACAAGCATTGGCCGCCTTGGATGGCCGTGGTTTTGTTTTGCCAGACGATATCAAAAAGGCTGCGCCCGCGGTTTTGGCACACCGTGTCGAGGTCCGCACGGAGGCCCGTTTGGGTGGATTGCAAGCCGAAGGTGTCATTTCCGAATTGGTTCGATACGTTCCCGTACCTGTGGAGGCTTAAATGTGGAGCCGTGTGTTGTCCCGCCTTGTTGCATGGATTCCCTGGATTTTGGGCGTGGCGTTTGTCGCGTTTGTGGCGTACCGTCTGTGGGGACCCCTACAAGGCTACACGGCTCTCTTGTGGTTGGCACTTTTGGGGGTTTTCGTTCTGCTGACGTGGCCCTACTACCGAACCCCGCCCAAGTTTAAGATTTCGCGAAACCACATCCGTTACACGACCGTGGGTGACCGCGTGCAGGTCGAACTTTCCTGTGAGTTGGTGGCGTTTTTACCGGTGCGCTTGTCTGTGTTCAGCGAGCCCCCTGCACATTTTTCTTCGGAGTCCTCCCTGGAACTTGCGGGACTTTTTTGGGGACCCAGTCGGCAGGTTGTTCTCAGCCATGTTCGCCCTACCCAGAGAGGGGAATGGGGATGGCCAGCTGTGTCTGTGTATTGGTCTGATCCATTTGGACTCTTTTGGCATCGATTGGATGTCGAGGTTGCGTCGGATATCATGGTGTTTCCCAAACGCCACGTCATGATGATGCCCGATTTGCTCAGACCGCTCCTTTCGGATGGCAAACAGGGTGCGCGGATTGGACTTGAAGATCCGGCCAGTTTGCGGGGCGTTCGTGAATACCAATTGGGTGATGCCCTGAACCGGATTCACTGGCGGCAGACGGCCAAGCATGGCTTTATGGGTCGTCCCATGGTCAGGGAGTTGGAGCGCGTTTCCAGTTCGACATTGCAAATCCACATCGACCTGCGGGCCTCGTCGCGTTTTATTGAAAGCGCTGTAAAGCTGGCCAGCAGTTTGATTCATCTGGCCCAAAGTGAATATCAAATTTTTTCGATTAGTACAGCCAAAACGCGTTCTCAGCCCGGCCGTGATGAAGCGGCGCTGATCGACGCCCTCTCGCTGTTGGCCAAGATTCAGCCAGACCCCTCGGAGGGTCCAGAGGTTCCGCTGCCTGCGTTTGGTGCCAATGTGATTGTGATCACCGAGCATCCCCGTCTGGATCTCATTGAACACACCCTGAAAACCCGAGCCAAAGCAGCCCGGGTCTTGATCGTTCTCATGCACGAGGGTTTTTATCTCGAGCCTGGAGACCAACCCCAGCGTATTTGGGCGGGTTTGCATGAGAGCGCCAAACAGTTGGAACGTCAAGCGGCTGTGCTGTTGGAGCGGGGTGTCCGGGTTTTTCTGCTCAGGGCAAACCAGAGTGCGCTGGAATTGGGACGTTTGGGGCGCTGAGCAAAATGGTGCGTGTTGCAACCTTATTCCTGAATTTGGTGTCATGACTGCTGAACAGGACTGTTCCAGGGAAGTCTACGAGAAAACGTTCCAAAATATCGATGGATTCTACGTCCAAGTGGTTGGTCGGTTCATCTAGAAGCAGAACATCGGCCTTGCATAGGCCAAGCTGAAGGAGGCTGAGTCGGGTGCGTTGGCCGCTGGAAAGTTGATGGATTGGGCGTTCTAAGTCTCTGGGAAGATCCATTTGTGAAAGCAAAAAAAGCATTTCTTCATTTCGAAGTGGAGCAATGCGTTGCAGTGCGGCTTCAAGCCTCCAATGGGCATCAAAGGTTTTTCTCTCTTGATCGCTATGATGGACTGAGAGTGTCTTTCCCCAGTGTACTGAACCACGCAAGGGTTCCAGTTGTCCCATCAAAATCCTGAACAGCGTGCTTTTCCCAATGCCGTTGGGTCCCGACAGGGCGACGCGTTCCCCAAAGCTGATGTCGCAAGAGAATCGATCAAAGAGAACATGGTCACCATATTGAAAACACAATTCTCTGACCTGAAGGATGTCTTGTGTCATTTTTGGAGTGACCAGCAGTGGAATGCTCAGTTTTTTCCGTCTTTCAAAGGGTTTTTCTGGAATAGGCTGTCGTTCCAAACGAACCCGAAGTGCTTTTGCCCGTTTGTTATAGCTGAATGATGCTTGCTCGGCACGTGCATGTGCCGCGGTTTTGTCATTGTCACGCATGCGCTTGGAATTGAAGGATCCTGCGCTTCGGCCTTTGCTGGCCAGATGTTGGCTTTCTCGGATTAATTTTTGCCTTTGTTCGGTTTGTTGTGTGTGGTGTTTCCATGCGGTCTCGATGCGTCGCTCTTTTTCGGACATGGCCTCATCCAAGCCGCCTGTGTACATGCTTAAAGTGCCTCTATCCAATTCTGCACAGGATGTGCAGCACGTATTGATCAGCCCTCGGTCGTGAGAGGCAATCACAAATCCGGTGCCCTGTTGTTTCATTTCCAAAATCCATTGGATCAGGTGTGCTCTGGCGTGCTCATCCAAGTGATTGGTGGGTTCGTCCAAAAGGTAGAACGTGCTCTGAATAGCCTGAAGTTTAGCCATCAGTACGCGGTGTAGTTGTCCGCCTGAGAGCTGATCCATAGGTTGGTTTTCAGGCAAATACAGATCTGAAAGCACCGTTTGGATGTGGGCATTCACTGCATACCCACCGTGGACCCTGAATTGCTCTTCGGCTTCGGAAAAAGCCAAAAGATCTGGTTCTGTTGGGTGTTTGGCTTTTTCCAGTTTTTGCTGGGCGTCTGAAAATTGTTGCCGAATGGCCCCCAGTATGTCTGGCCAGAGAAATTCACTGATGGGGGTTGCTGTGGGCGTATAGGGTCCCAAAAATGCGACCACACCGTCAGTTCGAACAGATCCTGCACTGGGTTTTTGGACTCCTGCGATAATGCGCAGCAGTGTGCTTTTGCCCACACCATTGCGACCAATGAGGGCAATACTTTGCCCGGAAATAAGCTTCCAGTTGATGTCATTGAGGATGGTGTGATGGCCATACCAGTGCGATACGTGGGTCAAGATAACCTGCATGCTGAACCTCCAAAGTCAAGAGTCTTGGCGTTTGATGTTTGGATCGAGGTTCAGTTGAGGTTCATGTCTGGTTCAACACTCCGAGTATGAGAAAACGAGCCCAAGTGGGCCCGTTTCAGTTTAGCAGAACAAATTTTACTTGCAACCTATCCACGTTGTCGGGCGTGTAGTGATACTTGTGCCAGATGTTGTTGGCATCATGTTTGTGACGTCTTGTCCCTCGGATTCACGCGTGTCCAATTCAAATTCATCGATTGATATTGTAAAAAAATTGTCCATATCTTTTTCCTTATTGTGATTTTCTGAAAATGGTCACAGGCGTTTCCATTCAACTTGCATGCTACTGCAATACCATATTACTCACAAGCCAATGTCTTCCGAAAAATAAAAGTATTGAGTATCTTTAAATGTGCAGAAAGTTTAATATTAAAATGCTTAGAGGCTGTATGAGCTTACCTAGAGAGACAATTTAGGAATAAGGGTACGTCCTATACAGTGTTTTGGTATCGCCTGCAAGCTCTATCCATTGGGCTTGATAGGCCTATTCTTGATAAGGGTTCTAAACCCAATAATTTCCTTCACTGGTTTCCTCTCTATCATTGCTTTCGCATTCTGGAGACCATCTGCTCAATCGGCGTGCATCTTCCCAGATAATGTGCAAAGAGTGAAACCAGGCCTTCTGTTTCGCATAGATTTTACCGCAACTCCATGCTATTCGCGAGGAGTATGTGAAGCATGAATATTCCATAAAGAGAAAAAAGCTATTATTGAAATGTTAAATCAATGCTTATTTTCTTATCATGCTTTATATATTTTTAGGCTGATAAAATACGATAATCTTGGTTTGTTTTTGCGACATTTTGGTCGTAAGAATTTTTTAGTTTTTTGTAGATATAATTTTTTGAGGTAATTTTGTGTTAAATAAGTTAAATATAAGCACACTTTTGGTATTGACATCACTTTTGGCCTCGTGTTCTTCTCGGGATCTTTCGGAGATGCCAACCTTCTCTCAGCATGCTTCTCAAAATGTAATGAAGCCGTATGCAGTCACCATCAAACGTGATGTGCCAGCTGCTGATGTGGAAGCTATTGCACAGCATGTGCGTGAGTTGCCTTCTACTACTGTGAGAAAATCGCTATTCGGTGGGCACATTTTGCTTCTTTCCTCGACAGGGTCTGCACTTTCTGAACTTGAGCAGGATCCCCGTTTGGTTTCTGTGACTGATTTGACTGAAATGCCCCCAATGGCTATCACAGAGCCCAACCGTAATACCGAGCCGAAAAAATTGAGACAAGTCCAGCCCATGGCTCCTTTGGGCGGTTCTGCTTCAGTGTTGCCACCGTGGCCCAAGCCATGGAAGCTTTCTGGCGAGTACACCTATGGCTTGGAAGCTCTTGGTGCCGATGTTGTGCATTCTAAGATTGGCGTGGATTTTGCCGGTCAAGGTGTTGGGGTTTGTATTCTCGATTCCGGTTTGGATATTAATCATCCTGAATTTAAAGGCATCAATCTCAAAGGCTACTTGGATTTTCTGGAATCGCGTTCACCTATTGATCCCATAAGTCACGGTACGCATGTGGCTGGCACGATCGTTGCGCCTTTGGGTGAAGGGGCAATCAATCGTCCAGTTGAGGTGGGTTCAGGGGGTGTTGTTGGCATTGCGCCAAATGTCAATCTCTATGTGGGGCGTATCTTGCGTGCTGACACAGAAGCAAGTGTTTTAGACTGGTGGGGAAGTTTTCTCAGTTCTATAGATTGGTGTACCAACCAACTTGCTTCTAGAGGTGGTTCGGAAAAGCATATGGTCATGAACCTCTCTTTGGGTGGAATATACGATAGATCCTCCTTTTTTGACCCCTTTGAATTTGCCTTTGAGCAATTTGCACTGGATGGTGGTATTACCATTGCGGGCGCCGGGAATGACACGTTCGATATCAGTGCAGACCCGACAAAAATCTACTTTCCTGCTGGTCTTCCTTCTGTTGTCGCCGTCTCGTCTATCAGTTCTGTAGGGCAACTTTCATGGTTCAGCAACTTTGGCTCAAAAATCGATTTGGCTGCGCCAGGTGAGGCCATTTTTTCAACAGCAACAAAGTCTGGGGGCTATATGATTGGAACGATGTCTGCAAAAGGCTTAGCTCCTTTTAATACCGTTGTCCCAGCCAGAAAGTCGGTTGCGAAAACGGTAAAAGACATGGATATTGTTGCAGCTTCCAGGGGTACAAGCGAACTGCCCGGGAGTTTGTGCGATGGTCCAGATGCGACTCTGGCTGGAAAAATTGCCCTTATTTATGCTTGGAAATGCCCTTTGAAAACAAAAGTTGACAATGCTGTCAAGAGTGGTGCACTGGCTTTGATCTTGCACAATATCGATGATGACATGGGCGCAGCCAACTACGACGATGGAAAAGGGGGAAGTTCACCCATTCCAGTAGTCTTGATCAATTATGACGATGGACAACGACTGAAAAACACTTTACCCAAAAAAGGGACAGTGTCTGTTACGGGTTCGGCGGATTATGCTGTAGCAAGCGGAACGTCCATGGCAGCACCACATGTCACTGGTGCTGCGGCACTGGTTTGGTCGCAGAAGCCATCACTCACGGCAAGTGAGTTGCTCCAATTGCTCAAACGGACGGCCACAGATCTGGGCGCTTCGGGCAAGGACGATGAATACGGCTATGGTGTTGTGAATCCATTGGCGGCCATCGAAGAGTAATTCAGAAACGAGAATGCTTTTTGCCACTGTGGAAACCACAGTGGTTTTTTTTGGATAATGTACGCTGATAAGCAGGATTGAAACGGCAATGAAATGAAAGGGGCATATTTTGAATCCAGGGATTGGTATCTTGCGCATAGGCCTTTGGGCGTTGATCGCTTGCTTCGTGTTGGCTTTGGTGTACTTTGCCATTGTGCCCAGTTGGGGTATTTTGGCCAGCGTTTTACCAGATGTGTTGATTAAAGGTGTGGTTCTCGGCTTTATGTTCGCTTTGATCGCACTTGGATACACGATGGTGTACGGCGTTTTGCAGCTCATCAATTTTGCGCACTCGGAGGTTTTTGCAACAGGTGCAGTGGTGGGGTTTCAGGTGTTTGCCTTTATGCAAAACATCGCAATGAACGGTTATCTCAAGCTTTTTGTTGCGATTGTCTTGGCCATGGCCATTTCCGGAGCGCTCAATGTACTGATTGAACGTGTGGCTTACCGCCCTTTGCGTGGAGCGAAAAACCGCTTGGTTCCACTGATTTCTGCAATTGGCGTTTCATTCTTTTTGCAGGACGCACTCAGATTGCTCGCTGGACTTATCAACAAACAGTTTAATTTGGTTTATTCTGTTCCAGATGAGCTTAACAATGGATTTAAACTCACGGAAACGCTCTTTATTCCATACAAGGAAGTCGTGATTGTCGGGCTCACGTTGGTTGCTCTGGGTGGGCTGTACCATTTGGTCAACAGAACCCGAACGGGAAAAGCCATTCGCGCTGTTGCGCAGGACAGACACACCGCTGCACTCATGGGCATTGATGCGGACCGCATGGTAACACTGACATTCCTGATAGGCGGTGCCCTTGGGGGTATGGCCGGCGTCATGTGGGGACTTGAGTTTGGGAAAGTGACGGCCTACGAGGGCATCATTCCTGGTATCAAAGCTTTTACAGCTGCTGTCCTAGGTGGCATTGGCAGCATTCCTGGGGCGGTTTTGGGCGGTTTGGTTTTGGGTGTTGTGGAGTCTTTTCTCGGGGTGGTGCCGAGCATTGTGGGGAGTCAACTGCCAGAAGGGAATCCTTTCAAGTGGTTGCAGAGCCTGACCTTTGAATACAAGGATATTGGCGCATTCATCGTTCTGATCGTCATTTTAATCTTTAAGCCCTCCGGGTTGCTGGGCAAGGCGGTGACTGAAAAAGTATGAAAGATGCACCGAAATTGGTCGGGTACAGTGCGATTTCCAGTGGGCTGCTCTTGTGGGCCAGCCGTTCCGACGTGCTCTCTGTGTTTGGCACCTTCCAATCGTTGGCAATGGCGTTTTTGTTTGCGGCGTTTTTGTGGAACCTCTTTTTGGCGTACCGGGTTTCTGCTTCGCCTTGGATCAAGGCTATTGTCGCATTGGTGAGTGTTCTTGTTGTATTGCCTTTGGCTGGAGCGGCCAATTCTTTTCTGTTTGAACTTGCCCTTCAAATTGCCATTTTCACAGCTCTGGCGTTGGGGCTCAACATTGTGGTGGGCTTGGCAGGATTGCTGGATTTGGGGTACGTCGCTTTTTTTGCGGCCGGTGCCTATGTTTGGGGAATTGCCGGAAGTCCCCACTTGGCTGAGCTCTTGGGCAACTCCCCAATCCTCCAATCGGGTGGCCTTCCCGGTGGGTATTTTTGGCTGTTTATCTTTATTGGGATCGCTGTGGCAGCACTTTTGGGCGTTCTCATCGGCCTTCCCGTGCTCAAGCTCAAGGGCGACTACTTGGCGATTGTCACCCTCGGTTTGGGAGAGGTGATCCGCGTTTTGGCCAACAACCTGACGCCCCTCACTGGTGGTCCCATTGGGTTGCCCGAAATCAAACGACCGGTCACGACCTGGATTGACGGCATTCGTGAACCTCTGGGTTTGACGGAGGCTCAGTTTTCCCTGTTGTTTTTGTACCTGTTGGTTTTGGTTGTGATCGGCATCATTGTGATCGCCAACCTTCGTCTGGAAAACAGCCGTGTTGGTCGCGCTTGGATTGCCATCCGCGAAGATGAAACGGCCGCGCAGGCCATGGGCATTCCACTCGTGCGAACCAAACTCATTGCCTTTGCGACAGGTGCCAGTTTCGCAGGCGTCATGGGTGTTATTTTCGCCGCCAAACAGCTCTTTATCTCTCCAGAATCCTTTACCTTCTTTGCTTCCATTGGTGTCTTGTCAATGGTCATTTTGGGTGGAATGGGCAGCATTCCCGGTGTGATGTTGGGTGCGGCCGTGGTGACATTGCTCAACTTGGATGTCTTGAAGGCGGTCTCTGAAGCGCTTCGGCCTCTCAATTTGCCTTCCGAGCTCGATCCCGCAAAATACGAGCGGTTGCTGTTCGGGATCATTTTAATTCTGATGATGGTTTTTCGACCCGAAGGGCTTTTGCCGGCCCGACGCCAGAAAATGGAAAAAGCCTTGGAAGAGGATTCACATGCTGCTTGAAGTTCAACAACTGAGAAAGACATTTTTCGGGCTGGTCGCGGTCGATGGCGTCGATTTTTCGGTTCCGGCCCGCAGCATTGTCTCGGTGATTGGTCCCAACGGTGCCGGAAAAACGACTTTTTTCAACACGATCACAGGCATTTACCAGCCGAATTCAGGCACGGTATCGCTCGAAGGAAAAAACATTGTCGGTTTGCGTCCAGATCAAGTGACGCGTGCGGGCATTTCCAGGACCTTTCAAAACATCCGGCTGTTTGGCGGAATGTCGGTTCTTGAAAATGTGTTGATTGGCCGTCACGGTCGCCTCAAAGCGGGTTTTTGGGATGCACTCTGGCGCACCAGGCGGTTTCACAGAGACGAGACGGAAGGGCGAGAAGCGGCGGAAATCTTGCTGGATTTTGTGGGGCTGGGCGGCCAAGCAGATCAATTGGCGTCCAATTTGCCGTACGGAGACCAACGCCGCCTTGAGATTGCGCGTGCACTCGCGACCCAACCCAAGGTTTTGCTTCTGGATGAACCGACTGCGGGCATGAACCCATTCGAGACAGAAGCGGCCAAGGAGCTGATTCGGCAAATTCGAGATGAGCTAGGTGTAGCTGTTGTGCTAATCGAACACGACATGCGTCTGGTCATGACCATCAGCGAGCACATTACGGTTTTGGATTACGGAACAAAACTCGCCCAAGGCACACCCAAAGAGATCCGCAACAACCCCAAGGTGATCGAGGCCTATTTGGGTCGTGGTGCGGCCGCGGGCAATTTCGGGAGAGATTGATGTTAGACGTCAAAGACATTCACACCTACTACGGTCCCATCCATGCGCTCAAAGGCATCAGCCTAGAGGTCAACCAGGGCGAGGTAGTCGCCTTAATTGGCAGCAACGGGGCGGGGAAGAGCACCACCCTGCGGACCATTTCAGGCATGATGCGGCCCAAGTCAGGCACCCTTTCTTTTTTGGGACGTTCCATTGTTGCATTGCCCCCACACGAGCTTCCCAAATTGGGTCTGTGTCACGTTCCGGAAGGCCGCAAAATCTTCCCGAATTTGACCGTTTTGGAAAACTTGGAATTGGGCGCCTACACGGTATCTAACAAATCCAAGATTGCCGAGAAAATCGCCGAAAATTTTGAATTCTTTCCAAGGCTGGCCGAACGCCAGCGCCAATTGGGGGGAACACTTTCAGGTGGCGAGCAGCAGATGTTGGCCATTGCGAGAGCCCTCATGAGCGACCCTGTTTTGCTGTTGCTGGACGAGCCGAGCATGGGCCTTTCGCCGCTTTTCGTAGAGACCATCTTTGACATCCTAAAGAGGCTCACCCAAAAAGGCACAACCCTGCTTTTGGTGGAACAAAATGCCTCAATGGCATTCGAGATTGCCCACCGGGTGTATGTTCTCCAGACCGGCGAGATCACACAAAGTGGCTTGTCAAAGGAACTCGCTCAGGACGAACGGGTGCGCCAGGCTTATTTGGGTGAGGCATGACCGAGTTGCGTGTGGATTGGGACGATTTGGATGTGCGTCCGGATGGGTGGACAGATTATGAAGGCCGCCCTTTTGAAGGCTGGGCCTGTGATTTTTACCCTGGTGGACAGTTGCGTGACGAAACCCAGTTTCAAAAGGGCGTACAGACAGGGATATCGCGCAGTTATGGTGAAGACGGTCGACTGTTATCCGAAGAGTCTTTCCGTAATGGCAGCCTGCATGGTTTTTCCAGGTCGTGGTATCCCAATGGTGTGCTCAGACGAGAAGCGCACTACCGGTCTAGCGTTCTCATGCAAGAGAAAATCTGGGACGAGCATGGCCATTTGCTCAGCGACACATGTATTTCCCCAGATGATTTTCGTCTCAAAATAGTTGAAGTGTACGACGGTGACACAGAAAAACCCTGAATGCAGCATTTTGCACGGAATCCTGAACGCTTAAAGGATAAGGATATTGACTGTCTCTGCCGTTTGAGGGCCCAAACATCGACCTTTTCGGGAAACGATTCGAAACAGGTATAGGCCTGCATTGACAACGCGCTGGACTTTGCCTAGCATGAGGGCGTTATCACATTTGTGTAGATTTGGAAATCTGCAGTGCTTCAAGGAGGAATTCTAGTGATCAAAAAGCTCGTTCCAGCGGTGTTGGTCGTAGCAGGCGCTCTTCTGATTCAAAGTGCCAGTGCCCAATCTCTCAAGGTTATCAAGGTCGCGACACTCAGTCCTTTGTCTGGACCTCAATCCAGCTTGGGTGAGGCGCTCAAATTGGGTGCTGAATTGGCACTCAATGAGGAAAAAGCTGCATTCAAAGCCATGGGTTTCGATTTGCAACTTGCGCCCAACGACGATCAGGCAACCCCAGACGTGGGTGCAGCTGCTGCGCGTCGCATTTCTTCTGACAAGGAAATTTTAGCCGTTATGGGCACGCTGAATTCGGGCGTCGCGATTCCCGCATCCGAAATCCTCAAAGACGCCGACGTGGCCATGGTTTCTCCTGCCAATACGAATGTGCGTGTGACCGATCGCGGTCTCGCCAACATGAACCGGATTTGCGCACGCGACGACGCTCAAGGTCCTGCCGGTGCGAACTTTTTGATGACCAACCTCAAGGCCAAAAAGGTATACGTGTTCAACGACAAAACGGCCTATGGTCAAGGGCTTTCAGCTGAAGTCGAAAAGACCCTTAAGGCCAAGGGAATCGCCATTGTCGGCAGTGAGGGAACGGAAGAAAAAGCCAACTTCCAACCGCTGATCACCAAGATCCGGGCGCTCAATCCAGATGCCATTTACTTTGGGGGTATTTACGATCAAATTGGTGTCTTCGCCAAGCAATTGCGTCAGGCGGGTATCAACATTCCCCTCATGGGTGGAGACGGCCTCGATTCCGGTGAACTGCTGCGCATCGCTGGAGATGGCGCAAAAAACATTTACTTCACGACAGTGGCTGCACCTGCAAGTGAATTCAACACAGCAAAAAACATGATCGATCGCTATAAAAAAGCCTTCAATAAGGATGCGGAGGGCTTTTCCGTGATGGCCTACGATTCCATGAAGGTGATTTTGAAGGGTGTTCGCACCGCAATGGGAAACAGCAAGGACGTGCCCAGCCGCAAAATGGTCATGGATGCCATTCGCAAGACCAACTACAACGGCTTGACAGGTAACATTCGGTTCAACAGTGTTGGTGATCGTCTCAAAGCCAAGCTTTTTGTTGTACAAGTCGGAAATGACCTCAAGACCAAAGTGGCTGGCATTGTCAATGTCGATGCACCTAAAAAGTAAAGGAGCTTATCAATGAAAACACAAACAATGTTGATCACAATGGTTGCTTTGGCGTTGTCCAGTCAGGGCCAGGCTGCAGGCACGCTCGTCTATGGCGCAAGTGGCGAGCCCGTTTCAATGGAGCCTGGAAACATCACCGATGGCAATTCCATCTACGCGCAGCGACAAATTTACGACTATTTGGTCGAATTCAAAGACGGAACCGTAGAGAAGCGTCCCGGATTGGCAACAAGTTGGTCGGCCAATGCAAACTCCACCGAGTGGACCTTCAAGTTGCGTCAAGGCGTGAAGTTTCATGACGGAACGCCTTTTAATGCTGATGCTGTTGTGTTTAACTTGAACCGTTGGTGGGATCCCAAGGATCCTTACGGCTTCCGAGATCAAGGGCGCACCTTTGAAATCTGGGGGGACCAGTTCATGGGCTTTAAAGGCGATAAAAATGGGATTGTCAAGAGCATTGAAAAACTCAATGACTATGCCGTTAAGATCACTTTGAATAAGCCAAATACCGTTTTGCCTGATATCTTTGCGGGTGGTTACTACGGTATTGCGAGTCCAACTGCTGTTAAGAAACTGGGTTCAAAGTATGGAACTCCGGCAGGCGGTGCTGTTGGTACGGGGCCGTTTGTCTTTGATAATTGGCAGACAGGTCAGCAGGTTTCTTTCAAAGCAAATACCAAGTATTGGGATAGGGCGCGTATGAGCAAGGTTGATGCCGTTATCTTTCGGATTATCAAAGATGCCAATGCCCGGTTGACTGCACTTAAGACGGGTCAAATCGATTTTGCAAGTGATTTATCGCCAAGTGATTACAAATCCGTTCAAGCTGATCAGGGTCTTCGGGCTGTCTTCAAGCCATCGTTTAACGTTGGTTTCTTGAGCATGAATTACAAAAATCAATACCTCAAAAACGACAAGGTGCGTCAGGCCATCAGCATGGCCATCAACAAGAAGGCCATTGTGGAAGGTTTCTGGAATGGCCTTGGCGTTTCAAATGCATCGTTCTTGCCACCGGTTCTCTCTTGGGCAAACAATCCCAATGTACCTGATGATTACACCTATAATCCTCAAAAGGCGAAGGATTTACTGCGGGAAGCCGGATATCCAAGTGGATTTACTGTGGACTTATGGTACATGCCCGTCTCAAGGCCATACTATCCAAATCCCAAGCCCATTGCTGAGGCAATTGCGGCCGATTTGTCCTCCATTGGCATCAAAACGAACCTCAAAACAGAAGATTGGGGTAAGTACCTCGAAGACCGCAACAAAGAGCCGGGATTTGACATGTACATGATGGGTTGGACAGGCGACTACGGTGATCCAGACAACTTTTACAGCGCATACTACGGCCCACTGTCTTCCGACGACAGCAACTACCAGCCTCAGATTCTCAATGATCTGTTGGCCAAGGGTCGTGAAGTCAAGACCCAGAAAGAAAAGGCTGCCATCTACTCACAAATCCATGAGATTACATATAAGGCGAATGTTCGCATTCCCATGGTTCACAGCCGTCCACTTGCTGCAATTCGCCCGTATGTCAAAGGTTGGTTTCCCAGCCCATTGGGTACAGAATCCTTCAATACCATCAGCATCGATGGCAAATAGATTGTGATTTCGGTCTAGAATAATGACGGGGCTTTTGCCCCGTGTTTTTGCTGTTCTCTTGAAAGGAGTCGTGTGGGAGCCTTCATTCTTAGGCGATTGTTCCGTATGCTCACGGTTTTGCTGGGCATTTCGCTGGTTGTGTTTGGGTTTATTCGTCTGTTGCCAGGGGACACGGCAACGGTTATTTTGGGAGAGCGTGGAAGTCCGGCACAGATTGAAGCCCTTCGTGAAAAATTGGGTCTCAATCAACCTATTTTTCTGAATTTTGCAGATCCATCGCAGCTCTTTGATGCCCAATATCCGCGTTTTGTCAGTCAAATTGTTCAGGGAGATCTCGGCGAAGGTATCAAGAGCCAAATTCCTGTTTTGGACGAATTGAAAAGCCGTTTTCCTGCAACTGTTGAGCTCTCGTTGGGAGCGATTTTTTTTGCACTGTTCGTCGGGTTACCTGCGGGCATTCTCGCTGCCCTCTACCGAAATCGCTCCCAAGACTACTTGGCCATGGGTGTCAGTCTGATTGGTGTGAGTATGCCCGTTTTTTGGTTGGGCATGGTTTTGGTGTACTTCTTTGCTGTGGAATTGCGTTGGCTGCCATCCAGTTCGCGTTTGGATTTGGGTATTTCTTTCCAGAGCACTTCAGGACTTTATGTTATCGAAGGTTTGGTCCGTGGACGTCTGGATGTTGTTTTTGATGCATTAAAACACTTGATTTTGCCGTCTGTGACACTCGGAACAGTTGCCATGGCCATCATTGCCAGAATCACAAGATCGAGCGTGCTCGAGGTTTTGGGTCAAGATTATATTCGAACTGCAGTGGCCAAAGGACTCTCCAAGTCTCGTGTGGTGTATGCCCATGCATTGCGAAATGCCATGTTGCCCATTGTCACGGTTGTCGGACTTCAAGTTGGAACTGCTTTGGGCGGTGCGGTTCTCACCGAGACCATTTTTTCTTGGCCTGGCTTAGGATCTTGGATATACCAAGGGATTGTAGAACGGGATTATCCGGTGATTCAGGGGGGCGTTATTTTTGCCGCGTTTATCATCTCTATCATCAATCTTCTGGTCGACCTAAGCTATGCATTTCTGGATCCTCGGGTTCAGTACAACTGAAAGGTGCTTATGACGGCAGTATCAGATCCATCTCAAATGGAAACCTCTACCCAAACGTCATTTCAACTCGTTTGGCGTCGCTTTCGAAAATCGACTTCGGGCAAAATAGGTGCGGTCATTGTCATTATCTTTGTTTTGCTCGCACTTTTGGCACCGATTCTCAAGCCATATGACCCCACGTTGGATCGCTCCTATGCTGATATTCTCAAACCGCCATCGTCGAGTCATTGGTTTGGCACAGATAATTTGGGACGCGACATTGCAACCAGAGTTCTTCATGGTGCACGCATTTCTCTTCAGGTTGGCATTTTGGCCACGCTTGTTGCAATGTGTATTGGTAGTTTTTTGGGTATTTTGGCTGGATTTTACGGGAAATGGGTCGATGGCATCACTGGATGGTTCAGCGATGTTTTGATGGCGTTTCCAGGAATTTTGTTGGCCATTGGCATTGTCGCAGTGGCTGGTCCAGGTCTCACCAACACCATGTTGGCTGTTTCTATCGTTCAAGTTCCCGTCTATTTGCGTCTGGCACGGTCTGTTGTCATATCTATTCGCGAGCGTGAATACATTCAGGCTGCCCAGGCTTTGGGATCCAGTTCATTTCGCGTGATGGGTCGACATGTGTTGCCGAACAGCCTGACGCCGCTGGTCGTTCAGGCCAGTTTGTCGATTGCCACGGCAACCATCGAAGCTGCAGCACTGGGTTTCTTGGGTCTGGGTGCGCAGCCGCCCATGCCTGAGTGGGGAACCATGTTGGCAGATGCCAAAGACTATTACCAGACCGCGCCCTGGACGATGTTGTTTCCTGGATTGGCCATTTTACTCACAGTCTTGGGATTCAATCTTTTGGGAGACGGCGTACGCGACGTCTTGGATCCGCGTTCGGCCCACTGAGTGCATGAAGGTCTAGGCACAGATATATCATCTGTTCTAAAATTGTTCCTGATAGTATGAATCCAGGAGGTTTGAAATGTATAACGGTACATTGAACAGAACAAGGTCACAGCAGGTTCAGGTGATGCGTGCCTTCTTGAACCGCACCTATTCGTGGATGGCAGCCGGTTTGATCCTGACGGCTTTCATCTCTTGGTTCACTTGGCAAAATCCAGGCCTTCAAGCGGCCGTGCTCGACATGCGGGTTGTCCTGGTCATCATCCAATTGGCGTTGGTGTTCTCGTTTGGCTGGGTTCTCAGTCGCGTCAGTGCCGCTGTTGCCGGCGTGCTCTTTTCCATCTATGCAGTGGTTACGGGTCTCACATTGTCAGCGATTTTTCTGGTGTATTCGCCCGCGGCCATCACGTCGTCGTTTGTGAGCACTGCGGTGATGTTTGGAACGATGAGCCTTTGGGGATACACCACACGCAGGGATTTGACCGGCTGGGGCAATATTTTGATGATGGGCCTCATCGGCCTCTTGGTCGCCATGGTGGTCAATGTCTTCTTGGGCAGTGGTCCACTGGGTTTCTTGATCAGTGCCGTCGGGGTGGTCTTGTTCGCACTCTTAACAGCCTACGACACGCAAAAACTCAGAGAAATGGCTTTGCACGGCGTCGATGATGCGCAAGGTCAAACTGCAGAAAAACTGGCGATTTTTGGCGCCCTCACCCTTTACCTCGACTTTATCAATCTCTTTTTGATGCTCTTGAGGCTTTTTGGCGGCGGACGCAGCAGCGATTGAGTTTCAGATGTCATTGAAGTTTAAATCGGGCCTTGGTGTTGAGCCAAGGCCTTCTGTGTGTTTCAAACCAGCGAAAATGTAAAAATTCCAGCACAAATGGAAACCTGTTGATACGTCCATTTTAGGCCCGCTTGTGCGCAAGCTGCACAGGCTTGTTCGGCCGCCCAATAGTGTTCGTCTGGATCCCAATTGGACATTTGGGCTTGGGCTTTTGCCAAAGCGTTTTCGTTTGGGAAGGCAATGTCGGCAAGGATGATTTTTCCCCCTGGAACCAAACATGTGCGCGCCGCACGCAACAAGATATCAATTTTTTGATTCAGTGAAAACTCGTGCAAAACATAGGCCGAGACAATACAGTCGAAAGGTTTTCGGAAATCCAGTGGCCACGTCTCAGGCCACCCTTCGGACAGCAAATCGGCTTGAAAGGTGTGCAGACCTGGCAACTTTGCCTTGGCTTTGGAGAGCATTTCTGCCGAGAAATCAACGCCCCAAACAGTACACCCCCGATCTATAAAACGCTGAGCGAGATTGCCTGTCCCCGTTCCAAGATCCAAAATTCGCATCTTGGGTTGTGGATCTGCCAGACCGACAAGGACATCCAGCGCTGAATCGTAGCCCGCAAACGGGAAATCATTTTCTTTGGATACGCTGTCGTCATAATGGTTTGCCCAGTGGTCAAATAGAGAAGCTCGGTTGTTTTCGGTCACAGTACATTCATTGTATTTGATTTGATCCATAAATGAATTTTTTTGCCCAAGTGGCTGTATGGAACATTATATTGAAGGGTTTATGTCTCACAAAAGTCCATCAAAAATCGATCCATGTGTTGGGTAGAATTTGCACCATTGTGATTTTGGATTGAAATTTCCTAAATTTTTTCTTAAAATTTGTGGCTGTGTGAACCCAAGAGACTCCGATTCAGGTTCGGTATTTTCGATGGATAAAGGCAAAGGGATTGTCCCTTGGCGTAAAATATCGCGAAAATTAGACTTCATTCGGTTTGTAATCTGGGTTTCTCTCAAGTTTGTTTAGGGGTATAGAATGTCATGTAAATCCATCTTGTTGTCTATTTCCGCGCTTTCGTTGACGCTGTCTCTGGCGGGTTGTCAAAACCAAAGTGTGCAACCTATTGCGCCCAAGTTCGATTCACAAAGGGTCAGCTTCTACAACTATCCGATTCCAGGAACGTCACCCACGCAGTACTACTCTCCATCGGTTTACTGCGCAAACGACCCCGAACTTCCCAACCAAACCTACCTTTACGGGACCTTCAATATGGGTTCTTCCGCCAGTGGCTGTACCACAAGTGATATCCTTGTTCGGTCTGCCACACACAATCCAGAAAATGGTGGCATTTTTGCTGCTTGGAATGCACTTTCTACCGCTGCGGTTGGCCTGGATCGGGTGCGGAAAATACGCGTTGCTGTCATCGACTCAGGGTTTGTACCCAAACGCTTGGGCGCTGAGGCCATCCCATCAGATTTGGCTGGCGTCATTCGTTACGATCTGGCAAAAGACACCACAGAAGATCCCTCCGGATCATGGAATGAGCGTGCCGAATCTGGTGAAGACTGGACACTGATATCTCAGTGCCCAATAGAGTTTTTTTCAAAATATGGTTACGAGGCTCCAGAAGATTCACAGGGCCACTCGGACACCGTTTCCGCTGTTCTTGCAGCTAAAATCAACGACGGCACTGGCATCGCCGGTGTCGCTCCCAACATTGAAATCATGCCCATTCGGGCAATCAGTGCATGTGGAATGCCCGTCGAATATGCCAATTTTCCTCAAGATGTACTGGATAAGACCACAGATTCTCTAAAAGAGCGGTATATTGCAAAGAAAAACCGTGGACTACAGGGTGTCAAAAGCATAACCAACGCCATTCGCTCTGCGGTTGACTCGGGTGCAGATGTCATCAACATCAGCCTAGGTATGCTTGCCGTACGGTGGGTTGCTCCCAGCGATCCAGCAAAATATCTCGATTTGAGTGCGTGGAAAGGTCTTACAGAGTATTCACCGGGCATTCCCATATTGGATTCCTGCGCCAGGGCTGACTCTGACCCCCAGTTTTCCTATCTTCAAGGTCTAAAATCTGCGTTTGATTATGCCTATGACAACAATGTTCCAGTTGTCATTGCCGGCGGAAATAACGCTTCGGTGCAGGTTTTCGATAGCGATGCGATAACCACATGTGGCAGCGCCATCGTTGTCTTGGCCACTGGAAATGACGGACTGACACGTTCTGACTCACGGAAAGCGCCCGTGTTCGCGCCACCCTCTTCTCCGGGACGCAGCAGCATGATTGTCACCGTAAACACTGAAGGGGTAAAATCCTATGTCTGGTCACGCTCGACCGCAACGTCTGGACCAACATACTCCTTGAGTACAGTTTATGGAACGTCTTTTGCGGCTCCTGTGGTTGCTGGTATGGTGGCGATGATCAAACAAGCTGCAAAATTGCGTGGCGTTACAATGACCACGTACAACATCCACAAGCTCATGTCGTATGGTTACACGCCCGTTGCAGAGGAATCCTATGAAGCCAGGCCCTCGTACATCAAAGAAACCATATGCGCAACCGCCCTATCTAGGAAACCTGACGCTACGGGTTTTCGCAATGTAGCACTGACAAAAGCAGTATTTCCGGAAGCGCACACTCGGGGTGGATACTGTGGATACGGTCCCCTGCACGCCGGCAACATGGTGCAAATGGCACTGAGCTCTTTAACCAACCTGAGCAATGTCCCAATCAGAATTCTATTCCCCTGGGAAGGCCTGTAAATTGACATTTGAGCGGTACACTGAAGCATGACCGTGCGCCTTGGGTTTTTTAGCGATACACTGCTTGAGCACCTCAATCCAGGTTTGCCTTATGCCGCATCCGAGTGTGATGTTGCATTCTCCCATATTTTGGTGGCCACAGAGGCGCGTTTGGAACTTCGACAAACCCAAGGTCGTGTCGGCCCTGTCTTTGTCGATTTTCTCTCTTCAGCCCTCACGGAGCGACGAAAATCAGGTGGTGGATTCAGGCAAGAAATGGCCCGGGCCGTTGGTCTCGGCAAGGGACGGCGGCCGCACGTCGTCGACGCCACAGCTGGATTGGGAAAAGATGCCTTTGTGTTGGCGGCTTTGGGTTGTTCTGTGACTGCCATTGAGCGGAACCCTATCGTGTTTGCGCTGTTGTCGGATGGTTTCACACGTGCGGCCGCCTCTCCTGAAGTGGCTGAAATTATCGGTCGAATGAAGTGGTTCTTGGCCGATGCAGCAGGGTCTCTCGGGATGCACAATCCAGAGGTGGTCTACCTCGATCCCATGTATCCCGAGAAAACCAAGCGCGCACTCCCGAAAAAGGAGATGCAAACCTTTCACGATCTGGTCGGTCGCGATATGGATGCACAAGCGCTGTTGGAAGCGGCACTTTCCAGCACAGCCGAACGCGTGGTGGTCAAACGCCCCAAGGGCGCACCTCATTTGGGAAATCAAATTCCGCAAGGCAAAATTGAAAGTAAAAATACACGATATGATCTCTATTTTCCAAAATCCTAATTCTTTTTGATGAAACCTGTTGCATGTTCACTTCCTGGAAACGCGGTTTGATACAGATGGTGTATAATCGTCTTCGGTATGAAAAAACTTTTAAATTATGCAACAATTGGCATCTTAAGCTTGTTTCTTGCATCATGCACACCGCCAGAGGCACCAAAAACCCTCTACCAAGGCGACTGGTCGTGGGAAGTGGTCAATGTGAACAATGTCAATGACGTCATTTCCGGTGTGGTTTCCTTTAGTTCACAAGCAGCCTATGACACGGGTCCCTTAAAAGGCAAAATAATCGCTGGTGGTCAGTTTGATTATGATGGTTCAGCGACCCAACCTGCGGGAATAGCCATCATGGGCCCTGTCACTGGCAACCTCGATATTGGATTTCTGTCGGGTTCAAGTTCAACTAAAACGGTGGTTTTGTCCGCTTCCGATATTGATGGGGTTTTGTCTACACCCGCAAGCAGCCAGGGGCACTTGACATTCTTGGGAACCGGTATTTACAGTGCTGGAAATACCAGCATTTCTGTTGCAGTTACATTGATCCAATTGAATGAAACACCCAGATACAAACTGCCCACAACTCTTGCGCCTTCCTCATCCGACTTGTGGGGCTTGACAACACTATCCCGTGTCCAAAAGGAAGTATCGGACGCCACGATCCATGCCGCCCTTGAATTTCTGCAGAAGTAGAATTTCCGCGTCTTTGTGTGCATTGGATTTTGTCGCCCACGGTCCTTTACTGCGATTTTTGCTAGAGTTTGTTGTAACGGAGGGTTTCAATGGCCGGTCACAGCAAGTGGGCACAAATCAAGCGTAAAAAGGGCGCCAACGACGCAAAACGTTCGGCAATGATTTCCAAACACATACGCGCCATCACGGCAGCGGTTCGTTCCGGTGGCAGTGGAGACCCTGCTGCCAACCTAAGTCTCAAAAATGCTGTTGCAGCTGCAAAAACAGACACGGTTCCGAGTGAAAACATCGAAAATGCCATCAAGCGGGCCTTGGGCGAAGGGGCAAATGGGGCCAGTTTTGAAGAGGTCGTCTACGAAGGCTATGGCCCTGGTGGAACGGCCATTTTGATTGAAACGCTCACAGACAACCGCAACCGCACCGTCGGTGAAGTCCGTACGGTCATGAACAAACGCGGGGGCAATTTGGGCAACAGCGGTTCTGTTGCGTGGCAATTCGACAAAAAGGGCTTGATCGTGCTTGCAGAATCCACAGAAGGTGCCCAAGAGGCGGCCATCGAATGGGGTGCAGACGACTTTCGGGAAACGGAAGATGGTCTTGAAATCTACACGTCACCGACAGAGTTGTTTGCTGTTTCAGACGCATTAAACGATCGTGGCTTTCGAATCGTTTCGGCTTCTCTGGTCATGCTTCCACAGAATACGGTTGAACTTGGCGAGAACGACGCGCAGAAATTGCTCGTCCTTTTGGATGCCCTCGAGGACCTGGACGACGTTCAGCGCGTTACATCCAATGCCAACCTCGACCAACTAGAGGCAGAATGACCCACACGCAGCTCGTTCGGTTTCAGTACAGCCCAAAGCTGTTTCCCGCAACGACCGATCACATTTTTCCTGTGGATTCTGTTGTCGTGGTGCGTGGCCGTCGAGGCACAGAGTTGGCACGCATTCGAAGCGAGGGAAAACTGGCCGGAGATGCTGTGCCACAAGAGGTCATTTTGCGAGCAGCAACGCCTGAGGATGTGGCCGAATCTGAACGTCTGCACCGAGATGCCCAAGACCTCAAGTGGTTTTTGCGGGCGCGCGTTCGGTCTCGGAAACTGCCTGTTAAAATTGTTGCGGTCGAACCTTCATTGGACGCAACGCTGCTCACCGTTTCTTACAGTGCGGAACACCGGATCGATCTCAAAGGCCTTGCCGCGGATCTTCGATCCAAAACAAAATCCAAAGTCAGTTTTTGCGCTGTCGGACCGCGCGAGCAGACACAGTTTTTCGGCGCACTTGGCGCTTGTGGACGTGAATCATGCAGTTCCAATCACCTTCAGGAATTTGCTCCGGTGAGCATCAAGATGGCGAGGGATCAACAGCTTCCCCTCAATCCCGACAAACTTTCAGGGCCGTGCGGACGGCTCTTGTGCTGTCTGCAGTACGAGCACGATCTGTACAAAGAATTGCTCAAAGACCTTCCGCGAAAGGGAACAAAGGCGTGTCATACGGTATCTGGCGTGATTGGCAAAATTGTAAAGCTGCATCCGCTGAAAGGTACAGCCGAATTGCAAACCGAAGGCGGCATTGTGGAACTCAGGGCCGATGAATTGGAACGGTTGTCTGATGAGACTCAGGCATCCCGTCGATGACGGACATCTGACTGAGGTTGGCTTTGTTTTCTGAGTTGGATCACTACCTCTGGATTTGGGTCGCCGTTGCGTTGGCGGTTGTGGCTTTTGGCCAGCGTGTTCGCGAACTTCGGTACCGCCTTTTGGCGGTTTCGGCAACTTCACTTTTGAGCTATTTTCAGCCTTTTGGTGTGCCATTTTTGGTTATTGCCATATTGCAAGCGGTTTTTCCCTTTTGGGTTGCGTGGCGGATTCCTTCTGCCCATCCACACCTGCTCAAGTGGATTTCGTGGGGCATTTGGACCTCCGAATACAAGACCATTTTGCAACTCGCTTGGCTCGAATGCGCGTTTCTGAGGAACCGTCCTTGTTCTGTCCAGCTGTCTCCTCTGCAACCTTGGATCGAAGCCCTGATTCTCAAGGCCCAGCGTCCCAGTGTTTTGACCCCTCCCGATTCACCCATCGAAAAAGGCTATGCCGCTTGGATCAGCTTGGAATTTCCAGAAATGGATGTGTCCATGGATCCTCTGTGGCGCGCTTTGCTCACGGGTTCCGCGGATGAGGTTCGTTTGGCGGCACGAAAATTGGGCATTCCGCATTCTTTTTGGGTTGCCCGTGCGCTGTTTCTTCAGGGCCAATCGGCCGGTGACGCAAGCCTCATGCAGTTTGGCGCTCAGGAAATGCTCGGCCAGGTGAACCGTGGGTTGCCGTGGTTGGCGTGGCGGCACCTGGAAGTTGGGCGTCTGCTCAAGCCGTACGGTTTGACAGTTGAACCTCCCGCGTCACCGGTGTTTCCGTGGGCAACCGCAGTTGTGTTCGGCGTCATACTGGTTTTTTTCGTTTGGCAAAACCGATTGTCGCAATTCGACTTTGGTGAAGTGCTCGTGTATTTGGGCGGCAATTGGACGCCCTTTACCCTAGATGGAGAGCCTTGGCGCCTTTTGACTGCGGCGTTTCTCCATGCCGGTGTTGTGCATATGGGTTTCAACAGCTTTTACTTGATCACCATTGGAACGCCTTTGGAGCGTCGGGTGGGGCCTGGGGCACTCTTGTTGGTTTTTGTGCTTTCGGCATTGGGGGGAAGCCTCTTGAGTGCCTATGCAGGCGGAGACCAGCGTCTCTCGGTCGGGGCTTCCGGTGCCATTTTTGGGTGGTTTGCGCTCTCAGCTGTTGTCGGAACCGGTTCCTTACAAGAGCGTTTTGAGCGTCTGCTGCGGGCACTTCCCAATTTGGGTCTCATGCTTGCACTTGGGTTCCTGCTGCCCAATGTGGACAACTGGGCCCACCTGGGTGGACTCTTGGTGGGTGTGGTTTTGGGCTTGGCGTACCAAGTTCCAAGGCGGTTTGATCAGCTTCTGTTTGCGGCCATTGCCCTGTCTGTCCTGGGTTGGTCTGTGTTCGAATTGCTCCGGTGGCAGACGCAACATCCACTCTGACCATTGCGTTTGAAGGGTTGGGTGTGATATATTTTCTGGGCTTGGGCGTTTAGCTCAGTCGGTAGAGCGGCGGTCTCCAAAACCGTAGGTCGTAGGTTCGAGTCCTTCAACGCCCGCCACAGGTGGCATTCTTTCGGGAATGCCTTTTTTTTGATCTGTTTTGGGTCCATTTTCCCGAATATCCCAATGGACAACCGGTAAAATAACAGATGGGTTCTTTGAGGAGGACATTGTGAAAATAGGTATCAATGGATTTGGTCGAATCGGACGTCAAGTGCTTCGTATTGCCTTGGAGCGCGGAATGGAAGTTGCCGCAATCAATGACCTGACCGACAATGCCATGTTGGCCCACCTTCTGAAATACGACAGCAACTACGGTCGTTTTCCTGGAAATGTCTCTTACGATGAGCAAAACCTCATTATTGACGGGAAAAAGATCCGTGTTTTTGAGGAAAAAGATCCCAATCTTCTGCCCTGGGGAGAGGTTGGCGCGGACATCATTGTCGAAGCAACCGGACGCTTTACCAAAGGCGAGTTGGCGAAAGGGCACCTCACGGGCGGTGCCAAAAAGGTGATTATTTCTGCACCTGCAAAGGGTGAAGACATCACTGTTGTGATGGGTGTCAACCACAAGCAATACGATCCAAGCAAGCACACCATTGTCTCCAATGCCAGTTGCACCACCAACGGTCTGGCGCCGGTTGCCAAGGTTTTGTTTGATCAATTTGGCATCGAAAAGGGCATTTTGACGACCGTGCATGCCTACACAGCCAGCCAGAGTTTGGTCGACGGCCCCAAGGGTGACGATTTCCGTGACAGCCGTTCCGCTGCGCTCAACATTGTGCCCAGCTCGACAGGTGCGGCCAAAGCTGTGGGTCTGGTCATTCCAGAACTCCAAGGAAAATTCACGGGAATGGCCTTTCGGGTGCCCACGTCGACGGTTTCTGTGGTGGATTTCACGGCCATTTTGTCAAAATCCACGACCGTCGAGGCGATCAACGCTGTCATGAAGGAAGCCGCTGAAGGTTCCCTCAAAGGCGTTTTGGAATATACGGAAGAACCCCTCGTGTCCATTGACCTCAAGGGAAACCCCCACTCGAGCATTTTCAGTGCGCCGGAAACCCTGGTGATGGACGGAAATTTCGTAAAAGTGGTGGCTTGGTACGACAACGAATGGGGCTACAGCTGCCGTGTTGTAGATTTGGCTGAGTATATGGCTCAACAAGGTCTCTGAATGTAGAGAAAATGCCCCTGAGAAGGGGCATTTTTTTAGCTGGGCCTGATTCGTTTACAGTTTGATGGGTGCTTCTATTCCCATGACAGATGGGACTTCTGCTCCTGTCATTGTTGGAATAGACCCACCGATTACAGAAGGCCCACTTTTGTTGCCGACATCTTGAATGGCAAAAGTCTGTGCTGAAAAGAAAAAAATTGCACACATCAAAATACATTTCATACTGTTCCCCTTTGCTTCTCCAGACACACCGCATCTGTTTCCGAGCTGTCTGGTCCAGAGTCATGCGCAACAGACGTGTGCGCATTGTTGGATTTTATCACCTTGTCGAGCCGTTCAGTTGGCCACACACAGCCGACAACCTGGGCGCCATGGCATGCTAGAGTGATCGTACTTTCTTTTGGAGGCGTGTATGCTCCCACTGGCACATCAAATCGCTTTTTTTATCTTCGCTTGCGCGGCCCTCGCCCTAGGGTTTTTTGGCTTTTATCATGTGTATCAGCGCATTGCCGCGGCTGGGCCGGCCCAGGAAGATCGGTTTTCCAACCTTTGGCAGCGTGTGTTTCGGGCCATTGAGTGGACGCTCAGCCAACGCCGCGTTTTTCCACACCGTCCCACTGTCAGTTTTTTTCACGCCCTGATTGTGTACGGGTTCACCTACTATCTTTTTGTGAATTTGGTCGATGCACTCGAGGGTTACATTGTTTTTTCCATTCCCTCAAGCAACCCTTGGGGTGCGGCCTACAACTTTTCGGCCGACATTCTCAGTTTTGGTGTTTTGATCGGTGTCTTTGCCCTCGTGTTGCGGCGGTTTGTTTTCGCCTCCAGTAGAGATTTTGATTTCAATGTTCGGACCACGGTGTTTCCTGAGACTCAGAAGAAGGTACAAATAGATAGCTTTCTGGTCAGTGGTTTTATTTTATTTCACGTCTCAATGCGTATTTTGGGACAGGGTTTCAAATTGATCGATGAAGGCCCGGATCCCATGCAGCCGGTTTCCACTTTTGTTGCACATCTGCTTTCATCGTGGAATGTGGACGCCGAACTTGCGCACTTGATCCGACCCTGGTGTTATTGGGGTGCACTTGGCAGCATTTTGTTGTTTCTGAGCTATTTTCCGCGCAGCAAGCACATTCACCTGTTTTTGGCTCCCGTCAATTACATGTTGGCCAGGCCTGAATCGTCCGGGACACTGCCCTCTGTGCAGTTGGAAGAGGCCGTCGATTTTGGCGCACACAGCCTAAAGACCCTCTCTTGGCCGAGAATTTTGGACAGCTATGCCTGCATTCAGTGCAACCGTTGCCAAGATGTTTGCCCTGCCCATCAGACGGGAAAAGCCCTGTCACCGGCGGCGCTCGAAATCAACAAGCGAATGGAGCTCAATCAAAATGGGGTGACCGACCGTCCCTTGCTTGAGTTTGCGTTGAGCGAAGAGGCCCTGTGGGGATGCACGACCTGTGGGGCATGCATGCAGGTTTGTCCTGTCCAGAACGAGCAAATGCTGGATTTGATTGATATCCGGCGCCATCAGGTGATGGCCGAAGGCAAGTTTCCGTCGCCACTGGCCGCTGCATTTCGTGGTGTGGAGCGTTCCGGAAACCCCTGGGGAATTTCTCAAGATAGGCGTTTGGAATGGGCGCAAGGGCTGAATGTTCCCACCATCGAGGAAAATCCGAATTTCGATGTGCTGTATTGGGTGGGCTGCGCGCCGTCTTTTGACCCAAGTGCGCAGAAGGTCGCCCGCAGTTTCGTCGAACTGTTGACGTTGGCTGGGGTCCGTTTCGCGGTTTTGGGCAAACGTGAAAGCTGCACGGGGGATTCCGCTCGACGGGCTGGAAATGAAGCCCTGTATCAACAACAGGCCCAGAAAAACATCGCGCAGTTGGATGCCTGTTCCCCCAAACTGATTGTCACGACATGCCCACACTGCATGAATGCCCTGGGCAACGAGTACGGCCAATTGGGTGGCCACTACGAAGTGATGCACCACACGCAGTATCTGGAAATTTTACTCAGGGATCACCTTCTCGAACCCAAGCGAACGTTGGAGGGCGCGCTGACGTTTCACGATCCGTGCTATTTGGGTCGGCACAATGGCATTTATCAGGCGCCGCGCCAAGCTTTGCATGCTTTGGGAACGGAAATCCTGGAACTCGAGCGCTCCAAAGAAGATTCGTTTTGCTGTGGCGCAGGTGGTGCTCAGTTTTGGAAAGAAGAAGAGTCTGGAGACATGCGCGTTTCAGAAAACCGCTTTCAGGAAATTCAAGCCCGTTTGGATGCAGCCAATCCGGAAAAAAACGGCGGCAAAACAGTGGCCGTCGGTTGTCCATTTTGCAAATCCATGCTGAACTCGACCCCTGGAGGAACCGACGACATTGTCGTCAAGGACGTGGCCGAGCTCATTTTGGAGAGTGTGCGTTAGGTTTGTAGGAGGTGCACAAGGGTTTCTTGTGCAAACACCCCTTTTACGATGATCTCTCCATCCCTGGTCAGAACGGGGATGTCCCAACCGTAGGTGGTTTCAAGGTCGGCGTTTTGCGAGATATCCACGGCTTGGTATTCAATTCCCATTGCGTCCAGGACATGTGCTGCGTCATCACACAGGTGGCAACCGGGTCGGGTGTACAGAACAAAATTCATTTTTACAGTGTACGTCACCCGCTCACCAAAACAGAGAGGCATTTAGAGGCTGTCTTAAAAGAGTCTAACCTGTCGAGGAGGCGCTGTAGGATATTCTTTTCGACTTTTCACACTGGAAGACCGTTTACACCAAATGGAAAATGTCCGGTCTCTGGAAACAGATCAACGACACCCTCAGAACCACGGTCAGACAGGCTAGTGTCAAGACCTCTTGGCCGAAACGACAGGGAATTGGATCTACCTGGGTTCATCGCAGCTTTGGCCCATCAGGACGTGATGGCCGCCTGATCAACCCCTTTTAAGACACCCTCTTACATCGGGTTTCATAATTATTAGGAATTAATAAAGGATATAAAAGGCCTTTTATATCCTTCTACGCATTCTTGAATGATGTTTTCTATACTATCTATTGTTTTACTTGGATATTTTCTTATTCCATTCTTTATTTTCGAAATCGATTCTTCTATTGGATTTAATTCTGAACTATAAGGAGGTGTATATAATATTTTTATTCCACTCTTTTCAAATAGATCTCTTACGGCGTCTTGGTCAAAGCGGCACGCTGTGCGGCCTGACCGCGTCTTGGTCAAAGCAGCACCCATAAATGGACTAGGTTGAGTATTTTAAAAATGCGTCCGTATTCATTGTTCCATCAATTATAAACGTGCATACCATTTCCATATTTAGAATGAGTATTACATTTCTCCTTTCTCTTTTTTTTGATCTATTTATTTTACAATGTAGTTTTTTATGACTCCATCTTGGTCAGATCGGTACCTTCCGGGCCTGTCTTGGGCTAAGCGGCATGCCATGCAGCCAGCCCGCTGACCGCGTACATACAGAGCTTCGCAATCTATACATACGCCAAATTCATCTAAAAATCCAATTTCATTTAAATCACTTTTTAAAATCTCCTGAATGAAGATTTCTCTTTTTATTTTGTTGGTGTCTCTTTTTTAAGTGCAATATGCGTTTTTTATACTTTATCCCTGCACGCTGAAAGGCTCTATACATTGTCGTTTTTTACGATCACACCATATATTTTTTCCCAATCTAGACACGCTTTTTCTAAGGTGATGTCCGGCATATTTTGTACCATTGATCTGCGGTCAGCGGGCTGGCCCGTGAGGTGCCGTTCATCCCAAGACAAGCCGCAGGGCGTGCTGTTCTGGCCAAGACAAGATTTTCAAAGTCTGTCACATCTATATGGGGTGGTTTTTTAGTTCCTCTTTTTTAGGTGCCAAATCATTATTGTCATCAAACTGCAAGTATCGTCCAATAGCAGAGGAAGAAACATTCTACATTTCTGCGACCTCTTTTATGGTGTATCCTTCATAGTATTTTTTAACTGTTCTTTTTTTAAGATCTAAACTATAATTTACTGGCATATATAGATTTTGCTACATTACATTCAAAAATAAAATGTCCCTCAAATTAATAAGCTTGCCGTAATGGACGGATGAGACAAAGCACTGGGCGGCGGGTGAGAGAGACGTTGGCGTTTTCCAAGTTGGCCCTGATTGTCGGACTGACGATCCCAGTACAACACATCACTCTAATTCAACCACTACCATTTTTTGGATATTTGGCAAATGAAAAATGTCATCTGGATTTATTTCGGCTACTCCCGAAACTCCTTATATTTAAGGAACTTGCTGTATGTCGGCTGCATTGGTTCCGAGAGATTTTTAGAGATCGAACTTTTTGAATGAAGGTATGCCAAACCGATCACCGTGAATGCGAGTGTTTTTTGGAAGTCGGATGGAAATGATGTTTGGTAAGGTAACAGCATGGATAAGGCGAGTTGGAAAGCGCTGAAAAGGACGTTCTGGCCTTGTTTTTCACTCAGTTTATATGGGAAGTATTGTAAGACTTACCTTTGACGCAAATTTTCACTTTGACTTCATTGCTTCTTAAGTTTTTCAGAAGGATTGACCTTTGGGTCCGTCGTACAATGTCTAGGAGGGTTGGTGCGTTTCTTTTTTCAATCTTGGTTTGACCGCGTCTCGGGCTAAGCGGCACACCGTGTGGCCAGCCCGCTTTCTCAAAATCAAGAGGTGCCCTATGAAACGGTTTTTGTTGTCTTCAGTGTCTATGTCATTGCTTTTGGCGTCTTGTGGAGGTTCTACAAACATTACAGGTGAGGTACATTCCAATGTACCACCCCGACCAGGACTTCAATCTTTCAATCAAATTCGCATTTTTCCATTCGATGATAAAAATGCAGATGGCCTATACCAACCGGATGAGCAGATTCTTTCAGGCGTTCGCCACCTCATTTCGGGCCCAGGTGGTTTTGCCCAGTGCTACACGCAAGGGTCTACACTGACCAATGTACCGTCAAATCTATGTTATTTTTCTGAAAACGCCTTGCCAAATGCGACATATGGGGTTCGGCTACAGCCGGTTCTCTCTTCTCTTCCCAACACCGCCACCGTAAAATTGCCCACAATCGCCGGAGAGGTTGCCTCTTCTGATCCGTACAGCATGGTTCTAAGGTTTTCCAAGGATCAACCTGCCCATTACGATGTTTACTGGCCCTACCAGTTTAGCACTGCGCTCCCTTTGGAGGTTGGTCAAATTCGTGGAACTGTCAAACTCAAATCCGCTTTGGACAATTCTCCCTTTTTGGCTCCCAATCTCGCCGTAAAATTCACGAGTGGAACGCTCGTTCGCCAGGTTTACACAGACTCAGAAGGCCGTTTTGCTTTGGGTTCTCTGCCGGTCGGTCCAGCACAGCTCGAGGTCTTGACGGCTGACCAGCAGCCGATTCAGAAATCCGTAATGGTTTCAACTGGACAGTGGACCGAAGTTGATCTGGAAAAGGAAATTGCAGCCAATTGGCGGGCTTTGGATATCATGGCCTGTCTCGACAACAATTTCGATGGCGTTTGCAATCTTTCCGAAGGACGCATTGATCCCACAAATCCCGACGCGCCTGTTTTGGATGTGACGGTGTCACTGCAGTCATCCAAAGTCGGGTATCCTGATACTGTCCTCAAAAATGGTGCAAGTTCCACCGGCAATGTCCATTTTAACTTTCCAACAGCTTGGACTGTGGATCCGCTGGCTGGATCGGAGGAAACAACACCTGTTGTGACACCCCCAGATGGGATTTTTTGTAAGGCTTTGAATATCGCGAAGTCTGTGAGGACACAGCAGGACATGCCTTGCGTTCAAGCACAGATGATCAAAGTCCAGGTATTTGAGGACCAAAATGGCAACACCGTGAGAGAAGACAGTGAACCTCTAATCAACAACCTTCAGTTTGAAATCACGACCCCCTATGGTAACGTTGCATATACCCCACATCAACAGCTCTCACTTCCCCCCGGCCAAGGATCGATCAAACTCATAGAAGATGAGAACTCCAAAAACCTTGTTTCGACTGCACTTATAGACAGTCAAAAATTAAATCCAGGCACATTTCTCCCTTTTTATGTTAGTCCGTCGAGTGCAAATGTTCTGTCATTGCCTTACATTCGTGTTGATCGTTCTGGAAAATTAACGGGTTACATTTTTGAAGATACAAATGGAAATGGCATTCAAGAAAGCACTGAGCAAGCGATTCCTGGGGTACAGTTGAAAGCCATTCGTAGCGATACCCGTATCACGGCGCTTAAAGAGCAGTATGCCATAACCGATCTGACTGGACGGTATATTTTTGAAAAATTAGATGAAGGATCTGCCCAGGTGATTTTTAAAGACGAATCCATTGGGCGCGTTGGGGCCTTTGGGCGCGGTTTTGACATAACTGCTCCAAGCACTGCAACCCGCTTGAACAGCCGTGTTGCGGCCACAACACAAATTGTCAAAGGCAATACGTCAGTACTCAATTTTGGGCTGTACCCGAAACTCACAAAGTTCAATGTCTCGTTCTATATCGATGCCAATCGCAATGGTGTTCGAAACCTAGGAGAGAGAAGTTACGATGAGCCGCTATCGGTGAATGTCTTGTCACAAAACAGCAGGCCGAATTCGGATGGCCTGTACGCTCGCAATGACTTCACTCAACAAGGAACGTTTTCCAAAGGCGAATTTATTCCAATTTCTTCTGAGTCTCTCAAGGCTTGGATCCCTTCGGAGTTGACGAAAGGATCATTGTATATTTCGTATAGTAACGGCATGTGGGGTGTTGTGACAGGTACCAGTCAACCGGGTTGGGTTACAAATACAAGTGCCGTTTACCCGCTCAATTTGACAGATTATTCCTATCCAAACGCATATCATCCCTTCTTTGAGCTCAAGCCCGATGTCTGGACTTCGAATGTGCCTGTAGAGATTGGTTTGGCCTTGAGATCTGTAGCGGTTTCGGGGGTTGTCTTCGATGACTTGAATGCAAACGACATCTACGATTCCGGTGAACCTATCCTTCCAAAGGCAACCGTTGAGCAGGGTGAAAAAACGGTCGAAACAGATGCAAGGGGTTTCTACAGTTACACATCGGATTCTGCGTCCTGGAAGGTGCCTTCTGTCCGCTACTATGGCTACTCTGCGGGTGAGGCCAGCACCAGAAACCAGGTTTGGAGCGATCGCTTTATCCGTGATGTCAACATGCTGCTGATCAAATCCAACAAGCATGCCAACATCCAAGAGACCCTGAATCTGCCCATTCAATTGCCGAAAGTGGCTGTTTCAGGTATAGTTTTTGCTGATGCCAACAAAAACGGCCAGTATGACAGTGAACCCGTGCTCCCTGGTATACCTGTTTCAATCACAGATTTTTCTGGCAAGGTGCTCAAAACAACGACAAATGCCAGTGGTTTATACACCTTCACGGGCGTTTCATTGGGTTCTTCAGTCCTATCTGTAGACACACGAGCCCTTCCAGGGTACACGCCCAGTACATCCCTTCCTGCACCGATTGACGTGCAGTGGAATGGAGCAAACACTCTAGATATTGGCTTTGTTCCACCTGTCTCCGTGGGTACCATCAAGGGCATGGTTTTTGATGACCTCAATAAAGACAATGTGAGAAATCCTGGTGAACCCGGAATTTCCGGTGTTAAAGTAATAGCGAAAACGTCATCTGGGATGGATTTAACACCTGTATTCACTGGGGTAAATGGCGCTTATACTTTCGATAACGTACCTGTCGGAAATGTCACATTAAGCCTTGACGGTGGAATTCCTACAGGATACGTACCGATTGCTCCCACTTCGTTCGTAGTGGTGGTTAGTTCAGATAAAGAAGCATTGGGAAATAATTTCGGACTTAGAACGACTTTGTGCTCGATTAGTGGAAAAATATTCGATGACTTCAATGGCGATGGTAATTGGCATGTGCCAGAAAAAGGCTTTCCTAACGTTGAAGTCACCCTCAATGATGCCAAAGGCAATGTGTTTACGGCCCTAACAGATGCACAGGGAGAGTACAGTTTTTCCGGCGTTTCCGAAGGTAATGTGGTGCTCAGCATCGATTTGACCAGTCGGGTCAATTCTATTGTGCTTAATAAATACCGCCTTACGACGCGCAACTTACCAATGAATGTTCTCATTGAAACGGGCAAAACAAACACAGCCAGCTCTGATATCGGATTCTCGTTGTACTGAGTTTGGGATGAGAGATGAAAAAAGGCGGCGATCGCCGCCTTTTTTGGCTTTTCTGGCCTCAGTTTGCAACGACCTCAAGGGCTTTTTTGACCATCTCGATGATTTCTGGCATGGTATCCGCCACAGGCACCTTGGCGTCTTTGAAAGCGGCCAGTTTGGATTCTGGCGTGCCGACATTGCCCATGATGATGGCGCCGGCATGTCCCATGCGCTTGCCTTTTGGGGCACTGCGTCCGGAGATAAAAGCCACAACAGGTTTTTTGACGTTCTGTTTGATGTACTCTGCCGCAGCTTCCTCGTCAGCCCCACCGATTTCCCCGATCAAAACAATGGCATCGGTTTCTGGGTCACTTTCAAACAGGGGCAATACGTCTGCAAACGTTGTGCCAATGATGGGATCCCCGCCAATACCCACCGTTGTGCTGGTGCCAAGACCTGCATCGCCGAGGAGCTTGGCCGCTTCGTAGGTCAGGGTTCCCGAACGTGAGACCAGACCCACACGCCCTTTTTGACTGTAGATTTTGTTGGGCATGATGCCAATTTTGCATTCTCCGCTGGAAACCAATCCTGGGCAGTTGCCGCCGATCAATCGGACACCTTTTCCACCTTGGGCCAGACTCTGTGCATTGAGTGCCTTGACCTCCTGCACTGCGCGCATCATGTCGACGGTGGGCACGCCTTCTGTAATGAGGACGATCAAAGGAACGCCTGCGTGGGCAGCTTCAAGAACCGCGTCTGCAGCACCGGCGGGTGGGACAAAGACGATCGAACAGTCGACCCGGTGTTTTTGAACCGCATCCTTGACGCTGTTGTAAACGGGCAAACCCTCGTGAAGGGTTCCGCCTTTGCCCGGGGTGACACCGGCGACCACTTGGGTACCAAAAGCCCGCATCGCTTGGGTGTGGTTTGCGCCCTCACGTCCGGTGATGCCCTGAACGATGACCTGCGTGTTTTTGTCAACTAAAATGGCCATTAGCGATTTGCCTCCTGAGCAGCTGCGTCGGCTGCTTTGAACATATCGGGGTACATTTGAATGAGAGGGCTGCCCACTTCGGCCAAGAGCGCTTTGGCTTCATCTTCAGCCGTTCCAGCAATCCGCATCCGAACCGGTTTGGTCAAAATGCCTTCGTTTAGTGCCTGGATCACACCTTTTGCGACTTCATCTGCCCGTGTGATGCCTCCGAAGATGTTGATGAAAATGGACTTCACATCGCGGTCTTTGGATACGAGTTTGATCGCGTTGTAGACGATGTCCGATCGTGCCCCACCGCCAATGTCGAGGAAGTTTGCCGGTTTGGCCCCAGCGCGGTTGACCACATCTAAACTGGTCATCACGATTCCAGCGCCATTGCCCAAAACGCCGACATTTCCGTCGAGTTTGACGTACGCAAAACCGTAATTGCTGGCTTCAATTTCCAGAGGGTGTTCGGCTTCGAGTTCACGGTAGTGCATCAGGTCTTTGTGCCTAAAAAGGGCATTTTCATCCAAATCCACTTTGGCGTCGAGGGCCATAGGGTCGCCGTTTTCATCGATAAAGAGTGGGTTGATTTCGGCCAATGTGCAATCCAGTTCGATGCATGCCTTGGCCAACTTCACCATCATGTCTGCAATTTTGTTGAGGTTGCCCTTAAATCCCGCTTTGAGTGCAACTTCCCGGGCCTCAAAGGGACGCAGTCCTGTCACCGGATCGACACGGTATTTGACGATTGCATCGGGTTTTTCGACGGCGAGTTCCTCGATTTCCATGCCACCTTCTGCGCAGGCCATCAGGGTGTAGGATTGCACATTTCGGTCCACAATGAGGCCCACGTAGTACTCCACACCTTTGTCAATGTCGACCGCTTTGGTGACCAAGACCTTTTTGACGGTGAGGCCTTTGATGTCCATTCCCAGAATCTTTTGGGCATTTTCGAAGGCCTTGTCGGGGGTTGGACTGAATTTGACACCACCGGCTTTTCCGCGGCCACCGACGTGAACCTGTGCCTTGACGACAACCGATTGACCGAACTCTTGTGCAATGCTGCGCACTTCGTCGGGTGTGTAGGCCACTTTGCCTTCTTGAACCAAAACGCCAAAGCGTCTGAGCAATTCTTTTCCTTGATATTCGTGAAGCTTCACGCTGTCCCTCCTTTGGGCAAGAGCTGAACCGCAGTCAAGTATATCGGCTTTAATGGGGCAGGGTCTATTCGGGTTTGTGGGTTTGGAATGGCGTGGACTTTTCAAAAATCCAATACAATGCAGATCGTGAAAAATGGTCGCTTACTTCAAGTTTTGATGGCGTGTATCGTGTCTGTTTTCAATTTGTCGTTCGCTCAATCCACTTCTCGAATGGTCTTGTTTGGGACCACAGAGACAGATTTTGCCGCTACCGTTACCTCTGATCCACACGGAAATTTCTACGTGGGTGGAATCACAGAGGGCACGCTTCCTGGTGCGAAAGGTGAAGGCAATCTGTTCATTCGCGCATACACACCCAACGGTCAAGATGTGTGGACCCGCCAATTTCAGGGTCAGGGGGCAGATGATGGTTCTGCGGAAATCCGTGGCTTGACCGCGTCTTGGTCAGAGCAGCATCTTTATGCCGTTGGCATGGGGTCCGATTGTCTCGACGCACAGTGCATCACATCCCAGCACGCTGGGTTTTTGCTCCAATACGATCTGTCGGGTCAAATGATCTGGAAGCGAAAAATTGCTGTGTCAGACCCCACCACTGAGCGCCTGGAGAACATTTCGGTTGCTGTGGTTCCGGGAGAGAACGATATCTATGTCGCCATGGAAACCAGTCGACCAGATATTGGCGATATTCACAGTTCAAGAAAAATAAACATTCTCCGGTTTGATCGATCCGGAGAGGCGTTGTGGTCGAAGGAATTTCCCATCGGCAGTGCCGGCCACCTCAATTCCATTGACGCAGACTCAAACGGCAATCTCATTGTATTTGGATCGACATCTGCCGCATTGTCTGGAGCGCCCAAAGTGGGTTCTACAGATTTGTTTATCCGTGTTTATAATGCCAAAGGCAAAGAAGTGTGGACAAGGCAGTTTGGTAGTAAAGGAAATGACACTGCCTATTCTGCCAAGGTGGATTCTCGAGGAAATATCTATGTTATGGGACAAACACTACCCAATAGACCACTCACGGATCAAACAGAATCCGGTCTATTCATTCGAAAGTATACGAAAGAAGGTGGGCAAGCGTGGACAGATGTTTTTCCGGAAAGCGATACCGCGTTTCCGTACGCATTGACAGTGGATGGTTCAGGAGATATTTATTTCACTGCCATGCGGACCGAAGCCCTTGCCGGAGGGTTTTATGTAGGTAAAGATACATTGCTTCGGGTTTTGGACCCAGATGGACGGGATCGAGCCCAAATACCCATACCACAAGCATCTACGGTCTATGGCCTTTCGGTCAATTCAGAGGGTTTTTTGGCTGCGGTGGGTGTTGCAAATGCACCTGAAGGTCAAGTTCCTTCTACAGATTCATTCATTTATCTCGTACGACCGCTCCAATAGGAGAAGAACATTCACAGGGTGTGGCCGAGGCAGATGTCTGTATGCTTCGCGTTGCTGGGATTGTAAAATTTTGTGCGTGTGATTTTGGTTCAGTATGCTGCTTGGGGCAGCATATTTTTTTGTTTGTTGATTGTGACGTGTATGTTGTTTTTCTATCTGTACCCTTTTGGGATGAAGCCCATCGCTGGAATTTCCGGTAATCTAATATCCTAATGACGAGCGTATCGCGGTTGAAACTTGTGGCGTGGTTGGATGAATATCTCGGAACGGGGCGGTATATCGATATCAGCCAAAATGGTTTGCAGGTCGAAGGGAAAGAGACCGTTTCACATTTGGCCGTTGCTGTGGATGCATCTCTCAAAACACTGTGCGAAGCCGTCGGGATGGGCGCGGACATGCTCATCACCCACCACGGATTGTTTTGGGGACGTTCGCTTCCGTTGACCGGTCCGCATGCCAAAAAGGTCAGGGCCGCACTTTTAGGTGACCTCAATCTTTATGTTTCGCACATTCCTCTGGACGCGCATCCAGAAGTCGGAAACAACATCATGATTGCGCAGGGTTTGGGGCTTCATCGCATTGAGCCGTTCGGGCAGTACAAAAACACGACCATTGGCTTTTGGGGAGAATTGCCTTTTCCCCAGGACATCCAGACGTTGGCCGATCGGATTCAAAAACTGACTGGCGAAATTTGCCTGGTGCACGGTGGTGGCCCCACGGAAATTCATCGCATTGGGATTATTTCTGGTGCCGCTTCGGACGCCATACCTGAAGCAGCCGCATTGGGCCTGGACTGCTTTATCACGGGTGAGCCCAAGCATGCGAGTTTTCATGACAGCTTTGAATACGGTATCAATACCATCTATGCCGGTCACTACGAGACGGAAACCTTTGGCGTGAAAGCGCTCGCTTACAAAATAAAAGAAACATTTCACTTGCCGTGGACATTTATCGATTGTCCAACAGGATTGTGAGCATGCCTCTGCTGGTCACTTTGGAGGGCCCAGAAGGTGCTGGAAAGTCCACACTCCAGCGCAATCTGACGCAACAACTCGAATTTCGGGGTTATTCGGTTTATACAGCCCGGGAACCCGGGGGAACCGAGCTTGGACTCCAGATTCGGCAATTGCTGCTCAACACAGATTTGGAAATGGATCCATTGGCGGAATTTTTGCTGTACAGTGCGTCTCGGGCGCAGTTGGTTCGCAAGGTTTTCTCTGTCGTTTCCGAAGACATTGTCGTGTGCGATCGCTACACCGATTCCAGTTTGGCCTACCAGGGTTACGGCCGAGGACTCGACTTGGACATGCTGAGGACCCTCAATGCACAGGTTACGGGCGGCCGGATTCCCGACCTCACACTTTTGCTGGATATTGATTGTGAGGAAGGTTTAAAACGCGTGGCAAGCCGCGGCCAGAAAGACCGTTTTGAGCGCGCAGATATTGGTTTTCACAAGCGCGTTAGAGCGGGTTTTTTGGAGTTGGCGCGTTTGGAGCCTGAGCGCATTCGTGTTTTGGATGCACAGAATGGTCCCGAGACAGTGGCCACTCAGGCTCTCGATACAATTGAAACTTGGATTACACAGCACCGTTCGGAAAGTTATATATGATGCTCGCGGAACGAGAAGTCATAACGGGATAACCCATACCCTGTTATCAAAAACACAAAAATACCAAAAAGAAAATGAAATTATAATCTTTAGGATGCTATCAATTCTATTTATAGAAATGTAAATAATAGGAAAGGATGAGAGTTAGATCTGACAGAGTTTTATGTAAGACATAGACAAAGTAAATGACTCCAAATCCCACTTGCTTTTAAACCGAGGTTTATCTATGAAAACAGTGTACGTTACCCTTATGGCCCTGATTTCCAGTAGCGCGCTCGCCGATTTGCGTATCGATGGATCCTCAACGGTCTATCCCATCACGCAGGCAGTCGCGGAAGAGTTTCGAATCGACAATCCAGACGTCAAAATCACAGTTGCTTTTTCGGGAACAGGTGGTGGATTCAAAAAGTTCTGCCGCGGTGAAATCGACGTGGTGGATGCCAGCCGTCCCATTAAAAAAGAGGAAATGGACGAATGCAAAAAGTCCAAAATCGAATTTGTTGAGTTGCCTGTCGCTTTTGACGGTCTCACTGTGGTCGTTCATCCCAGCAACACATTTGCAAAATGTCTGAAGGTTGCGGAGCTTAAAAAAGCCTGGATCGGCGATTCTACGGTCAAAAATTGGAGTGACATCCGCGCCGGATTTCCCGCACGGAAGGTCAGTTTTTACGGACCGGGATCCGATTCTGGAACCTTTGACTATTTTACGGAAGCGGTAACTGGAAAAGCTGGAAACATCCGCAAGGACTATTTTCCCAGTGAGGACGACAACATTTTGGTCAAAGGCATAGAGGGCAGCAAGGATTCCATCGGTTTCTTTGGGTTTGCCTACTATTTGGAAGAAGGTCAGAAGCTCAAAGCAGTCGCCATCGACAACGGCAAGGGTTGTGTTTTGCCAACCGCGCAAACGATCAACAACGGCACCTATGCACCCCTGTCACGCCCACTCTTTGTATACGCGAATGTGGCCATGCTGAACAGCAAAAAGGATTTGCAAGAATTCTTGAAGTTCTATCTGTCCAAAGATGCCCGGAAACCCATACAGGGCACCGGTTTTGTCGTTTTGCCTGAAAAAGCGTACCAAATCGGCCAGAAGCACGTCGATGAGAGGCGGTCCGGAAGCATTTTTGCCACTTTGGAACCCGGTGTTTCTCTGCTGAAGGTGATGGAAGAGTTCTCCAAGAAATAATTTTTTGTGAACACAGCCTGGAATGGTTCGTCCTTCTGGGCTTTTTCTCATATAAGAAGCCTCTATGCTAAACACCCGGAATATGGACTCGACCAAACAAAGCCACGCCCTCTTAAAACGACATCCTGGACGCACACCAGCAGAGCTTTTCATTCGCTTGGTGTTGCTTCTTCTCTCTGCCATATCCATTCTCACCACGTTGGCCGTCATTGGTGTTTTGGCCAAAGAAGTCCTCGGATTTTTTTCCAAGGTCCCTTTGGTCGAATTTCTCAGTTCGACAGAGTGGACCCCACTGTTTTCCGATCCACACTACGGGATTTTGCCCCTGCTGAGTGGGACGCTGTGGGTCACTTTGATTGCCCTGTGTGTGAGTTTGCCCCTTGGAATTGGTGCTGCCATATACCTATCGGAGTATGCCCCGACCAAAATGCGCTTTTGGATCATGGGAATTCTCGAGGTTTTGGGGGGAATTCCCACAGTGGTTTTCGGTTACTTTGCACTTCTTTTCATCACTCCACTGCTTCAAAAGGTGATTCCCGGTTTGCAACTTTTTAACCCACTTTCTGCCGGTTTGGTGCTCGGTTTTGCGATTTTGCCCTACATTTCCAATATTGCAGCAGATGCCATGCAGGCCGTTCCAAAAGCCATGCGAGAAGCCGCTTACGGATTGGGTGCAACCCAACTGGAAGTGACCCTCAAGGTGGTTGTCCCCGCGTCTATTTCCGGCATTGTCGCGGCGTTTATTTTGGCAACCTCTCGGGCGATCGGAGAGACCATGATTGTTGCTTTGGCTGCGGGACAGCGTCCCATATGGACATTTGACCCGAGGGAAACCATCGCGACCATGACGTCCTACATTGTTCAGGCGGCAACGGGAGACCAAGCGGCCGGATCTGTTGCTTCTCAGGCTCTGTTCGCAGTCGGTGCCACGCTGTTTGTCTTGACCCTCGGTCTCAATCTCGTCGCACAGCGGGTTGTCCGTCGCTATCAGGAAAAGTATGAGTAACCCTCACGACACACATTCACAGACATTTTTAAGTGACTCAGAAGGACGCAAGCGTTTTGCGAAAAGGCGTCAGGCAGACCGAAGGTTCAGGTTTTGGATTTCTCTGCCAACCCTTTTGGCTTTGGTTTTGGTCACACTCCTTTTGGGATACACCCTTTCCAACACAGTTTCTTGGCAGGTCGTAGAGCCGGATTCCGATTCCAGTGGCCAGACATTTTCATTGGCTGATGCGAAAACACCTTCTGAAGTCTTCAAACTTGAACTGAATGCCCGGGTTCTCCAAAAGAAATTGGAATCCAGTGAGGCCAAAAGCATTGAGAATGATTCGGAAGAAATGCGAAAATTCTATGCGAGAAACCGTATCGAGCTCATGTGGTACACGCAGGATGGTCCTCTGCGTTGGGTTGTCACGCATGTGCGAGACACGGGTGTATCGAACCATTCCCTGATTGATGGCTGGATCCATTTGAAGGACATTCAGGGCAACCTCAAACCGGGCCAACAGTTGCGGCTCAATCCTTGGTTGGATCTGTCATTTTTTACCAGAGATCCTTCCAGAAACCCTATGACTTCTGGCATCCGTGTCGCCCTTTTTGGAACACTGTGGATTTTGGGTTTGACACTCTTGCTGGCTGTGCCAATTGGTGTGGGAACGGCCATTTACCTTGAAGAATACGCATCAGAGGGACGTTGGACCTCCCTCATTGAAATCAATCTGAGGAACTTGGCCGGTGTTCCGAGCATCGTTTACGGGATTTTGGGGTTGGCAGTTTTTGCCCGAGGTTTTCACTTGGGGCCTTCGGTTGTTACGGCGTCCCTCACCCTCTCTCTGCTCATCATTCCCACGATTGTGATTGCCTCACGCGAGGCCATTCGCGCGGTTCCAAGTTCTCTGCGGCAAGCGGCGTACAGTTTGGGCGCGACCAAGTGGCAAACCGTCCACAAAGTCGTATTGCCAACGGCGGCATCGGGGATGGTCACAGGTATTATTTTGGCAGGTGCCCGCGCCATTGGAGAAGCGGCGCCGCTGTTGTTGGTGGGTGCGGCGGCCTTTGTGCCTTCTGCCCCGACGGGGATCATGTCCGAATATACCGTCATGCCTGTACAGATTTACAATTGGATTTCCGCCAACCAACCCGAGTATGCCAACGCCGCTTCCGCTGCGATTGTCACGCTTTTGTTGATTTTGGGTTTACTCTACACTCTGGCTTTTTGGGTTCGCCGCCGGTTTCAGAATTGAGAGGTTTGCCATGATGACACAAGATACACCCACCACCCTGAGGACAGATCCTGTCTCTGAAGGAGACGCGCTGGTTGACGTCCAAGACCTGCACCTTCACTATGGGTCTTTTCACGCACTCAAAGGGGTTTCCATTCGCTTTCCCAAAAGCAAAGTCACAGCCATCATCGGGCCTTCAGGCTGTGGCAAATCGACGCTTTTGCGATCGATCAACCGCATGAACGATCTGGTCGGGAACTTGACCATCCAGGGAAAAATTGTTTACGGCGGCGTCAATATTTACGATCCACAGGTCGATCCCGTTGAAGTGCGAAGGCACATCGGTATGGTGTTCCAAAAGCCCAATCCGTTTCCCAAGAGCATTTTCGAAAATGTCGCCTTTGGTCCAAGGCTCCAAGGGTTTAAAGGGGATTTGCCCGCTTTGGTCGAAACGTCCCTCAAAGGTGCCGCGCTCTGGGACGAGGTTCATGATAAACTCCATTCCAGTGCCCTTCGGCTTTCGGGTGGTCAGCAACAGCGCCTGTGCATTGCCCGGGCCATTGCCACACAACCCCAACTGATTCTGATGGATGAACCGACCAGTGCGCTCGATCCCATTGCAACGGAGCGAATCGAAGAGTTGATCCAGCAGTTGACGGCCCAGTACACCGTGGTCATCGTGACGCACAACATGCAACAGGCCGCACGGATTTCTGACCGAACGGCCTTCATGCATCTGGGTACCTTGATCGAAGAAGGGCCGACAGACACGATTTTTACCCGACCGAAAAGTGATCGAACCGAAGCCTATATCACGGGGCGGTTTGGCTAGAGAATTTCAAAAAGGCAATAGAGCACGGTCATGGCGACGCCAAATGCAGTCGAAAGGAGCAGGGGTTTCCAGACAATGGAAGCAATACATCCTAAAAGGGCCAAGCCTGACACAATTTGCAGTGCCGGATTTTGTGAACCGAACACGATGCATGTGCCAAACGCGATTATGGCCAGAACGAGTCTTTCTCGGAGACCGACGTGTTCATCTAGCCATTCTTCAAAGCCTTCCATCTTGGACGAAATGTAAAGCGCTAGGGCAACAATGCCGCCGAGCATAACCAGAATGGGATTTAAATCTGCTAAGTCAGACACCACCCCATTATACTGAGGTTTAACATGACACGTTTAGATATTGCGCAGCCAGTTGCATTGGTTTTGGTGGATTTGTAAATTTGGATCTTGGGTTTTGCTTGCCCACCGACAGAAGGTACAAATCTGGGCATTTATTTGGATGATTGATCAAAAAGCCATTCCTCTATAGGCTGAAATGGTTCGTCTCTATTCAGATTTTCAAGTGCCTCTTGATATGAGTCTGCAACAAAGTATAAATTGGTATCAACGCTTGCGAAGACTTTCCCTGTTTCTGCAATAAGCAATATGATATATCCGTCATCGCTAAATCCAACTGCGCATAGCTTTGTTTTCAAAATTGCTTCATCGTCTTCTTGTGTCTCCATATGATATACCCTCATTGCCCATTCTGCATTGAAATGATATGTACATGGAAACTCGTTTCTTCCAGATTGAAATTTAACCGATAAACTGTTGAATCTCGAAATAAACTGTGCTGCCATTTTATTGATTTTATTTGGATTTTGATTATCCATCAGGTGTGATATATCTACATTTCGCTCATTACTCCACCCTGCGATTTCAAGATTGGTATGCAATGGTATAAAAATTTCTTTTTCTGGATCGACTTCTGTACAATAACCAAGACTATTGAGCAATGATTTAATTTCTATTAATTTATCAGAAAGCTCCTTGGACATATCATCATTTTTCTGGTTTTCTAATGACATAGTATCGCTCCCTATTTCTATTTTGACGATTATAAATCATTTAAGTACCTTATAAAATTTTAAGGAGCCTGTCCGATTGAAGCTATTTGCTGTCTCGAGGGTTTAAGATTTTGGAGAGAAGGCCCATGTTCAGCCCAAGATGTCGAAGGAGGCTTTCAAGATTAAGTTCTTTGAGAGGGTCTCTTGGGGGAAACATACACTACTCATCAACGGGTTCAAATCTCTCGTTTCTGTTTAATTTTTCAAATCCATCTTTGACTGTATTGGCAAGAAAAAAGAGTTTCCTTTCAATACTCGCAAACATTCTGCCGATATCATCAATTAAAAGGACAGTCATTCCATGATCTGCTACACCAATTGGACAGAGCTGATGTCCAATAATAGACTGATCTTCTTCTAATCTGAATTCAACATAATGATCAGCTGCCCATAGCGCATCAAACTTGCATACACTATATTTATTTAAATTTTTCTTTGGAAAATAAAAGGTCAGATAATTATAGGAAGAGATGAATTCTTTAGCGAATGTGTGAAAACTAACACCAATAGAAGACAATTTCGAACAAATTTCGGAAACATCAACAGATCGATCCGCGGTCCATCCTGCCCTCGCAAGTGTCTCTTCCAATGATGGCCAAATCTGTCTTCTTTGTCCTGTTGGTTTAAAATTTGGTATATTTTTAAGCAATTCTTCAATTTCAGATATTTCTTGATCGATTTCATCTTGCAAATGTTTCGTATCGTAGTTTTTTTCATTTTCTTTATTCATTTCGATTCTCCTTGTAAATGCGGCGCATTCATCATTGCCCTACTCGTGATTTTCAAATTGATTTTTACTTATTTTAATAAAATTCTAAGTATATTTATTCAATTTGACTTTTAAAATATCTTATCCATTTATTGGTAGAAACGGGTCATTTCTATTTAGGCTTTCAAGTGCATCTTGGTATGAATTTGCGACGAATCTTATGTTCGTATCAACGCACGCAAAAACCTTTCCATTTTCTCCAATAAGCAATACAACAAATCCATCCTCACTGATACCAACTGGACACAACGTTGTTCCTACCTCCTTTCCATGGTCCTCGCAAAGTATTGGTGAGTATGTATCGGCTACTTCTAGAAAATCGAATATGTATACATATGTTCTATCTTCAGTATTTAATGGGAATTCAATCGATAATTCGTTGAATTTTTCAATGAATTCCATTGCAAAATTATTAATTTTGAATCCTTTTATGTTTTCTCTGTTTGCAAGAGAAGCTATATCGATCTTTCTTTCAATAAACCATCCTGATCTATTTAGTGTAACCTCCAGTGAAGGCCATTCTTCTCGTACTGCTGATTCCGTTGACATATCGAATGGAACTCTGCTTCGCAATCTATTGACCCGTTCTAACATTTCAGTGAGCTGTTCTAACATTTCAGAAATTTGGTTCATCTGGTCATGGTTTGATTTTTCTGAGGACACGCCTTCGTTTTTATGTTCTATTGTCACGGTCGCAGCTCATTTCTGGGGAATTTTCTCCGTCGTGCCTTTCCCCTAAACGATTCCATTGTACTAGAATGTTTCTGCTGAATGCAGTGCGGATGCCGGCGAAAGCCGTGCGATGCGCCGCGCAGGTATCAAAGCCGAAAGTATGCCAATCGCGGGACTTGCCAACAGCGCGAAAACCATGAGAGGCACAGACAGTGTCGAGTCGATGCGGTATCCTGTGAGCGCGTTTGCGGCCCCTGTAACCACGTGGCTGAGCAGAATGCCATTGATGAGCCCAAGGAATGTTCCCACGCAAACCACCAGAATGCCTTCGACCCATATGGCCTGCATGAGTTGACGGCGGGTAAAGCCAAGTGTGCGCAGAACGGCCATTTCATGTGAGCGTTCCGAGAGGTTCATTCCCAACGTGTTGGCCACGCCCAAGGCTGCAACCCAAATCGCCAGAGCCAAAAGCCCATAGGTCGATCCAAAAAACCGCTGTGTCACCGCCAGGATCATGGCTTTGTATTCGGATCCATACTGAATGTCCAGATAGAGCGATGGGTACAGGCTTTTGAGTGTTTTTCCAACAGCCCTTGGGTTTTGCTTGCCCACCGACAGAACGTACAAATCTGGGCTGCCACCCCCAAAACGGGCCAGGTCGCTCATGTTCAAAACGACACTCTCTCCTGCGCTGGTGTAATCGACCACGACGCCCACAACCTTGAAGGACGTCCATCCGCTCTGGGTGCGGAGTTTTATGGGGCTCCCGACGTGGAGATTGTACCGATCGGAAAGCGTTCCAGAGATGTAAACACCTCCACCTTTGTAAAAGGCGGGCAAACTGGAAGCGATGCTGCCTTCGAGGAATTGAAACTGTCCTGTTCCGTACTTGGAATCGTAGCGCTCGGCGGGGGTAAACACAGCAGAAAGGGTGCGGTTTCGACCGGTTGGAGGCTGAAACCGCATCATGCGCACGGAAACGGGGGAGACTTCCGTCAGCTGAACATTTTTGCGAAGTTGGTTTGCGAAATCCGACGGAAAAGGAACCGCGGCTGCGACGAAGAGGTCTCCCATCACAGTGCCATCAACCCAATCTGAGATCTTTTGGTTGATTCCAGAAACCATGCCACCCACGCCAATCACCAAGGTGACACCCAGGGCCACTGTGCCAATGGCCACACCATTTCGTCCACTGGAACGCCGCGCAATGCCCAATCCCACCTGAGCTGAAACGCCGAAAGCCTTTTGGAGAATGGGACGCAACACCGGAAGTATGCCGCTGAGAACAGCAGGGGAGATCCAGGCAACTCCCCAAAAACTGAGTCCCATGGCCAGACTTGCCATTGCCATTTGCCATGAGGCGGGCCAAGAAACCCAAGACACACACACCGACAGCGCAAAAAGCGCCACGCCCCACATCCAGCGGCTCTTTGAAAAGTCATCTTTGTAGGCCTCTCTGGACGCTTGGGTCGGCGAAACCCGCGATGCCAGGTGGGCTGGTTTGACAGCAGCCAAGACCACGGTGGCTACACCAATGGCGATCGCAACCGCCGTTTTTGGGCCGGAGAGTGCAAGTGAAACGAAAGGGGTTTTGAGCAAGAGTGCATTGACCCAGGCCATGAGTGCCGCAATCCCAATGCCAAAAACCACGCCCAGAACGGTTCCCGGAATACACAACAGCAACCCTTCTGTGATGCCAAGTTGGAAGACCTGCTTGCGGGTCAAACCGAGTGTTCTCAGCAGCGCGAATTCTCTGCGCCGCTCAACCACCGATGCCGAAAAGGTGTTGTAGGTTAGGAATCCCGCCAAGGCCATCAAGACGGCTGCCAGAACCTCAAGGCCGCTTTGGACATTTTGCAACAGTCCAGTCGAGATTTGGCTTCGTCCTGCTGGATAAATGACCTCCATTCCAGTGGGCAAAACCCAGTCTTGGGTGTCCGGTGCTTTTGGGCGAAATTGAAGACCCAGATACGAGAGTTTTCCCTGCAGATGGGTGGCTTTTTGCAGGTCGGGCAAATCCACGACGCCGACCTCTCCGAGGTTGAGTCTGGAGGCTGCCGTGGTTGGAGACAAGAAACCCTGTACCCGAAAGGAAAAATCTCCAACAGGAGAGACAAACGTGACATCATCTCCCACAGCAACACGCCAACGGAGTGCCAACCGTTCGGGAATCCAAATGCCTTGAGGCCTGCGTTCCAAAACACCCGTTGTCGTTCTGAGGCCCAAGCTTGTAACCTGCGAGAGGTCTTGTCCAAGCAGCAAAACCCCGCCTTGCATTCCAGGAATCAGCGGTCGGACGTACCCTTGCGCGTCCTGTTTCCGAACGCCATAGTATTCCAATGTGGGAAACGTTTGGGTGATCCCCGGCAATTTGGAGGCGACCCCTTTGGCCTGTCGCTCGTCAATCAGAGATCGGGCATCACTGGATGGGGCAATCAACAGGTCTGAGGGTCCCACGGCCTGCGTGAACACCTGCGTCAGATTGGACTGAATGTTGTTCCCGAGTGTCGATGTGCCCAAGACCACGGCGATTCCCAATGCGACCCCAACGACTGTGGCCAAGGTTCGCCAGGGATGGCGGAGCAGGTTTCTGAATGCCAGTATCCACATGTTGTTTTATCCTTTTTGTCGGTGAACGCCCGGATTTTTGAAGTACCTACCAAGTAAAGAGATCGCATCTTTCAAAGTTGCCTCGATTTCGTTCAAAATGCCGTAATTCAATGTTTCTGCGTCCCTAACCAGACCTTTTGGCAGACCAGCCACGCCCAATCCAGTTTCATTCATCCAAATTTTTGCTTGCATGTTCTCGTGTCCGTTCTACAGCAAATTTCTCAATCGTTGCAAATGCTTGGCGTCCCTTGAAAGTCATTTCCATGGGATTTTTTATTTTTCGGCAATCCAAGAAATAGACGAACTCGCCGCAGTTGATTTTCAATAACCCAAAGGCCCAATAATGACCGCCGCTTGGCTTTTGGGTAAAAGCCCTCCACTAAGTGTGATGTTTTTTTCGTTCAATCCTAACAAATCGGTCCTTTCCTTTTTGGATCACGTGGGGCGCGTCCAGCGTCAGCGTCAAGAGGGGATCCAAAACGGTTTGCCCGTCCAATTTGAGGCCTTTGTTTTGAATCAACCTTCGGGCTTCACCGTTGCTGCTGCACAAATTGGCCAACACGGCCAGCCGAACGACCGAGATGCTCTCTTCCTCATCGATTTCAACAGTTGGGATGTCGTGTGGGACAGTTCCTTTGGCGACACTCTCGTAGCGCTGTTTTGCCCCTTGAAAGTTCTGCAGAGCTGTGCCAAAAAAGTCTGTCAGGTTGTGTTGGACGTGTAACTTGCGCTCAATTTCCAAAAGCAGTTGTGTTTTGATTTCTTCCAGCGTTTGGCGAATGTCGGGTGATTTGGCCGCTTTTGAGACCTCAAGTGCCTGTGTGACGATCTGATTTTGGCGCTCGGGTTCGGCTTCCAGAATAAAATTGAGGTTTTCGGAGACGAGCTGGATGTGCAACTGAAGTTCAGAATGAAAATCTGTGATTTCACTGACAGACCCTTCGTCGAGGTTGAACAGGCGACCAAATTCCAACAACCGTTCGATGTTTTCGGCAACCTCTTGCATGTCTGAAATGGCCTGTTCCAGAATGGAGAGTATTTCGGGTTGTGCAAAACCGTAAATGCTTCCAAAGGTCGTGTTGTAATCATCCCGGTTGATGCGCCTCAACAGATCCAAATTGGTGGACAGTGCGCCGCGGCTCGTCAGCCAGCTGGTGATCAGTGCAGCCAAAATCCGGTGTGCCACGATGGGATGTCCTGAGCAAATCGTCTGAATGTTTTCGTCCTCGAGATCGGTCAGCAAGGTAAAGTAGTTGACCAAAAGTGAGTCTGGTACCTTCATCAGTTTCGCGTACATCTGTTCGGGTGAATCGGTCAGCCCAATGTAATTGTCAAGACTCTTTGACATCTTTTCGGTGCCATCCAGGCCGACCAGCAGCGGTAATGTCATGACCACTTGGGGTTCTTGATTGTATTCTCGCTGTATGTCACGGCCGACCAAAAGGTTGAAGAGCTGATCGGTTCCGCCCAGTTCGATGTCTGCGTTAAGTGCCACAGAGTCGTATGCTTGTGCCAGCGGGTAAAGTGTTTCGTGCATGGATATGGGAAGCCCATTTTGCAAACGGTTTCTAAAGTCTTCGCGTTCGAGAATACGTGCAACGGTGTATTTACCTGTCAATTCAATCAGATCTTTAAAGCCAAGCTGTTCAAGCCACTCGCTGTTCCAGCGAATTTCAAGTACCTGTGGATCGTCTTTGAGAATCCATTTGCATTGATCGAGGTAACTTTGGGCATTGCTCCGTGCAGTTTCCAAACTCAGTGGAGGCCGTGTTTTGTTCTTTCCGCTCGGATCACCAATCATCGCTGTGAAATCACCGATTAGCATGATGGCGCGATGCCCCATATCTTGAAATTGACGCATCTTTTTTAGAATGACTGCATGTCCCAAGTGCAGGTCGGGTCGTGTGGGATCTGCTCCCAATTTAACACGCAGGGGTTTTTGACGTTTCAATTTAATTTGCAGATCATGTTCACTGATAAGATCGACTGTTCCACGTTTGAGATGTTGTATTTTTGCTTTCGTATCCATCATTTCTCCAGAAGGTTCCTTACTTGAGTCCATCTTAAACCATAGTGTCTTTTGCTGTCGGATTTCTTAAACCCCCTTTTGATTCAACAAAAGACATTTTTTTTGACTTTGCCTGCACTCAAGATCTGGTCGCCCGTTTGAGTAAAACGGCTATCTGTGAGATATTTACATTGGCCTACTTTTGTTGAATAATAGGTCTAATCAGATTTTGGAGGATTTACATGGAGTACAGAACACTGAGTCAGCAAATCAAGCAACTAGATAATCCACAACGCAGCGATCAATTTGTAAAAATGTTTCGCAGTGCAGTGGCTGATGGGGATTTCCAAGCTGTCAATTTAACCGATCGCTTTGAGTTGCCTAAAATTTACTCGCGCCGTGGACAGGAAGGTACATACCAAAAAGAAACCCGGGACATGGTCTTTGATGTGACCCCGGAATTTGAGGCATGGTTCGAGCGTGTGAATGTCGAATTGGGACGCAACCGTCGCCAACTCAAGGTCAGACCAAGCTTGGCTGCCTATGCCAGCGGACAACTCGATTTCGAACTCGATGCGGACCGCACACGTGCCAAAATGCAAGCGAGCCGTGCCAAAGGTCAGAAACTTGGGTCCAGTCGCGCCCAGAGCACAAGGCGTCATAAGAAATAGGGTACGAGATCCAGTGGGGGAGTGGTTTTTGCCGCTCCCTTTTTGTTGCGGCTTTTTATGGATTGCGGGTGGGGCAGGAAGATGTGTCAGTGGTAAGCTGAAACCATGGATCTGCCTCCACCTGTTCGATCAGCGAATAAGTTAATCAGTGTCTGGAACGAGATTTTTCCATGGTCTTCTTTGCTTGAAGCCTCTCGGCTTCCTCTGCTTCGGGGAATCCTGATTTTTGCACTCTTTCCCCTTGCCGCTTCCATTTATTTTTCCAATTATGTGGACATTCAAAAGGCCGCTTGGGTGGTCGGAATTTATTTTGCGGTATTTTGGGCATACCTGATTCGAACCTTGCTGCAATGTGACGTTAAAAAACGCCATGTGATCATTCCCGCACTGTTTACACCCATTGTGGGTATTCCCCTTGTGCTGTTTTTGCAAAAATTTCCCATTATCAAGCAGCTGTACGATGCCACTGAAATCCAGTGGGACGGCCTTCGCCTGATTGGTTTTGTGGGTGGCGTGGGCGTTTTGGAAGAAGCGGCCAAAATGTTACCCGTGCTCTGGCTTGCCTTTCAGGCCCGGGAGATCCGAAACAGCAAGGAAGCTGCGTTTTGTGCCGCCATCAGTGGGCTGGCATTTGGCATTGCTGAGGCGGCCAGTTACGCTCTGCTCTACGCCCAGCAAAATGCGCAATTCAGTCAGGAAACGGGGCTTTCCGGCTCTGGCAATTACATTTTGTGGCAATTCTTGCGAACCATTACGCTCCCACTGTTGCACGCGGCCTTTTCTGGGACTGTCGGATATTACGTGGGATTGGCCTTGAGCCGGACGACAAAGCGCTACAAGTGGGTCATTTTGGGTCTGTTGGTTGGTGCTGTCCTACACGGTCTCTATGATTTTTTCTCTTCCGGTTGGCTGGGTCTTGTGATTGCCGCTGTCAGTATTTGGTTTTTCATCGGTGTGGCGAGGTCAAAACCGTTGGCGGTGGGAATTGAGGCCATTTCGCCATGAGTGTGTCCACAAAAAAGGTCAAGCCCTCAGCTTGACCTTGGCGTCTTCTGTCGTTCAGTTCAGTTTGGACAGGGCGTCCTTCGCCTCTTTGAGGTTGGGGTCCAGTTTTAAAATCTCGGTGTATTGAAGTTTCGCAGTCACACGATCGCCGCAACTTTCGAGCGCTTTGGCGTAGCCCAAACGGTATTCGACCATTTGAGGGTCCAAGGCCACGGATTTTGCAAACGCAGATTTTCCACTTTTGCAATCGGACTGCTCCAAAGCAATTTGGCCCAGATGGTAGTAGAACTCTGGGTACCGGAGAGGATCTGCTTTGATTGCCGTTTCCAGGTACTTTCGGCTGTCTGATGCGCTGCTTTTTCGACTCGTTTCGTTTGGATCGAGGTGGAGCGCGATGCCGTATTGACCCAGGATATAGGCATTTTTGGGATCTTGGCGCAGTGCCCGATTGAGCGCCGTGAGTCCCGATTTGTAGTCGCCACCTAGAATCAGGAGTTTTCCGTACAGGGCCTGGGTCAGGCTGTCTCTGGGATTGGCCGCGGTCGCACGCTTGAGGGTTTCAAGTGCGTCTTTGGTGTTGCCCGTTTTGAAGAACAGGCGTCCCAAGTTGGAGAGCACATCGCCGTTTTCTGGAGCCAGCGAAGCGGCTTTTTTAGACGCCTCGAGTGCTTTTGGATCGTCGTTTTTCGCACTGTAAAGCAAAGCGCGCTCATTGTATATCGCTGCCAAGCTCAACTCACTGGGATGGGTGTTTTCCGCATCTTTTAGAATTTTCAGCGCGTCGTCAGGGTTGCCCTTGACGGAATCTCGGTCTTCGCTGGTTGTGTACTGGTCTCGGTACGCTTGTGCGAGCGCGATGTAGGCACTTGGGTTTTTGCTGTCCAGTTGGATGAGTTTTTTCAGGGTATCTATGGAAGAGGAAAACAGCATCAGTTTGGTCTGGGTTCGACCCAATCCCAAGAGGGCTTCTTTGTTTTGAGAATCAAGGTCCAAAACCCGCCTGAAGGCATAGTAGGCCGAATCGTACTGCCCGAGGTAGTAATAGTACTTCCCCAGCGCCAAATACTGTTTGGGATCTGCTGGCTTGGTGTTCGTTGTGGGTGTATTGGCTGAGTTGGATGTGGTTTTTTGCGCAAATGCGAACTGGCCGATCAAACACAGGCCCAGCGCATAGATCCATTGTGGTTTCACTGAACGACCCTCCGAGACCCCAGTTGGGCATCTGAATTTTGAAAAAGGACTTTAAACTGTCCAGAAAACGTTCGGCCCAGAGCCGGATTCAACACAAAGCCGAGAGTCATGCTTGCCCAATCATAACGAGCAATCCACTGACTTGAGGTGAAGCCTCGATGAGAATTTACTGAGCCTATTTCATCTGGTTCTGGGTGACAATGGTTGCATGTCGCGTAGGATTGGTCTGACAGGAAGCATTGGCAGTGGCAAAAGCACCATTTCAGAGGTGTTGTGCGGTTGGGGCTTTGTGGTTTTGGATGCCGATAAAATAGCCCATCAGGTCACATCTCAGCCTGAGGTGCTCTTTGAAATCCAAGAGGCGTTTGGCTCGGATGCTGTGGTGGGAGGGCAGCTTGACCGGGAAAAACTGGCACGCCGTGTTTTTTCAAATCCAGCGGATCTGTCCAAACTCAATGCCATTGTCCATCCGAGGGTTCGTGCCAAAATGAGAGAACTGTCGCTTCGGGAAACCCATCGTGTCGTGTTTGAGGACATTCCCCTGCTCTTTGAAAATGGACTCGAAGATCAGTTTGAGGCAGTTGTCTTCATCGATGCACCGTTTGAATTGCGTTTGGAACGTGTTAAAGAGCGGTCGGGTTGGACCCGAGAAGAGCTTTTGAAACGTGAAGCTTCACAATGGCCAATTGCCGAGAAGCGAATGAAAACACCCTGGTTGCTGTGGAACGCGGGCGATCACACAACGCTGGCAAGAGACCTTCGGACACTATTGGTACAGCTCGGTGTGGATTTTCCGTCGTGAATGCGCCTTTTGAGGACAAACGCGGCAGATTGAAAAAGGATCAAAGGCATATGCCCTTGACCCATTCGCACCCGCAGTTCAGATCAATTGGTGTTCTCTTTGGCTGGATATCAGGCAATGCTCGAGGCTGGCTTTCACAAACGCCTTGAAGGGCGGACTGGGATTCATCGGCCGGCTTTTGAATTCAGGGTGGGCCTGAAGGCCGATAAAGAAGGGATGGTCTTTGACTTCGATGGCCTCGACCAGCCCTTGGCCTTGTCCGCGCATGCCCGGTGTGATGCCGCTGACGGTCAAATGCGGTGTGAGTTGATCCAAGAAGATGGGGTTAACTTCATAGCGGTGGCGGTGTCTTTCCCATACGGTTCCACCTTCGGGAAGTCCATATATTTCCGAAAGTTGTGTTTTGGGAAACACCTCCATCGGCCAGTTGCCCAAACGCATTGTTCCACCCATTTCCTGAATGTTGAACTGTTCCGGCATGAGATCAATGACTTTGTATGGACTGTTTGGATCGAATTCCGTTGAGTTTGCACCGGTCATGCCAATGGCGCGCGCAATCTCAATAACGGCCACTTGCATGCCCAGACAGACGCCCAGATAGGGAATTTTGTTTTCCCGTGCGCAGCGCGCAGCCAATATCTTGCCTTCAATGCCACGTTGACCGAACCCGGGCCCAATCAGAATGCCATCCATGGCCTGAAGTTGAGACAGGTCGAGGGATATCTCCAATTCCTCGGCATCGATCCAGTGGATGTTGACACGTGTGTTGTGTGCAATACCCGCGTGTCGAAGGCTTTCCACAATGCTCAGATACGCATCCGACATCTGGACGTACTTTCCGACAAAGGCGATTTGAACCTCGTGCTTGGGGTCCTTGAGTTTTTCGACGGCGTCCTTCCAAAAAGACAGATCCGGTGTTGCACGGGGCAGCCTCAGGCGCTGTTCGAGGGCAAGCCCAAGTTCTTGCTCTTCCAGAATGAGGGGAATTTCATACAGGTATTCCACGTCGTGACTGGAAAAAACGGACTCTGGGTCCACACTGGTAAAGAGTGCGATTTTGCGTTTGAGATCCGTTTGTATGGGCGCATTCGAGCGAACCACAATAAAGTCTGGTGAAATACCGACACTCCGGAGTGCCGCCACCGAATGTTGGGTGGGTTTGGTCTTGAGCTCACCGCTGGAAACATTGGGTGCCAAGGTCAGGTGAAGGTATGCGATGTTGTCATAGCCTTCGTCGAAACGCATGGTGCGAATGGCTTCCAGAAAAGGCAGGCTCTCGATATCGCCTACGGTTCCACCCACTTCGATGATGCAGATGTCGGCACCTGAGCGCAACGCGCTGTCTCGAATGCGCCCTTTGATTTCATCTGTAACGTGTGGAACGACTTGGACCGTTTGCGAGAGGTATTCTCCAGCACGCTCTTTTCGGATCACTTCCTGGTAAACCTGCCCAGTGGTCACCTGGCTGCCTTTGGGTATGTCCATGTCCAGGAAACGTTCGTAATTGCCGATATCGAGGTCTGTTTCGCTTCCATCAGAGGTGACAAACACTTCGCCATGCTCGTAAGGTCGCATTGTTCCTGCGTCGATGTTAATGTATGGATCAATTTTTACTGCAGTGACCTTGTGGCCTCTGGCCCGCAGCAATGCTCCGATTGAACTTGAAATGATACCTTTTCCAAGACTGCTGACGACGCCACCTGTGACAAAAATATACTTCACGCGTTTTCCTCCAACGCTCTCTTTTTAAAATAAAAGTCGAAAGCACTCGGCTTTCGGACTTTAATTGTAGCATGTTTATCGTATTTTGTGCGCAAGGACCGCGTATTCCGCTTCGTTGAGAGACGTCCAAAGCCGCATTTCTTACCCATTCATATCGCTCTGTAAAATCCGTGTTCTTTTCTACTTTGGGCGTTCAGGTCGATTTCCAACGCAACCTGTATAAGAGGCTGTCTTAAAAGAGTCTAACCTGTCGAGGAGCCGCTGTAGGATATTCTTTTCGACTTTTCACACTGGAAGACCGTTTACACCTACTTCGCCAAATGGAAAATGTCCGGTCTCTGGAAACAGAACAACGACACCCTCAGAGCCACGGTCAGACAGGCTAGTGTCAAGACCTCTTGGCCGAAACGACAGGGAATTGGATCTACCTGGGATTCATCGCAGCTTTGGCCCATCAGGACGTGATGGCCGCCTGATCAACCCCTTTTAAGACACCCTCTCAAGACGCGAGCTGGCCCCAGGGGGTGCCGTATAGCTCAAGACGCGGTCAGGCCGCACAGCGTGCCGTTCAGCCCAAGACGCGGATTGTACGAAAGGTTGTGAATTGATAAGAGGAATCCCGGCTGAATATGTATTGGGAGACAAAGCGTATGACACGAATAAAATCGAACAACTTGCGAAGGAACAGAAGATGGAAATAGTCATTCCATCAAAAAAGAATAGAATGAAACCAAGGATGTTAGAGCGGCCCGGCCCCTTCTTGGGTGCCGTTTGGGCCAAGACTAAGAGTTTATATCAATTAAGACATATTATTGAAAACACATTTTGCGAGATAAAGAATAGGACTTACGCGAAAGTGAAAGTAGGTGAGCGGAGTTCACGGCGCATGTAATCGCTCAAAAGTCGCTCTTTCAGTTGATAGATTGTGGTACCTGCTTTTTCTGCAAGGTGTTTCATCCGAAGCCATATCAGCATGGCACACCCAATATGGTTCCTTTGAGCGCGTCCTACTCGGCACTGACAATCTTCAACCCCTGTAATTTGTTTGTATTCTCGGTGAAACACTTCTACCTTCCAACGGATGGCACACGTCGAGCGCACATCATCCGTGGTCAGCAGAGTGGGATCGTTGGTAACGATCAGTTCCGTGCGCTCGGTAGAGAACGCTATCCGAAACATTTTCACTCTAAACGCTTTGGGACATTTCTTCAAATGTACTACCCGTCCATGTTCTTCTTGATCTTTGCTCCAAGACACCCCATCTGCCCGTTGATAACTGCACCAATGGGGTGTCCACTCGAGATCATCTTCCCGGGCATCCTGGATATTTCGGTTACTTTTGATGGGGCAGCAGAAATACTTTCCAGCACGATCAATGGCGGTCATTAAACTTTCAGTCGCATACCAAGAATCCATCAACACCGTTCGGAATTTGAACTCTCCCACTGCACACCGCTCTAAGGCACGCTGAAACATTTCATGGACATGTTCAATCTTGGTTTTCCCATCTTGATTTGGCGCAAAGACACGGTAATCTACAATCCAAAACTTCTCGCTGTCTGGGTTGATATAAACACACGTCACCACTCCAATCCCTCGAATGGTTCGTTTCTCGTTTCCACTCCACTGCTGACGAGCCACATTGATCTGACGAGAATGACTCTTATCCATTACGCTATCATCGAAGACTAAATAACCCCTAGGACTCAACTCGAAGTGTGTACGGGCAGCTTCCCAAACCTGAGCGGGGGTGACCCGATCTCCTTTCAAATATCGATTGATGGCATCATGAGAAAAATCATCGCAGTGATCGGCAAAATAGGTTTGGGTTCGGTTGACAGGGGTAGCCATCAAGAATTCACAGTATCGTTTTCGGCTCACTTTTCGAGGTCTGCCCATCCTCAAATTCTGCACCATCCAAACCGTTTCGCGTAAGTCCTAATAATTTTGGCAACGGCAACAGCTGGAACATGTCCGAGAGATTGCTGGTAGTTTTCTAAGATTCATTTTTAAACACACCTCATTTTGAGGTGTTATTTTTTTGTGTAGATCAGATGTTGCTGCTCAGTAATTGAGGAAGAACAAAGGGTGAAGTTTCAGTATGCCATTGTTCGCCTACTTAGGTGACCAGAAATACGAGGTTTGGGATACGTTGTTAAATTTTGGATTTTTTAATTCGGTACGCTAGAATTGTGTGCAGCATCTCTCGTTTTGAGGTGTCGTTTTTCCCGCATTGTTGGAGAATGTATGTCTGATGTTTTGGCTCTGTCGCAAGCTTTATTTGACTCGTACTTTTTAAATTTTTCTCCAGAGAAGGGCGGGTTATCCGGTCTCCTTGACTATGGGATTGCCGATGGTCCACTGGGTCTGTTGCTGACAGCGATCACGGGAATGCACAATCGCCCAGAGCCGTTGTGGGAAGAGTCTGCAGGGCGCTTGGCCAAAGGCATTGTCCAAACGCTCAACCAAAATGGCCTTCCGTCTGGGTTTGGTCTGATGGTGGGTTTGGCGGGTTACCCGTTTGTGTTTCGGTTGGCTGGGGTTCCGACCATGCTCAAGGTGGCCGACCAGTTGGATGATTTCTTGTACAAACGCCTGGATACACTCCTGCAGAAGGCGCCGCTGCCTCTGGCCACACCCGCCTTCGATGTCATCTACGGTTTCGCTGGAACAGCCCGTTATTTGCTTGATCGTGCTCCAGAAGACACCAGAGCGGAAGCTTTGCTCAGGCGGATTTTGGAACTTTTCGTTCGGGCCTCTATCGATCCACTAAAGGGCTTTTTTGCGCCCAGTGATTTTGCCGTTTTGGATGCGTCGGAGGCAGATACAGATGAACCCAAGCATTTCAGTATGGGGATGTCACACGGAATTCCAGGTGTGCTGATGCTGCTTGCACTTGCCTTTCAAAAGGGAATCCATGTCCAAGGCCAAAAAGAGGCCATGGTGTCTCTGGGACAGTGTATAGAGCAGAGCCTTTACTTGGGTCCCTATGGCCTAGACGTTCCATCGATGCTGGCGTTGCCGTCTGGCGAAGCGGAAGAAACTGAGGTCGCCAAACGCGCGGGATGGTGCTATGGAATTCCCGGTGTCGCACTGCCGATGTGGGTGGCCGGCGAGGCGATTGGCAGTGAATCCCTCCGACAGGTTGCCCGAAACTTGACCGAATCCCTGGCCAATCGAACCTTTGATCAACTCATGCTCAGCCATGCCGGTTTGTGCCATGGATACGCGGGAACGATGCACATTTGGCGCTACTTGAAAGGCATTTTGGGCATTGCAGATAACCGACGTGAGCATGAACTGATCGGGGCTATTTTGAAGTCCCACAGGCCCGATTTGGCGTTTGGTTTTGCGAGTCCGTTTGCGGAGAAAGCAGCAACAGGGGATCCTTCATTTTTGGAAGGCGGTGCGGGCATTGTTTTGGCATGGATGTCTTTTGAAGAAAATTTAGTTGGGTTGCCCTGGGACCAAGTCCTTATGTTAAGCTAGGGCGTATTTGATGAGGCTATCGGATTACATTAGGGCTGTTTCATGGGTGACGCGTTCTGCGCCGGTTTTGTGTGCTGTTGTGATTTGCATTTATCTGGCACTCGCCGTTTTGCCCGCCCTCAGCATCTATGCCAACAAACTTTTGATCAACGAAGTGGCTGCAGTTCTGCAAAAACAACACCCTTTTTCGCAGTATGTGTTTGTTTTGGTCGGTGTGCAGGCCCTGATTACGACGTTCCAGGGCATAGGCTCAGTGGTGAGCAACGGCATTTTAGAAGTGATCGGTCAGCGGCTTCGCGACCTGTCGACCCAGAAAATTCTGATCAAGGTTGGCGAGTTGGCCGCCTGGCAAGCCGAATCTCAGGCCGTTCAGAACCAACTCAAAACCGCGCTTCGGGAAGGTGCCACCCGGCACATGTCGTGTTTTCGCGGATCTTTGCAACTTGTGCAGGCATTGGTCGGCTTTGTCTCCGTTATGGGCATCATGTGGTCTTTGGGCGGTCTTTTGACGGTTTTGGTCTGTGTTTCCGTGGTGCCTTCAACTTGGGTTGCCCTTCGATTCACACGGCAATTTCGTGCGATGATGATCAAAATGACCCAGAACCTTCGGTTCCAGTCCTACCTGTCTGGACTGGCCTCCTCTGAAATTCACGCGCGAGAAATGCGCTCTCATGGTGCTGGAACCTTTCTTTTAGGCCTTTGGACGGAGGAAGTCGGCAAGTACCGAAAGGCCTTTGAGGGTTTTCAGGGTCGCCGTTCTTTTGCGCTCTCTTTAACCGGCATGTTCACAGGTTTGGTCACGGCTGCAGTTACGGCCTACACGGTCCTGAATGTCGTTCGCAGGGGATTGACGATCGGTGACTTTACCGCGCTGATTGCCGGTGTAACACAGCTCCAGATGAACCTTTCAGGCTTGCTTTCCTCACTCACGCAGATTTTCGAAGGCCTGGTTGCCCTCAAGGATTTTGATGCCTTTTTTGAAATTGAACCACAGGTCCGGGCCAACCAACCCGACTGGGTCGGACCTGTCCATCAAATCACCTTTGATCAGGTCTCGTTTGTCTATCCCGGAACGCAAAAACTGGCGCTCAAAACGGTTTCTTTTGACTTTCACAAGGGGCAACTGATTGCCATCGTCGGTCCCAATGGGGCTGGAAAGTCCACACTGATCCAGCTTCTCTCTGGAACGGACGTTGCCACCGAGGGCTGTGTGCGGTTCAATGGGCAAGACACGTCGCAGTTTTCAATGGAGAGCATTATGGAGCAGGTGGTTGTCTTGAGGCAGGATTTTGCCCGTTATCAGGCGACCGTTGCCCAAAATGTCGCATTGGCCGACAGGGAAACGACCGGTCAAATTCAGGAGGCATTGGAGTGGTCTGGTGCGCGTTGGTGGTCGACCTTGGCTTTGGAGCTCGAGACCCCGTTGGGTTACTACCATGACGGCGCGGCGCGGCTTTCGGGAGGGCAGTGGCAGCAGTTGGCATTGGCCCGAACCCATTACAAAAAAGCGTCCATTTATCTGTACGATGAGCCTTCTTCGGCACTGGATGTCAACGCGGAATACCGCCTCATGCAGCAGCTTTTGCTCCAGAAAGAACATGCCATTTGCATTGTCGTGACACACCGCATGAGTTCGGCGCGGCTTGCCGATTGGGTTGTGGTTGTCGATCAAGGTCGTATTGTCGAATCCGGCCACCACGATGGGCTTGTGGCCCACGGTGGTCTCTATGCCCAGCTGTATCAAAGTCAAGCGCAAGCGTTTGAGCCATCCAATTGAGGAGTTTTAAATGAGTCCATATCAACCTGCAGGTCGTTTTTTTGCGCGATTTCCCATCTTGCCGAAAGAGACGCTCGGCCATGTGTTTCCACAAACCCCTTTGACGCAGATTTTAACGCCCATTTTTCTAGACATGCTCGACACCGCTTCCCCAAGTTTGGCCACCCAGTTGAGGCGTCATTTAAAAGGACACCCCGAAACGCTCTGGTCGGATTTGCCCGTTGGTCTCAAGCGCTCGGTGATCAAATACCTTTCGAGGGCCTCTGCACGATCGACGCCCTATGGGGCACTCTCAGGGATTGGGGAAGTACATCTGGGAGAAGAAGGTTCTACACTTCAAGTCGCTTCTCCGGATCGACACAAGACGGTCACACGCCTCAGTCAGTCTGCACTTCGGGCATTGGTGCACAAGGTTCTCGGTAACATTCATATACGTGAATCGGAAAAGTTGTTTTTGAATTCAGCGGCCTACTCGGCGGGAGGCCGGGTGTGGTTGCCCATCAGTGCCGGTTTCGAATCCGTCAGTGGCGTTCAGTCTCGTTCGGTGCGTCACACGCGGTTGACCCAGTATCTTTTGAGAGAGGTGTCTTGGCCAATTTCTTGGAGAGACCTTCGTGCCCAGGTGGCCCTCCATCTGAACCGCGCGGAAAGTGAGATCGACCCCACCTTTGAAGAACTCCTTCGAATTGGTTTTTTCGTCCCAGAGCTTCTTCCTCCATCGTACTGTCCGGATTCCTTGGCCCATATGATCCGCCATCTGCGTGCGTATCCGACCGACACCGAGGGCCTGAATGGGGCTTTGGATATCTGTCTCTCCACGCAAAAACTCGCTTCTGACTACGATCAATCTCCAATCGGTTCCAAGGCTGCCGCATTTTCCAATCTGCGCGAATGGCTCGCCACTCAGTTGGGGAATCTGGATCAGCCCCTCAACATCGACACCCTTGCATCGGTTGAAGGCCACCTCAGCCCGCAGTTGACCGAGACCGTTCAGGCATCTGTTCAACACCTTCTGGAAATGACGCCCCAGATGGTTTATCCCAAACACCTGCGTGACTATGTCGACCGCTTCACAGAGCGCTACGGTTCGGATCGCAACGTTTCTGTTTTGGAGGTTTTGGATCCGGTGGCCGGTTTGGGATTGCCCGACAACTACCGTCAGGCCGAAACTCCGGGAATCGAGAACGCGGATTTGAAAAAGCGTGAGGTCCTTCTTTTGGAATGGGTCAGTGAGGTTCTGAAAAAAGGTGAGCAGGTCCTCCACCTGACCGCCGAACAGGTGCAGCGCCTCAAGTTTCCCAAAGCGGATTTGGGTCAAGGCAGCTTTGATTTTATGGTGCGGGTTCACAACGATGAGGGCCTGGTGGATTGCAGCGACGCCATGTTTGCGGGTTCTGCGGGACGCTCGCTGGGCCGTTTCGCACACGTTTTGGAACGCCCTTTTGTTTTGGCATCCGAAGAGGCAGCAGACGCGACGTCGCCACTTTTTGTGAACCTGACCTTTGCGCTTCCAGACGCCCGGGTGGCCAACGTCGGTTTGGCTGCAATTGGGGCGCCGTACCACTTGGCGATCAATGAACCGGTATCGCCAGATCATGTGTCAATCGATATCAAGGATATTTTGGTGGGTGTTCAAGGGGGCCAGCTGTATCTGCAGTGGGGCAAAACGGGCCAAAAGCTTTTGGTTTCGTGCAACCACATGATGAACCCTCGGTTGATGCCAGATCTGTGTCGCTTCCTGCTCGACGTTTCCATTCTTGAGCCCATCTGTTGGCCGTTTTCCTGGGGTGAGGTGGTCAAGCAGTTTTTCTTGCCACGCCTTCAATTCGAGAATATGGTTTTTTCGCTTGCCAAATGGAGGTTGGGTCCGGTTTGGTCTGATGCACTGGAAAAAAGCGACGCCGCTGTTGTCGAATGGCGACAAACATGGAACGTTCCGAGTTGGGTGTATTTGGTCTATGCCGACAACCGATTGTTGCTCAACCTCGATCTTCCCGAGCACCGCGATGTTTTCCGGACGGAATGGTTGGCACAGCAGAAGCGCGGGGTTGCCTTGGTGGTCGAAGAGCATTTGGGCGCGGCGTTTGAATTGGTCGTTCCCCAAAAAGGCACCGTGGAACAGAAAGCCATACCGTTTCATGTCCAAGGAGAATCGAAACTCGAGGCCGAGGTCAGGACGTCGGGTTTGGCTCAGGACTGGATCTATTTCAAGCTGTACACGCCAGCCACGCGGCACAATGATTTGTTGCTTGTCCTCAGTCCAACCCTGAATGAACTGAAGGGTGAACCCTGGTTTTTCATCCGTTACGCAGATCCCAAAGAACACATCCGCCTGCGACTTTACCGCCAGGAATCGGCAGGCCGCTTTGAGGCTTTGGAAAAACTCGACACCGCGCTTTTCCGACTGTTTAAAGGCGCACTCATTCAGGACTACCAAATGCACCGCTACGACCGGGAAATTGAGCGCTACGGTGGAGTCGAAGGCTTGAAAGCATGTGAGGCGTTTTTTTGGAAAGATTCAGAGCACGCCCTTTTTGCCGCAGAGCAAGCCGGCAAGCGCCCCTTGTCCGACGATCTCATGGCTGCAATCTCGGCAAGCGCTGTTTTAAACGCATTTTTTGGCGGTGATTTCGCAGGCATTCAAGGGCTCCTGAAGCGCATCCGGGCGTACTACGAGAGCAAAGATTTCAAAGACGAATCGGATTACTTTCGCAAAGCGCGTCCCCAACTCTGGCCTTGGATGTTTGAAAAGGTTGAACAGGGCAGGGAAGAGGCCGTGCTCACACCTCTGTCTGCTGCTGCAGCAGAACTCCGCGTCCAACTCACACATTGGCGTGAGCAAGAGGTTTTGTCTTCGGCACCCGAGGAGGTCTTGTCCAGTGTTCTTCACATGCACTTCAACCGCCGGGGCCTCAACCGCGTCGAGGAATACCGGGCCATCTACACCTTGGAACGCATGTACGACAGCTTTTTAGGACGTCAGCGCACCCAAAGCAAAACAAAACAGACCGTTTAGGTTGCCAAATCTGGACGTCCAGCTTCGATCAGCGCTTTGTTGCGTATGCGACAGGAATCGCACACACCACAGGCCTGGTCGAAACCCTGGTAGCAACTCCAGGTCACCTCGATGGGGACGTTTAATGCCAGCGCCTTCTGAACAATTTCGACTTTGGTCATGTGCACCAGGGGCGCCTTGAGTTTGGGTCCTTTTCCTTCCAGAGCTGCTTTGGTGGCCAAATCGGCCAGATTTTGGTAGGCGGAAAGGTATTCTGGACGGCAATCGGGATATCCACTGTAGTCAATGGCATTGATGCCCAAATAAATGGATTCTGCCCCAATGGCCTCGGCAAGAGAGAGCCCAACGGCGATAAAGACCGTATTGCGCCCCGGGACGTAGGTCGGTGGGATGGTGTTGTTCTCGCCCTCTGTGGGTATATTCATTTGAGGATCGGTCAACGCACTTGCTCCCCAGAGCCCCAAATTGATGTCTATAACAACGTGTTCAACAGATAACCACTCCGCAATGGTTTTTGCTCGCTCCAGTTCGACGGTGTGCCTTTGTCCGTACCGAAAGGAAAGCGCTGTGACGGTGCACCCATCCTCACATTTGGCAATGGTTGCGACCGTACTGGAATCGAGGCCACCCGAAAGTAAAACGACAGCTTTGTTCATGGGTTTCCTCAACTGTAAATGGGAACGTCGACGCCAAGTTCCGCGAGTGCCGTTTGGATGGCTTGTGTGTCAATGCCCGCCTGTGCATGCAGTGAACCCACTTCGGCATGGTCGAAAAATCTGTCTGGGATGCCCAATCGCTTAACTGGAATCTGTATCCCGGCGTCACTGAGGGCTTCAATGACCGCTGAACCCAATCCGCCAATGGCCTGATTGTCTTCGACGGTGATCAAGGCTTGGGCGTCGCGGGCTATTTTGAGCAAAAGTTCTGTGTCGAGGGGCTTGATGAACCGCGCGTTGATCAGGCCGACCTCTGTAAGTCCAGACACTGCTTTTTGCGCGTACTCAAGGGTTTTTCCCATCGCCAAAACCACGACGCGCGAGCCCTCTTTGATGCGCTCCCAACGTCCCCATTCCATTGTTGGCCATGTACCTTCTGGTACAGCAGAAACAGATCCTCTGGGATAACGGATGGCAACGGGTCCGCCCCGTGAGATGGCCGCCTTGAGCATTCCCCGAAGTTCGAAGGCATCTTTGGGTGCACCAATGGCCATGTTCGGAATGAGGCGCAAATAACTGAGGTCGAATACGCCGTGGTGCGTCGCGCCGTCGGCTCCGACCATGCCTGCCCGGTCAATGGCAAAGACAACGGGAAGGTTTTCGATGGCGACGTCGTGGATCATTTGGTCAAATCCGCGCTGAAGGAAGGTGCTGTAAATGGCGACCACGGGGCGCATTCCCTGAAGGGCCAAACCTGCACCGGTGGTGACGGCAACATCTTCGGCAATGCCAACATCCAAGTAGCGATGGGGATGCACTTTGCTGTATTCCACCAAGCCCGACCCCTCGCGCATGGCAGGTGTGATCACGAAGAGACGGGGATCTGTTTTGGCCAATTCGGTGACAGCATCTCCAAAGGCGTTGGACCAGCTGTAACTGCTGCTTGACAGGGCTTCGCCTTTCTGAACATCGAATTTTGGGGGCCCGTGCCATTTGATGGGATTTTTTTCCGCGTAATCCAACCCTTTTCCTTTTTTGGTCACCGCGTGGAGCAGCGTCGGTCCCTCAAGTTCGAGGAGGTGTGTCATCAGGTGTGTGAGCTCTTGGACGTCGTGTCCATCGACAGGGCCAACATAGCGGATGCCCATCGCATGGAAGGGATTTTGGGAATTGGGATCGAAAAACATTCGGGCAGAGTCTTTGGCGCGTGAGAGCATTTCGGTGAGTGGACGGCTGAAGTGAGACAGAGCGCGTTTTCCAGCGGTTTCGGCGTCCTGAACCCATTTTTGTATTTGCAATTCTCGCATGAAACGGTTGAGCGCACCGACATTTTCAGAAATGCTCATTTCATTGTCATTGAGGACGATCAGCATATTTTTGCGGGTAAACCCAATCTGATTGAGTGCGGCCAGCGCCATTCCACCTGTGAGGCTTCCATCCCCAATGACCGCCACAATTTTGTGGTTTTGTCCGAGAGACGCTCTGGCGTATGTCATGCCCAAGGCGTTCGCAAGGCTTGTGGATGCATGTCCAACGGTGATGGCGTCGTGCTCAGATTCTGAAACTTTGGTAAACCCACAGAGTCCACCCTCTTTTCGGATGGTGTGAATGAGAGAACGCCGTCCCGTGAGAATTTTGTGGGCGTAGGCTTGGTGTCCGACATCAAACAGAATTCGGTCTACTGGACTGTTTAAAGTGTAGTGCAAAGCGACGATCAGCTCGACGGCGCCCAGACTGGATGCCAAATGTCCACCACCGAGCGCGCACACCCGGATGATTTCATGTCGGAGTTCACTGGCGACCAAGGGCAACTCGTCTATGCGCAAGTGTTTTAGATCGCTGGGACTGTGAATGGAATCGATCAGCATAACCCTCCTCAAGGGGCCTTGAAATTGGTGTCAATGAGCACGAGGTTGTCCGCTGTCTTAATTTCTCCCAAGTAGGGAACAAAGAGAATATCTTGTGAGTCGGGAAAAAGGCCCTTCGCTTCTCCTGTGATCTGTCGGTTCACCACCCATGCCCTGTACTGTGCACCTGCGATGGTGACCGTTCTCTGTTCCAAAACCATGTACGTGTAATTTCCACCCGATCGAATGGGATCCTTGAGGTTGTCAAAGGCAACCGTCAGATTGAATGTCCCTTGCCAGCGGTATCCAGACGTCCAAGAGGGCACACTTGGGTATTCTTGCATCGGTGGATCGATCAGAATGCGGACACCCGGCTTGTTAAATCCATGTAAAAAGACGCCAGAATCGCTGAAACTCCGAAACCACGTCATGTCTGTGCCTCGACCCAGTTGGTGGATGGCATACACAGGTTGACCGTTGAATTGGGTCAGACCCTGTGAGGTGCGCTCGAACTTGGGCTGATTTGCATTCTCACCGACCAAAATGTAACTCCACTTTAGGCCTGTCTGATACGGATAAAAACTGGCTTCTGTGTTGGGGGTTGTTTGAATGAGAACAGGGCCCGATGGGGTGGAACCGGTAGCTGTGGGGATACAGCCACTGATGGCAGCGCACAGCGACACCAAAAGGGCTTTTCCGCAGATACCTCTCAAAAAACAAAGACCCTCACGCATTTGCTGGGGGTTTTGACGCAACATCATAGGACCAGCATAGCGGTTTTGGGTCTGTGCCATTGGAAATGGGTCTTCAGAGGCCCATTTCGCGTTTCATGCGAGCCAATTCGTCCTCGACTTCTGACTTTTTCCCAATTTCGGCCAGTTCCGAATCCAAATCGCCTTGTTCGCGCAATTCCGACATGGCCTTGGCTTTGTCTTCCATGCCAGAGACACGCCGCTCCATTTCAGAGAAAGCTGCCGCGGCACCTTCCGCTTTGTGAAAACCCGAAATGCGTTCCAGTCGCTCTGAAGCCTGGGCGGTTTGCTGTCGGGCTTGAAGCAGTTCTTTTTGGGTTTCCATTTCGGAGATTTTGCGTTCAAGTGCGTAGAGCTGTGATTTCAGTTCCTCAATGATGTGGTTGTTTTGTGCGACCTGCTGATCAAAACCTGCGGCCACCTGTTCAAAATTCTTTTTGCGGTTCAGTGCCTCTCGGGCCAAATCTTCGCGGTTCATTTTGAGTGCGTCCCGGGCTTTTCCATCGTACTCTTCTGTTCGCTGGCGGTTGAGATCCCGTTCGCGCTCCAGTTTGTTTTGCTGTGCGATGGCTTCAGCGACCTCTTCGCGTGCGTCTTGATAGGCGGAACGCATGTCGCGTATGGCCTGCTCAATGATGAGTTTGGGGTCTTCGGCTTTGGAAATCAGTTCGTTGACGTTGGCCTTGAGCAAACGGGTGATGCGGTCGAGTATACCCATAGATGAACACTCCTTCGATCCCATCATAACCCGTTTTCAGGATGTGCATCTCGAGAAAATCGGACGCCTTCCGCTGTACAGGAGTTGGCTTTCTGTTGCGTTCGGCGGATTTCCATAACCAAAAGAAGACAGGAAAAAATTTGTACTGCCGACTAGACATCGCAGCTCCCATTGTGTTACCGTTTCTCTCGGTTGATCCAAACCTCGTCTCGCTTTCTTCTTCCTTTCTTTCTCGCCAAATCCACTCACACCAGGAGTTCTCTATGTATCGTTTTCGTCGTCCTTTCTACCCTCTTGTCCTTCTCTCTCTATTCATCACCGCATGCTCTTCACCACCATCTCCTCCTCCCATTCATTCTCAAGACACTATCCTTCCCCCTTCTCTTCCTTACCTCTGGTCTCCTTCCTCTCTCGGCACGGGATCCGGTACTTCCTCTTTTGATTCTTCTTCCAAAACCTTCTCTCTCAACACCTCTCCCGATCCACTTGCCATGAAACCCTTCTCTCAACTCTTCACGCGCCTCTCCGATTTGAGTGACCGCTTTTCCTTCCAAGGTTGTCTCACAATGGCCAGCACAGACTCTACTGCCATTTCCGGTCTTTCCCTCTTCAAAGACCTCGATTCCTCCTCCCTCTTCAAAACCCCTTTCATCCAAATACAGCGCAATCTCTCGGGCAAAGCCACCTATATCGTCAGCGACGGCATGTCCTCCTCTTCTTTCTCCGGCAACCTCGACAAACCCAATTGCTTTTCCCTCACCTACACCGATCCCTCCCTTGAACTCAAAGAGGGTCCCTCCCTCTCCTCACTCTCTCTCGTCAAACAACTCAACACCTCACTCCCTTACCCTTTCAAGGCTGGTCTCTACCTCCAAAGCACAACAGACACCGCCTCCGCCTCTTTCACTCAAGTCTCCTTGAACAGCCTTCCAGAGCCCACTTCCGCCAATGTCTCCCTCGATTTGCCCATCGGTGATGTCTCTTCCGGCATGATCTTTGATGCCTCCAACTCTTCCGGTGATGACCTCACCTACGCTTGGGATTTCGGTGACGGCTCCACTTCCACCGAGCCTTTCGTCCAGCACACCTACGCCAATTCGGGCAAATACACCGTCTCACTCACTGTCAAAGGCAAAGACGGTCTCTCCAAAACCGTCTCCAACGACGTTACCATCCTCCCTAAATTCAATGAGACAAGTCTTCCTGACCTCAACTTCCACGGCAAATCCACTGCCTCATTTACTTTTCCCGAACTCCCAACCGGATTTGAGTACAAGATCGATCTCGGCGACGGCTCTGCTCCCAAAACCACCCGCTCCTTCATACATTCCTTCCCAAAACTCGGCATTTCCAACATCACCATCGAGGTTCTCGACAAGCGTCCCATGCCGGTTGCGCCACTCACTGCCGCTGATCCTGTGGTCTACAGAAAATACACCTGGTTGAACCACTGGGAAGCCAAACCCAAGGCGACGATGTTTGTGGAAACCACGGGCGGCAAGGATATTCCATTCGGCATTTCACCCTTGGCTGTCAGTTTTGATGCGACTGGATCGACGGGATCGTCACTGACGTATGCATGGGATTTTGGGGATGGAACGACAGGTACCGGAAGCAAGGTGTCACACACCTTCCAAGAAGGACAGTATGTGGTGACATTGCAGGTGAAGGATTCATTTGGACAGACAGATGAATACAGAGCGTATGTGGCTGCACGGGGAAAAGATTCGTACACAAAATCAACATTCACGTATCCAACCCTGATGCCATTTGCGCCTTTGGCAGCGGAAACGGAAGAAAAATCGCTACCAACGACGGCGTTTGTTGGACCGAAGAATGTGGTATTTGAAAGCCAAGCCGTAGACACATTCAACGACTACATGCCGTATGTGATCCACAAAAGTGCGAAGGCAACCCAGGTGGCGACGCGTTGGAATCCGTGGAGCATGGGAGGATCGTACCGTTTGAGTTTTTGTGATTCAAGCAAATTTTTCTACAACGGATTCGAGAAAGCAACGGTATACAAAGCGGTCAGTGCTGTAGATCCCATTTTTTGTGAGTTCATGAGAGGAACAGCTGCGGATATAGGAGCGATCCAAGACAGGGCGGACAGTGAGTTTTTCTTGACAGGAAGTTTATTTTTCCAGAAATATAACTTTGATGTGTTTTCGGGACTCCGTGTACCGAAAGTGATGCTGGGAATTGTACCAGACAGGGTACTCAGTGGTGAATACGCGTCACCATATCTGCTGGAAAACACCTATGTGGATCCAACAAGTGGGAAGACGGAAATGATGCTTCGGGTGCTGGTGAGGCAGAGTGAATCGAGCAAGAGGCTGACATTTAAGGTACCGGTGTATGCGGTAAATGACACAGGAAATTGGGTCAAGCAAGCAAACGGGTATTTTAAGGGGAAATTCAGCGGGGTGGAGTCGGATTGCGGAGATTGCGTGATGAAAGAAGGGAAAGCGTACTTCAACGTCACGATAGATCCGGAATTGTATGGACTGACGGGAAAGAAAATAGATGTAAGTCGAGTGGAATTGTATGCGGATCCGATGTGTAAGACGGATTCGAGCCCATGGGCAAAGGTGGCAAACACGTCGTACGGGTACCTGATGGGATGCACGACAGTGACGACGAGCAGTGAAGTGCCAGGTGGAGCGCTGCCATTGAAACCATTCAAGTACCCGATATTGAGCAGTTCGACGACATTTTTCGGACATGTGGTGTTTGGGGAGACGGCAAAGGCAGTAGAGGAATTTTACGAGTTCACGAGTGAGGGGGTATTCGAGGACTTCGGGGAATTTGTGATCGACATGATACCGATCGTGGGATCAGGGAAGGCATGTTGGGAAGCGATAAACAACTACATGGGAACGGTAGTAGACACAGCAGTGACGGGACTGGTGTGTGTGGTGGCGACGGTAGAGACGGTGAGTGGTGCGAAAGGGCTGTCGAAGGTAGTTTATAAGGCAATGAAGGGAAGCAAGGCGATGGGAAGTGGCATACTCGCAGATGCCACAGAAGACATTGCGAAAACCCTTCGTGCGGGCAAAAAAGACATCGATACGTTCACCAAGGAAATTGAGACAACCCTCAAGCAAATTACAACCGTGACGAAAGCCTGTGGCACTGTTTGCACGAAAATCGCCGATGACGCCATTACTTTTTTCAAAAGCAAAGGTTTTGACTATCCCACTTCTGTCAAAAAACTCAAAAATGCCATCGAGGACACGGATTACGACGATCTTGGTCTCCTCTCCCATGAACGCATGGAAGATATTTCTGCGTCTCTTGGTTGCCTCAATTCCTTCACTGCCAACACTCTGGTTTGGACCTCTTCAGGTTTGCGTCCCATTTCCCAAATTCAACCGGGAGATCTTGTTTTGGGATACGATTTTCTCTCTCTCAGAACATCGTTTTATCCCGTTTCGAATAGGTTCCAGCACAAAGACGATTTCATTACACGTCTCTCGCTCCGCACCGAGAATACAATCGAAACCATTGAAACAACGCCAGGACATTCTTTTTACGCAAATACAGAAGGATCTACAGGTTTTGCGTGGGTGTATACAGGAAACCTAAAAGTCGGTGATAGGGTCAAAACCACGAGTGGAACAGGGATTGTCGAGGCGATTAATACAACCGAGACACTCGCGGACATGTTTGACCTATCTGTGGAAGACGCACACAACTTCTTTGTGGGTACGGAAGGTTGGTTGGTTCACAATGCAAACAAGTGCAAGACGACAGCGATTAGAGATGCAGAGAAGCGAATTATTGAAGTTGAGGCAGATTTAGATTTGATACATATTAATGAAGGAACGGCACCAACAAGTGCAGCAAGGAAACAGGTTGTAGAAGATGGGATTGCCGGTAAAGACGATGCCGGACATATAGTGGCAAAAGTATTGGGTGGAGGTGGGGGTCTTAAGGCAAACAATATAGTCCCTGTTTTGGGAAGAGTTAATCGTGGGGAAATGTCTGAGTTCGAAAAGAAGATAGCAGCGAGTGTCAGGGCAGGTAAAAAGGTTTCCGTTAAGGTAACTCTTAAGTATGAAGATGCGGCATACAAAAAAAGACCAAGCTCCATAATCTATGAGGTCACAATAGATGGTGCTACAGATACTAAGGTAATACAAAATCCACACATTTGATGATTGAATCGGAGAGTGATAGAAATGATCGCATATGAAATTATAAGAAGAAAAGAAGCACATCAGTCGGAAAGTTGCCTAAGTTTTGCCGGTGGAAAACCCATACTGCCAAAACATATTAATTGCCCTGAGTGTAAATTTTGTAATCAAAAAATGACATTCTTTTTTCAGATTGAATTTCCAGAAGGCCACGATTGGCACGGAAAAATTATGTCCATGTTCTACTGTACAAAATGTTATCCGAGTGAGGGGGGAAATTCTCAGATGGCCTCTGATTTGTCTGAAATTCCAGATTATTTTCTGGATAAATATCAGACAAATTTTAGAATTTTCGCATATGACTCCACGGAAAAATGTGAGATACATAGTAATTATGATGAAATGATAGAATACGAAATATTTGAATTAAAGAAATTAAGAAAGAATGAGTATTCAAAGAAGACAAAGATTGGTGGTCGGCCATATTGGAGATATGACGATAACACACCAAAGAGTTATATGGAAAGCCGGTTTACATTTTTGATGCAGATTGACGATGATTGGGAATTCGATAAACTCGAATATGCTCCTAGGCAAGTAACAATACCATTATGTGGTAGTACAACACGAGAAGACGATAGATACGCCTTATTCAGCGGACTACCATTGTATTTCTTTGGCACATTGGATTTGGAAGAACCAAAGGTTTATCTTTTAAACCAGAAGTGAAAAGAAGAGGGAGAATTTTATCTCCCTCTTCCTCTGAGGTAACAAGAAAGATGTCGATACCCTTGTTAGAGAAATTGACACGGTTATCAATCCGTCCGCAAAAACCCTTCAAAAATGTGGAGTATCCTGCATCAAACCGACGGATGATCTGGTTTCAGGATTGAGAACTATAAAAGCATGTCCTGCACCGCTTGCGCCACTTGGCAGCTACAGTTATGGTCCAGTGTTCAAGACCCAATCGATAGATTTCTGTGATATAAACAAAATCATTGAGACGGTAACCAACATAGGTCAGTCTGCACTGCTGGATAAACTTAACCCAGTGAGAATTCAGGAAGCGTTGGTGCTGGTGTGTTGTACGGGAAAAACAGTCGCTGGGGAAACGGGAATGTACATCAAGAATGCGGAACAACTCGTCGAGCGCGCCAGTAAAGCTGGGTCAGAAACCAACCTCAGGGGCATAGTGTCCGAAGCGGAATCTGCACATGGGCTTCGGACCAAGGGAAGTTACACCGATATGGAGTTCGGGGAAATCAATTCTATTACCCTGAAGAGTGGAAAAAGAACCGAGCCAGATCTCTATGCAACCGATAAAATGGGCGTAAAGCGTATCATAGAAATCAAGAGCGGTAATGACCTTTCACCTGGCCAGCTTCCCATATTGCTTGAAATGGCCATGATCACTGGAAGGCGGCCAACATTGATTATAAATGAAAAGTTTGGAAAGATACCCGCGCAAAACTTTAGTGATAAGTTATTTTGCAAAGGAGTAGACTTGATCGATTTTGCGGGAACGATATTGAATCCAAAAGTGATCGACCCAAGGGGGTGTGGGCCATATCTACCGTAAGATTCAATGGGCTTATTGAAAGAACCACGTATATTTCCGTTCTGTCATCGAGGCAATCCCTGATAGACTTTCTCCTGAAATATGCCCCCTATCAGTATCTTGATAACATGGAATTCGCGTACATAAAGCCAGATCCGACACCATTGGGAGAAATTGCTCAAATTGTGAAGGAAAATAGCCTGAAGTATTTTGGAGAATTGCCAAACGATTACATTGGCAACAAGCTTCACAATCCCATATGCGGAATATTAAAAGATGGTGAAGAAATAGCTTTTGATATCAACAAAGAGATGCAAATGGGCCTCATTCACCATGGTTTGGAAAGTGAGTACATATGTTTTAGGATACATTGCCCAACGCTTGGGTTTGAAGTACCGGAGAGAAGGGCGAATTACCTACAAAACGGATTGCTTAAACAGAGCATGATCGATATGAATATTGAATTCGCGACCTTTGATCAAAGTGTTTATTTTGATTCCCTGGATTCTATAGGAGGAGACAGAACGAGGATAATATTTGATTGTTACGAGTATCCATTTATAATAGGCGGAGCGCTCAAGGAAAATATACTAAGGGCAGCCGCGTATCAGGGTACAAGGGCATGTGAAATACATTCTGAAAAGTATATCGTTATAGATGGAGGCTTAAGTAATTCTTGTCTTGATTACTCAGTTCGTGTTATTAAGGAATTGGTAAAGAATGGCGTTGAATGGCTGAAGGAAGCAAGTACGAGAAAGTAACTTCTGCCAATTCTTAAAATATACTTCCCCATATTTTACGTTTGGGGAAGTATTTATAAAAGGGAGGTTCATTTGACCGAGCCAGATCTTTATGCAACTGATAAAATGGGTGTAAAGCGTATCATAGAAATCAAGAGTGAATAGAGATTAAGTTCAGCACAAGAACTCATTCTGCTTGAGATGGCGATGATTACTGGAAGAAGGCCAACATTTATTGTCAATGAAGGTCTTGCAAAGTACACATTGCCTTCGCAACCATTCAGAGATAGGTTGTTTTGCAAAGGCATCGATTTGATCGATTTTGCAGGAACGATATTGAATCCAAAAGTGATCGACCCAAGGGGGTGTGCGCCATATCTACCCTAAGAATCAATGGGCTTATCAAAAGGACCACCTATATTTCCATTCTGTCATCGAGGCAATCCCTGATAGATTTTCTCCTGAAATACGCTCCCTATCAGTATCTTGATAACATGGCATTCGCCTACATAAAGCCAGATCCCACACCATTGGCAGAAATTGCTCAAATTGTCAGAGAAAACAGCTTAAAGTATTTTATAGAATTGCCAGACGATTACATCGGCAACAAGCTTCACAATCCCATATGTGGAATATTAAAAGATGGCGAAGGCTTAGCTTTCGATATCAACAAAGAGATGCAAGTGGCTCTAATTCACCATGGTTTGGACAGTGAGTACATATGTTTTAGGATATATTGCCCAACACTTGGTTTTGAAGTACCCGAGAGAAGGGCAAATTACCTACAAAATGGATTACTTAAACAGAGCATGATCGACATGAATATCGAATTTGCAAAATTTGACCAAAGTTCTTATTTTGATTCGGAGGTGGACAAAACGGTTATGATTTGGAATTCCTATGCATGTCCGCTTGTGATTGGAGGAGCACTCAAAGAAAAAATACGGAATACCAGCGCCTATCAAAGCCCCCATGATTTCGAGATACATTCTGAAAAGTACATCATTATCGATGGAGATGGAGGTGATTCTTGTTATAAATACGGAATGGGCGTACTTGGCGAATTGGAAAAAAATGGCGTTGAATGGCTAAAGGAAGCAAGCGCGAGAAAGTAATTTCTGCGAATTCTTAAAATATACTTCCCAATATCTTGCGTGTGGGGAAGTACTTATAAAAGGGGGCTCATTTGACTGAGCCAGATCTTTATGCAACTGATAAAATGGGTGTAAAGCGTATCATAGAAATTAAGAGCGAAGAGAGATTAAGTTCAGCACAAGAACTCATTCTGCTTGAGATGGCGATGATTACTGGAAGAAGGCCAACATTGATTGTCAATGAAGGTTTTGGGAAATCTACATTGCCCTTGCAAAATTTTAGAGATAGGTTGTTTTGCAAAGGAATCGATTTGATCGATTTTGCTGGAACGATATTGAATCCAAAAGTGATCGACCCAAGGGGGTGTGGACCATATCTACCGTAAGAGTCAATGGGCTTATTAAAGAAACTTCATACCTTTCCGTTTTCTCATCGAGGCAATCCCTGATAGACTTTCTCCTGAAATATGCCCCCTATCAGTATCTTGATAACATGGAATTCGCGTACATAAAGCCAGATCGGACACCATTGGCGGAAATTGCTCAAATTGTGAAGGAAAACAGCTTGAAGTATTTTGAAGAATTGCCAAACGATTACATCGGTAACAAGCTTCACAATCCCATATGTGGAATATTAAAAGATGGCGAAGGTCTAGCTTTTGATATCAACAAAGAGATGCAGATAGGTCTCATCCACCATGGTTTGGACAGTGGGTACATATGTTTTAGGATACATTGCCCAACACTTGGGTTTGAAGTACCGGAAACTCGAAATAGATTTAGCAATAGATGGATATGAGGAAGATCATGAATCACATGAAAAATTCAAAAAATTCTTCATAATTATTCAAGAAATGGAAATATATTTATTCTTCTCTGGCTGGATATAAGAAATATTCGAACTTACCGTACTGGACAGTTCAGGCAAAATTTTCTTTATAGCAGTTTCTGGAGATTTTGATGGTGTAACGAGATATGCGTTCGTACGATCTGTACGGGTTTCTCGGGGTCAATTCAAACGGAACTCTATTCACTCTATTGATCTGAAATTTTCTTAAAAATACCCGTTCCTTTGAAGCAGAACGGGTACTTTTCGTTGTTGGACGGATTAGGCTTTGGCTTCCTCTCCCAAAATTGGCTCTGCTCCCTCAATTTCCATGGCAACGTCATTGACCAACGCACCCAACCCCTCAACCTCAAGCCTCATGACATTTCCAGGATGTACGTGGCTGATCCCTTTTGGCGTGCCCGTCATGATGACATCTCCAGGCTCAAGCGTCATAAACCTGGAGAGATACTCGATGATTTCTGGAATACCGAAAACCATATCTCGGGTGTTGCCTTGTTGTCGCAATTCGTCGCCCACATAGGCGCACAGGTTCAGACAATGTGGATCGTCAATTTCATCTGCAGTGACATAGTACGGACCCAAAGGCCCGAATGTGTCCCAGCCTTTGCCACGCAAGGGTGGGCGAAACATGTTGGTCACATAATCCCGAACGACCAAATCGTTGGCAATGGTGTAGCCTCCCACGTAATCCAAGGCATCCTTGGCCTTGACCCTTCGGGCAAAACGCCCGATGATTGCAGCGAGTTCGACTTCATAGTGCATGAATTTCGCACCCCGTGGGTAAATGACCGTTCCTTTATGGGGCAACAAACTGGTGTTGGGTTTCCAGAACAGGGCGGGCTCATCCGGTTTTTTCAGGCCCAATTCCGTGGCATGGTCGGCATAGTTGAGGGCCAAACCAATGACCTTTCCGGGATCGACGGGAAGCCGCCAAGTCACCTGATTGGGATCGTGTGTTTCGCCAGCATGATCGTACAGCAAACCATTTTTCAACTCGCCTTGGAGATTGCGTCCCTGTGAAATAAAACGGGCTTTTTTCATAGACTGACCCTTTCGAGAAGCCCATACGTTTGGGCCATTGAACGCAAGCGAACTTCGATTTCCGGTGTGGTGGGACCGAGCGGTTCGCGCCACTCTTTCTGACACAGGTTCATCCAAGACAAGACCGTTTTCAGTGGGATGGGATTGGTGTCCCAAAAAATAGAATCGTTGGCTTCCAAGAGAAAGTAATGCATGTCCAAAGCCTCTCGATGTCGACCGTCCAACGCGCACTGACACAACATCGCCGTCTCTTTTGGAAGCAAGTTTGCTGTGGCTGCAATGGTCCCAACCGCGCCAACGGCCATCATGGGATAGGTCAGGGCCTCCAGACCACAAAAAACCAAAAAGTCCCGTCCAACTTTCCGCAAGAGATCCGACACGTACTCAACATCTTTGCTGGAGTGCTTGAGGCCGATGATGTTTGGAAAGTTCCTGCGCAACCGGCACACGGTTTCAATGGAAATCTCGACCCCAGCGCGCCCGGGAATGTTGTAAAGCAAAATCGGCAAGTCCGGCGTGGCGCGAGCCACTTCTCCAAAAAAGTGGTACAGACCGGTTTGATTGGGCTTGATGTAGTAGGGCGTGATCACCAACGCGGCATCTGCACCCACTTGACGGGCATGGTGGGTTAACTCCAACGTTTCGTCCAACCTCAGCGTTCCGGTACCCGGAACAAAGGGAAGGCGCTTGGCATTGCGGGCCGCGGCCACGTCTATCACATGTTTTCTCTCTGTCAGACTGAGGGTCCCAGGTTCACCCGTTGTACCGCCCACACTAATCCCATGCGAACCGGCCTCAATTTGCCGATCAATCAGACGCTCCAGCGCTGAAATATCGATTGCATTTTGCTCAAATGGCGTCACCAAAGGAACGATGGAACCTCGAAGAGAACCGACCTGCTGCGTCAACGTCATACAACCTCCACAGTTACATTGGAAAGTTTACCAAATGTCATTGCATAGAGAAGGGCATGACAAAAGGCTGATATTTCACAACGAATTCCTTAAATATTGGGAAATTTAAGAATCACCCGAAAATCAAATGGAGCGTTTTCGTTTTATCCATATCCAAAAGATGATTAAAATCGCCGAAACAGATGTCTTCTAAAGAATTAGAAATAAAATGACCTTAAGAGTCACCAAAATAGAATCAACTTCAAGAATATAAGAGGCTGTATGAACTTGTTTAGACAGGGAATTTAGGAATAAGGGTATGTTCTAGACGGTTTTTTGGTATCGCTTGTAAGCCCTATCCATTGGACTTAACAGACATATTCTTGATAAGGGCTCTCAACCCCATGATTTCCCTCACTGACACTCTGTCTATCATTGCTTTCGTGTCTGGCGACAATCTACTAAATGGGCGTACATCTCCCAAATCTCAGTCAAAAAGACCCCAAAGGGCCTGGGAGAGACGAAATACCCTGCCTATCTTTTTAAGATTCCGCACAGATTCATACAGTTTCTCAAGCTGCTTTTACAGAAAAACGCTTCAAATACTGAATTTGTTCGATTTATGAAGATTGTCGGATTAATAAAAATGCAGGAAGATATAAAATGCATTTCGTTTATCAATTCCGAATACCACAGGTCCGTTCAATACGAGGAATTTTTGGGGTCCTTTGAAATGGATGGATAAGGCATTTCTTGTTCCGCGCGAATCCAAGAAATACACAAACTTGCCCTACAGGGACTTTCCTACCCAAAACTTTGGTTATTCTGAGCCTATGCCCCGCCGTGCACTTTGGATCCTGCCCTTGATTGCGTCGTCCTGCCACCCACCCAAAACCCAATCCGATATTGATGCCATACCGATTGGGACCTACCAGGTGAATAAATCTCGAGATCTCTCATTGGAAGTCCGTACACCCTTGAGTGACACAACCCTGGAAATCGAAGCCAATATGAATATGGCCGGTATGACGCCTATTCATGGTGTGGCACACAAAATATCCAAGAATCTCTACCGTGCAAAAGACTTCAAGTTTGACATGTCGGGCGAATGGATTCTGACTATAAAAGCAACCAATAAAGGGAAAACACTGTCCAGTGAATTGAAACTGCAGGTCAAATGATGCGCATCAATCTGTTGAATTCACCTTTGGGTGCATTTCTAAAATGGCGTTTTTCTCGATTTGTACTCCAATTGCCGTTGCTCGTTGTGACCTTTTTGGCCGTATACGACGGGTTGACTGGATCTCAAATCGCACCCAAAAACCTGGCAACCACTTCCGTTTGGCTTCACTACCGGGGTCTTGTGGCACTTTCCCTATTTGTGCTTGGAAATCTCTTTTGTGCCGCTTGTCCCTTGATGCTGACCCGGGGACCGTCTCAATTTCTCAAACGGTACACGCGGCAGTTTCGCTGGCCCAGACGCCTAAAAAACAAGTGGCTTGTTGTGTCTCTGACATGCATTTACCTGTTTTGCTACGAGTATTTCGGACTGTGGTCATCTCCATGGCTCACGGCATGGCTGATTCTCGGCTACTTTGCGGCATCACTGACGATTGATACAGTGTTTCCGGCCGGAACCTTTTGCAAATACGTCTGCCCACTTGGCAATTTCAACTTTGCGCTTTCACAGGTTTCCCCTACGCAAATTCAAGCCGTAGACCCAAATGTCTGTCTGAGTTGCACTGGAAAATACTGCCTCAATGGCCGTCAGGAGAAAATCCACTTTCCGGGCTGTGAGACACAGCTTTTTGTTCCAAGCATCCAAAGCAACACGGACTGCACGCTTTGTATGAACTGCCTTCGGGCTTGCCCGCACAACAATGTCGCTTGGACGCTCAATCTCAATGCCTTTCATCCACCCAAACCCAAACCCGACTGGGCTTGGATGGGCCTTCTGCTCCTGTTCGGTGGGATGGTCAATGCGTTTGCGATGACCACGCCCTACACACAGTGGGTCGAAATGCTTTCGCAGTGGACTGGAATTCAACACAGCGGAATATGGCTTGGCTTGACCTTAAGTGCCCTGTTTGTGTTGGGATGGTTTTCCACGCGCCAAGTTGTCTTTTGGAGTCAACGCCTGTTGGGTCAACGGGGCTCGTTCAATCGGGGTTTGAGGCAATTTGGAAGCGTATTTTTTCCGCTTTCTGCGGGCATTTGGTGTGGGCACTCGCTGTACCATTTGCTCACAGGCTTTTGGAGTGTTATTCCTATTTTTCAGTCACTGGTGTCGAAAACGGGCTGGATCTCAGTGACACCGCAGTGGGAATGGGCCGGCATTGTTCCAGAGAACGGGCTCTTTCCCCTTCAAGTCGCAGTGCTCTATTTTGGGTATGGCCTTTCACTCTACATCACGTTTGGCATCGCACGTCAGAACAACCGTTTGACTGCAGGTCTTCCCCTGGCGCTGCTTTTGACGGTGTGTTCCATTCTCACCCTGATGGTTTTTGCACAACCCATGCAAATGCGCGGGTCTCTCCTGGGAGGTTGATGGTGCTTAAAGGATGGTTTTTGGTTTTACTTTCACTCGCTTCATACGCCCTTGCCCACTCCGAACCGGTGAGGGTCGAGGTTCGACTTCAAGCGTCTGGCGCCATCGAACTGCACATGACTGGAAAAAACAGCAACTTGCCCATTCTCCAGGCTGAAATTTCTGTCAGCTTGCTCGAGAATACCGATCAAGTGCTTCAAAAAGTCCCATTTCAAGACCTTGGCCGAGGGCACTATAGAGCCAAATTCCCAAAGTCCCTGGAGCAAAAACCTTATACCTTGCATTTGACCGACACCACCTTCAAAGGCGAGAATGCTCAGGTTTTGGTTCCTGTGCAGTGGAGAGGCCAAACTGTGGAAGCATGGGCCACACTCCCCAAAACAAACACACCCACGCCATACTTGATCTATGCCCTTTTGGGTCTTCTGATTCCATCGGGTGTCATTGGCAGTGTGTTTTTATTTTCTTGGTTGGATAAAAAAGGCAAAATGGACGGCACTGGGCCGTCCGAAAAAAGCCAATAGGTGGACGATTGGTTCAACGCAAATCAACTGTCCATGCGCACCACCTGCGGAGTAAACCGTCCGATGCGGTCCACCAGATCTGTCTGTGCGTTCATCACTTCATCAATGGGTTTGTACGCCTGTGGGGCCTCGTCGATCCCACCACCGATGAGTGTGATCCCACGGCTCGCAAGAATGTGTTTGACATCCCTAGGGGATACCGTTTGCTCTGCCTGTTTACGACCCAATTGACGACCCGCACCATGGGAAGCTGAGAACAACGCCTGAGCATTCCCCTTTCCTCTAATGACATAGCCATAGTCAGCCATCGACCCCGGAATGATGCCCAACTGGCCCTCTGCAGCAGGTGTTGCGCCTTTTCGGTGAACGATCACCTCTTCGCCATTCCAAGAATCTTTCCAAGCCAAATTGTGACTGTTGGAAACAGAGATAAGCGGCTTGATCTTTATTGCATTGCTGAGACGCATGTGAATCACTTCATGGTTGGCCAGAGCGTAACGTCCTGCCAATTCCATGGCTTGCCAGTAGGCTTGACCTTCTTCCGATTCCAGATCGAGCCAAGAGAGCTTTTTGGCTTTTGGATCCAGGTGTGGATGCAATTTTTCAGCAATTTTTGTAAAGTGGCCGGCCACCTGAGCGCCCATGCCTCGAGAGCCTGAATGCGATAAGATTGCCAAATAGCGACCTGCTTCAAGACCCAGATCTGCCTCCGCGAGTTCAAACACACCAAATTCAACAAAATGATTTCCAGATCCTGACGTGCCCAACTGTTCAACAGCTTTGTCATGCAATTGACGGAGCAAGCCTTGTTCGGACCACGTTGCTTCATCCAACACGGGATGCTCAACCCAATACCGTTTTTCCCAGCCTACCCCAGCCCCGAATCGGGTGTGCTGATTGAGAAGTTTGACTTTTTCATCGGTGGAAATTTCGTCCCAAGGAAAAATTGACATCCGCATCGAGCAACCAATATCAACGCCCACACCGTAGGGAATGACCGCACCACGGGTTGCAAGCACGCCTCCGATGGGAAGTCCGTAACCCACGTGTGCGTCAGGCATCAAAGCTCCAGCTACAGAAATAGGCAATCTCATGGCCACATCCATTTGTGCTCGGGCCCCGGGGTCGATCAATGTTTCTCCCCAAACGCCATACGTCAGTGGCGTCTCTCGCAAACGGTCACCTTGCGAAATCTCTTGTTTCTGTTGTTCGGCAGCTTCTGATACGGCCAACTCACGATACAAGGGATGATCAAGACCACTTGACGGGTTCGTTTTTATATCTGAAAGTAATTTCAAAATTTCGGCGGACGCTACATTTTGTGCTTCCAATGCTTCTGCGACCTTAAGCGCCAAACCAATCCTCACGCCTGTGAAACCCAATTTGACTATTTTTTTTCCGTTCATCTGAAAGACTCCTTAGGCGTATTATTTCAGTCAAACAGACCTTAATGCATTTCACAAATGGCTTAGTGGTTTGTGATTTGATGACCGGTGTTCGCCCGACAAAACGCGTTTAATAAGATGTCCCTTCTGGGTTCAAAATCATTTTGAGGAGAAACACATGCTCAAGCTTTCACTGCCAGTCTTGACGTACGCTTACACCGCACTCGAACCCCACATCGACGCCAAAACCATGGAAATTCATCACACCAAACACCACCAGGCTTACATCGACAACGCCAATAAAATTTTGGCTGACTTGGACGTACCTTGGACCTCTGCCGAGGAATTGATTGCACACCTCGATCGCCTTCCCGTAGACAAACAGGCCGTTTTGCGCAACAACGTTGGCGGACATGTCAATCACAGCATGTTCTGGACTGTATTGGGTACAGGATCCACCCTCGAAGGTGCTTTGAAATCTGCCATCGAACAGGCATTTGGTTCCATTGATGCGTTCAAGACACAGTTCGCCCAAGTTGCAATGACCCGTTTCGGAAGTGGATGGGCGTGGCTGGTGCTCAAAGATGGCAAACTCGCGATTTGTTCGACTGCAAATCAAGACAATCCACTCATGGGTGAGGCCATCTCAGGATGCAGCGGTATCCCGATATTGGGACTTGACGTGTGGGAACACGCGTACTACCTGAATTACCAAAACCGGAGGGCGGATTACGTTGCTTCTTTTTGGAATGTCGTCAATTGGGACGAGGTTTCCAAACGCTACAACGCCGTACACGTTCAAGCAACACATTCGTGAGACCAGGCACACCCCAAAAAATACTTTTGGATAGGCGATAAAATCGGGATTTTGGGCGGTAATGTTTTCCGCTCAAAGTCCCGCGCTGCACAGTGATACAGCAGGTTTCACAATGATCGGGAATTTTGAGAGCCTGATAAAATACGTACCCAACAGCTTTTTTGGTCAGCACCATGCAGCCTGTCTTGAATTATGGAACGTGCCTTTCTTGGATTTCGCGGCTTTATCTCAATAGAGATTCAAAAGTGATAAAAGAGGATTTGCCCTTTCCTATGCGATTGGGATACAAATTCTAAGAGGGTGTCTTAAAAGGGGTTGATCAGGCGGCCATCAGGTCCTGATGGGCCAAAGCTGCGATGAACCCCAGGTAGATCCAATTCCCTGTCGTTTCGGCCAAGAGGTCTTGACACTAGCCTGTCTGACCGTGGTTCTGGGGGTGTCGTTGATCTGTTTCCAGAGACCGGACATTTTCCATTTGGCGAAGTAGGTGTAAACGGTTTTCCAGTGTGAAAAGTCGAAAAGAATATCCTACAGCGGCTCCTCGACAGGTTAGACTCTTTTAAGACAGCCGCTGACACCAAAACACCATCTATTGCATACCCTTATTCCTAGATTCCCTCCCTAGATACGTTCATACAGCCTATAATAATTATACAGCAGCTTTCATCATTTTTGAAACACTGAAACATTGATAAAGCGTGATCTGGATGTATTTTAGTTTCTCAAGAAATTCCCGATATTAAAGAAACCTGCTGTAAATAAAAAGAACACGTTGTATGTCCAAAAACCACCCTAGACAAAAAGAGGGGAGGCACGCCTCCCCTCACACCAAAACACAGGCTGGCTAGGCCTTCTGTGCTTTTCCAGACTTGCTGCGGTTCTTGGTGATCCAATTTTCGTAAACGACAACCATAGGCGCCACGATGTAGATACTGGAGTATGTTCCAACCAAAATACCCACAATCAATGCCAAGGAAAAGTTTTTGAGAACATCCCCACCAAAGAAAAACAACGTCACCAGAGGCAGAAGTGTTGCAAGTGATGTCATGATCGTCCTGGACAGCGTTTGGTTGATGGACGTATTGACAATGTGTTTGAAACTTTGCCCTTTCATGAGCTTGAGATTCTCACGGATCCGGTCTGAAACAATGATGGAATCGTTGAGCGAGTATCCGATGAGGGTCAAAACCGCTGCAACGGTCGCAATGTTGAATTCATAGCCGATCAGGACGTACAAGCCCATCACAATTGCAACGTCGTGCAAAACAGCCATAACAGACGCAATGCCGAAGATGATGTCGAACCTAAAGGCCACCAAAATCAGAATCAGAAAGAGTCCCAGTGCCACAGCTTTAGCGGTCTTTTCTCTGAGATCCTGACCGACAGACGGCCCAATGGTTTCGTCTTGAAGAACAGTCGTGTTGGCAACCGCTTGAAAGCTGGTGCGCAACGTGCCAATCTGCTCTTTGGTGAGTTCTTTGACCTTCACGACAAAATTGACGCCACCGACGCCGGGCGGATTGGGACTGCGTTGGATCACCGCATCTTTGCCCACAAGCCCTTGGATTTTCGCGTTGTCGACCGCTGAGCGCATGTCTTCAACCGTTGCAGAATCGGTCGATTTTAAGGTGATCGACGTTCCAGTCGTAAAATCGACACCGTAATTCGGTCCTTTGATGCCGATCATCACACCTCCGGCAATGGCCAAACCGATGGAAAGTGTCGTGATGATGTAACTGGGCTTGATGAAATCGATATTGGGCGTGTGGAACCACTGGGGTGCCCCAAAACTGAAGCGCGCCGCAAAACCTTCCAGGCACCATTTGGAAAACACAAGGTTGGAAAACACCGAGGCGACCACGCCGACCATCAAGGTCACCGCAAACCCTTTGACCGGTCCATCCGCATAGTTGTAGAGCGCAAACGCGGCCAGCATGTGCGAAAGGTTGACGTCCATGATGGTGACCAATGAATGTTGGAAACCCGCACCAATACTGTTTTTGATGCCTTTTCCAAAGCGCAGCTCTTCTTTGATTCTCTCGAAGCTGATCACGTTTCCGTCGACGGCGGCACCGATGGTGAGAACCAATCCCGCAATCCCGGGAAGGGTGAGCGTAGAGCCGAGTCCACCCAAAATACCGACAATGATCAATCCGGAAAAGAGCAATCCCAGGGCAATCACAAGCCCAAACCAAAAGCCGTAATAAATGAAACCCAAGACGAACACAAGTGCAATGCCAGAGACAGCCGCGATCGTTCCACTCCGAATGGCGTCGGCACCGAGTGTCGGTCCAATGGAGCGAATTTCCGCCGGTTTGATGGGAACAGGCAGAGAGCCCGATTTGAGCACCAGCGCAAGGTCTGTGGCAGACTTGGCGTCAAAGTTGCCGGTGATTTGTCCGCCGTTGTAAAGCGCAGAATTGATGGTTGGTGCACTTTTTATGGATTTATCCAAGACGATGGCCATCCGCTTGCCCACATTGGCGGCGGTCAGTTTGCCGAATGTATCCGCACCCTTGGCCGTTGTTTGGAAGGACACAAGCCAACGGCTGCCATTGTCCGTTGCAGGTTGTGCACTGGAGATGACATCCCCTGTGGCCAACACAGGCCCCAGATCTTTTTCCAGATCCAAGTCTTTTTCCGATTTGTTTGCCGCTTCATCTTTGACAATGCGAAACTCCAAAACCGCTTGGGTTCCGATCAAATTGAGTGCGCGGTCTTGCTCTTCTTGGCTGAGACCTGGAAGTTCGACCACAATCCGATCTTTTCCCTGGGTTTGGATGTTCGGTTCAGCGACCCCAAGACCGTTGACCCGATTTTCCAAGATGGTTTTGACTTTGTCCAGGTCATCTTTGGTTGGGTTGGCCTTGTCCACTTGCATGGCGACCCGGAGACCCCCTTGGAGGTCGAGTCCCAATTTGATAAATTTGTAACCTTTTTCGTTGTAGAACTGCCACAGATTGCCCTTGTGTTCCCAAGGGCGCCAGATGGCCAGAAGTGAGCCGAGAAATGCTGCCAAAATCATCAGCGTGGCCCACATGTTTTTCTTTTTGTTCTGCTTTGCACGCCGATACTCTGGCCGACGTGGTTTTCCGTTTGGATTGGATAGTGTCATATGTCGCTGTACAGTCAGCGTCCCCCTTGAAGTATTTTTCAGACGTTCTTATAAAGAGCCCCTGAACGTTAGCCGCCTTCAAGCTTTCGCTTTTCAAAGAGCCGATCCATCAAATGGCCCGTTTCGGCGTGTGCGCGGAGGTTTTCCTCAGGAAAGATGGGAACGTGGGGTGTGTCGGACGTTTCGAAGGTGGGTGGGTCTGCAAAGGTTTGTTGATTCGTGCCGGACGCAGAAATCACCGTCACAGGCCACTGTGTCGAAACCCCGTCGACGCCAAAGTGCTGCCCAGAAGATACCAAAAGCGGTTTGATGTTTGGGATGCCCAGACTTGGAAGCAACCCGATGGCAAAAGGAAGTGCCAGACCCAGGCAGCGCCACAATTGGACCATTAATCTGTTGAAAGAGGTGTTCGGGTGCTCCATGAAACCCACAGATGTTTTATCGTAGCAAAAAAACGCAGTAGAATGGTTGAGATGGGTCCATGCGTCCCAACTTCAAGTGAGATTCCATGCAGATAGAAACGTTAAAGTATTCCATCAAAATGGGCGGTCGAATCCTTGGCGAGCAGTGGTGGCAAGTGACCCCAGAGCCGCGCCACTGGGTGACCCGCGTTCAAACGAACTTTAACAAAGGTTTCCTGGGAGGCGGCCTCAAAATCCAGGTCTCGAAAATGCATCCGCAGAGTCGCGTGAGTGCACACTACACCGAAACCACAGAAGGCGAAGCTTTGGGAAAGGGTCACTTTGAAACGGTCTTCGACCGCAAGCAAGGGCTGGTCATCGTCCGGCAGGGAAGAGACGAGGCCTCCGTGCCGATGGTTCAAGGTTTTCATGATCCCATTTCACTCCTACAATCGTTGAGGTTTTTGCCTGAAGGTTTCGAATACATGTGCGTGCCCATGGTGGGTGCCCATGTTCACGTGCTTCCCTGGACAGGGCCGTTGGAAACGGGGATCCGCAGCTATTCCCTGAGACCTGGCCGTGTCACAGTTCACATCGAAACCGAATCACCCAACCGCATCGTTCGACTCATTCAACCCATCGGTCGGGATCTCATAGAGGTCTCCCTAATGGAATCTCAGACAGGCACAGAATACATGCAGACCAAAAAGAAACGGCGGACACGAAAAACAAAACCATGAATGAAATATCAAAAACGCCATTTGAGTGCCTGATTGAGTTCCACGAAGCCTTTGGACAGCCTGTCGCGCAACAGCCAACCCTTCCCGCGCAAGGCACATTGCAACTCAGAAAGCGCCTCCTCCAAGAGGAATTCGCAGAGGTGTGTGTGGAGATCGAACGCCTGGAAAGCCAACTGGAAACCCCCGGCTCCATACCCGATCAACTCTATCGCTTGGCCCACGAATTGGCCGATTTGCTGTATGTGACCTACGGAACGTTCGCGGCCTTGGGGATCGATCCACAACAGGTTTTTGCGGAAATTCACCGGGCCAACATGCGAAAAATCACAGGAGACATTCGCCCCGATGGAAAACGCCTCAAGCCCAAAAACTTTGTCCCAGCAGATATTCACGCTGTTATTCAGTCGCTTGTTCAGGCTGAACAAGCACAGCAAGAGGGGAGGTGATCATGTCACATCAAATTCTTTCAGGCGTCTTGGCCATTGTGTGGATTGTACTTTTTTACGTGTTCAAGCTTCCACCGGTTGGCCTTGTCGTTACAGGCTTACTTTTCTTGCCATGGGTTTGGAAAACTCCATGGTCTGGGATCGGTGTGGGGAGTGCAAGTATGTTGTTACATACAATTTTATTGCGCATTTTCTCCCCGACAGGTTCCGATCCCATGGGTATTTTTTGGGGGATATCCATTGGTATTTTTACGTTGGGATACGTTGCATGGATGCGTTCCCGCGAACTCAAAGACATCACCTCACAGCGCAAAGCGCTGCGGGCCTTGGAGTTGGGCACACTCCGCCTGGATGAGGCACAAGATGCGCAAAGTGTTATGGAAGCTGGCTTGGATGCAATCCGTGTTTTGGATTTGGCGCCCCATTTGGCCTTCATGCGCTTTCAAGGCGAAGGCGTTGCCATTGTCTTGGGGCGTGGGGGATTTTCCGCGTTTGAGGGAAAATACATAGGTCAACTGACGAGAAACCCCAGACAAACCCAAGTGGAGCAGTTGATCCGACACCTCGGCGATCACGTTCCTCCCGCGAGGGATTGGCAACTGATGGCCCTCTCCTTGGAAAGTGCGGGTCATAAAAATCTTGGAACAGTTGTCTTGGCCCGAGACATTAAGCGGGAATTTGTCGCCAGTGAGCGGTCCCTCGCTGTCTCTCTGATTCGCCTTTTCGGAGCACATCTGGGACAAGTTACCCAACTTCGTGAACTCGAACGCCTTCACGAAGCCGCACACATGACCTTGGGTTTGGCGTTGGAATACAGAGATTACGAAACCCCGGGGCACACCGCGCGTGTGGTTCAAATGTCCGAAATTTTCGGTCAGCATTTGGGGCTGAGCCTACAGGAACGGGCTTCTCTTCGTGCGGGCGCGTACTTGCATGACATTGGCAAAATGGTCATTGCCGATCAAATCCTTCTCAAGCCCGATCTCTTGTCCTATGAAGAGCGGGAAACCATGGAAAAGCACACGCTCATTGGGCACGAGTTGCTCAGCAAACTGGGGTTCGTCTCGGGTGAAACCCTGGAAGTGGTCAAGTACCACCACGAGCGTTTTGACGGCGGCGGTTATCCAGATGGTCTGATGGGTGAAGAAATTCCATATCTCGCGAGGATTTTTTCCATCATTGATCTCTTTGATGCACTCATTCACGAGCGTCCTTACAAAACCACGTTGACACCAACTGAAGCCATTGGAGAGATTGAGTTTCAGATGGGTCGTCAGCTTGATCCCCATCTTGCCAGGGAATTTATCGATTTGTGGACCGATGGTAAGTTTAAATTTGATGCTCAGACGTCGTTTTCATTTAGTGAAACATTGTAAAAGTGATCTTTCGAAACCGAATGTGAAGCACTCAAAGCGATGAGATGCGTGCTCTCTACGCAAATTGAACAGTCGATGAGCCATTGTTAAATCGGTACGTACAGAAAGTACCTTCGTTTTCAGGACATTTCATTTTTGAATCTGCAGTCAATGAAAACTCAGATCTGAAGGTATTTTCAGCACAAAAATACGTGATGGATGGAGAGATTTCGATATTCTAGGGATCAAAAATCGCGTGTGGATCCACTGAAACATTTTTTTGTCATCTTGTTGGTTTACATTTTTGTTCAATTGACTTTCAGGCTCTTAGAATTTCTGAAGCCTTATGGAGTACGAGGTTGAGCTCGAAAAGAGGTTTAATGTGTGTCGCATAAACAACCCAAGCAATAGCATACGCCAGCAATTTATTGACGCTGCGATTGAAGGGTTTCATCCAGTGCTTCGCGTGTGGTTCGATGTCTCAATCTTGCGTTCGGCCATCGGGCGTGAACTTGATGTTGAGTTGGCGCGGGTAGACGATCACGGGTTTGGCGCTGCTTTTCAAGAATTTTGTCCAATCCCAGGCATGCAACCACGCGAGTATTGTCCGCAAATCTTGGATCTGGGTGATTGGCAGCTCTTGGCGGGTATACGCTTTCGCAATCTCAATCGGGAACGACCCTTTGTTGATGTGTTTGCAACATCGCGTCAATTTGCGGATGAAGCCAGTTTTGAGCGTGCAATCGATGCATGCAAGTCTGTTTTCAGAAGATTTCGTCCGCAGTGCGTGCGGATGCGGTTATCGAAAAGATATTATTTATGGAACAATCCATCCTGAGAATACACGTGCGCTCAAGGCGGCGGAAAAAGTTGGACGGATTCATGTCGGTGGTTATTTCTGGACATTTTTTTCATGAAGTATTCGAAGGCACCCATTGTCCGATAGACTCTAAAAAATGAATGAGATTGTAGGGTTCTACCTTGTGTGGTATTGTTCTTTGGAACAACACCGATACCCTGGATAGGAAGGATCCATTCATGCCATTTACATCTTATGTATTCCTCTTTTTCTTTCTTCCAGTCGTATTGTCTATATATTATCTCCTGCCAAAACGGTATCGGGCCACATGTATTGCACTGTTTTCGTGGCTCTTTTATGCTGCATGGAACCCTTTCATTCTCTCGGTTTTATTAGCGGTTACTGGCGTTGCCTATCTCACGGGTCGTCTTTTGGCACACCGAAGACAGCGGACCATCCTCTTTTTGGGTGTGGGAATCAACCTCTTCCTGCTGGCGTACTTCAAATACGCCAATTTTGGTATAGAAAGTCTGAATGCATTACTGAGGGCATTCCACCTGTCCGAAATCGGAACGCTGAACCTGCTGTTGCCCATTGGATTGAGCTTTTTTGTGTTCAACTCGATCTCTTATATGGTCGACATCTACCGAAAAGAAGCCCGCTGCGAGACCGATTTCTTCGTCTTTTCCACCTACCTCTCTGCTTTTTCTCATATCCTAAACGGTCCAATCATGCGTTTCAAGCAACACGGAGCCATGTTTCGATCTCCAGCGCCGAGTTGGGCGAACTTTGAAATGGGCGTGATCCGCTTCATGGTGGGCATGCAGAAAAAAATTTTGTTGGCCGATCCGCTCTCGCCTTTGGTGCAGGCCAGTTTTGCCACAGCTCACCCAACCGCACCCGATGTCTGGCTGGGCATGGTGGCCTATTCGCTTCAACTGTATTTCGATTTCAGTGGCTACAGCGACATGGCCATCGGCCTTGGAAGAATGCTGGGGTACACCTATCCGGAAAATTTCAATCATCCGTACATGGCCCAGAGCATCACCCAATTTTGGCAACGCTGGCATTTGAGCCTATCTGGATTTCTCAAAAATTACCTTTACATTCCACTCGGAGGGAACCGCAAAGGCAACACCCGAACCTACATCAACCTGTTTCTCACAATGACCCTTGGTGGCTTGTGGCACGGTGCCAATTGGACTTTCGTGCTCTGGGGAATGTGGAACGGATTTTTTCTGATGCTCGAGCGGTACCTCAACGAGACCTTCAAGCGCCCACCGCCTCCAATACTGTACGCCTTGCCTAAAATGATGATTTTGGTGATGTTGGGACGTCTTTTTTTTCGCTCCGACACCGTCTCGGACGCCCTGCAAATGTTTTGGGGAAGTGTGGGTCGTTACGGATGGTCGTCTCTGAGCCCTTCTGTGTCTCTGACCCTCACGCCGGAGCGCATTGTGGTGCTGTGCGTATCTGCCGCAATGATCGGCATCGCGCCCTTGTGGAACCGTTACGCGCAAGCCATACCCGTGGGTGTCCACACGTTGAGCAGAGGCCTACTCGTTCTTTTGTTTGTCGTGTCACTTGGTATGATTGGCGTTCAGGCATTTACACCGTTTCTCTATTTTAGGTTCTGAGGTGATCGTGCGTCCGTTGATATTTTGCTTTTGTAGCCTGCTGTGTGCCGGTTTTGTCTCTGCAATTGTGGCACTTCGCCCGACGATTGAAGAACACCCAAACCTATCAGAATTCAAGACACGGCTGGCCGACAACCTTCCCTTCCACAAGCTGGGCATTGTGGCCACCCAAGGATTGCGTTACAAGGCAATTGGCGGACATGACGACCAAGTTCGATTGGGACGCGACGGATGGATCTACTTGACACTGGAGCTCAATTCGCCCGATCGCAAACGAAATTTTGAAACACATCTCAAGCGAATTGTGCATATGCGTGATCAACTCCAAAAAGAAGGCACAGCGTTGGTTGTCGTGGTCGTTCCAGCCAAGTACCGGATCTATCCAGAATTTCTGCCGTGGAATGTCCAAACCGAACCACTGGATTTCGGCTATTTGACACTGCAAGATGAGCTCAAGAAGCGCAATATCCTCAGTCTCAACCTTCTGGACACATTCACAAAAGCCAAACACACCGGCCTGTTGTATTACAAAACCGATACCCACTGGAACGAACGCGGGGCCAAACTGGCAGGACAATCTCTCGCACGGCTCTTGCGGAAAAATTGGCCGGATTTGCCGGTCCAAACGTTTGAAACCCGACCGGCCGCCATGCCCACAGAGCGCATCGGTGACCTCATTCGGCTGATGGGCCTCGAGGATGCCCCTGCTGTCTGGCGCCCACAGGGAGATTGGGAGGCCAAATCCGAAACAGTGGCATTGGGTCAAGCGAATATGGGTCTCCTGGACGATGAAACCCCCGCTGTGGTTTTGGTGGGCAGCAGTTACTCACTCCGCGGAAATTTCGGTGGATACCTCAAGCAGTTTGCACGCAGCGATGTCATCAATTTGGCCAAAGAGGGAAGTGCATTTGATGGAAGCCTGAAACAGTTTCTCTCCAGTGATCACGAAGCACCCAAAGTCCTCATCTGGGAGTTCTCAGAGCGGTTTTTGTATTTACCTGAAGGAAGTCACTCATGAAAAAAATGTTGTTTATTGTCTCGTTGTCTGGTGTTGTGTCCGCTGAACCCACGGCCCTTTATGCAGCCCAACCTCCTGCAGACGCCGCTTTTATTCGTATCCTAGATGCCCAATCCATCCCACTTTCTGTTCGCATGGGAAATCGAGCGTTTGAAATGGCCTTCTCGGATGTGGGTCCATATCGTGTTGTGACCAAAGGAACCCAGCGCATTCAATTTTCACAAAAAGGCAAAACGGTTGATCATACCCTCAATGTTGAGGCGGGTCGTTTTTACAGTCTTGTCGTCTCGGAAGGTCTTTCCGTGAAAACTTTTTCCGATCAGTACAGTGGAAAACTGACCAAAAGCCGTATTCATGTGTACAACTTGTCAGGCTCTGGGCTTCAAATCAAAACTTCGGATGGCAAAACAACACTCATCGATTCCCTCGCGCCAAACAGTTACCAGATGCTCTCGGTCAATCCTGTCAAGGCCAGCTTGGGTGTTTTTGAGAACAATGTTCGGAAATCCACAACGCCCCAAACCCAATTGGTGGCCAACACGGCCTACAGCCTTGTGGTTTTTTCGCCGAGCCAAGCCGTCTGGACACAAAATTCAACGCAACCCTGAGGTAACGTATGTGGATTTCTCTTTGTATTGCACTCCTATTTTCCCAAGCGAGAACGCCATTTGAGCAAGCCCAGGACAGTGGCGTCGTGATTGGAAAACAAGGCTGGTTGTTTCACATTGCAGAGTTCGGCAATTACACTTTGGAAACGCCTCAAGATTCAGAAACCAAGCGGATCACCATCGAAGTTATTTCAAAACTCTTTGCAAAGCGGAACATTCCCCTTGTCTTGGCGCTCATACCTGCCAAAATCCATCTTTACGAATCGAGCCTTCCACCTGAAATGCCGCTTCCAGATGTTGTCAAGAATCGTTACGTCAATGCACTTCAATCTTTGACATCCAATGGCGTGAATGTTCCTGATTTGCTCACTGCATTTCAAAAGGGGCAACAGGATCCGATTGAACGCAAGTATCCCGTTTATCAGAAACTGGACCACCATTGGTCCTCCCGTGGTGCGCTCATTGCCGCACAAGTGATTGGAAACGCCCTGAGGGAACTGCCCCAACTGAACGACGAGGCACATGCTCAAATCCAGTTGGCAGCTCAACCTGAGGAGGTTTATCTCGAATCGAGCCTGATCAAGCGTGTACCTGAGGCTCTCAGATCAAGTTTTGTGCCCGAGGCGTTCATTCCCTACGACGAAGTCAAATCCGATCCGTCGCTTCTCGGGGACGAAGCCTTTCCGATTGCCTTGGTCGGCTCGAGTGCCAGCAAAGGTGGACGTCTGTGGCCTTTCGACTCTGGCATTGCCGCGGAAACACAATTCAACGTGCTCAATGCCGCGCAAGTGGGACGCGGACCTTGGCTTCCGCTGGAAGACTACCTGCGCAGTTCAACCTACCAAGAATCTCCGCCCAAAGCCCTTGTTTGGCAATTGTGGGAGGCATTTTTATTGGATGTTGATCAAGGACAGTTGCCCAAAAATTGGCTCTGGACCATAGCCCCTCTGATTTTGGGGTCTTGCGATAAACCGGTTCTCGGAAGCGGTCCCACCCTAGACCTCCCAGCCACCCAGTGGGGTGATTACCTGAGCGCGTCTGTGCAAACCCAGTCCGGGCGCGAATGGGTGTTGTCCCTTTCCACGCCAAATGGAACGGTCACGCGGGATGAAGTTGTGCCATCAGAGGGTGAAACCCAGTATTTCAACGAGGCGCTTCCTCTGGGAACCACCCGAATCGAAATCAAACCCAAGAACCCACAGACTTCCGTCACGCTGTCTTCTGCCAAAATATGCAAAATTCCAAGTGAGGTCAGCGATGCTTTACAACCTCAAGGTTCCGTTGATTTAGTCCGTGTGGATCGATACGCTGGCCTTGAAACGTTCAATTTCAGTGGTGTGGAAAACGGGACCATGCGTTGGTCTGAAGGACCCGAGATGTCCATTCATTTTTGGAACGGCGGGACGCTCAAGCCCAAGGTTCAACTCGCTTTTTACAATCCAATCGAAGGACAGCATGTGCGCGTCAAACTGAATGGAACAACGCTTTTGGACATTTCAGCTCTTACGGCTGGCACGAACATCACCAAAGATTTTGTCCTTCCAGCCATTCCTGGTGACAACACACTTTCCTTCGAATATACACTTGCCAATGGAATGGGAAGCACGTTCGCTGAACAAGATACCCGGAAACTGACCGTCTTGTTCAACACCTTGCGCCTCGATTTTTCCAAGTGACAGTTCCGTGGTTAGAATAGGCATTATGAAGTCTCAATTGCCCGATAGATTGCAAAAAATCGTAAACGCGTTCTCTGGAAGCCCAAAATCTTTGCGACTTCAGGCCTTGATGGAATTTGCGAAGAAAGTTCCGCCTCTGCCGGAACGGTATGCCAGTCATCCGGAACAGATGGAGCAGGTACATGAGTGCCAGAGTCCGTTTTTTGTAATGGTCGAATTGAACGACGGAAAGGTCCACCTCTATTTTGAAGCGCCAGAAGAGGCACCGACCGTTCGTGGATTTGCCGGTATTCTCATCGAGGGACTTAACCATGCAACGATAGATGAAGTTTTATCTGTGTCACAGGATTTTTACATTGATATGGGCCTGTCCGAACTCATCACACCCATGCGCCTTCGTGGTATGTCAGCCATTCTCGGCCGAATCCAGCATCAGGTGCGGAGTGCCCAATCTTCATGATTTGGCAGCAACTGCGGTCTGAGGCAGAAAAAAACCTGACGGGACCCCTCGCTTTGTGGCTGAAAAGGTCGGTCCTCGATCGCTCCGATTTGGCCGACAGCTTGAGCGTTATGCTCTCCGAGAAGATGTCCGGCCTCGAGATCTCCGCCTCAGACATGGCGTCCATGCTCAAGGCTTGCTTCGATCAAAAGGGCATTTCCGATGCCATTGTTCAGGACTTGCTCGCGATACAAAACAGAGATCCTGCAGCATCGGGTCTCTTGGCACCTTACTTGTTTTTCAAGGGATTTCATGCCCTCCAGACCTACCGAGCTGCACATCATTTTTGGCAATTGGGCGATTCTTTCTTTGCGCTGTTCTTGCAAAGTCAAATGTCCAGGGCCTTCGGCGTGGATATCCATCCTGCAGCGCAAATTGGTTGTGGCATTCTTCTTGATCACGCGACGGGTGTTGTCATTGGTGAGACCGCTGTGATCGAAGACAATGTGTCGATGTTGCATGAGGTGACGTTGGGCGGCACCGGAAAAGAGCACTTCGACCGGCATCCCAAAGTGAGATCTGGCGTTCTGATCGGCTCAGGCGCCAAAATTCTGGGCAACATTGAAATTGGCACCAACGCAAAGGTCGGTGCCGGAAGTGTGGTGCTTCATTCTGTTGCGCCGTGCACAACGGTCGCAGGTGTTCCTGCAAAGGAAGTCGGACGCTGCAAAGAGGCCGTTCCCGCAACCGAGATGAATCAGAACATCGAAGGCTAATTTTGGGCAATGGAACGGAGGCTGACGGGATCCTTGAGAATGATTTTTCCGTAGCCCGCACTGATGACGCCTTCACGCGCCAGATCCCCGACCACTTTGGTGACCGTTTCGCGAACCGACCCGACCGCTGCGGCCAATTCGTCGTGTGTCGCATAGATCATCGTCGTTCCATCGCTCGCCTGTGTCGCAAGTGCCGTTTGCCCCAATTCCAACAGCTCACTCGCAATCCGACTCTTGAGTCGCTTGCCCACCAGACGGTAAATTGACTCGTAGGCCCTGCTCAAAATCCGAATGAGGTGTGTGGTGAGTTCCAGATTCGCCGCAGGGGTCAATTGCTTTGGGTCAATGATATCAACCGTGCTTTCTGTGACGGCCTCTGCAAAGTAATTGCGCGGTAGCTCAGAGAGCGCTTCCTCTCCGAAAAATTCCCCAGGCTTGACATACCGAAGCGTCAAACCGTTTCCCTCATCGTCCATCGTGTGAATCCGCACCAAACCACTTTGCAAGCGGAAGAGTGATTCGCTTTTTCCAGGATACAGAACGACGCTCCCAGGACGATAAGTGACTGTATCTACAAACATTTGATCGAGTGCCATGTTGCCCCCCAGGGCTCCCTCGCCCTTATGTGTTCTCCATCACAGAGTACATCACATTACGATTTATGTAAAGAAAATGTTTTTTTAATACCCTAGAAAATCACAAAGGCGACTTTTCAGGGCTCCCTTTTGAGAGAAACCCCGTATACTGAAGGTGTCTTGCGGCGGAGAAGCCTGCTGCGAAAAGATCGGTTCCAGAAGAAGGTGTTTGTATTTCAAAAGAGCGCCAGGAACAATCGGAACTTCATTTTGACCCTGTCCCACTCTACGCCCTGGGCGACATTCATGGAGAGTTGGACAAGGCCCTTGCCCTTTTGCGCCAAATTCGATTGATCGATGAATCCAATCGGTGGATCGGTAAAAATGCCCGGCTGGTGTGCGTGGGTGACTATGTGGACCGCGGTCGCCAAGGGATTGAAACCCTGGAAATGCTGCGTCTTCTGCAGGAGCAGGCTCAAAAAGAGGGCGGGCGTGTCGTCGCGTTGTTGGGCAACCACGACGCCATCATGATCGCCCATGCCCGCGGTCGAGATGGTTCGTTCAAGGATCTGATGGACCGAACACCGTACTGGGAAATCCGTGAAAACCACCTCAAAAATGGTGGATACGCTCGAGAAGTCGCAGCCCTCAAAGAAAATCCATCGCTCCTCGAATGGTACGCCCAACTGCCCGTTCTCCATTTGGAAGACGACACCTTATTCGGTCATGGCAACATCGATTACTCCAGCTTTGGGGCGGATATTTCGGATGTCAATACGTGGTTTCAAAGCCTGATGAAAACAGCCCAAGGCGGGATGGAAGCCTTTTCCAAACTGACGGTTCGGGATTGGCCGGCCGATGGTCGGTTTGATTTGGACCGAGATTCGCGTTTCCCTCTGACGGCGGTCATGGGTGTCCGGGCCCAGCTGGAGACCTTTGGCGGCAGTCGGTATGTTCACGGCCACACACCGGAACAGCTGACCACCCGACATCCCCTCAACTATGCGGACAGCAAAGCGTACAACATCGACCATGCGCTCTGTTACCACCCTGAACTGCTGGGCTATGTCTTGGAGTTGCTCCCTGAAAACCGCGTGAGATACCATGTCGGTCAGCCTTCGGCGAAAAAAATCCTGGAACGCCTGTGGACCCGCTACCTGACCGAGAATATTCCACTAAAGCGCGTTTTGGTTCGAGACCAAATCACCGCTCAGGAATTGAGCATGGGAATGGAGCCGTCAATGGTGACGGCTTCGGATGTTTTTGACCTCGAGTGCGCCCTGGAAGAAATACAAACCCTGCTTCGCGTCACAGAAGACGCCGACACCGAAGTGACTGTTCGAAGTTTGCTGGAACAGTTGGAGCAGCTTGCCAAAGTGTGGATGGTTTCTTAGCCGGGAATGTTGTGGCTTGCCACTTTCTCGTACATTTCCAGTTGCTGTTTTTGCCAAGCCTCGTCTTTTCCAAGTTCCTCGGCCATAATTTGTGCCACACGCGGCGCCGCTTCGATACTGGCTTTCGCATTTTGCACGAGTGCCCGTGTCCGCCTCGACAGGACATCTTCAACGGTTTGGGCCATCTCAAAACGCACAGCCCAGCGGACTTCTGCTTCCAGATATGGCAGTTGTGGATGGATGGGCTGTGTGCTCCCTTCCAATTCCAGGAGTGCTGTGGCGTCACTTCCGTACACGCTCAGGTTTGAATCTGTGGACTCCTGGTATCCGTGCAGGTGCAGGTTTTCGGTATGGCTTTCGATGAAGGGGATTTCCGCAATGCCAAGGGCTTGATTGATGACCTCTTGACCCATTTTGCGGTACGTTGTCCATTTGCCACCCACAATGGTGAGAAGACCGGATTTTGACGTCTGAATCACGTGATCTCTCGATAACGCTGCGGTTGAACCACTGCCTTTGACCAGCGGGCGCAATCCCACATACCAACTCAGGGCATCTGAAAGGTCTGGCGCAACCGACAGGTAATCTCGGGCGTGTTTGAGCAGAAATTCAATCTCTTGCTCGAGGGGCCGCGGCTCGTAGGAAATCGCGTCAACGGCTGTGTCCGTCGTACCCAAAATGACAACGTCGTGCCATGGGACAGCGAACAAAACCCTGCCGTCGTCTGTTTTGGGAACCATCAAGGCACTGTTGCCTGGGTGAAAGCGTTTGGGCAACACCAAATGAACGCCCTGGCTGGGGGAGAGCATCGGCTCTTCGGGTTGGTCCATGTTTCGCACTGAGTCGGCAAAAATGCCGGTTGCGTTGATCACGCATTTGGCCCGAATTTCAAAGGTCTCTTGTCGATCGGTGTCTTGCGCGTAAACCCCTGCGGTTCGACCACCCACCTTCACCAATCCCGTTACGGGAAAATAATTGAGGGCACAGCCGCCCATATCCAAAAATGTCCGCAGCAGTGTGATGGCCAGTCGCGCATCGTCAAACTGTCCGTCAAAGTAGAGGACCCCGCCCCGAAGGCCCTCTGTTTTCAGTGTGGGAATGTGCTGTGAAACGCTCTCTGAACTGAGCAGTTGCGTCGATCCGAGGCCCAACCGTCCGGCCAAGATGTCGTACAGCTTGAGGCCCACACCGTAGTAAGGACCCGACCACCAGTCAAATGCGGGGATCACAAACCCCAAGTCACGCACCAAATGGGGCGCATTTTGTCGCAAAAGCCCACGCTCATGCAGAGCGCTGCGCACCAAACCGATGTTGCCTTGCGCCAAATACCGCACACCTCCGTGCACGAGTTTTGTGGACCGACTGGAAGTCCCTTTTGCAAAATCCTGCGCCTCGAGGAGCAACACCCGAAGTCCACGGGAAATGGCGTCTACAGCAGCACCCAGACCCGTGGCACCTCCACCAATGATCACCACATCCCATATGTGGGTTTCTCGAATTTCGCTGAGTTGGTTTTCGCGTTTCATGGTTGTCCTTCCTCGAGCCAGTTCATGGAGCGCTGGATGGCTTTTTGCCAGCCTAAAAGCAAGGGCTGGCGCTCGCTTTCGTCCATTTTCGGTTCAAAAATTCGGTCTATGGGCTGTGCTTCATCCGTGGCGTTCCAAACACCGAGGGCCAGACCCGCCAAACGAACTGCGCCCACTGCGGTCACCTCTGTCATCCGGGGTCGCACAATCGGAATGCCGAGCAAGTCGGCTTGAAACTGCATCAACGTGTCGCTTTTGCTGACCCCACCGTCGACGCGAAGCTCGGTCAGAGGCATTTGTGTATCTGCTTTCATCGCTTGAAAGACATCGTACACCTGATAGGCCATTGCTTCGAGGGTCGCACGCGCAATGTGTCCAGGTCGGGTTTCGCGTCCAAGTCCCATCAGGGCGCCTCGGGCAAGGGGATCCCAGTAGGGTGCGCCAAGTCCTGTGAATCCTGGAACCAAGTACACACCCCCTGCGTCTGGAACGCTGTTGGCCAATTTTTCGACTTCGTTTGCGGACGAGACCAATTTCAGGCCGTCCCGCAGCCACTCAATGGAAGCCCCCGCTGTGAACATGCTGCCTTCCAGGTGGTACGACGCCCGGCCATCCACGGTACAACCCAGCGTTGTGAGCAACCGGTGCTTCGAGGCAACCGCGTTTGTCCCGGTATGCAGAAGTGCGAAACATCCTGTTCCATAGGTGTTTTTGGCCATTCCTGGATGCACGCAGTTTTGACCAAATGCGGCTGCCTGTTGGTCTCCCGCCATTCCAGCGATTGGAACGCGCCTGCCCAAAATGGCCTCTGAGGTGTATCCATAGACCGATGAAGAGGGCCGGACTTCGGGCAACATTGTTTTGGGAATCTCGAATATGTTCAGGAGCGTTTCGTCCCATGTTTGTGTGTGGATGTCAAAAAGGAGTGTGCGGGACGCATTGGTGGGATCGGTCGCATGAACGGCACCCTCCGTCAGCTTCCAAAGCAGCCACGTATCGATTGTTCCAAACAGCAGATCGCCCGCTTCAGCGAGTTGTTTTGCGTGTGTCACATTCTCCAAGATCCAGTTTATCTTGGTTGCCGAAAAATACGGGTCGAGACACAGGCCGGTTTTGGCCTGCAAAGTGGTCTCCAAACCCTTCGCCTTGAGCTGCTCGCACAGGGTTGCCGTGCGCCGGTCTTGCCAAACGATGGCATTGTATATGGGTTTTCCTGTTTTGCGCTCCCAAACGACCGTCGTCTCTCTTTGGTTCGCAATCCCAAGGCCTTCGATATCGCCCAGGTCAACACGGGACTCCAAAACAACAGTTTGCAGGCTCTCGAGTTGCGTTCTCCAAATGTCTTCGGGATCTTGCTCCACCCAGCCCATTTTGGGAAAGAGGCTTTGCGTTCCGATCTGCGATTTTCCAATAACTTCTCCAAATTGGTTAAAGAGGAGTGCTCTGGAAGAAGTGGTGCCTTGGTCGAGTGCCAAAAGATACTTCATGGATAACCTTATGTTGAGCCTTTTTCGCCGCGACTTCAATGGCTTTGTGTTGAAGTCACCCAAAATTACTGACCTCAGCGGAAATGTATTAAACTGATGACATCCAGTGGGGGCCTCAAAAACTCACCCGCAAAAAACTCGAAGAAGACCACATGGAAGCCGTCCACCGCGTTCAAACGTCCAAGGCCAAATTCCCCGCGACCTGGCAGTCAGCAGAACCTTTGATCTGCAACACTTTGAACAGGACCTGCAGCGGGGAGCCAAACATTTTGGTCATCTCACACAAAACGTGAAATTCCACTCTACACAGATGCGTCGAATCTTGCACCAACGGGGCTTCGAGCTGGCCCGAGAAGGGGCCTGTCCGCCAAATTAAACCTTAACCCAAATCTTTTTCTTCTGTTTCTGTATCTACAACTTATAATCTTAAATCGCTTTAACCTCCCAATGCCATGCTCAATTGCCATCCCTTCGCTTGACAAACATTGATTCTCCCTCTCTTTTTCTCTATTCAAACCCTTTCTCTTTTTCAGTAGCCTTGAATTATTATGAAACATATGTATTCTTTGATACCCTTTATCTGCCCTCACTTCTATTCTTGGATTTATTTTTGTTCTCGATTTCTTAAATATCTCGAAATCATGTTCTCTTCCCTTCGAAAATTGCGTACATATTATCCTTTTTATACTCTTGTCAATTATGATTTCTGTCTTTATTATGTGTTTCTTTTTCCAGAATAATATCTCTTTTGTTTTTTAAGCATTTCTATTATTGTTTCCGTTGTATCCACAATAATTGTTTCATACCCCATTCTTCCGGGTAATGCAAATTCTTTACCCTGAATCAATGTATCTTCTATCCATTTGATTGTTTTGTAGGCACTGCTTTTACTCACCCCATAACTCTAACTTACATGAAAATACGTTCTGTATTCTCTTGTGTATTCGAATGCCATCAACAGCTGATCTTCAATACTCAGTTTGTTTTTACAGCCTCCTTTTACCTTTTTTGCACTCATTTCTGTTGATAGGATCTCTATCATTGTATCAGCGAACTGGCCCCTTCTGTGGTGCTACTCTGTCCAAGACGGTGCCGCTTAGCCAAAGACAATATGGTTCTTTTTATACCGATAAGTCTTCAAAACTTATCTTCAGACAGCATTTTCTCCTATTTATATTTCATTCTACTTGATATCTTACTCAGTTTTGAAAGAAGTCTAATATAGAAAATATCATTCAAAAATGCGTAGAAACTGTGACTCCTGAAATACAGAAGGACATAAAATGCATTTTATGTCCTTTACTAATTCCTAATAATTATGAAATCTGCTGTAGGTCACCTTATGCACCAGAGTTCAAATGGATTGAGTGGTTGTAGTCTTGGGCTAAACGCGTGAGGCTTTAGAATGTGTGCCCAAAGAATAAGAATCTGGCAGAGTTAAAGCCTGGCTGCTGGGCTTTCGTCAAGTGAGGAGTAAGCCAGGTCTGATTCCCGCCTCTTTTTGCGCTTCCACTTTAGGTCATTTCTACTCAGGTCAGTGTAGGCGCTTTTCTCACTCCAATCCCCCACAACCTAACCCAGTACGTTCCATCGCCAACCAGATCCATACCTTGTTCTTTTTGTTTTGATGATGGTATGACGATGGATATTGAAAACACACTGAGTAGCGTGAAAACTAATTTTTCCTAAATACAGTCTAGAACAAGAGATTTTGCCTCTTCGACATGTTGTTCTGACCAAGACGAGGATTGGAGGTAGAGCCATTGATGTGTGTGTTTCGACACTCGGGAGGACCTTCACCCCTACTCAACCCCTAAACCGCATATCCTATTTCTTACTATTAAGTTTCGCAAGTGCTTTATTAAAAAAATCCTTAGCATCTACCAACTTCGTTTTGTTTTGTTTTAATGTAAAAACACCATCCTTAACAGTACCCCAGGCTATTGTTTGAATTGACTGAGCATTACCTGTACTCGGGCCATCAGTATACATTGAATGCATATAAATACCACCGTCGGTTCTAGTAATGATTATCGCAAGGTGTTTTTGATCATCAAATACGAAAAGATAATTATCTTGTATTTCCCAGTACTTAGGATTTAAATTTTTGAAAAGTACATCATTAATATAGCTCATACTGGGTGTCACTACAATTTTTATGGGTTCGGGCTTGGGGGATTTAGGTTGATCATCACGGCCTGCAGGGGAACCAGAACAACCACCTAAAGAGGAGAAAACGGGAGAGAATGATGTCGAAGATACACAATCAAATCCCAGCGCCCTATTTCGGTATGGGGTTCCTTTCTTTGGAATCAGCTTCTTATTCAGCCAATCTGATCCTGATGTCCCTCCTGATCCTCCTGATCCTCCTGATCCTCCTGATCCTCCTGTGGGTGGATCTTTCGGTTCGATAATGACCTTCGTACACTCCCCCACATCCTCACATGCTGGATCACTTCCTCCATCCAATGTAAAGATCACAACTTTTGATGCATCTTCATTCAATTCTCTCTCGCAATACTTACCCTCTTTAATCAATACTCCTGCACTCCCCTGATCCCCTTGTGTCAATACTCCTGCACTGCATACCTCTACATCTGTTGGTATACCCGTTGTTGCCATTCCCTTCCCACACATCAACAATAATCCAATTACAATATATCTTCTCATTTCTCTATACCTACAATCCCGCCTGCATATATAAATGGCACGTACCCTTTTACTGATTTCTGGTCATAATATAATTCAATCGAATCATACTCATTCTTCGGTTCCCACCAGTATCCTCCTATCGGATCATACTTCAGTATCGGATTCTTCAATATGTATGCTACATCCGGTGGTGGCACGTTATCGTAATATCCGTCCGCATTCTTCATAGCCGATTTTATTTTTACCATGTCGAATTGCGATCCGTATAAATTCTCCGCCCCACTCAAAAATACCCGTTTTCCTCCATCACTCACCGCTTGCTTCCCACTCATTGAATTCTTATCCCCATACAACACTTGCTTCACTTCTCCATAGTAATGCACAGGTTTTGTCGTTCCATCCACACTCACAGATTTTAAATCTGTAATAAAGTGCCCTATCGTCATCGCTCCCGTCACTGAGATCGGCAACACATTCTTCACTTCTGGTACACCACTTGTTTCTATCTCAGCCAAATATACCTGTGTCTTTCCATATGTATCTGGATTCACAGCCGATAAACAATTTTTGACTTCTTTCCATCCCTTATCTATCTTCTTGAAATATTGAACATCACCCTTGCTATGTACCGCAGTCTCATTCTCAACTGAGCTGAACATCATATTACTGCAGCTTGCCCCTATTCCAAATATCATCCTTCCATACTTCTTCATATTGTCATTTGTGTATACATCCAATGCACTCGTTGTATACATAATATATTTACCATTTGGACTTATAGATGCATTGAAACTTGAATATTCCTCTCCAATTGGATTTATATAATCAAATTTCTTCGTAACCCCTGATGTCGATTGTGATACACTCACAATTGATGTCTTATCCGTCGTTGCATCCGTTATGTAAATGTAAACACCCGCATAGTCTTTAATCACAGAAGATCCATTTGGTTTCCAACCGTCGATTATTTTTCCCGGTGGTTTTGTTGATTGAAACACCACATATCTTCCGTCTGCTGTAATCGATGGATTCGAGCCCCCAAAGATTCCACTACCAAACAATGAATCTATATCCGAATCCATCAACTTGAATGATGTTACCTTCGTGAAATCCGGTGCATCTCCCACCAATGGGAACTCTATTCTGTAGATATTCGATATTGTATTTTCATTTGGATCCGCTGGCATCGGTGTTTTGTCATCGGGTATAAGGTTCGCATACGATGTAAATGCAATTACGTTCCCTTTATCACTCAATACCGGCTCTATGCTGTGCCCATTCAACTCCTTCACTGGACTTGGTACCGACACATTGAATACCTTTCCTGTCGTTGAATCATAAGCACAGATCTTGTTGTAGGGCACTTCTGAACCTTTGGGTGGGGTTAGACTGCCACATTCCGGCGATGAATACGCAACAATCCTGCCATTTCCCGAAACAGCGACGTCTGAAACGAAAAGGAACGTGGGTGATTTTCCGGCTTGGTCTTTCACGGAAACACCGGAGACGAGATCAAGCGTGGAGGTGGACATGTCCATGCGGTAGGCCTGGGTTGTGGGTATGGACCATTTTTCGGTGAGTGTGCCCGTGGAGGTTTTGGTGTCGCAAGAGAGATAGGGAGAGAGGTTGGAAGCTTGAGAGAGGAAGGTAATGACGTTGCCGTCGTATGAAGAGGAAATGCCAAAAGAATTACCGTCTGGAACATCAAAGTAGATGGAACGGTAGGAACAACCGGGGGTGGAGAGGGTGGTGGCGGGACGGAAGGAGACGAGCTCAATGGAACCGATTTTGCCTTCGTTGTCGATGGGGGCACGGTAGACGTTAAGGACGTCTTTTTGGGCTTTGGGATGGAGTTGATTGCGGGAGGTAAAGATGACGAATTTGCCGTTACCACTGATGATGGATTCGTCGGCGTATTGGGAGGATTTGAGGACAGGAGAGGGACCGGAGAAGGAGGGAGAGACAGGAGAGAAATCGAGGGAGGTATCCGGGGTGTAATTTTGAACAGGATAAATAGGAGAACCGGAAGGTGTGACCAGTTGTGAAGACGAATGTGGAGAGAGGGAATTGCAAGAGAGTGCAGCGAGTGAAAGGAACGGAATGGCAAACAGGTAACGGTATTTCATAAAATAACCTCTTTTAGCTTAAAACTTTCGCCAATATGGCCGATAATACGTAGAAAAATTGATATAGATAGAAATTAAGTGCACGCTTAGGTTGAGATGTATCACCAGCCCTTGGTAGGTTAACTGCCTACGTTCTTAATTGTCAGTATTTCAGTACCTTACAAAAGATCTGAGGGACAAAAATCGTTATTTAGAATTTTCGCCGATATGGCCGATAATACGTAGAAAAATTGATATAGATAGAAATTAAGTGCACGCTTAGGTTGAGATGTATCACCAGCCCTTGGTAGGTTAACTGCCTACGTTCTTAATTGTCAATATTTCAGTACCTTACAAAAGATCTGAGGGACAAAAATCGTTACTTAGAATTTTCGCCAATATGGCCGATAATACATAGAAAAATTGATATAGATAGAAATTAAGTGCACGCTCAGGTTGAGATGCATCACCAGCCCTTAGTAGGTTAACTGCCTACGTTCTCAATTGTCAATACTTCAATACCTTACAAAAGATCTGAGGGACAAAAATCGTTATTTAGACAACGAAAATATGGAAATAAACCATCAATCTGCTTTCCGAAAGACAGTCTAATAATTTGTGGCACGCCACTTAAAAAAAATTTACTAGCTCTAATATGGACGTACTAAGCATAATGATATGCAGTGGGGGCCTCAAAAACTCACCCGCAAACAACTCAAAGAACGTCGCAGGGAAGGAAGCTGTCCAACCTCTCTGACAATCAGACTACGTCGAGGACGAAATTCCCCATCACCTGGCAGTCAGCAGAACCTTTGATCTGCTGCGTTCTGAGCTGAACGTCACGGTGACCCCAAAAGACACCGCACAAAACCTGAGCGTTTACGCCTATGAAATGGCCCTCAACCGCTTCGATTTGCCGCCATTGAATCAAGTGGTGAGTTGCGAATCTGAGCGGAAATGGGACCGGCCCAAGAAAGGGAAGACCCAAGGCCACAGCCGTGTGTTGCCGAAACTCACCGCGCTGCAAAGATTGCCGTCACCGGTCCCGCGGAAGCACAAGCTGGAGAGTTTACACTCAGCATTTCCGTCAAATAAAAACAAAAAAGGGCGTTAAGGCGCCCTTTTTAAAGTTTTACCTTCAAATTACACTTCTGCCAAATAACGGTCCAATTCCCACTGGTGCACAACGGCACTGTAGGCATGCCACTCGGCCCGTTTGGCTTCCAAGAACTTTTCGAAGACATGCTTGCCAAGGGCTTCTCGGAAAAGGGCGCTTTGCTCGAACGTGTCCAAAGCCGTGCGCAAATTGCCCGGCAGTTCCCGAATTTTGTGCTTGCGCTTTTCTCGAACAGTCATGTGGTAAATGTTGCGCTGAATCGCTGGCGGTGGCATGCGCTTGTGCTCAATGCCGTCGAGACCTGCGGCCAACATCACCGCCAAGGCCAAGTACGGATTGCACGATGGGTCGGGCATGCGCAGTTCGGCCCGTGTGCCTTCGCCGCGGCGCGCTGGAATTCGGATCAATGCACTCCGGTTCGATGTGCTCCAAGCGACATTGATAGGCGCTTCGTATCCAGGAACCAGCCGCTTGTAGCTGTTGACCAGTGGGTTGGTGATTGCAACCATCGCGTCGGCGTGCTCGAGCAATCCCCCAATAAAGTAAAGTGCTGTCTCAGACAATTGATTTTCTGTGTCGGCGTCGAAAAAAGCGTTCTTTCCGTCCTTGAACAGAGACAGGTGGCAGTGCATCCCGCTTCCATTGATTCCCGCGACCGGTTTGGGCATGAATGAAGCGTGCAAACCGTACTCGAGCGCGACGCGTTTGACCACAAACTTGAAGGTCGCAATTTTGTCTGCGGTTTCCAGTGCGCCCGCATACCTAAAATCGATCTCGTGCTGTCCGGGTGCGACCTCGTGGTGGGCCGCTTCGATCTCAAAGCCCATGTCCACCAAGGCATTGGTGATTTCTCGCCTCAATCGCTCTCCCTTGTCGATGGGCGCCAAGTCAAAGTATCCGGCCTTGTCGTGGGTGACGGTGGTCGCTTGTCCATCTTCTGTGCGCTCAAAGATAAAGAATTCGGGTTCGGGTCCGGCAAACAACTCAAAACCCAATGCGCGGGCCCGATCGATCTGGTTTTTAAGGACGCGCCTGGGGTCACCTTCAAACGCAGAGCCGTCGGGCAAGTAAACGTCGCAAATCAGCCGCGCAACCTTGCCACGCTCGGCTTCGGCAGCCGAAAATTCGGGAAAGATCAGGAATGTGCTGTAATCCGGCGACAACAGCATGTCGGATTCCTCGATGCGGGTGAAGCCTTCGATGGATGAACCGTCAAACATCATCTCGCCGTCCAGGGCTTTCTCGAACTGACTTGCTGGAAGCTCAACGTTTTTGATCGCTCCGAGGATGTCGACAAACTGCAAACGCAAAAACTGGACATTATGCTCTTTCAGAGCTTTCAGAATACTTGCTTTGGTGTGTGCCATATGGGTGAGAATTCTACGCTATATGCGCCTATTGTGTCAAGATATGTTAACGCAATGTCCGAAACCTCGATAATCTACCCTTGAAATACCTATTTTTTTGCAAGATGTCTTGTATTTTTTGAACGGTATAGCAAAGTGTCCCTCGTGTTAGAATGCAGGCGTGTTTCGTCCTTTTTTGCGCCAGCGGTTCATGGCAACCGAACGTGATTTTGAGCAAGCCCTGAACGCACTCGGGTTGGATGGGAGCCAAAATGTCATCGCGCACACCTCCCTGAGTTCATTTGGCCACTTTGAAGGCGGACAGACGGCGTTGGTTCGGAGCCTCAAGCGGTGCGTGGCGACTTTGGTGGTCCCGACCTTCAGTTACGCCATGTCCATCGACGCCTCAGAAATTGTGAACCGCAACAACATTTTGGGATCGGAAAGGCAGTTTGGACGCTTTTCTCCGGTCTCAAAAGACCTGGGACGCGTTGCCCAGCATATGGTCGACGATCCACAGTCCGTGAGGTCTTTTCACCCCTTGCTCAGTTTTGCAGCTCAAGGCACATACGCCCACGAGATCACCGGCGTGCAGAGCCTGGAAAACCCCTACGCGCCCATCGGCGCCCTCTATGATTTAGACGGCTGGGTTTTGCTTTTGGGTGTAGGCATGTCGTCCAACACCAGCGTCCATTACGGTGAACACTTGGCAGGACAGGTGCTCCTTCCGCGGTGGGTTTTGATAGAGGGTGTGCCAAAACAAACGTGGTTTCCCAACTGCTCCGGTGCTTTTTCACGGCTTCACAAAGGTCTTAAGACAGATCGGCGCTCGGTCACACTGGGGCGTGCAACCCTGGAAGCCTATCCTGTGCGTGCGGTTGTGGATTTGGCCCACCTGCGCGTCTCAAAAGATCCGGAGGCCCTTTTGTGCGGCTTTTCCGGGTGTCGCTGTCAAGATGTCCGCAAGCGGGTCCGCGCTCAAGGCCTCTCTCCCAGAATCCACCAGGTGTCCATTCAAGACACACCCCACTGATTCAGAATCAGAAGATTGAAACCGTCGTTTTTAGTTCTGTCCAACCAGCAAGTTCCTTAAATATCAGGAATTTTGAGAGCAGCTGAAGTAAGTCCAGGTGATATTTTTTATTTGCCAAATATCCAAAAAATTAAAGAACTTTCTCCAAGATCAGAGAAAGGCACGGATCTTTTTTGGGGTTGATGACAATCCACAGATGAGATGGATCCAAAAAGTTATCCTCGCCGCGGTGCCTTGAAGGAGCGATATTCATGTTTGGGAGGGTATTTTTAGAATTGAGGGCTGTAACCGTTTGATAAAAACCATCGACAGAACAACTCGAGTAAACGCATGAAGTCCTCCAGGCATTGAAGTTTTAGCCAAACCTCAGCGTACCAGAGGACTATCATTTTGGGAAACCCAAATTTCAGCAGAATTGGTTTCTAAAATAGGGGCAAGACAGAGTGCTGTCTTGCCCCGCGAACTATGAGAACTGGGCGAGTATTTCTTCCAAGCGCTCTTTTTGCAGACTGAATTCTGTCAAACGGCGGTTTTCCTCTTCGATGACGTCGCTGGGTGCCTTAGCCACGAAACCGGGATTGTCCAGTTTGTTTTTGGCCTGCTTGATCTGTTGCTCGATCTCTCCCAAACGCTTTTTGGATTTGTTGAGCCACTGGGCAATGTCGACATTGCCTTCGAGGACCGCACAAACGGTGATGTCTGGCGCGACATGGCTGAGTGTTTTTCCCTGTACTGCGGGCACGAGTCGCACCCTGGCAATGCTTTCCACAACGTGTGCGTTGTCCGTTACCGTGCCCAACCCTGTGCCCTGTACAGACACGTCCAAACGGTCCTGAGGCGACAAACCCAACTCCGACTTCAGGCTGCGCGCACCCGAGACCGCATTTCGCAACGTCTGAAACGCCTGTGTGGCCGTCCCGTCAAAGTTTTCTGGAAGGTATGTGGGCCACGATTGGAAAGACAACTCCACCCCATGTCCCAAGGCGCTCCAGATCTCACTCGTGATGCAGGGCATGAAGGGATGCAACAGCTTCAGAATCGTCTCCAGCGTGCTTTTGAGGACCGCTTGTGTGCTGGGATTTCCCGCCCTCAGTGAGGGCTTGGCCGCCTCGAGGTACCAGTCGCAGAATTCATCCCACACAAAGGCATACAGGGTTCGAATGGCCGCGCCCAAATCGAGATCTTCGAGTTCTTGCGTGGATTGACGGACCGTTTCATTGAGCCTTGAGACGATCCAACGGTCGGCCAGTGTCGCTGACATCGGTTCAGATGGCGCCGTCTTCAGGTTCATAAAGACAAACTTCGCGACATTCCAGAGCTTGTTGGCAAAGTGGCGCCCTTGCTCGTACCGCCGCGCGTCGTGTCGGATGTCTTGTCCACCAGTGGCCAAATAGGCGAGCGCAAAGCGGGTGGCGTCCACGCCGTATTGGTCGATGAGTTCCAAAGGGTTGATGCCATTGCCTTTCGCTTTGGACATCTTTTGGCCCTTTTCATCCAAATACAGGCCGTGAAGGAGGATTTTTGGAAAGGGTGCCTTGTCGGTGAGCGCGTAGCCCATCATCTGCATTCTGGCGACCCAGAAAAACAAAATGTCGTATCCCGTGACCAAGAGAGACGTTGGATAAAACGCCTTGTAGTCCGGTGACGCATCTGGCCAACCCAGGGTCGAAAACGGCCACAAGTTGGAGGAAAACCAGGTGTCAAATACATCCATGTCGCGATGGAGCGGCGTTCCTTCTGGGTGAACGGGATCGAGGTCCGGATCGTCCACAGGGGGCACGTAAATGTTGCCGTCATCATCATACCAGGCTGGAATTTGATGTCCCCACCAAAGCTGCCGGGAGATGTTCCAATCTCGAATATTTTCCAACCAATCTCGGTTTACTTTGGTATAGCGCTCTGGATAGATCTCCATTTCCTTGCGCTCAAGTCCCGCGAGGGCCAGGTCGGCCAACGGTTTCATGTGGACAAACCACTGGGTACTGACAATCGGCTCGACCGGCGTTTGGGTCCTCTGTGACACACCCATGGCGACCTTGTGTGCCTTGGTTTCCCGAACACAGCCCAACACCTCGAGCGCTTGCACAACAGCTTTTCTGGCTTTAAATCGCTCCATGCCCAAGAATGCTGTCGGAGTCAGTTCGGCATTGCACAGGTTTCCCTGAAGATCGATGACACTCGGATAGGCCAAGTGGTGTCGCTCTCCAATTTCCCAGTCGGTCGGATCGTGGGCCGGCGTGATCTTGAGTGCGCCCACACCGAAATCCATTTCCACAGCCGTGTCACAAATGATGGGAATCCAACGGTCCGTCAGGGGAATTTTGGCCTTTTTGCCAATGAGATGGTTAAAACGCATATCGTCCGGGTGGACCGCAATGGCCTGATCCGCAAAGATCGTTTCGGGTCGCTGTGTGGCAATCAGAATCTCTCCAGGTTCACCGTTGCTGGCTGTTTCAGAAGGGTTTTCCAATGTGTACGACAGTGTGTACATGTGCGAGTTCTGCTCTTTGCGGTCGATTTCGAGTTCGCTGAGTGTTGTCTGGGCCACAACGTCCCAGTTCACAATGCGCTCCCCACGGTAAATCAGACCCTGATGGTACAACTGTACAAATTGATGCCGAACGGCGCGGGAGAGGCTTTCATCCAATGTGAACCGCTCTCTGCTCCAGTCGCACGAAACCCCAAGGCGCTTGAGTTGCTGCTGTATTTGCCCACCCGAAGACGCCTTCCAAGACCAGATTCGCTTGACGAATTCCTCCCGTCCCAAATCAAAACGAGACAGGCCTTCTTTGTTCAGTTCACGCTCGACAATCACTTGGGTCGCGATGCCGGCGTGGTCTGTTCCGGGCAGATACAGGGCTTCAAAACCTTGCATTCTCTTGTACCGCACGAGGGTATCGATGATGGTGTTGTCTAAGGCGTGCCCCAAATGTAAATTGCCAGTGACATTGGGCGGAGGGATCACCACCGTAAATGGAGGCTTTCCGCTCGAAGGATCGGCGACAAAATGGTTGTTGCCCCAGCGCTCTATCCATTTCGGCTCGAGGGCTTGGGAATCGTAGGTTTCGGGCAATTCGTTCATGGCTTCTCCTTTTTTTGGTGTGCCAATGCCGTGTTCAGCATCAAATGGGCGACCGTTAAGGGCCCAACGCCTTTGGGTACAGGTGTGTAGGCGGCAGTCTTTGGATACACGTCGGGGTCGACATCGCCAACCAAACGTTGATCCTCGTTGCGGTTGATTCCCACATCAATGACGGTGACTCCATTTTGCACCATATCCGACGTCAGCAGGTTGGGTTGCCCAACCGCGACAACGACAATGTCGGCCTGCTGGGTATGCGCTTTCAGGTCACGGGTTTGGGAATGGGTGATGGTGACCGTCGCGCCTTCTCGCAGCATCAGACCGGCGAGTGGCTTTCCGACGATGTTGCTTCTGCCGACAATCACCACTTCTTTTTTGGAGAGTGAAATGCCGTAAAAATGGCACATCTCGACAATGCCGACGGCGGTACAGGGAAAAAGACCCTCTTGGCCCGTCCAAAGTCGGCCCACGTTGATTGGGTGAAATCCGTCCACATCCTTTGAGGGTGAAATCGCTTCCAAGAGGGCATTCGCGTCCTGGGCGTGGGGAAGAGGCAGTTGAAGCAAAATGCCACTCACCTTTGGGTCCGCATTGAGGCCATCGATCGCATCTTGAAGTGCTTCTTTGGAAATGGTTTCTGGAAAGGCATGAAGCGAAAATCCCATTCCCAATTCATGGGCGGCCCTCTGTTTGGCCTGGATATAGCTTGCGCTGCTCGGGTTATGACCGACCATAATGACGTGCAGTTCTGCTTGGGTTTTGCATCCTGCCAGTATTTCACGGGCACGGGTTTTGACGTGCTCCGCTGCGGGCTGTCCGTAGAGAACCCTCGGTAACGTCATTCTTCCTCCAAGGGTTCGGCGGACAGATCGAGGGTTCCTTCGGTCTTTGACTTGAACAGCGAGGCGAGCACACCGTTGACGAACCGACCCGACTCTTCACCCCCGAACTTACGGGCAATCCGGACCGCGGACTCGATGATCGGCGGCGCGGGCGTCTCCGTAAATACCATTTCACACAGTGCCAGACGGATAATGTTGAGATCGGTTTGGGCCATCTGCTCAAAAGACCAACCCCGGATGCCACGCCTGAGGGTCATGTCGATGGCGTCTTGTCGGTCCACGTATTCCTTGAGGAGGGTCTTGGAAAAGTCGAGGGCCTCTTGCGTCAATTGTGCGTATGTATCGTCCTCACTGCGCATCATTGCAGTCGCGTGGTCTAAGGTATCGGCAATGGAGGTTTTGCTCTGTTTGGATTGAAACAGGATCCGGAAGGCAAACTCTCTCGCGATGCGCCTCGATCCTGTGTGGTTTTTTGCTTTTTGTCTTCTCACATAAACTCCCTTGGATGTTCCACAGGCAAAGCTGCAGAATCCTCACTTGACGGATTCACAACCCACCGAAGTTGGATGGACAATCTCCACAAGCGTTTCGCGTTCCCACCCCTGGCAGCGTCTTGGCCTAACTACGACTCGCATCTTGGACAGAGCGGCACCCCTGCAGCTCGACCGTTGCTCACGCAAAAGGGACCAGCTCGCGGTCTTTACCAGAATATCGAGGGTCTCAATGAGAACACATTCACTTCATGGGTCTTCGTCACAAGTTGAGAGAGCCAAGCAGACACTCGGGTCTTCCTGGCTGATGTTTTGCCTATCGGTCAGGCGCCTCTCGGGATGACGATGGATTGAACGTTGACATGAACGGCCTTCACCTTGAGCCCGGTCATGGCCTCGATGTTGGAGCCAATGGCCGTCTGCACCTGTTCGCACACCTCCCGAATGATGTAACCGTAGTGGACCACCAAAGTCACCTGAACGGACACTTCTGAACCGTTGCGTTCGACTTTGAGGCCTTGTGCCTTGCGTCCCGTCAACACTTCCGAGACATTGAGACTGGGTGTTACCGGTTCGACTCCTTTTACTTCCTGCATGGCCATGTGCGCAATCCCAATCAGGACGTCGTTGTTGATCTGAAGATCGGTCATGAGACCATCATAGCAAGATTGTTTTTCCTTCCGTCCAGTTGTTACACTCTTCACATGTCTCACGCTCATGACGAACGTCTCTACACACATTGGCTGGAACTCCTCGGTTGGGCCCAATCCTACGCACTCGAACACGGCCTCGAATTTGTCAAGGTATCTGATTTTCCCGATTACATTTACCGAATGGAACGCACCTATTCGCTTCCGACCACGCTGGCCAGCGCCAGTGTCAATGAAAACGGTCACCCCCTGTTGCTGCTCGCCGTCTCGCCCCGACATGTCGCCCTCAAAGCCATTTCCATTCGCCTGATGGGCGGCCTCAAGCATTGGCACCTCCACGCAGGTGAGCAGGGCCTCCTCGAAGGAAAACAGGCCTTTACCCGGGAGCACTTTTTTGCGCTTATGGACGGTGCTCGGAAATCCGTGAGCGCATAAGGCCTCTGCCATGCGACCCGATGAACTTCCAGTTTTGCCCGCGCTCAGCGGGGTTTACATTTTTCGTGACGCCGCGTCCGTTCCCATCTATATTGGGAAAGCCAAGGTGCTCAGAAATCGCGTCCCACAGCATTTTAAAGCTGGCGGCAAGTCTCAAACCTTCACGTCACAAGCCCAGAGTTTGGAGTTCATCACCACCGAAAATGAGATTGAAGCCCTCTTGCTGGAAGCCAATCTCATCAAGCAGTATCGTCCCCACTACAATGTTTTGCTCAAAGATGACAAGCAGTACCCTTTTCTCAAGTTGACCGCTGAAGCTTGGCCCATGCTCATTGTCACCCGGCGTGTCGTCCAAGATGGCGGAACCTACTTTGGTCCCTATCCAGATGGCACCTCAATTCGCAGCGTCAAGCATGTTTTGGACGGTATTTTACCCCTTCGCAAGAACAGTGGACTGCCCTTCAAACGCCGCTCCAGGCCCTGTCTCAACCACCACATGGGACGGTGTCTCGCGCCCTGTGTGGGAAAAGCCGATCCAAATGCCTACCGAGAGACCGTTGCTCAGGCACGTCAATTGCTCGAGGGCCAGACCTCTGGGGTGGTCGAGATGCTCGAGGGCCAAATGAAACAGGCGGCCTCCAGACAAGATTTTGAACAGGCCGCTGCACTGAGGAATCGCATTCAAGCCCTTCAAAAAACACTTGGTACGGAACAACAGATCTCGAACACGAAAGGGGAGAGCTTAGATTTTCTGGGCCTCGCACAGGCGGGTGAGTTTGCCATGGTCCAGCTGTTTCGCATGCGTGACGGTCGGGTGATTGGCCGCGATCAACGTTTCATGACCGGTGCAGCACTGGCCAGCACAGAGGAAATTCTGCAGACGTTTTTGCGGGAATATTACAGCCACGCCACCCATATTCCACCGCTTATTTTGTTGCCCGAACCTCTGGAGGATGCAGAATTGTGGCAAACATTTCTGCGTCAACGTTCGGGACGCACGGTTGCATTTCGAATTCCGCAGCGTGGCGAAAAAGTGGCTTTGCTCGAAATGGCCACAAACAATGCCAAGAATGGACTTGAAAGTGAACTTCTGCGCCTGGAGCGCAGGGGAGACCATCCAGGTTTGGACGCCCTGAAAGATCTCTTGGGTCTCGTGGACCGTCCTTGGCGCATCGAAGGTTTTGACAATTCCAATCTCTTTGGCACGCACATTGTTTCGGCAATGGTGGTTTTTGAAGGTGGCAAAGCAAAGCGCAGCGATTACCGCCGCTTTCGGGTCAAGGGTCTCAAGAATCCCGATGACTATGCAGCCATGGAGCAAACTGTTCTGCGCCGATTCACGGGGAGTCTGTCCGACACACTGCTGCTGCCAGATCTCATTTTGATTGACGGTGGCAGAGGCCAACAGAACGCCGCCATTCGGGCATTGGAACAGGCCGGACTGGAAATCCCGGTTGTCGCGCTGGCCAAACGCCAAGAGACGATTGTCCTGCCAACTTCTTGGGGAGCGCGCTGGTGGTTGGAACCTCAAGCCACAACCCTTGAGCGTTCGCGTGAGCTCCATCTGCCCCTTACACATCCCGCACTTCGCGTGCTCATTGGCGTTCGGGATGAAGTCCACCGCTATGTCATTCAGTACCACCGAAAGCTGCGTGACACAGATATGCTCAAGAGCATTTTTGCGGAACTTCCCGGCATCGGAGAAAAACGTCAAGCTGCACTTCTGGAGCATTTCACGTCTCTGGAAGACATTGCCCAAGCTTCTGCCGAAGAGATCGCACGCGTGCCAGGCATGAACCTCGGTGCAGCCAAGGCGGTGAAATCCTTTCTTGAAGAAAAGGCACGGGAAGAGTCCAATTGAATGTTCAAACAGACTGTATCAATTGTCGGCCAAAGGCAGTGAAAACCAGAACACCGTGTTTCCGGGCTCAGAAGAGGCACCCATTTGCCCACCCATCTGCAGAACCAAACCGCGTGCGATGGTCAGACCGACACCACTGCCCTGGCGGCTTCTGTGGCTGTCCACCTTGTAAAAACGGTCGAAGATGCGATGGATGTGCTCGGCTGGAATGCCAGATCCGGTGTCGTGAATGGAAAACACGGCACTCAAGCCTTTGACTGTGGCACACATGGTGACGCTGCAGTTTTCGGGTGTGTGCTGGAGTGCGTTTGACAAAAGGTTGTTGATGATTTGGTCCATTCGGTGGGGATCGGCCAAAACCCACAGGTCTGGTGTGTCTTTGACTGAAAATGTGATGTTTCGCGCGTTGAAGGCCCAGGAAAAGCGCTCCCCGGCAACCTCGAGTTTTTCCGACACAGATGTTCGCTCAATTTTGATCTCCACAGCTCCGGCTTCCACTTTGGAAACCCAACTGAGATCACTCACCAGGCGTTCCATGGTGGCAACTTCCCGCAAAATCCGTTGGGCCACTTCGGTGGGATCCATCAGTCGGTCGAGCAATCCTTCGGAATACCCTTTGAGTGAAGAGAGTGGTGTGCGAAGGTCGTGTGCGACATGGGTAATCATCTCAATACGCTTGGATTCCACATCACCAAGGGCTTGACTCAGTTGGTTGAAATTGCGTGCCAGATCCGAAAGCTCATCGTCACCTTGAGCGGGAAGCCGAATCGCATATTCCCCATGGGCCATCGCTTCACTGCCCACTTTAAGCCTTTGGACCACTGTGACAAAATGTTTTGCCAACAGATGCGTTGCACTCAAGCTGACCACAACGGCAATGGGAAGTGCCGCCAAGATGGCCGATGTGAGCGTGTGCCTGAAGCCATCCTCGAGTTGTTCTCGCAGTGTGGAATCCATTCTTCCAAGTGCATTGGCCATTGTTTCGATGTGTTCGGCATAGAAATGTTGGGCAAGCAGTTCTGCGGTGACAAAAGTGCACATCAGCCCAACGGCACTCACAGCAATATGTGTCACAAAAAGCTTTGGATAAAATTTCACGGATGTTCTCTTAGACGATAACCGACGCCACGGACCGTTTCAATGAACGTGGGGTGGTCGGGATCGTCTCCCAGTTTTTTTCTCAGGTTTTTGATGTGCACGTCCACAACGCGTTCGACATCTGGAAAGTCATTTCCCCAAACGCGGTCCAACAGCCGCTCACGGCTCCAAACCATTCCGGGTGTGCTCAGAAAGGCGCTCAAAATCTCGAACTCAATTTTTGAGAGCGAGAGGTTGACACCGTCCTTCCAGATTTGACGCGAGGCGGGATCCATCTTGAGACGGCCACAGGCTTGGATATTTTTGGAGTTGCGTCGTGTTAAAGCGCGAATGCGTGCAGTCACTTCTCTGGGAGAAAATGGCTTGATGACGTAGTCGTCCGCGCCGGCGTCCAACCCAGCCAACGTATCTTCTTCTTCACCTCTGGCGGTCAGGAGAAGAATGGGCTTTTCACAACCTTGCTCTCGAAGGGTTTGGATCACTGAAAGGCCGTTCGTGGGCATCATCCAATCGACAACAAGAAGATCGGCTTGGATCTCCAAATCCAGACCAGACAAGCCATCTCTCGCTTCGAGAACCGTGTGCCCATCATTTTCGAGATACGTTTTCAGAATGTGGTGAACATTTGGATCGTCATCGATGATAAGCACATGGGACACAGTTTATTTTAGCCAATTTTTAAAGGCATAGACCTCATCCGCTTGGACCTTCAGAATATCCCGGGCCATTTTGAGGATTTCCGGGTCTTTGGAGATTTCCAGCGCGATGTGGGCCATGTGAAGCGCGCTGCCATGGTGTTTGATCATGCCTTCGACAAAGGCTTGGTCGGGCTTTTTGGATGTCTTAATGGTATTTGACATTCCCATCATGTTGCTTTTCATGGTGTGCTGCATGTGCATTTCAGAACCACCATGCATTTTCAACATTTTATTCATGGTGTTAATCTCAGACTGCTGGGTTTTGATAATGTCAGATGCCCATTTTTGAATCTGCGCGTTTTTGCTGTTCAGAACGGCTTTTGCCATACCGATTGCTTCCTCGTGGTGGGGAATCATCATGCTGAGAAAGGCGCGATCAAATGCTTTCCCAGACAAATTCTCAAAGTTTCCAAATTCCATAGCGTGCTGCGCGCTGCCCAAACCGAAAAAAGAAATCCAAACGAGCCATTTCATGGTGTTCAGTTTAGGCGTGGTGTGTGTGATTTCTGTAAAGATGCCTGGCTTAAGAAGGATCAGGGCTGGTTTCTCAGAGGATGAAAGCTGCTGTAATGCGTCAGACCTTAACCAACCCTTTATGTGCTGACACATTCTTTGTATAAAACACACCCCGAAAATCAAACCCTCTGTGTGGGTTTCCATGTTCGGGGTGATCACTGAAACGCTGTTCTTTTGGACTTATTTATCGTCGGAGAGCGCAAAGCCTCGGCTAAATTGCTCTTGCAGGAATATGAACAACAACAGGGGCGGAATGAGGCTGATCCATGCTCCAGCCATCACAACTTCCCAGCGTGTTGCCTCGCTGGTGGCAATGAGGGACCGAAGCCCGACCTGAACGACTTGCCGTTCGGTGTCGCGTATTGCGACCAAAGGCCAGAGATACTGGTCCCAAACGTAAACAAACTGGATCACCGCAAAGGCACCAATCGTGTTGTAGCTCATTGGAATCAGGATGCCCCACAAAAACCGCAGTGGGGTGGCACCGTCGATCTTGGCCGCGTCAGCCAAACTCGTCGGGATATTTAGAAAGTGTTGTCGGAACACAAAGGTTCCTGTGGCCGAAGCCAAAAAGGGCAGAATAATGGCCCAATATGTGTTGTATAAATTAAAATCACTGATGATTTTAAAAAGAGACAACACCATTAGATCTGCTGGTAACATCAGTGAAAACAAGACAATGCCAAATACCACACCACTGAATGGAAATCTAAAGTAAGCAAATGCCAATCCAGATAGCAGTGAAAGTGTTGTTTTGCCAAGAGTGACAGCCACAGTGATAATGAACGAATTTCGCATGTGGATGCCTAATTCAGATGTATTCCAAGCTTCCGTGATATTCTTCCATAAATCACCTCCAATGCGCATACTGGCTGTTGTTACTTCTGTTGAACTTTGTGTGGCTTTAATCGCTGCAAAAATAAGTGGGAACCCTGTTATTAAGACAGCCAAAATAAGAATGATATGTACACCTGTATTTGACCAGGAAAAACTTTGCCGTGGTGTTATGTTTGGTGTCCGATTTCGGTTAAAGGTTTTAACCTCCATAGTGAACCCTCCTGTTGCCAAATCTAAATTGAAAGAAGGTAATGGCTGCAACCAAAATAACCATGAGCACACTCTGTGCGGCAGCAAAACCAGTTTTGAAGCTATCAAAACCATCTTGGTACAGTCGATAGATCAAGAAAGTTGTGACGCCCGACTGACCATAAAATGGACCTCCTTTGGTCAAGATATCGACCAATCCAAAGCTGTCAAAGAGTGAGTAGATAAGATTGGTAAAAATCAAGAAAAAGGTGATGGGTGAAAGCAGAGGAAAGGTGATTTTCCAAAACAATTGCCACGAACTTGCACCGTCAATTTTGGCCGCTTCTAAGACATCCCCAGGTAAATTTTGCAATGCAGAGAGATAAAAAGCGATATTGAAGCCCAGGTTTTTCCAAACGGCGACAAACGTCACCAACCCAAATGCCAAGACAGGGTCATCAAGCCACCGAGGTCGAATGCCGAACAGTTGGTTGAGAAGGCCGTTCACCACACCCACTTCAGGGTTAAACAGAAAGAGCCACAGGGTTGCCGCAACAGCGGGTGAAAGTGCATACGGGTAAATGAGCATGAGGCGGTAAATTCGCCCGGATTGCCCGAGTGAGTTTGCCAGCCATGAGAGTGTCACACCGAAGAGCAAGCCGAAGAAAATGACAAAAATAGCAAACAAAAGTGTTTGAAGAACCACTTGGTGATACGAAGGATCCGTCAAGATTTGTTTGAAGTTATCAAACCCCACAAACGTCTTGGTTTGCAGGATCAAGTTGCTGTCAAAAGCGCTCAGTTGAAAAGTCAAGCCCGCAGCATAAAACAGAAAGACAAACAAAATAATCAGTGACGGAAGCAAAAAAAGCCAAGGCAGCCACCGATCTTTAAAGACTGCAGGTGTATCCATGTGAACCTCCAGGAACAGCAAATCCCCCCGGATGTGGGGGGCGGTGAAACGCATCACCTAAGTGTCGATGTTACAGACCCATGCTCTTGTTGTAACTTTGAATTTCTTTGTCTGCAGCAGCTTTTCCTTCTGCCGCTGCATCGTCGACGCCCTTACCTTGCAAAACCTTTTGAATGGTCTCCTCAATGATTTTGCGCACTGGAATAAAGCTTCCTATCAACGCGCCTGAGGTGGCCACATTGGGTGTTGTGCGGAGCAGTTGGTTGAATGCCACGGTCTGCAGCGCGCCACTGTTGAGCCAGCCTTCCTTCTTCAGCAGATCGACGCTGGTCGTGCGAACAGGGTAGTAGCCGGTCAGTTTGTGCCACTCGACCATGTTTTGTGCGTTGGTCATGTAGAGGGCAAAGTCACGTGCAGCATCTGCAACCTTGTCGGAGATGTTTTTGGTGATCCAGAGGCTGGCCCCACCGATAACGACACCATTGCGCTTTGTGCCATCTGGAATGGGCAAAAACCCGACAACGACATCAAATCCATTTTGCTTGGCATTGTCACGGATATTGACCAAATCTGCGGTTGACGTGATCAAAAAAGCTGTCTGCTGCGCATTGAATATGGCGTCCGAGCCGTCCCAATCTTCCAGTTTCCCACTGTAGGTGTAGTAACCAGAATCGTTGAGTTTTTTGATCCAGGTGAGAATGGTTTTGGCTTCTGAGCTGTCCAGGTTGGACGCCGTCGCGCGACCTTTGCGTCCGTTGTCGTTGTTGACCAGCTGTGCACCTTGCTCTGCCATCCACTGCTCAAAGAACCACGAGTGCAGGTTAAATGTGATGCACTTCATGTTCGGCGCAATTTTCTTCACTTTTTCACAAGCGCGGACGATGCTGGAGTATGTGTTGGGCATCGTTTTGATGCCGGCCTTGTCCATCATTTGCTTGTTTGCGTACAGAACAGGACTGCTGGAGTTGAAGGGAAGGCTGTTGACCTTACCGCCGATGGTGTAGTAGTTCAAAACGGGTTTGATGTAATCTTTGTAATCCGTTTTTTCAACGTTTCCGACGGGTTGGAACACGCCGCTGTCCAGTGCAAGTTGGCTGCCGACCTCGACCACTTGGACGAGTGCAGGGGGATTGCCCTGACGGGAAGCCAAGACGGTGGCTTGAAGGGTTTCGTTGTAGCTGCCTTTGAAAGCTGGAACGACCTTAATGCCGGGATTGAGCTTGTTGAATTCCTCTGCTTTTTTCTCGATGAAGCTCTTGCGTTTTGCATCCCCAAAGGTGTGCCAAAATTCAACGGTTACCGTTTGAGCAAGTGTACTTCCACACAGTGCCAGCGTGAGTCCCAATAGACATTTCTTCATTTTTTCCTCCGTAAAACCACAGTTGTCTTCTGCACCTCATGGCTTCTTGGATTTCTCAAGTCTTGGTCCGCTTTGCAGAATATGCATTAAGATCCATTCACATTTCCAAGACACAAAGATAACCAAGCAACTGATGGCTTTGTTCTATCACACCGAGGGACCAAAAGGCAAACAGATGCAACCCAAGTATTACAAGCCCATGCTCTTGTTGTAGCTTTGAATTTCTTTGTCTGCGGCGGCTTTTCCTTCTGCCGCTGCATCGTCGACGCCCTTACCTTGCAAAACCTTTTGAATGGTCTCCTCAATGATTTTGCGCACTGGAATAAAGCTTCCCATCAACGCGCCTGAGGTGGCCACATTGGGTGTTGTGCGGAGCAGTTGGTTGAATGCCACGGTCTGCAGCGCGCCACTGTTGAGCCAGCCTTCTTTCTTCAGCATATTGACACTGGTTGTGCGGACAGGGTAGTAGCCGGTCAGTTTGTGCCACTCGACCATGTTTTGTGCGTTGGTCATGTAGAGGGCAAAGTCACGTGCAGCATCTGCAACCTTGTCGGAGATGTTTTTGGTGATCCAGAGACTGGCCCCACCGATAACGACGCCGTTGCGCTTTGTGCCATCTGGAATGGGCAAAAACCCGACAACGACATCAAATCCGCTGTTCTTGGCAGCATCTCGGATTCCGGTGAGTTCGGCAGTGGAGTTGATGTTGAAAGCGGCCTTTTGAGAGACAAAAATGGCGTCGGATCCATCTCTGTCCTGCAGTTTACCAGTGTAGGTGTAGTAACCAGAATCGTTGAGTTTTTTGATCCAGGTGAGGATGGTTTTGGCTTCGGGGCTGTCCAGGTTGGACGCCGTCGCGCGACCTTTGCGTCCGTTGTCGTTGTTGACCAGTTCCGCGCCTTGCTCTGCCATCCATTGCTCGAAGAACCACGAGAAGACACTGAACGTAATGCACTTTGTCTCTGGCGAAACTTTTTTAATTTTCTCACAGGCACGCAAGACGCTGGAGTATGTGTTGGGCATTGTTTTGATGCCAGCTTTGTCCATGAGTTGCTTATTGCCATACAAGAGTGGACTGCTGGAGTTGAAGGGAAGGCTGTTGACCTTGCCACCGATGGTGTAGTAGTTCAAAACGGGCTTGATATAATCTTTGTAATCCGTTTTTTCAACGTTCCCAACGGGTTGGAACACGCCACTGTCTAGTGCGAGTTGGCTGCCGACTTCGACGACTTGAACGAGTGCAGGGGGATTGCCTTGGCGGGATGAAAGGATTGTGGCTTGAAGGGTTTCATTGTAGCTGCCTTTGAAGGCTGCAATGACCTTTATGCCAGGGTTGAGCTTGTTGAATTCTTCCACTTTTTTCTCGATGAAGCCTTTGCGTTTTGTGTCCCCAAACGCGTGCCAAAACTCGACTGTTACCGTTTGAGCAAGTGTATTTCCACAGAGCGCCAGTGCTATTCCCAAAAGACATTTCTTCATTCCATTCTCCTTATGTTGTTGCACGTAACGTATTTTGAGGCAACTCCTGCTACATTTCAATTGTGGTGGGTGTGCATACTACGATCGCATTGGCGTGTCATCTCGAGGAAACCGTTAAGGGAAGTCGGTTTTTGGCCTTTGCTTTTCCCGTTTCCACACCCGATTCTGCGACCGAAAACGTAAATGAACTTCGTGCAAAGTACCCAACTGCGACCCACGTTTGTTGGGCTTACCGCCTTGGATCTGAGTACCGTTTTTCCGACGATGGTGAGCCCACTGGAACTGCCGGTGCGCCAATGTACCGTGTTCTCGAGGGATCTGGATTGGACTGTGTTCTGGTTGCTGTTGTGCGTTATTTCGGTGGGGTAAAACTGGGCGCGGGTGGTCTCGTTCGGGCGTACGCAGGTGCGGTTCGTTCATTGTTGCAGCAGGTTGAGCGCGTAGAGGTTCACGTTTGGTGTCGCATTCGGGTTGAGGTTCCGTTTGAATGGATTCACGCCGTTTACCGCTTGGGAAAAATGTTTTCCGTTGTTTTTCGGGAAGAAATCTACCGAGCCGCAGACGTTCACTGTGTTCTTGAGGTGATGGAAAAAGATCAGGCGGAATTCGAAGCGGTTCTTAGGGATTGGACGCGAGGTCGAGCGGTGTGTGTGCTTGAAACGGTTGAGGGTTGAGTATAGTGGGAGGATATGAAGGTCCTTATTGCCGATGATCACCCTTTGTTCCGCATGGGTTTGCGCTATGCTTTGACGGCCAAGGGTTTTGAAGTCGTGGCCGAAGCGACCGATGGCCTGGAGGCATTGTCTGCTTGTGAAGCAGCTTCTCCTGATGTTGTTTTGCTGGACATCAAAATGCCCAACATGGACGGTATTGAGGCTTGTCGGCAGTTGACCCACAAACATCCGGGATTGATCATTGTCCTTCTGACCACCTTTGGCGAGCCTGCAATCATTGAGGCCGCCCGAAAAGCGGGCGCCAAAGGGTTTTTGTCCAAAGAGACCGATCCCACCATTTTGGCCGAGTCGCTCGAGCGGATCATGCGTGAACCCATGCGCGATTGGCTGCCCATAAGTGTCGCGGTTCCGCAATTTACGGCCAGAGAGCGTGACGTTTTGGGGTTGTTGCTCGAAGGCTACACCAACAAACGCATCGCACAGACACTGGGTTTGAGTCCGGATACCGTCAAGGATTATGTCAGTCGCGTCCTGACCAAGTTGGATGTTTCCGACCGATTGGGTGCACTCAAAAAGGCCCGAGAGTTGGGCCTGTAATCACTTCAGGAGCACAACCAGGGCAGTTCCCACCAGAGTGGGTTCGTGCTCAAGGGTTCCGCCATGGGCTTCCGCGATGCGCCGAATGATGTAGAGGCCCAGGCCGCCCGTTCCCGCTGTGTATTGCTGACCGGCAATGCTGACCGGCTGGGCGTTGAAGGGTTGGGCCAGCTCGTCGAGCGATTTGGGCAGGCCGGGTCCGTCGTCGAAGACGCGAATTTGGTCGTCTTGGATGGTGACGCGCACGCGGTGTTTGGCGTATCTGAGCGCGTTGTCAATGAGGTTCGTGAGCACTCGGTCAAGTGCTCTGGCGTCAGCTTCTGCGATCCCAAAGCCGGAGAGTTCCAGTTTGATGTTCTCTGGGGTTCGTCCCCTGAGGCGTTCAACCACTTGCCCTGCAACCTGGGCCAAGTCGACCTGAGCGATGCTTAGGGTTACGCCGTCGCGCTCAAATTTGTGGGCATCGACCATCTGTTGGACCAAATTGAGCAACCGACTGTTTTCCTCGATGATTTGGGTGGTGATCTTTGTTCGATCTTCTGAAGGCAGATCCAGATCTCGCAGAATTGTGAGAAGGTGATTGGACGCAATGATGGGCGTTTTGAGATCGTGCATGAGCGTGGCCATAAAGGCGCTGCGGCGGCTCTGTTCGGTGGTCAAACTTTCCAGTAAATCCGAAAACGATTGCCGCAAATGCATGACTTCGGTGGGGTCTTGGGGATCGGATTCCAGAGCAACACTGCGCTGAGAGGTCAGTTCTCGGATATCGCTTTCCAAATTGGTCAGAGAGCGCAGCAAACTCCTCGAAAGAAACAGGCCCACAAAAATAGAGCTCAGAATGCCTGCCAGCGTCATCAAGGCAATCGGCAAGAACACCTGTGGATTTACGCCTGTGCTGTCAGGTTTTATGAGAATAAAATACACCAGAATGAGCAAATTGGGCGCAAACGCAATCGCAGCAATCGAAATGCTGACCTGTGTTCGCAAGCTCATGCGCTTTTTGGGTGTGGGTTTGTTCATTTCGAGTGTGACCAAAGTGTCCATATGCAACCGTCAGTCGTCTGTGGCCAAGACAGCCAAGAACGCCTCTTGGGGAACCTCTACCGTTCCGATGGCCTTCATCCGAGCTTTCCCTTTCTTTTGTTTCTCGAGCAGTTTCTTTTTGCGCGTGATGTCCCCACCATAGCACTTGGAAAGCACATCTTTGCGGTAGGCGCGCACGGTTGCGCGTGCGATGATTTTGCCGCCGATCGTGGCTTGAACGGGAACGACAAACATCTGCCTGGGAATGACTTCGGCCATCTTATCGACGATTTTTCGTCCCATCGCATAGGCTTTGTCCCGGTGAATGATAATAGCCAATGCGTCCACCAGATCGCCATTGACCAGAATGTCCACCTTGACGAGATCCCCTTCACGGTAACCGATTTGCTCGTAATCCATGCTGGCATAGCCTTTGGAGATGCTTTTGAGTCGATCGTGAAAATCGTAGAGGATTTCCGCGAAGGGCACTTCGTAGATCAGTTCGACCCGTTTGCCTGAGTTGTCCATGTAATTCATGGCCTTCATCACACCGCGGCGATCCTGAAGCAATTGCATCACTGGACCGACATAATCGCTGGGCAAAATAATCGTCAGTTTGATGTAGGGCTCTTCGTAGGTGTCCACCTTGTCTGGGGTTGGAAATTCGGCTGGATTTTGGGTGTACATGATGTCCATGTTGGAGAGTGTCACTTTGTAGATCACTGCGGGGGCTGTTGCGATCAGTTCCAAATTGAATTCACGTTCCAAGCGTTCTTGAACGATCTCGGCGTGCAAAAGTCCCAAAAATCCGCAGCGAAACCCGAATCCAAGGGCCTCTGAGGTTTCCGGTTCAAAGGTCAGTGCAGCGTCATTGAGACGCAACTTTTCGAGTGCTTCTCTCAGCTTGCGGTAGTCCTCGGTGTCGGTCGGGTAAAGTCCTGAAAACACAACAGGTTGGGCCGGTTTAAACCCGGGAAACGGTGTTTGTGTTGGATTGTGTGCAAATGTCAGTGTATCACCGACCTGTGCATCGTGAATGTCTTTGATGCCAGCTGCAATCCAGCCGACATCTCCAGCTTGCAAAGTATCCGAGACAACCAGTTGCGGGTGAAACGTGCCGACGCTGTCCACTTCAAAGCGTTTTTGGTTGCTGAAGAGGGAGATGACATCCTTTTTCTTGACGGTTCCCTCAAGGACCCGAATAAAGAGAATCACACCTTGGTAGGCGTCAAACACACTGTCAAAAATGAGCGCTTTCAGGGGTGCATTGACATCTCCCGTTGGTGCCGGAATGCGTTTGACAATGGCCTGAAGTATTTCGTCAATACCGATTCCAGCTTTTCCAGACGCCAAAATGGCCTCCTCTGCGGGAATGCCCAAAATGTCTTCCAGTTCCTGGGCAGCCGCTTGCGGATCCGCTGCGGGAAGGTCAATCTTGTTGATCACAGGGACAATTTCCAAGTTGTTGTCGATGGCCAAATAGGCGTTGACGATGGTTTGGGCTTCGACCCCCTGCGAGGCGTCCACCAGAAGCAAAACGCCTTCGCACGCCGAGAGTGATCTCGAAACTTCGTAGTTGAAATCCACGTGTCCAGGTGTGTCAATCAGATTAAAAACGTAAGCCGTGCCATTTTGGGTGTAATTCAAACGAATGGGCGTGGATTTGATGGTGATGCCACGCTCGCGCTCCAACTCGAGTGTATCAAGGGCTTGATCCTTTTTATCCCGTGCAGACATGGCCCCAAGCTTTTCTAAGATGCGGTCTGCGAGGGTAGATTTGCCATGGTCGACATGGGCAATGATCGAAAAATTCCGTACATTCACCCAACCATTGTACGGTTTATGGCCATATTCCGGTGGGTGAGCCACATACGGGTTGCTATGTTGTGGAAAACGTGACGCCGCTTTCGGATGTGGATTCCGAAACCAGTTGTCCTTCTTGCTCGAGATACTCGAGATGGGCCAGTGTTTCGGCCCAGGCAAACCGCCTCTGTTTTGCGTCCAGTTGAGCAGAAAAGAGATCAAGCGAAATGTCCCAGGCTGTTTTCGGTGTTTCCCCAAGCGCGCCGAGGGTGGCATCCAACCGGCGGTGGTGGTGTGTGATCAGCTGTTGGCTTCGTTCCAAAGCGGGAATGCTGGGTCCATAATGACCGGTGAGTGCCATTTTGGGCGAATGGTCTTTGACGTTTTCAAGGGCATTTAAAAAATCGCGCAGGGGTTCAGGTCTGGAGTAGGGCCATTTGCCGATGATGGGCGTGATGCGTTCAAGCAAGAAATCTCCGGACAGCAAAATACCATCTTCGGTCAAGAACGACGCGTGGCCATCCGCGTGTCCAGGCGTCCAAATCACGTGGAGGCGCATTCCTGCAATGTCGATGGTTTGTCCATGTTGTAGCGGTTGCAGTCGGCTGGGGAGATGCATGTGGCTTCGGTTGGTTCGGATGTCTTCAAAGTTGACGTTTTGAATCTCTTCTGGAACACCGTGCCGTGTGAATTCCCGCTCAAATTGTTCCAGACCTTCATCCAAATGCGCAAAGAAATGGTGGCCACTTTGAATTTCCAAATCGAGCATAAAGACGGTTGCCCCTGCTTCCTCAAAGAGACCCGCATTGCCATAGTGATCCGGATGGTGATGTGTCATGAGCACCATGTCGATGTCGGCATAGGCCATTCCAAATTCCTGAAGTGCGCTTTTGAGCGCTGCGGTTGTATCTGGGTAATCGATTCCCGTGTCGACAAGGGCGACGCTGTCGGGTCCTTTCAGCAAATAGCAATTGACATAACCGAAAGGGTAGGGAACGGGAAGGGGAATTTGGTAGATGTGAGGGCACACCAAACGCGCTTCGCGGTCCTCAAATATAGGTATTGTTTTCTTCGGCTGAGTCATCAAAAAAGCTCCTTCCCACTTGGGGTCGTGTGTTATAGTTTAACAAACATGTGTTTGTCTTTGAGGAGGGTATGTCCAAAGTAGAGTTAAAACAGTACGTTGACCCCAAGGGAGTGCCGATCCGAGAATTGCCCTTTGGGCCGACCCAGCTCGAGCATGGATACCGGGCGCTCAAACGGGCCCGTCTGCTTGACGAAAAACTTGTTTTGCTGCAGCGTCAAGGCAAAATAGGTGTGTATCCATTGTTTCGCGGTCAGGAGGCTGCCCAGGTCGGTGCCGCTTTGGCTTTGAACCCGAAGGTCGATTGGGTTGTGCCCAGTTACCGGGAAACGGCTGTGGTGTGGACCCACGGATTGCCGCTGGACACCATGCTTCTGTATTGGCGCCTTCATGCCGAAGGTTGCCGTTGGCCTGCGGATCTCAAAGCGCTGCCTTTTGCCATCTCCATTGGAACCCAACTGACACAGGCGGTTGGGCTTGCCAAAGCGGGCCACCATTTGGGAGATGGACGCGTGGTCTTGACATGCATTGGCGATGGTGGAACCTCTGAGGGCGACTTTCACGAGGCACTCAATTTCGCATCTGTCATGAATGCACCGGTCGTTTTTCTCGTACAGAACAACGGTTGGGCAATCAGCGTGCCGAGCAAACGGCAGTATAAGGTGGCGCATTTGTCAAGTCGGGCCCAAGCCTACGGAATTCCTGGGGTAACGGTCGATGGAAACGATCTTTTGGCTATTTGGGACACCGTCAGTCAAGCAGTTGAGCGTGCCCGGGCAGGGGAGGGACCCACATTGGTTGAAGCCGTGACGTACCGAGTCATGCCGCACACCACATCAGACGATTCCAAGCGTTACCGAGATGAACAAGAGGTGCTCCCCTGGCTCGACCGAGATCCCGTTGAGCGCATGAGGGCATTGATGGTGAATTTGAACCTTTGGGATGACGCAAAAGAACACGCGCTGCAGGAAGCATTCGATCGAGAAATCACAGAGGCCGTTCGGAAGATTGAGGCCTATCCCGATTCCCAGCCCTATGAATTGGTTGAACATGTTTACGCAGAAATGACGCCAGATCAACGCAAAGAATTTGTTTTGCTCGGGGGATCGCTATGACCGCTGTTGCAGTGCAGAGCCAGGAACTCACTTTGGTTTCAGCGATCGGTCAAGCTTTGGATCAGGCCCTGGAGCGGGATTCTCGGGTTTTGTTGTTCGGGGAAGATGTTGGCATGGGCGGTGTGTTTCGCGCCTCAGACGGACTCAGAGACCGCTACGGAGAGGACCGTGTCTTTGATACGCCGCTTGCCGAATCTGGAATTGTCGGTTTTGCTGTGGGATTGGCACTTGCGGGCTTGCGTCCAGTGGCGGAAATTCAGTTTGGCGGGTTTTTGTATCCGGCACTCAATCAAATTCTTTCCCATGTCGGAAAGTACCGGCACCGAACCCGTGGGAGAAACTCGGTTCCTTTGGTCGTTCGCTTTCCATACGGCGGTGGAATCAAGACCCCAGAGCAGCACGGCGATAGCCCAGAGTCTTTGCTGACTGGCATTCCGGGCATCAAAGTGGTTGTGCCTTCCGATCCAGCACGCGCAAAAGGGCTTCTCCTGGCGGCCATCGAGGACCCAGATCCTGTGTTTTTCATGGAATCGATCAAGCTCTACCGTTCCATCAAGTGTGAGGTGCCAAGTGCCTACTACACACATCCTCTGGGAAAAGCTCGCATTGTAACCGAAGGCAAAGACATCACACTTGTCGCCTATGGTGGCATGGTCGAGGTAGGTCTGGAGGCGGTGTCCCACGCCCGTGAATCAAACGTTTCGGTGGAGCTGATTGACCTTGAAACGCTCGTTCCACTCGATACCGAAACCATTTTGACTTCCGTTGCAAAGACGGGACGTTTGGTCATTTTGCACGAAGCCGGGAAAGTCGGAGGGTTTGGCGCTGAAATTGCCGCACGCGTTGCTGAAGAGGCGATCGAATACCTGTTGTCGCCCATTGTGCGTGTGGCCGGTTGGGACGCACCTTATCCGTCTTGGACAGCTTCTGAGCATTTTTACCGTCCAGATTCCAGACGTGTCCTTCGGGCATTTGAACAGGTATTGGCCTTCTAGTATTTCCCTTCGTCAATCGGTTCTGGTGTTTCGGGACCGATTGTTTTGTTCTTGTCTGAGAATCACTTGTACAGGACGTTTCCTACTATTTGAAAAGTCGGCTTCGCTTAATCGTTAGAAAATATTTTAAAACAAATTATGGCTTTGTTGGTTGTTCATGGATCGATCCTACGGACCGTACTTGCCCTTCTTTTAGAGCTTGGTCATCCAAGCCAGACATGGTAATAATGGAGTCACCAGATCCACTTTGCGTGGATACCAGATCTGATGCTGGACCTAAAGACAGTACCAAAAGAAAAAAACAACTTTTCATAGATACAGGTATAAACCAACTCCTTGGCTCGCATTCTGACACACTCAAATCATATGATTCAAGGCGAAGCTTACGGCGTTGTTTTCATTTTTCATCTGTATGTGCCCTTGTGCATTTAGGTATTCGAGATGGCCGAGTGTTTCTGCCCAAGTGAAACGCTGTTGCTTGGCATCTAGGTTTGCAAGAAAAAGTTTAAGATTTTGCTTCCTCAGCAACATTTTAGTGCATGGTTTATGGGTGTCTTTATCTTTTGAAATGAGAAATCCAATATGCTGAGTCAGAAGACAGAGTATTGGATGTATTTGCTATCCATTAGCTGTCTTTCCGTTCCGAATTTCTTTTTTATTTTAATTTACGGCGAGTTTGAAAATCCATCATGTGTTGTGGAATGTTCGTCCTGTAGTCTTGTGTCTGGCAATTAAGTTGTCTCTCTGTTTCGATATTGGCATGGTTGCCCCTTATATTTTGTCTTAGAGACTGTATGAACCTGTGTGGAATCTCAAAGACATAGACGGGGTATTTCGTCTCTTCCAGTCCTTTTGACTGGAATTTTGGAGATGTACGCCCATTCAGCAGATGGTCTCGAGAATACGAAAGCAATGGCTTTGACCAAGACATATCAGGTACCTATCACTTTGAACTCTTGTAATTTTAGTTTCGAAAGAGATTTATTGTACACAGAAAGTTCTTTCATTTTTTGTATATTTGGTAAATAAAAAATACTTACCTCGTCTGCTCCCAAAATTCCCAACGTTTAAGAAATTTTCCGTAATTTCTTTTTAAATGACAAATCCATTAAATATGAATAAATTTTGATAATCTAAAAGAATAAATCCATAGGTTATTTTCTACCATTTCAAATGTTCTCAAAATTGTACTGTGAAATTGCCTCTTGTTGCGTTGAATGCATTTAAAGTACGGTGAATACATATAAAGCCATTTCTTCAGTCAGAGAGAATGGTCCCAGTCAATGGCGGTGAGGGTGCCGTTTTGCCAGTCGCAACGTAGGACAGCATAGAAAACAGTATCGTGTTTATACCCACTCTGATCTGGCCAGGATCTTCGGAAATGACCTTCCTGCACATAATTGCAATGGCACAGTACTGCACGCATCGCATTGTTGTCTGCTCGGGTTGTTGCCACAATACGTTCAAGTTGATCAAAGCGTGTAAAAAGATGCTGGTTAATCCACCGAACGGCAGTCTGACCTACACCATGTCCGCGGTGCGACGCGGAAATTCGTAAATCAAATATCGGGCTCCCATCATCGACGTCGTCAAGATCTCTTATTTGAATGATTCCTACTTTCTTTTTATTGGCAACTATCCAAAAAGTTTCTTGATTATTACTTAGGAATGTTGTTTCCATCATATCAAAGGCCATATCCATCGTAATATGCGCATTCACATGATAAGGCCATGTCTCCTGCGTAAGGAGATCAAAGAGTTCTTTTTGATCGCTTGGAAGAACCAATGGTTTAAATTCAATGGAATGTGAAAATTTCATTTCATTCGAATTTTATACACTTTAATACGCAAAATGCATACACAAAATGGCTTAAATGATAAACCTGAATAGGCTATGATTTATAAACGCATCTGTAAAATATTTTGCACAGTAGGGAATTTTGCAATACTTAGTATATTTTTTTCATTCAATTGCAGCTCATCTTGGTCTCGGTGCTGTGTGCCAAATGTAAATACCGCGGTGAAAGTGTCCCAATTGCTTTCTACTGTGCATGAGCATGATGTCGACGGGTTTTATCTTTTCTTTAATTTTTATATGTGTGTTGGCTATCTTTTCAATTCCCCAGATCTTCACATCTTTGGTCACCTCATCTGCGGCACACTGATGGAATGAAATATCTATTTTGGATGATGTTGGTTGCGTCAAGTGCCCAAGCCGCAGATCTTCGCATTTACTCGAACTTCTCTGAGATCCGTGAGCCCCAAAAGGTGACTGAAACGTCCTTTGAGTATCCCTTTACCCCTGAAATGGTTCAACAGTTGGTCCAAGGTTCGTTGTACCTCGAGGGAAGCAAGGTGCTCTCACAGGTTCAGACGGTAACCGAAGCCAAAGCGTGGCTCAAGGCGTTTGAGGGCCAAACCCTGAACCTGCGTACAAATGACGGTGTTCGCGCGGTAACCCTGATCAATGCAGAGCAGGGCATCGTGCAGGATATTGAAACCAAACGCTTTCGCACGAATATTTCGGCCGATATGCTGGAATTTCCGAGCTTGCCTTCCCAAACGGAAGAGGGACGCACCCTGTACCGCTTTACAGTGGACCGTCCTGGAGCTGTTGTGCTCTCTTACCTCACCCGTGGCATCACGTGGAGTCCCCGCTATGTGTTGAATGTTGCCAAAGCGGGTCAGGCCAAACTGGAAAGTTACGCTGACATTCGAAACAACCTGTCGACGTTGGTTCAAGTCAAGACCAGTGAGCTGGTGGCCGGGCAAGTGGATTTGAACAGCTACGAGAACAAATATCAGGTCCAAAATTTACGTGCACAGATGAACACGATGGCTGCCGATGTCGCTGCGCCGGGCATTGAGTCTGGCGTGGAAAGTGCCGGCATTTACAGTTTTGCCCTGAATCGCCCTTTTGATCTACCCGGCAAGGCCACACTGACGCTCCCCTTTATTGAGCCCAAAGTCAGCGTGGAAAGGATGGCCACATTGACAACCGACTTTATATCCATCTACAGCAAAGGAAAAATGAATCGCATGTATCGTTTGACCAGTGATTTGCTTTTGCCTGCAGGTGCTGTGACCGTTCGGGATGAGGGGCGGATTGTCGGACAGCTCAATATTGGAGATGTTGCAGCAGGAGAGCGTTACAACATGTATCTGGGCACCGATCCCGATTTGATGTACACACGGTCTGTCAAGGTGACCAATCAAACCAAAACCAGCACAACCTATCAGGTCAATTTGACGGTCAACAATGCCAAGGATCGAAGTGTTCCCTTTGAGTATTTGGAGCGCTTTGGTGGAAATGTCGTCGTTGATGGAAAGGTGGAGCAGGTTCCCGAAGGCATCCGTGTCATCGATACCTTGAAAGCCAAGGGTAAGCTCGATTACACGTACACACTCAAGTTCACCTATTAAAATTCACGAATGAATGGGGTGGCCAGGATTATTTCCTGGCCATTTTTTTAGGAAGGGTGCATTTGGATACCCATCCTCTGAGATGCTAGGGTTTGTGAGAGGTTGGTTATGCGAGAACAGAAGACGGCGGCACTTTCATTTATTTTGATCACCATGCTGATCGACGTTTTGGGGATCGGCTTGGTCATTCCTGTCATGCCTGCGATTCTCAAGCCGTTTACGGTCGGCCCAGACGAGCAAGCCTACTGGTACGGTGTTTTGGGCGCACTTTACGGTGCCATGCAATTTCTGTTTGCGCCGTTTTTGGGGGCGTTCAGTGATCGTTTTGGCCGTCGTCCCGTGCTGTTGCTTTCCCTTTTGGGCTTGGCACTCGACTACGTTTTGATCGCGATGGCCCCTTCTCTTATGGTCTTGGTGATTGGTCGGATTATTTCAGGTATCACGGGGGCCAACTTCACAGTGGCCCAGGCTTACATCTCCGATGTGACCCCTCCCGAAAAACGTGCCCAGAGTTTTGGTTTGTCCGGTGCTGTGTTTGGGATAGGGTTTGTTTTGGGTCCCATTTTGGGTGGTTTGCTGGGCGACCAGGATCCCCATCTGCCTTTTTGGGTGGCTGCCGGTCTCACTGGGTTGAATCTCCTGTACGGGTATTTTGTCTTGCCAGAATCCCTGACGCCAGAAAACCGGAACCGAATGACGTGGTCGAAAATCAACCCGCTGACCAGTTTGTATGCACTGTCTCGACTCCGGGGCATGTTCGGCGTGCTGAGCATCCTTCTTCTCAGTAGCTTTGGTGGGCTTATTTTACAGAGCACTTGGATTTTGTACACGGAATTTCGCTTTTTGTGGACGCCAAAGGACAATGGGATTGCTTTGTTTTGTGTGGGCGTTGTGTCTGCCATCGTTCAGGGAGGATTGATCCGTGTGCTCTTGCCCCGTCTCGGGGAAACCCGTGCGATTGTGCTGGGATTGTTTGTGACTGTACTGGCAGATTTGGCTTACGGGCTGGTTCAGGTGGGTGGTTGGATGTATGTGATTATTTTCGTCTCGTTTTTGAGTTCTTTGGCGGAGCCTGCGGTTAAGGCTGTCATTTCAAACTCAATAGATGAACGTGAGCAGGGAAGCACGTGGGGCGCCATCACCAGTTTGAACAGCGTAATGAGCGTTATTGCACCGCTGCTCGGCAGTGCGCTGTTGGCCCGGGTTTCCCATCTTCCCAGGCTTGACGTTTGGGTGGGGTTGCCTTTTTTCGTGTGCTCATCCCTAAACCTTTTGGCGCTGTTCGTGGCCGTTTACCTTTGGCGACGTCGAGGTGCCATCGCTGTCTACTAGGGTCCATTCCTTCTTGAGCGAAATCCAGCGGTCTGTGTTTAAGCTCACATCGGGTGGAATGTAAACGGGTGCGTCGTGGCGGTGCATGGGCAGGATGTCTGGCGATCGTCGTTTTGCCAATTCAAAAACACTTTTTCGATCGGTTCCAATGTGCAGGACGTCGAAATCCCGAGCAGTGTCCAGGTGCGTCATCAATTTAACCAGCTCTTGGGCAATGGTATCGACGTAATCTGCACTGGTGTACTGGTCGACAAAGGCTTTGGGGTACGGCCAAGGACTTGTTTTGAAACTGGTTCGGACAACCAGCGGGTGGCGGTGTCCTCTGGCGGCCTCCTCTCCCAGGGCTTTTGACAGGCTGTAATGGTTTTTCGGATTGACAGGCTCGTCTTCTGTGTACATGCCCTTTTCACCGTCAAACACGTAGTCCGTCGAGAGGTGCACGAAATGACGGACATCGCTCAGCTTTACGAGGTGTCTGACTGCGGTGACATTGGTGTGGTAGCAAAGTTCCTGTTCGTGTTCGGCTTGGGCAACGTTGGTGTATGCGGCCAGGTGCAAAATGGCGTCGATGCTGTGGGTGTCTAGGTAGGTTTCGATGCTGCCTTTGTCCAGAATATTGAGTTCGTTCCGGTTGGGCGTCAGTAGTTGAAATGAATGCAGAAGTGGCGCAAGGGCTTGTCCCATCCTGCCCGTTGCGCCTGTGATCAAGACGTTCAACCGCGGTCCTCCTGCCACAATGTTTTTCCCCAGTGGTCCCAAGGAAGTCGTCCCTCATTGGGGTTTTCGGGATCGAATTGGGCATCCATGGTGTAAATCAGCGTGGCGCCCTGTTGGCTGGCCTGGTAGCCGTGGGCCACGCCACTGGGAATGTGAAGCAGGGTCGGTTGTTCTCCAGAGAGGACCAGTGCACGTTTGGTTTCTGAAGTTGGAGAGTCTTTTCGACAGTCGACCAACCAAATCTTGAGACGGCCTTGAAGGACGCACCAAATCTCGTTTTGTTCGTCTTTGACGTGGATGTGAAATGCATTGATCCGTTTGGGAGCTGCCCAGGAAATGCTGATTTGTCTGGGCGTCAGGGGTTGCGGAAGTCCTTGTGTATCGCTGTTGATCCGCAAATACTCCATGAACGCCCCATTTTCCGAGTGAATTTTTTTGAGGGGATGCGTCCAAACACCTTCGATGTGCGGGGGTCTGGGATAGTGCTCAAAGGTCAGGCTTTCGGTTGCGCTGTCGACCAAGGGTATCTTCCAATTCATGAATGTTCTCCATCCACCACGATACTGGAACGGTCTCCCAAAATAACTTGATAGCCCTGCGATTTGCGGTTTCGTCCGGTGACTGAGGCAAACTCTCCCAAAATACTCGCATCCAAACGCCTCGAAAGGTTGCGCACTTCGGCACATTGCATGAGGATGCTGTATTCGATTTCGGCGTGTTCAACGCGTGCGCCCACACCGATGCTGGTGTACGGTCCGATGTAGGCATGCTCGATATGTGCACCTGCAGCAATGCTGATCGGTCCCCGAAGTCGGGAATGGATCACGGTGGCGCCCGCTTCTATTTCTATTTCCCCGACCAATTCGCTGTTTTCAACGTGTCCTTGGATGTTGCGTTCCAGGCGACTGAGCACCAAACGGTTGGCATCCAGGAGATCTTCGGGTTTGCCTGTGTCTTTCCACCAGCCCCGGACTTTCTCACAGTGGACGGTAAAATGCTTGTCCAGTAAGCCCTGTATGGCATCTGTGATTTCCAGTTCTCCACGGGGGCTCGGTTTGAGGCCATCAATGATCTCAAATAGGGTCGGACCGAACAGATACACCCCCACCAGTGCCCAGGGACTGATGGGCGTTTTGGGTTTTTCCACCAGCTTGATAATGCGTCCAAAATCATCCAAAACAGCCACGCCAAAGGCACCGGGATTCGAAACTTCGGTGATCAAGATGCAGGCGTCTGCGCCCTTTTTGTACGATTCAAGCAGATGGCCAATGCCACCACTCAAAAGGTTGTCACCCAGGTACATGACAAAAGGGCTCTCGCCCAAAGCCGGTTGTGCGACTTTGACCGCGTGGGCCAAGCCGAGGGGCTTCTCCTGAACGATGTAGGTCAGTTTGACGCCGTGGCGCTCTCCAGAGCCCAGATGCTGCTTGACCTCAAAGCCCGTTTCCGGTGAGACAATCACGACGATATCGCTGATTCCAACGTGCTTGAGGTCTTCGATCGCATAGTCCAGGTTTGCTTTGTTGCCAATGGGAACCAACTGCTTGGCGCGGGTGTGTGTGAGGGGTCGCAAGCGGGTTCCCCGTCCACCGGAGAGAATGAGGCCTTTCATGCGTTTCGAATCTCTTCCAGGCGCTCACCGTATTGCCTTTGGTAGTAACTTTCGAATTGGCCACCCCGGATGGGTTGCCACCAGGCCGCGTTGTTGGCATACCACTCGGTTGCCCGAAGGATGGCTTCCTGTGGGGTGTACTTGGGTTTCCAGCCGAGGGCGAGCAATTTGTCTGTGTTCATGCTGTAACGGCGGTCATGTCCCAGCCGGTCTTCTACATGCCGAATGAGGGTTTTGGGTTTCTTGAGGGTCTGCAAAATCAGGTCGGTCATCTCGAGATTGGTCATTTCCAGACCTGTGCCCACGTTGTAGATTTCGCCGGGACGTCCCAACTCCAAAACGGTGAGAATGCCGGTGCAGTGGTCGTGCACATGTGTGTAATCCCGCATTTGAAGCCCGTCACCGTAGAGGGGGAGTTCGCGGTCACTCAGGGCGTTGGTCACAAAGAGCGGGAGCACCTTTTCTGGGAATTGGTAGGGGCCCACGTTGTTTGAGCCGCGTGTGATGGTGATCGGTAAGCCATAGGTGATGTGATAAGCCAACACCAATTGGTCGGCAGCAGCTTTCGACGCGCTGTACGGACTTCTGGGTTGTAAACTGTCTGTTTCGACGCTGCTGTGTCCGGTTGGGATGTGCCCGTAAACCTCGTCTGTGCTCACCTGATGGAACCGAATACTGTGGGTTTTGGCCGCTTCCAGAAGGACGTGTGTGCCCAAGACGTTGGTCTCTGTAAAAACCATCGGACTCAAAATGGACTGATCGACGTGGGTTTCCGCTGCAAAATTGACGATGCAATCGGGTGTATGTGTCCTAATGAGATGGCTGACCAGTTCTGCATTGGCGATGTCGCCCACCACGGGTGTGAGTTTTGGGTTGTTGTGGTGATCTTGCAGGTTTTCTATCCGGGCTGCATAGGTCATTTTGTCGAGTACGATGACGTTTGTATCCGTTTGTTCGAGAAGAAGTCGGACGAAATTGGAACCGATAAATCCATATCCGCCGGTTACGAGGAGCGTTTTCACAATGGGCCTCCAAATACACTTTTTTCGGGATCTATACCTTCCTGAAAGCTTATCCAACTGCGTTCCAGGGTTTCCTCAAACTCTTTTTGAAAGCGCTTTTTGGAAAACCTGAGTGCGGATTCCCGTATGGCCAGAGAATCCAACGTCGGATGCCGATGAAAGGTGGCAACAGCGCGTTTGATCTCCTGGACGGTTTGTTGCAAGAAGAAGAAACCCGTTTGTCCATCTTTGACAATTTCCAGTGATCCGCCTTTTCCGTAAGCCAAAACGGGTGCACCAGAAGCCTGCGCTTCCACAGTCGTGATGCCAAAATCCTCATCCGCAGCAAAAACGAATGCGCGACATCTGGACATATAATCCTGGACAATCAAGTCCGGCTGTTTCCCAAGTATGATCACGTTTTCTTTTGAAACTGATTTTATTTTTTCCAAGTCAGGGCCGTCACCGATGATGACCAATGGCAAACCGAGCTCACTGAACGCTTGGGCGATGAGGTCTATTTTTTTGTAGGGCACCAAACGCGACAGCGTCAGGAAAAATTCTTCCCGTTTTTCTTGCGCATAAAAGCATTCGACATCGACCGGTGGGTAAATCACCTTTGCCGGTCTGCGGTATGCGCGCCAAATTCTTCGGGCAACGTAATTCGAATTGGCCATAAACAGGTCGACGCGGTGTGCCGTTGTGGTGTCCCAAAGTCGAAGGTAGTGGAGAACCAGACGTGCAACCAGACCCTTCACGCCTCTGTCAAAACCACTGTCTCGGAGGTAGCTTTCTTGTAGGTCCCAGGCGTAGCGCATGGGGGTGTGCACATAGGACAAATGCAATTGGTCGGCGCGCGTTCGCACACCGTGGGCAACGGCATGATGGCTGGAAACAATGACATCGGCGTCTGAGACATCGTGCTGCTCGACCGCCAATGGAAGCAAAGGAAGGTATTTTTGGTAGTGTTGGACCCCTCCCGGCAGTTTTTGAATGAACGACGTGTGGATGTCCGCATCTTCAAAGAGGGTCCGTTTGAATGCCGCTGGGTTGTGCACAGCAGTAAAAATTGGGCTATTGGGGTGACGTTCCAAAATGGCTTCGACGACCTTTTCGGACCCAGCATAGGTGGTGAGCCATTCGTGAATGAGGGCGAGTTTCATGGTTTTATCTTTCTCCAATTGATTCAAGAACAGTGTGTATATTTCGGGCCACCCTGATCCAACTGAAGTCAGTTGCACGCTCCAAGCCTTTCTGGATACACTGCTTCCTGAGATCAGAATCGGTCAATATACGTTCAAGGGCATAGGCAATAGCTTCGGAACTCAGCGGATCAAACAACAATCCCGCGTCCCCAACAACTTCGGGCAGTGAGGTGGCATTTGCGACAACGACAGGAACGCCACAAGCCATCCCTTCCAAAGGAGGAAGGCCAAACCCTTCGTAGGTAGAGGGCAAAATAACCGCCGCGGCACTGCGATAGTAAGTGGGGAGATCTACTTCTGGAATATGGCCTAAAAAAATCACACGCTCGGCCAAGTGATCGCGTTTTATACATTCCATCAATTGAGGATTTGCTACCCCAGTAAACGCCAGTCGGATGTCTGTTTTCAGTAGGCTCCAAGCCTTGAGCAGCCGAGGAAGATTTTTATGAGGCTTTGGATTGGAAACACAGAGAACATAGTCAAAACCGAGATCAACGGTACGTCCATTTGGACAAAAAGCCTCATTCACCCCATTTCCAACGACAGAAACCCGATCTTCTTGAAGGTTTGTCCATTCCAAAATCCGCTGTTTTGAATACGCTGAAACCGTCAAAATCTTGTATGCGCGTTTGGCTTGAGGTCGAATCAACCGCTCATAGTATAAGGTTTTCGCACGGCTTCGTTCTTCGGGAACATGAAGATGAATCAAATCATGAATCGTGAAGACAAAGGGCTTTTCGCTCCACAGAGGTACATTAAACCCTGGATTGAAATATGCTTTCGCTGGGCTTTTTTTAATCCTCCAACTGAGCCAAACAGGATCTTGAATGGAAAGTGGGTGTGGTCCGCGTTCAATCGAATCAAGGGTGTGAAGATGTGAAAGATGGCGTTTAACCTCTCTCGCAAAACGCCCAATTCCGTGATTCCCCTTCCACCGATTGTCATAGAGGATCATGGGTTCTCCAATTTTTCTGGAAAACAGGTTTCCATACTGCCCATATGTTTTTCCAGTGGCCTTTATAGATTCTAGATATTGTCTTTGTCACAAGCGCGCACGAAATAGGTAACCAGGGTATGGATACATAAATAGAAAAGAATTTAATCAGTGATTCTGAAGTATAACTATCTAGCAGGGGATTTTTTTTCCCTAGAGATGCCGATTCTTTATGGAATACAACTGAGTTGTGTGCTGTCCTGAGCGCAAATCCAGCTTTCTTGGCCCTCGTAGAATATTCCACGTCTTCCCAATATAGAAAGAAGTGATCGTTTAACAGCCCGCAGGTTTGAAAGACCTGGGTTGGAATCAGTACGCTGGCAAAGACAAGATAGTCGGGTTGTTCTACGGGGTTTAGAATAAAACGGGTGCGTCCCAACCAGGTGTTGACTTTTCCGCCTCCATACGTCTGTAGCCTGTGGGGTGAGGTTGAATTCCAGAGGCTTGACGCAATAAGGCCATCATCGTTGTGTTGTTGGCTGACTTGAAGTAGAGCGCTCAATGAATCGGGTTGTACAATTGTGTCATTGTTGAGTAACCAGACGTATTTTGCACCGTGTTCGAGTGCATAGCGGATCCCTAAATTGTTTCCTCCAGCAAAGCCTAAATTTTGGGATGACTCGATGAGGTGAACGTCTGGGTGTGCTGTCCGTATCCGAACAGTGGATTCGTCCCCTGAGGCATTGTCCACAACCACGATATGAGGACGTTGTGCCAGCATTTTCAAGCTGTCAATGCATTTTATCGTGTCTTGCCAGCCTTTCCAGTTTAGGATGATCACGTAGGTATTCATTGTATTGAATTCTTCAAGGCGTGTGTTTTTGCGATGTCACGCAGGGTATTTTCGAATGTTTGTCCTGCCCGTTGCCACGTGAATTGTTGGATGTACTCATTTCCTTTTTGTGCAATCGAGTGTCTCAGTACCGGATTTTCCAGCAACCGAATAATTTTTTGGGCAAGATCCTGGGGATCTCTGGGTTGTGCCAGCAGAGCCGTTTCTCCGTCAATTGCATATTCGCGGTGTCCTCCAATGTCGGTGGCCACCAGTGCTGCGCCACACATCATCGCTTCCGCCGGTGGGAGTGGCCAGCCTTCGGCCCAACTGGGTGCAACAAAGATACCCGCAGTGTTGTACAAATCCAAAAGAGCGGATTGTGTCGGGAGTTGATGGTATTCCATCCAGTCTGGAATCTTGGGCCTGTTGGGAACGCCAAACAGGGTGACTTGAATTTCAGGGTGACTTTCTTTGACAATCTCAAGGGCTTTGAGACCATCTGCACTTCCTTTCCAATCGAGGTCATGGTAAAGCATCATGATTGGGTTGCCCGTGCGTTCCCGAATGGGACGTTTCATGTAAAAGCGTTTGAAATCCAAGCCGTTTGGGATATAGATACCCGTTTCGCCTTCTGTTTCGAGGGACCGTTGCAACCACCGTGAAATGACAATCTTTTGGAGCGGATAGGCCCACGTCTCCTTGACTTCTTCTTCTGAGCCTGACCAGAATTCTTCGTGTTGTATGAGGTAAGCGCTTTTGGACAGCCACTGCGGCGTGGTTTTTAAGAAAAAGGCCGTTTGCCAGGCTGTGGCCACAATGACATCACAGTCTTTTAGGTATTGTGGATCAAACTCAAAAAGCCAACGCGGCGTGATATTTCGATCCAGCGCAAACCAACCGGAAGGCAAATAGGCTTTAAAGGCTTTTCCATAGGTGTATTTCAGAAATTTAATGCCTCTTTTGAGACCCTGAAGCCGTGGGTGGATGTTTGAAATGTGGTGTACCTCAACAGTGTGTCCGTGCTGTGCCAGATGGTTGGCGTATTCATAAACAACTTTAAATCCCCCGACGGGTCGGTGTCCTGAACCCGGAAGCAAAAAAACAACTTTGAGGGTGCTGCTTTTTGGGAGCAATTGTTCTGACGGTTTCTCTAAGTGGGGCTCAGCGGCATTCCGCTTTTTGATGTAATCAACCACAAGCATGGGTCTCCTCAGTGTGAGATGGAACCTTTAATCCACATAAAGTATGACGATGGGTTGGATTAAAACGGTGAACGTGTTTTGGAACCCCTCGCGCCTATTGTATTTTCATTTACAGTCCGATGGATGTACAAGACAGCAAAATCAATTCATATCCCAAGCATACCAACAGCACGGGTTTGAACATGCGAATGCCTGTGATTTGTTCTGTGACATAGTAAAACCCGATATTGAGAAGCTGTACAACACAGTTGATCCATCCCCAGCTGGCCCAGCCCCAGTGGGGGAGCAGGCTGGCTCCCAAAATCCAGGTTGAAACCGTCCACATACCCATGAGGTACGAGACCCATTTGGGTTTTCCAAGCGCATTCAGCAGACAGATGCACAACATGGCTGTCAGTAAAAAAACGTTCAGTAGGGTAAAAGGCAAAAAAAGTTGCAAAGTGGGCAGCCATTTGTCACCAAAGATATGGACAATCCAGTTGCGGGACAGGTAGATTCCCAAACTTGCGAGGAGCAGTGGAATCACCAAAACCATGAGCAGTTGTCTGAAATGCCTGGAAAGTGTTTCTGGGTCTTTGGTTTTGGCAAAATACGAAGTGATAACACGCTGTAAAACGCCCATGATGACGACCGGATAGCTTGCGATCATGGTTGCAAAATTGATATATCCGACAACAGCCACACCGTACATGCTTCCGACAAAAATTGGAGAAATTGTGTCTTTGACGAGATTAATGGCTTGTCCTGACGTGTAGATCAGGCCGTAGCGCAGTTCGGGCAAGACACTCGAGAAGTTGCGGTTGAACCTTAAGGGTATCTTTTCAAACAGATGGATGACCAAAACCCCTGTCAAGACCCTACCGATCAGGGCAATGGCGAGACCCCGTGCGCCAAAACCTTGTTTACACAAAACGATGGCGAGCAAATTAAATACCACCGCTTGGGCCACTTCATAGATCGCAATTTTCGAAAAGGCCAGATGCCGTTCCAACCGAATCTGTGGGGTACTTTGAAAGGACAGCAGCACCAGTGAAATGGCCACAGCCGAGACGATATCTGGGGTACCGTGGGACTTGAGTGCGGGAGCCCAATGCCCGGCGTTGACCCAAAAGAGCATTCCGGCAATCAATAAAGATGCCAAGAATTGTAAGGTAAACAGTGTGTTGTACTCCGATTCCGTGGGCTCTGTCTGTTTCACTACCAATGCATAAGAGAGACTGACGCCACCCATAACAGTGATGAACGAGACGAAAAACCCGACAATGCTGTACAAACCAAATATTTCGGTCGGTAAAGACCTCGCCAAAGTAACTGCTGTCGTGAGGTTGAGCAGCTGAACACAAATTTGCCTTATAATTACCGCAAAAACACTTGCCTTTGCACGTTGTTGAATGCCAATGCGGTCTGAGATCAAATCAAAATTCTCGTCTTTCGCTCTCATGGGTGTGTTGCAAAATCAAATGCCTGGAAAACGCATTCTTCCAGACCCAAATCTGTGGGCCAGCCTTGGCATGCATTGATGGCACAAACCAATGGGTACACGGTTCCCCTGTAAAAACGGCCGATTTGACTGTACAGGGTCAGCTGTCCTTCATTGTTGAGATCAAACATGAGGGCGCGTGTGGAGGGGCCGATCTGTAGGTTTTCATGGCCCTGTCGTATGAGGGTTTGGCGATCCAAATCCAAGCCTTCACGGTAGGCTCCCCAAAGATCCCTTTCGCTGTAACCGTCGGGCACGAACGCTTCGATTTCAAAGGTCAATGTTTCGTTTGTGCCAAGGTATTTGGGTCCTGTCCATTGTCCAGAACACACCTCCAGCAGGTGACCCGAGAGGTCTATCGTCTGAAGTCCGGTCTTTAGGATTAGGGGTTTTGGCAATAGCAAATGGTGGTCGTACAGGGGTTTTAAGGCCCAAATGAGCCCCCATTCCAGGGGTGTCAAATGGGGCAGGGTTGTTTTTTGGGACGCCAAACCCATTTCAACGTTGAGTCGGGGATGCCTAGACAGTGCTTGGCAAATTCGCTCCATTTCAGGCAAGGTGTTGTCTAGGGTGATTGGAACAGTGTGACTCATGGTTTCCAGGATAGTGCAAAGTATGGCCAACATAGGAAAGTGAAAGGATGGATTTTATACGTTGCGCACCTGATGTAAAAGTATACAGTTGCGCAGGGTGTTGTCAGCGAAGCACACAGGGTGGAATGCCCTTGATGGGTCGAATAATTTACCACTTTATATTCACAAAGTATTCCAAATATATTGCTTCTAAAATTACAATTTAGTTTGTTTTTGTCGGTTTCTAAAAATCTTCTTTTCTAGCTTTTTCTTCCTGTAATCAGAGTTTTTAAATTTTTCATAAAGGAATTAAAAAGGTTCTATCGATTTACCATGAAGGCTCTTTTCTGTTATCATCTGTACAGAAGGCAAGCGGAAGCTGCTCGCCTTCTGTAATAATTATACAGACAATCCCATTGCTGTTTTTTTATTTTTTAATTTTTTTGATTTACTGTCTTCCTATTTTATTTTTTGGTTTTTAGCCCACCTTGTGTGGGTTTTTTTGTGGAGCAAGTTTGCGGGTTATCAAAAAGAGAGGCCATGGCCTCTCTTTTTGATATTGATCAGGGTTACTCTTTGTCTGTTTCAGGCTCGGATTCTGCTGTTGCGCCGAACTGAGCAAAAAGGTCGCTGAAGACGTCTCCCAGTTTGGTGCTTATTTTACCACTGGAGGAATCTTTGGCCACGTAGCTATAGTCATAATCGATAGAATCTTTACGACGCTTGCCACCCCCTTGACCCTGATTCCCACCACCATAACGACCACTGCCGCCACCGCTGCCAAAGCTGCGATTGCCGCTACCCATGTCTCTGGATTCGCGTACGGGTCCATCGTAAGGCAATGTCCGTTTGCGAGACAAGCTGGCGCGTTGCTCCAAAGGATCTATGGAAAGAACAACAGCCTCAACCTCATCGCCCTCTTTGAAGAGGTCTGCAGGGTTGGTGATCCGCTCATGGGCCAATTCACTGATGTGAATAAGACCCTCGATGCCTTCCTCGATCTGAATGAACACACCGAAAGCAGTGATACCGGTAATCTTACCCTTAACGGTGGCACCGACCGGATAGTTTTCCGAAAGCAGGCTCCAAGGATCTTGGGTGGTTTGGCGAAGCCCCAAGCTGATGCGACGCTCTTTGGTGTCGATTTTGAGGATCATGGCCTCAACCGTTTGACCCTCTTTGACCATTTCATTGGGGTGGCGGATCCGCTTGGTCCAACTCATCTCACTGACGTGAATGAGGCCTTCCAAACCGGGTTCAATTTCAATGAAGACACCGAAATTGGTCAGGTTGGTGACCTTTCCGGAAACCCGTTCGCCCACTTTGTACTTCTCGACAGCGGCTTCCCAAGGGTCTGTCGTCAGAGATTTCATGGACAGATTGACGCGTTCACGGCCACCGTCGAGGTCCAGCACTTCGACCTTGACTTTTTCTCCGAGCTTGACCACTTCACGGGGATGATTGAAACGGCCAAATGTCAATTCGCTGCGGTGAACGAGACCGTCGATGCCACCCAGGTTAATAAAGACGCCAAAATCCGTGATCTCAACGACTTCGCCCTCGAGGATGGTTCCGGGTGTCAATTGTGAGAGGGTTTCCTCACGTGCTTTTTGCTTGTGCTCCTCAGCAACAGCACGGTGCGAAATGATCACACGGTTGCGCTTCCGATTGAGTTCAATCAATTTCACTTCAAGTGGGTTGCCTACAAATGGATCCAGCTCGGTGATGCGTCGAACATCGACCTGAGAGGCAGGCAAAAAGGCCCGGACGCCCTCGATCTGTGCCACCAGACCGCCACGAACCTTTTCGATGATGTCTACGGTAAACGAACCGTTGTTTTTCTGAATCTCTTCTAGATTTCGCCATCCACGGTCGTGATCTGCACGCTTCTTGCTTAGGATAATGATTCCATTTGGAATGTCGGTTCGAACAACATAAGCTTCGACCTTATCGCCCGGTTTGAACATCTCTTGGGCTTGGTCTTGGGTTAAGGGTTCTTCTTGAATCTGGCTGAAGGGAATCACACCTTCAACTTTTGCTCCGACATCAACAGCGACCCCTTCACTGCCGATAAATACAACCACACCCTCGACAACATCGCCGCGAGTTACTTCGCGCAGTTTGTGGACTTCCTCTGCCTGCAGGACGTCTTCCATGGTCATGGCGGGATATTCGGTTTCGGTTGCGTTGGGTTGGGCGGTGGTGTTCACCGTGATCGAGGTAGCCTTGTCTTCCATTAACTCTATTCCTCCTGATGCCCTACGTAACCGCAGGGTAACGCTTCATTATAAAGGGAAAGTTGTTAAATAGTCAAAAAGTGTAGGCTGCGTGATGGTCCTCATGCGGGATTCAAGGAATTTTAGGTCAGTGCGCTTTTAGATAATTAGATAAGGATTCTATTATACTGGTTACAGCAGTTTCTCGAGATGTTGATGGTATACGGAGCTATGTGCCCGCCCGTACGACCTCGATCGGATGCTCTGGGTTGTTTCAAGCATTCCCTTTGCCCTCAAGTATTCTGAAATACGCTGTAAATTACAAATATCGAAGTAGAAGAAAGAGATTTTCACTGAGATTTAATTTAGCGGTCAGACCCCTTTTGGCGGGCTGGCCATACGGTGTGTGTCACTTAGCCCAAGGAGCAGCCAGTCTGCGTCTTGCTCACAAGACAGCACCTCCCGGGCTGTGCCTGGGCCGCTGATTCTGAAATCGGGGTGGCTTGTCATAACCACTCTCTACTATTTTTTACTACCCATGTCAACTCCCATGTATTGAGGAGGCACTAAGGCGTAACGCATTCAAATCGGTATAAGAACAATGGGGATCACTGGCACCGTGAAAGGATAGGACAGAAATGAGGGCGTACACAATGCTGTTGAAAGCTAAAAAAGCCCATACAATCTTTACCGAAACGATCGCTCAGCGGCTGTCTTAAAAGAGTCTAACCTGTCGAGGAGCCGCTGTAGGATACTCTTTTCGACTTTTCACACTGGAAGACCGTTTACACCAAATGGAAAATGTCCGGTCTCTGGAAACAGAACAACGACACCCTCAGAGCCACGGT
>JAXLXL010000004.1:0-20320 GCA_046327935.1 Deinococcaceae bacterium
TAATGGGAGGGTTGAGGTATGCCTTGGCATTTGAACGGATGGCGACAACAACAGCGTCTTTAAGCGGTGTGGCTTCTCCATTTTTTTCGAGGATGTAGTAGAGATTCCTTGACGACATCGGCCCTTTTTCGTTTCGCGCTCGTTTTAGACTTTCCAGCGAGGTTGTCACTTCTGAACCCTGCTGGTTCGTATCAACCAAAAATGCATCTTGCTCGTCGTAACCAAGCATAGCAACATAGTGCCCAGCAAAATGGATCGGATGTGAAAAGTATTCAAGGTGGTAACAATCAAGCTTTAGGCCAACGGCTTTGCCACTGTCTAAGCGTTGTTTTACTTCCTGCCAAGCCTTTGTGACGGATGACGTTTCTCGAATGGTGAGCTTCACGCCCAAGTTCTTGGCGATGTTCGCAGTCAACAGATCGGGCTTTACTCGCCCACCGATAAACGGAAAATCCATTGTCTTCATGTTCCAAAAAATGAAACTTAAGCCCTCTCCGAGCCCAAACAGCATCGGCTCGCTCAGGGTAATGCCAATTTGGCCGAGCAATGTACCGGTGGCTGTGCTTTCACAGTGTTGGCCGACATATGGTTCCGCATTTACTTTCATATTGTCATCCTCTCTATTTCTTTTTCGATCCAACTCAGTTCTGCTTCAAGCAACACTTCGCTTAAATTGAATAGCCGATGTGCAGATTGTGCCGCATCTTTAACCGCCAGTCGCTTATTCTGCAGTGCTCTGAGGTCGGATATAAGTTCTGCCTTACGTTGTTCTAGGAGTCTGGCAAATTCGGCCTCTTCAATAAGATGACTTGTGGCAAGTCCAGTCATCAGGTGCGTATTGGCTGGCTTGCGCTCCGCAATAAGATTTTTGGCTTCAACTTTCAGCATAACAATGCCTTTCTCAGTGATCAAATACTGTTTTTTCTCCTTGCCTCTGCTATTGATACTGACCACGAGCTCTTTTGTTTCGAGCTTGTCTAGCACGTAGTAAATAGAGGAAAAACCGATGTCTGTCCATTTTCTCATGCCTCTTTCAGTGATGACTTTCTCGATATCGTAGCCATGCCGGGCTTGTTCCGCCAAAATGCCAAGGACAAGATGTTCAGACAGAGACAATTTCATGGCTATATTCTAGTACTAGAATATAGCATCCGTAAATACTGTTGATGTCAGACATCAAGGTTTTTCAAGTATTCGGGAGGTGTGTGGCCGGTACTCTTATGGAATGAGTGGATGATGTACAATCAGTCGGCGTCAAAAATCTGATGTCTACGGCAGCTTTTATCATTTTTGAAACACTACAGAAGGGATAAAGCATGACCTGAACGTATTTTAGCTTCTCGATGAATTCCCGATATTAAAGAAACTCGCTGTAGTCTATCTGGGAGGCATCTCAATATTCCGAGAAACGCATGTATGAAGATCTCCCATGAAAATTCAAAAATCCTGAATCATTTTCTGTAAATTCTAAGAGACTGTATTAACCTGTGTAGAATATCAAAGACCTAGACAGGGTATTTCGTCGTATTTTGCCTCTCTCCAGACGTTTGCGGGTCTTTTTGACTGGAATTTGGGAGATGTACGCCCATTCAGCAGATGGTCTCGAGAATACGAAAGAAATGATAGACAGAATGCCAGTGAAGGAAATCATGGGGTTTAGAACCCTTATCAAGGATATATTTGTTACGTCAAATAGATAGGGCCTACGTGTCATACCAAAACACCGTCTAGGACGTACCACTATTCCTAAATTCCCTCCCTAGAAAAGTTCATACAGTCTCTAAAAAGATATGGCGCTTTGAACCAAAACACATTTTCAAACACGGCATTCCTGGCTGTATGCATGAGAAAGTTGTTCTTCCACTTCAGATGAGAATTTATTGCTCACAGAGTGCACGCAAAGCCAATTTGTACCCCAAAAAACCCAAGCCGGATATCTGTCCCAGGCAAACAGGAGCAATCACCGAAGTATGGCGAAAAGGTTCCCTGGCATAGACATTGGACAAATGCACTTCGATCACTGGAAGCATCTGACTGGAAATGGCATCCCTGAGGGCATAGGAGTAATGGGTCAATGCCCCGGGATTAAAAAGTATACCCGTAAAATTTTCGGCCTCTGCAGCGAGAATCCAATCAATGAGCTGTCCTTCGAAATTGCTCTGACGACAATCCACCGTTGTACCCAACTCCAACGCCCACTGCCCACACAAATGGTCCAAATCCGCGAGGGTCTGCATGCCATAGAGATGGACTTCCCGTCGGCCCAAATGGCTGAGATTGGGACCATTCAACACCAAAATCAAGGCATTTCCTCCATATCTTTGAGAAAAAGTCCAAATGCCTTTTGCTGCACTTCTTCCGAAACAACATCCACAAAACACACTCCCTTTCGACGTAAAAGCACGAAACGCAAATGACCAGACTTGGCCTTTTTGTCACGAAGCATCCAAGGCAACAGATCATCCCAATCCCAAACCCACCTGTGCTTCGGTGCCAATTCCTGTAAAAAATGGAGCGTTTGTCGGGTCAAATCCTCTCCCCCAACAAGATGCGAAAGATGCGCGGCATAATGAATACCGTAGGCAACCGCGTCTCCATGGCTGATTTCGTAATCTGAGGCGGCCTCTAGAGCATGACCCAACGTGTGACCCAAATTCAAAAAAGCCCGCCGGTCTGTCTCGCGCACATCCGTGGCTACAATATCTGCCTTGACACCTATCGAATCATGGAGTGCAAGAAGAAATGCGTCTGAGCCGATCTGATCTTGCCCAAACATGTGAAAAGCAATGTTCGCGTCAATCAAACTGTGTTTGAACATCTCCGAAAAACCGGACTTGAAAACGGAATCTGGCAGTGTACCCAAAACGAGTGGATCCATGTAAACCGCTTTGGGTTGCCAAAAGGCCCCAACCAGATTTTTTCCCTCGGGCAGATTGACGGCTGTTTTACCCCCGACAGCAGCATCAACCATGGCCAACAGTGTTGTGGGAATGCTGTAAAAAGAAACACCTCGCATATAGGAAGCAGCAACATAACCCACCAAATCTGTTGTTGCACCTCCACCAAGGGCAACCAACGTGCCATCCCGCGGAAAAGCTTTTTGGGCAAGCTGGGACACAACACTTCCATAAACTTCTAGGGACTTGCAAGCTTCGCCACTCGGAAGCGCAATACTGTCGGTAAACCGTGGCAACAATGGCCGCACCCAGAGATCGAGAAGGGCTGAATCGTACACCAGGACAGCAGAAGACGCACCAAATTCAAGCTGAGACAACAAACCCTGTTGAAAGAAAACAGGGTACGGTGGATCGACAAACACCTGACGCTCAAGTCTCATGGCGTTGACCATATCGGTATTGCCAGAGTTTGTAAACAATCTCCTCGACAATGTCTTCCCGATTGCGGTTTTGGGTCCAAACGTGAATGTGTCCCTGTCGGTAAAGGGGCGTTCGCTCAGCCAACAACACCTGAATGCGCTCCAGTGGTTGATGCAAACCCGCCAACATCGGCCGGGTCTGCCCTGGAAGGCTTTCCACACGCCGCAAAATGGTTTCCGGATCCGCCCACAGAACAACCACAGGGCCTTTCGCCAAAAGCCGAGAGCGGCTCCACGCATCGAGGAAAGTCCCTCCACCAAGGAAAAAACGCCATCGCTTGGCACAACACAATCGCGCACGACCTTACGCTCACAGTACCGAAACACCGACTCTCCCAACTGAGAAAAAATATAAGAAATGGGACGCCCCAACGCCTGCTCAATGAAACCATCGGTGTCCAGACAACTGCAACCCAAAACACGGGCCAAACGGCGACCCACATAGGTTTTTCCCGTTCCCATAAAACCTGCGAGGGCAACCCACTTTATCGGACGCCTAATATGCAAGCGTGTACTTCCTATGTTCAGCGACGCGATCCAAAATTTCGGGAAAGGTGTCGCATCCGAATTTTTCCAACAATGCCTCGGCGAGAACCCAACCCACTGCGGCCTGCACAATCACCCCAAGTGCGGGAACAGCTGTGGTATCCGAGCGTTCACGGGCCGCGTCGGCAGGTTGATGCGTCGCAATATCCACCGTCGCAAGCGGAGACATCAGGGTGGCAATGGGTTTCATGGCCGCACGCACAATGATGTCCTCACCGTTCGTCATCCCACCTTCAAGGCCGCCCGCACCATTGCTCAAACGGTGGTAACCCTTCGTCTCATTCCAATAAATGGGATCGTGCACCTGACTTCCGGGTTTGCGAGTCCCAGAAAATCCGCAACCGATCTCGACCCCCTTGACCGCTTGAATACTCATGACTGCCTGCGCAATCCGTCCATCCAATTTTCGGTCCCAATGCACGTGGCTGCCCAAACCCACAGGCACATTCCGAAACCGAACCTCAACGACACCTCCCAAGGTATCGCCATTTTTTTTGGCGGCATCGATGGCCGCGATCATGGCCTCCGTTGCGTGTGGATCGAGGCAGCGAAGTGGACTTTGCGTGAGTGTGTCTGCAAGCGCCCAATCAAAATCGACGGAACTGTCCACCGTCCCCAGTGAGCACACATGGCTGATTCCCTCGACGCCCACACCCGACAGAAGTTTGAGTGCAACCGCTCCAACTGCAACCCGCATGGCCGTTTCCCTCGCAGACGCCCGTTCCAACACATCGCGAAGGTCTCTGTGCCCGTATTTGATGCCGCCGCAAAGATCGGCGTGACCGGGACGCGGTTGGGTCAAGGCTTTTCGCCGCGGTCCTTCACTGGGACTCGGATCCATAATATCCACCCAGTTCCGGTGGTCCCGATTTTGGATGACAAGTGTGACCGGCGCACCCGTGGTTTTGCCTGCACGCACGCCGGAGCAAATCTCCACAGAATCACGCTCAATGTGCATTCTCCGGCCGCGACCATACCCCGTTTGCCTGAGTGCAAGCCAAGGATCAATGTCGTGAACACCCAAATCCAACTGACTGGGTAGTCCTTCCACAATGCCCGTGAGTTGGGAACCGTGGGACTCTCCTGCGGTCAAAAACCTCATGCGTTAAAGCTTAACACAGGCCATGAAAAAAGCCCCCCGAAGGGAGCCCCAAAGCTGTTTTAGAATTTACTCGACAGGATTGGCTGTCACAACCAACATCAACTGGGTTTTTTCGTTATTCATTTCGGATTTCTTGAAAAAGTTTCCAATGATGGGAATGCTTGAGAGGAACGGAATGCCCGTACTCGAGTTGCGCTCCTGTGTTGTGAGCAAACCACCCAACATGACTGTTTGGCCAGGCTTGAGTGTCATTGTGGTCTGCGCTTCCCGGTTGGTCGCATTGATGAAGGTGGGATCGGTGGGCGGCGTGCTGAAGTTGGTGACCTTGGCATTCAGTTTCATGTGAACAAGACCGTCACCGTCGATAAAGAGCTTGGGAATCTCAACAATCACACCGTAATCGAAGGTTTCTTTGATGGCTTGACTTCCACCTGTGCCCGGCAAGTTGATCTTGAGTTTGCCACCAGAAACCAGTTTTGGAATGGCTGCTTCAACGCGCTCCTCATTGGAGCTTTCAATCATGAGGTTGGCCTCATCCACACGCTTGGAAAAACCCTGTTGCTCGCTGGCTGTCAGCGACGCACCGATATTGAATCCAACCATACTTTGGGTGGCATCAAAGACTGCGGTGAGGCTCCCGCTAAACAACTTGGTGACAAAATTGCCCACACCAGCTGTCCAGTCCAGTCCCAAACTGCGAACGCCTGTTTCGGAAACCTCTTGAATCCGAACCTGGACATTCACGACAGGTGCCTTTTTGTCCAAAACAGGAATGAGTTCAGCCAAACGGTCCACACTTTCTTTGATACCCCTGAGCACCAGGGTATTGGTACGAACATCCGAAATAATCTGAACACTGGGCACAGATCTCGTTGTGGTTGAAGCACCTCCAGCACCTCCAGCACCTCCAGCACTTCCAGTACCTCCTTGTGTTCCAGAAGAAGTACTTGTTGTCGTAGATGTCGCTGAAGCAATAGCCGCCTCAAGTGCAGTTTTTACACTTTCAGCCTTTGCATTGGAGAGCACAAACGTTTTTTGAACCTCAGACTTCTTTACAGCTTCCTCAGGGGAGTCCACCTGTGCCAACAACTCACCGATAGAGTCTTGCTGTTCTGGGGTTGCCGTAACCGCAATGACTTGCGAGACAGCTTTGCCATCAAGTCCCACAACGGCATCGGCGTCAACGCCCGAAAACTGCTTTTTCAGAAGGGCAACCAATGCCACAGGATCACCATTGACTGTGTAAGATTGGCGTTCACGTTCAACGACAGCCGAGACAACCACCGGCGGCTTGTCAATCGCTTTGAGCAACTGGGCAACCTCGCCATGCTGTTCCAAAGAAGCCACAATGGCAATGCTTCCTGAGAGTGTATTTCCAGAAGCGTCGGCAATCGGTGTTGCAACAATACCTGGAACTTCCCGAACGAGAGCCTGAATGAGCTCTGCGGGATTGCCACTCACAGTATAGAAACGCTTTTCCTGAGAAATTTGTTCAATTTGAGGCTTATCCAGGGCAGCCAAAATACCCACGACATCCTTGTGCTGGGCTTGCGTTCCCGTCACAATAAGCGTTTTTGAGACTGCTTTTCCGTCCTTGTCTACCAGTGCAGTAGCCACCACACCCTTAACCTCTTTGTTAAGGAGTTCAGACAATTTGCCAGGATCGCCATTCACCGTATAGAAACGACGTTCCACCGATTCTGCAATAGGCGCATCAGCTTTTTTATCAATGGCTGCCAAAATAGACTGAGCCTGGTTCTGCTGCGCTTCGGTACCCGTTACAAGAATCACAGAGTCAACAACGGAAACCCTTGTTCCAGACAATTCGCTAGAGAGAACTTTAGCCAATTCCTGAGCATTTCCAGCAACCGAAAAAGACTTTGTAGAGACACCTTCGGCTTGTTGATCCACCCGACCGAGCAATTGTTTGACCAATGTCTGCTCGCTTGGTGTTGCCGTGACAGTCAAGTTTTTCCCAACTGCATTGACAAGAACTTTGGGAAACTCAGCCCTCAGGTACGCGGACAATTTTTCCGGATCACCATTGACCGTATACACTTCACGAACGGGCGTGGGTCCCGAGTCGGGCTGGGCAACAGGTGCGGGCGGACGGACCTTTGCAACAACAGCTGTGGGTCCAACCAAAACCATGCCATTGGGAAGCAATTCATAGTCCAGATCGTTGACCTGGAGGAGCAATCCCCACACATCTCTGAAGGGCTTGCCACTGACATCAAAGTTGACGCCTTTGGCAGGAATATCTTGTGTGACCACTGTTAAGCCAACACTTTTGCCCAATGCTTGCAAAATCGCATTCAAATCGTCCGAACTGGACCCAGTTTGAAGGGTCACAATGCTGTCGTACTGACGATCGCTAGGCAGAGCAGCCACGGCCGCAAAACTGGAGCTGGCCATCCCAAGAGCAAGGGTTATAAGAGTACGTTTGATCATGTTCACCGCCTATCGAGATTGAGCTCAAGCTTATCGTCGCCGAGTTGCAAAACGACCTGACCGGCCGATATGGACTGCACAACGATGTCTGAATTGGGCAACTTTTGTCCCAACTGAACAACCGAAAAACCTGTCTTATTGCGAAAAACCGCCGTATTGATGGGCCCCAATACCACAGAAGAGAAGACCCAATCACGGTCCATCACCCACTGCTTGAGGGGCGACAGCGCGGGTGCAGCATCCGGACGAACCTTGTCTCCAAGTGTCAACACAGGAAGGTCAAAGTTGGACATGCCCACCTGTCCCCTGGACGCATTGTCTGCAGAATCCATCGGCAAATCGAGAGGCACGTTTCCAACCTCTGAAGAATCGCCCGGAACCTGAACGGGTATCTGATCCACAGGCAGTGCAACCGATCTGGGTGAAAGCGTTTGACGCAGCACTGGAGGTATCGCAGAGAGCGTTTTTTGACTTAGATTTTCAGGCAGTTGGGTGGACAATGCAGAATCGGGAATGCTCAATACAGGCTTTGGAATCACACGAATCACGGTTGTGACCGATTTTGGCGGAGAGACAACCGTCGTAGACGTTGGACGCGACACCGCTGTATTGGTTTTGGAAACCTGCGTTGGCCGAACAACAACAGGTGTGGTGGTTGTCTTGATGGGCTTCACCGAGACAATCTTGGGTGGCGTGGTGGTCACAACTGGCGGCGTCACAACCACGGATCCGGAACCGGTCGATCCTGAAGCTTGTTTTGGTGTCAACCGGAATGGACGAAACGGATTGTTGATCGATGAACCACCCGACGTTGTCGTGCTGGGCGCCTCGGAGGGGTCTTTGGTCGAGGTTAAAGAAGGATCTGGGTTTTTGGGCACACCCTGACCGGTCTTGACCGAAGCCTTCTCAACCAAAAATGGCACTTCTGGAACCTTGATGGGCGCTTGCGTGCGAACCGTTGGGTTGGCAACCGAAACTAAGTTGCCCTTTGATGCAGAAGCATTTTGGTCAGACGACATCATCAGATAGGCAGTCACACCCGTTGCGCCAACACCCAAGATACCGAGCAAGAGTATTCGGGTCTGCCGAATCATCAGCCCTTGTTTGACTTCATTTTCAGTGTTCATGACGAACCTCCAGGCGCCGACGCCGAAGGGGCAGGCGTTGCGGTCGCAGGCGGTTGTGCCGCCGCAGCTGCCACGTTGGGATCAAACGTATACACATTCATATTGATGTCAGCAGATATTTTGGGATCGAACGTAAAAATCTCATTTCCCAGACGCAGTGTGACACCACTGATGGTACTGAAGCGCTGCAATTGCTCAATAGAACGCAATGTTTGATAGATGGCACCAAACGTCCCGTCTACCTTAAGGTTGATGGAAATGGCTTGAACGCCCGACGGCAATGCCCCTGTTGTGGGTGCCGTCGCATTCTGAGACAGCGACATCAACTCTGCACGAGAACCCGAAACACCCAATCGCAACTCATCGAAGAAGGTTGAAAGATCGACAGCCTTTGGAAGACGACGCAAAAATGCGTCCTGTTGAACCTTTAAGTCCCCGACAGCTTTGCGAAGCTCGGGCAAAAGGCGCTCGGCAGCTTCAGCATCTCGCAATCGCCCTTGGGCAGCGTCCAAGTCGGTCTGTTTTTGCACAATATCGGCCTGAACAGTTTGGTACATGCTGAAATACCAACTGATCAAGAGCAGAACCGTGACAAAAATGGATGCCAAGGCAATATCACGCTGTTTTAAACGGTTAAAGATTTGCATCAGTTGCCCCCTGACGTTGGTGGCACAGTGGACGGTGAAGTCGATGGTGACGGTGTTCCCTGCCCATCGGTCGAGGTCGAAACGGCCACAGGTGTGGCTTGAGCGGCCAAACCGACAACCGCGCTGAAGGACCAGTCTCCGGTTTCCGTACTCTTGTTGGCACTCGAAAAACTGATCGCCATATCTGGGTTGACCTCAAAAGAGCGAATAAAACGGGTCAAAGCAGAATTGGAACGCGAATTACCGGAAAGGGAAATCTCACGCGCGATGGATTTGCCTGCATAGGCAGTGGTTACACCAGCGGTTTGCGCCTGAGGTAGTCGCATTTCCAAAAGGTTCAATGCAACAGCATTTTCACCCCCCAAAGCCGGAATTCTAGAGACAAAACGCTCCAAATCCTGGCTCCAAGACTCTGTTCCAGCAGACCCCTTCAACTGTTGGGCCACCGAAATAATGGAGTTGAGACCTTGCTGTTGTGCCAAGAGTTGGCTGCGCTCACCCAGAGCAGACTGCTTGGCTTGATACTGCGCAGCAGATTCGTCAATGGCCGATTGCAACCGCCCAGACTCATTTTGAGCACTGACCTGCAACACGCCTGCAACAGCCAAAGCCAATACGGGAACCCCAACAGCCAACAGCTTCCACCAACCGGGCTCAACCCTTCTGCGTAGATTTTTAGGAAGAAGGTTTACCCTAATCAAGGCCGCTCACCCCCCGCAAAGCCAATCCGAGCGGAACGACAAATTCGGCTCCAATTTTTTGCAACGCGGCAGAATCCCATTTGCTGGTCTCAGCATTGACAGAAACCCACGGATTGCCCAATTCCACATGAAATCCCATGGCGTCTCCGATGGCATGGTCCAAACCTTTCAGTTTGCCCCCACCACCCGAAAGGTACATGCGATCCACAATGACTTCGCCGGACTGAACACGGTAGAACTCCAGGCTTCGCCGGATTTCATTGATGAGATCTGAAACAACGGGACGGATACACTCATAAACCTTCATCGGTGAATACTTCTCGCGCTGGACTTCAAAGTTGAGCAAATCCTCGTCCTCATCCGTGGGTAAGGTTGCACTGGCATAGTTGATCTTAACGTCCTCAGCACTCACAAAGTTGAGGTTAAATTGCTTCTGAAGCGTTGTCGTAAAATCGTCAGCGGAAATGCCAATGTTCCGGGTCATCAACACGCGTTCTCTGCGAACAAGTGCAATGGTCGTGCTAGACGCACCAATCTCCAGAATGACAGTGGCGTCGCCTTCCTCTTCCAGGGTGGCTTTGATCGCGGTTGTGTGCTTATCTGGACGCATGCCTCCATTGATCTGGGCGAACAGAGCCCGCATCACAGAAAAGGCCTTGACATCAATCACCACAGGATCCAAACCTGCCAATTTAATCACTTCGACTTGGCGGGAGATCACCTCTCGTGGCGCTGCTGCAATGACCAATTCCATTTGACTGTCATCATCAATTAACTCAGCTGGATCATCCAGAAAGTCATAATCCAAAACGACATCCTCAATCGGATAGGGGATGTAACGTTCCGCTTCCCATTGGATGGCCTCGTCGAGCTCCTTCTTCTCCATTTTTGGAACGGAAATGTTACGGGTAATGGCACTCTGGTTAGGAATGGTCGTTACGACATAACGGCTTTTGATTTTGTGCTCTGCAAGCAGGTTTTTAATCTCCTGTGCAACCGCTGGGGGATCAACCACCATACCGTCTTGGATGGTACCTGCCGGTGTTGGAATCGACACGGCCTTCACCAGGGTTGGGGGAGAACCTGGACGCAACTCAACCACTTTAATCGCACTCGTGCCTATTTCAAGACCGATAGCATCGATTCGGGTGTTGAGCAACCCTCGAAAAAAATCAGACACGGAGCCTCCTCATACAACTTCCGTCCAATCTTAGCATGCCGTTTAAATTCGGCGTACCATCGAGACCAGATACACATGTCAAAGATGAATGATTGATACTCAACCTCCTTTGGTTGGGTCCTTTTACAGACCGATTGCGTTCAAGCAACCTGTAAATCTCGAGCCTTTTGGGAATCAGCTTCTTCTTCCCGCTCCAACTTTGCCTTGATCTTTTTGAGTCGGAAAGACTCTTCCCGCTCGCGTTGATCGAGAACCCCTCGGATAAAACGGATGTCATCGATGATGCTGGGAATCACCACTTGCTCGAGTGCATTGACACGGCGAGATGTCTTTTTAATCTCTTCACCAATGCGACGCAACTTGGTTTCCGTACCGGCAACCCGAACAATGGCCAACATCATTTTCTGAAACGCCTCTGCCGACTTAAAGGTCTGAGCGCCGACGGTAATCGGAGAAAAGGACAACTCAGAAGACATCTCTGGAACGTTGATTTTTGGAACCCTAACGCCGTAGATGTCTTGAACCTGCATATCGATCTCTAAAGACGCCGACTGAGCCAAACCGAGCGACTCAACCGCTTCAGGGCTGTCCCAAGCCTTTGCCGTAAACAGACTTAAATAGGCATCTTGGGCGACGGCAGTCAACGCTTCTCTTGCCGCCAGTGCATCCTTAACCAGCGCAAAAAATTCCCCAATGAGTGCGTCCCTTTTTCGTTTCAAAAGATCAGCACCCTGAGAAGCCAAATTTTGTTGAGCTTTACTGGCCAACAACGCTGTACGCGTTGGACTGACTTGTCCAGACATATCTTAAAACCTCCTGGTATTCACCCACGAACCCCTGAATCCATCAAAGCCCAATTCCCATAAACCCGCGACACAACAACATCCATGTGCCACTGGGTCTCCGAACTGCAAAAGCGTTCAGAGGCTTAACCTTTAGCATCATACCGCAGGAGTCGAAACAACAGCTCCACAACCTAAGAGATCCACAAAAACACCCCAACATTCCCAGAACCAACCGTTAAAGCCTTATGTGACAAAGCTGCTTGAAAAGAGGCTGCATCGCCCATGGATGTGTACGGATGGACATGGATTTCAACCTGGGTAAATGAAAATGCGGATCAACGGAGCCCTTCTCGGGTTCAATCCAACGGGATTGGACACACCATTCGCGTCTCAGGATCGGTCCAAATGCGAACCCAGACACCGTAGAGACTGTGAATCAACTCAGGCGTTAGGATTTGATAGGCCGGACCATCTGCGACAATCTTTCCGTCCTTGAGCGCCACGATGCGATCGGCAAATTTCGAGGCCTGTCCCAAATCGTGCAACACAGCCACCAATGTCATCGAACGCTCCGAGACCAAACGGCTGAGCAACTTCAGAATCTCATGGGCGTGACCCAAATCCAAATAGGTGGTCGGCTCGTCAAGCAGCAATGTCTGCGCGCCTTGGGCAAGTGCTAAAGCGATCCAAGCCCGCTGGCGCTCACCGCCAGAAAGTGTGGACAATTTTCGGTCCATCAGGGACTGCAATCCAACATCTTCAATGGCACGCTCCACGGCCTCAAAATCCGACACAGACGGAGAACCCAAAGGACCCAAATGGGGGTACCGACCTTGCAGCACCAATTCGCGAACGGCAAAATGCTCCAAAGCCTCGGGTGCCTGCGTGAGATAGCCCAGGGTTTTTGCGAGCGCACTTCGCTTGAGGCGAAGAATGGCCTCACCGTCCAGTAAAACCTGACCCTTTCCCCTCAACTGGCCCGCCAAAAGCTTCAGCAATGTGCTTTTGCCACTTCCATTCGGACCGATGAACACCAAACGCTGTCCAACAGGGACCGACACGCAGAGTTCCTGGATGAGATCTCCAAAACCCCCTGTCAGTGCCTTTGCCTCCAACCTGTTCACCTTTTACCCCGAAGCATTTGCAGAAAATAAGGAACACCCAATGCCGCAGTAAACACACCCACGGGAAGTTCCACAGGATCCAAAAGGTTTCGCGCCAATGTATCCGCCAAACAGAGCAGCGCCGCACCGAGACCAAACGCCAACGGCACACAGCGCATATGATCATGTCCGACAAGCAAACGGACAACGTGAGGGACCATCAAACCCACAAAGCCAATGACGCCACTCACGGCCACCGAACTGCCCGCCAAAAGTGCCCCCAAAACCAGCAAAAGCAAACGAACACGATCGACAGACAAACCCAACGCAGAGGCTGTTTGATCGCCGAGTGCCAAAACATTCATCATTCGGGCCATCCAAAGTGCACCCAAAATTCCCACGGCGGTCCAAGGCAACACGAGGTTCAACTCTGCCCACGAACGACCCGAAAATCCGCCTGCCAGCCACGACAACGCGATTTGTACGGACATTCCGGAAAACGACAGCAGCGCATTGGTCAGTGCCCCGAGCAGTGAAGTGATTGCCACACCGGCCAGAATCAATCGGACAGGACTGGCTCCCGTTTGGTAGGCCAAAAGGTACACCGCGGCACAACTCAAGATTGCGCCCAAAAAAGCAAACCCAGACAGCACCGAAAAGTTCATGGGAAAAAACATAAAGGCCAATACAGCCCCAAGGCCTGCACCCGAACTGATGCCCACCAAATGGGGATCGCCCAAAGGGTTGCGCAACGCCGACTGCAAAAGCACCCCCGAAACGGCCAAATTTCCACCAACGATGGCGGCAAGCAAGGCCCGGGGCAACCGAACCTGCAGGACCACAGTTCGGTGTAGGGTCGTTCCATCACCGACCAGTACATGCCACAGGTCAGACACATGGAGTGTGATCGGTCCCCAAATGAGGGCAAGCCCCAATGCAAAAATGAGCAATGCAATCACCCCAAACGGGCTCAACCGGGCAGACTGTGTCATCGGGGGTAAATCAGGTTTGAGAGCTCAGACAATGCTTCAGCTGCCCTCGGTCCCGGACTGGACAGGACAATTTCTGGAGAAAGCTCGTAAATTCTTTTGGCTTTAACCGCTTTCAAGTTGTTCCACAGTGGATTTTTGGAAAATGCAGCCAATGAACGACCTGCCTCTGCGGGATCCGCATTGGGCTTAACCACAATCAAAACATCTGGATTGGCTTTCAAGAGGCCTTCAAAGGTGTAAGGCGCGAAACCTTGGTACCGTTGATCATCTGGACCCGTGGCGACATTCAGGGCACCCACCGCATCCAAAAGGTTGCCAACAAAAGAATTTTTCTTGGCACCAAAGAACCCCTGCGGAGACCCAATCAAGATGAAAACCCGTGCAGGTTTGGATTGTACCTTGGCCCTGGATTTGGAAACAGCGATTCGAATATTGCGCTCGACACCCTTGGCCTTTTGCTCTCGACCCAGCCACAAACCCAAGCGACCCACAACACGGTACACATCGTTCAGGGAACGGGAATCCATCGCGACAACTGAAACGCCCAGCTTTTCAATGGAAGGCACCAACTGAGCCTGGGTCAGTGCATCGATCAAAACTAAATCGGGTTGTGTCGACAAAAGGCGTTCCAAATTCGGTTTGTACGAAAGCCCAACATCCAAAAGCGTCTGTGCTTCATTGGGATAGGTCACACTGGATGGACGCGCGACAGGCGTCACGCCGAGCGTGTATAGGGTTTCAACCAAGTAAGGGCTGAGCGGCGCCACCCGTTTGGGTAAATCGGGAATGACCACTGTTCGGCCCAAGTCGTCGGTGACCGTCCTCGCCAGCCCAACGGAGCCGAAAAAAAGCGAACAAAAAACAATTTTGAAGAATCGACACATGCTGCAACTCCTTTGAGACCCTTGTGATCATCTCACCTTGCCATCTTGCGAGAAAATACCCGGGATAGACAAGCGGTTTGAAATTGGTCTTGGCTTAACATCAAGCAATTGACTTACGTAAATGCTATGATAAGAGTTGTTTGATAAAGGTATGTAAATAAACACAAAACAATACGTGAACGACCTGCTGAGAAAATGTCCTGTGTTTTCCAGAGCGGGCCCGCGACCTTGGGGTATTTGTCTCAATAGGCGCAAAACACCCCATAGATGCACACTTTATCGTAAGATGTTGTGGGTGATTATCAGGTACTTCATGGGGTTGGTCATACAACCCCCACGTCTCGCATACCACATCCAAAGAGGTCCTCATGTCAAAGATAGAAAAAAAACGGCTCCAAGTCATCATCACAGAAAAACAAGACGCACTGCTGACAGAAACAGCGTACGGACTGTCCAACAGAGAGCGGCTCTACTCCAAAAGTGAAGTGGTCCGACTCGCCATTGAAAACCTAGCGATAGGAATGAAAAATGGAGAGATTGACCTGGATGACCTCGCTGATCTCGTCGAACAAAAAGAACGAGAAGAAATGGAAGACAAGTAATCGAGAGAACAATCACCCATTGGCAACACCCAAGGCAAAAGCCACACGGAGCAATACCTGATTAGAAGGCTGGCTGACGGTCACTGGGGCATCTTTTAGAAAAAGGTGTCCTAAGTCTTCGATGTCTTCAAATGCAAATTCAGTATCTCGGTTGTGCTCCAAGAATTGAAACAGTGCCAAGAGAGCCAATTCACCCTGAAGATCCAGATACCAAACGTGTGTCAATCTGCCATCGGAAAAAACCATGCCCCCGCCACTGGAAGTGGCGAAAATACGCAGCTGACCCGTTTTTCCAGCTTCAATCAGAAGATTCACCAGATCAAACGGACTAAAGTGCTCAAAATTACCTACCAATGTTGGCCGAATTTCGATTTGGTTTTGAGAAAATCCAGAGAGCACACTTGGGGCACTTCCGTTCACCAATACAGAAACCTGATCTGCAACCTTTTGGGGTTGTGTGTAATTGGGAAACTGCCAACTTCGATCATTGCCCAGCGACCGGTTTTGAAGCCCACCCCACAAAACAAAAACACACGATTCAAGGAATCCGAGGGCCCTCAATTGGTGGTACAGTGCCAAACCCCATTGCTCAACGGTCGACGCGGAACACACCACAGCGGACACAGGTGACTGAAGCAAAACCTCTCGCGCTTGGGTCAATCCACTCGCCTCAAAAATCTGAAATTCCTTCTCCAGAAAGAGCTTTAGGCGATGTGCCTCATGGGCACCATCGGAAATCAACAACAGCAAACCTTCGGCCATGGTAAACCTCTTCACCTCCATTTTACGCATTATCACAAAAATGGAGCGAAATGATCTTTTCTATGCCCATGACACAATGGGACACACCACTCACTTGACAACACGCTGCACCGCATACATGAAAACCTTGAGCTTCAAACGCTTAAACTTATATTAAATATAAAATAAATCAAAAAGCCTATCCGAAGGCCAGAAATTTGGACGCATCGCGCTTATGGCAATTTTGATGGCGTACTGAACCATGCGTCTTCCCAAAATCTATCTTGAGCCAAGCTCAACATGCGCAGATTCCAGCCAGCATTTCTGGCCCAACCCGAAAACCCTCCTGAAAAAATGCTCTCGCACTGTCCAATTGAACAACGCTAATGGGCTCGCCAAGCATCTATCACAGCCATCCAATGGATTCACACAAGAGGAACGCACCTTTGCAGGTGGTGAAGACTGACAGTTAAAACATTTCCGATTGCCTCGATTGATCTAAAATTTGCCGCACAGCAAGTTTGCCTATTTATTGGATTTTTATAAAACAAGAAATACTATTTTAATTTTAGTATAGCGAATAGGATATGGATGGTGGCTCAAAGAATAAAATCAGAAATCGAATATTTCAAATTGACCTCAGTTTCATTGGAAACAGGGTTTGGGTAATTATCTACGCCCAATCAGGCTTCATTTATCCAGATTTCACATGAAGAACCGTATTTTGTCAGTGAGATACACTTTGCATTTTGCCTCACCATCTGAAAGGCTCGGGATGCCACACTCTTGATTTTTCCTGGTGCCTGTTACATCAAACGTCACGTTTTCTTGTCTCATTCCATTCCCATTATCTTTTATGATAGATACTCAATCCCAAATAAACCCCGCTGTCCCAATATTTAGAGGCTGTATGAATTTGTCTAGGGAGGAAATTTAGGAATAAGGGTATGTACTAGACAGTGTTTTGGTATCGCTTGTAAGCCCTATCCATTGGACTTAACAGGCATATTCTTGATAAGGGCTCTCAACCCCATGATTTCCTTCACTGACACTCTGTCTATCATTGCTTTCATATTCTGGAGCCCATCTGCTGAATGGGCGTGCATCTCCCAAATTCCGGTCAAAAAGACCCGCAAACGTCTGGAGAGAGGCAATACCCCGTCTAGGTATTTCAGCTTGTACACAGGTTCATACAGTCTCTAAAAAAGCGCATTCTGTTAATTCTTTCTTATTTCCATACGTCAAGTGTTTAGATTTTTCGGCTCCAAAAATGGTTTGATCATCATAATTTTTTACGTATAGGACTTACGCGAAAGTGAAAGTAGGTGAGCGGAGTTCACGGCGCATGTAATCGCTCAAAAGTCGCTCTTTCAGTTGATAGATTGTGGTACCTGCTTTTTCTGCAAGGTGTTTCATCCGAAGCCATATCAGCATGGCACACCCAATATGGTTCCTTTGAGCGCGTCCTACTCGGCACTGACAATCTTCAACCCCTGTAATTTGTTTGTATTCTCGGTGAAACACTTCTACCTTCCAACGGATGGCACACGTCGAGCGCACATCATCCGTGGTCAGCAGAGTGGGATCGTTGGTAACGATCAGTTCCGTGCGCTCGGTAGAGAACGCTATCCGAAACATTTTCACTCTAAACGCTTTGGGACATTTCTTCAAATGTACTACCCGTCCATGTTCTTCTTGATCTTTGCTCCAAGACACCCCATCTGCCCGTTGATAACTGCACCAATGGGGTGTCCACTCGAGATCATCTTCCCGGGCATCCTGGATATTTCGGTTACTTTTGATGGGGCAGCAGAAATACTTTCCAGCACGATCAATGGCGGTCATTAAACTTTCAGTCGCATACCAAGAATCCATCAACACCGTTCGGAATTTGAACTCTCCCACTGCACACCGCTCTAAGGCACGCTGAAACATTTCATGGACATGTTCAATCTTGGTTTTCCCATCTTGATTTGGCGCAAAGACACGGTAATCTACAATCCAAAACTTCTCGCTGTCTGGGTTGATATAAACACACGTCACCACTCCAATCCCTCGAATGGTTCGTTTCTCGTTTCCACTCCACTGCTGACGAGCCACATTGATCTGACGAGAATGACTCTTATCCATTACGCTATCATCGAAGACTAAATAACCCCTAGGACTCAACTCGAAGTGTGTACGGGCAGCTTCCCAAACCTGAGCGGGGGTGACCCGATCTCCTTTCAAATATCGATTGATGGCATCATGAGAAAAATCATCGCAGTGATCGGCAAAATAGGTTTGGGTTCGGTTGACAGGGGTAGCCATCAAGAATTCACAGTATCGTTTTCGGCTCACTTTTCGAGGTCTGCCCATCCTCAAATTCTGCACCATCCAAACCGTTTCGCGTAAGTCCTAACGTAATTAAAGCAGATTTTATAATTATTGGGAATATCCAGAGCATAATAAAAACAGCAACTCAAGGTTTCTTTTGCTATGAATATAGCTTTCTGAATCTCGTGATTTTGAAAAGATTTGGTATAATATACTATTGTTGTATGTGTTTTCCCAAAATAAAAGAAGAAGTGCTATGTTTTCCTGCGGCCTCCCTTAGGAAAATATCCTTCATCATATTTTTAATCTATTCTTTTTCTTGGATCTAGACTGCAATTACCTTCATATACAACGCTGATCACACCGCATTTAAAAACAAAATATCCTAAAAATAGAGGAACTTTCCCTATATTTCATGGCTTTCTTCTCGGCTAAAAAGCAGTCTGATAGCTGTTTCAAGCTTCTGCTTTGGTCAGATCTGCTAAACAGGTTATACCTCAGGTTATACCTCAGGTTACCCTGGCAAGCTTAAAGTATCCGTGGGTTGAAAAGCCCAAGAATTCAAACGTAAGCAAGGCATGTCCGAGTAGGCCGTTTTGGTCTATTCCACGCCATTCTTGCACAAAGGATACACATGTTGGATACACACCACCTTCTCCATGAACACCTCGACCTCTTTCTCGATACCCAAGAAGATACCCTCATCCCCTCTCTTCTTCCAACTACCACCGATTCTGATAGTCTGCAAAGCTCAAACCCAATTTCAGTATAAAGATCAATATTTCAGTATAAAGCTCAATTCAACAGACCCTTACACACATAGCGTTCTCACTTCTTCTCTAGTCCAGATTTCAAATTCTCGATTCCCTACTGTAATAACCCCGTCAAGGGGTTCTTTCCTTTTTATACCCCTATTTCCTCTTATCTCTACTTCATTTCATATACCCATCTGGCTCCATCCCAAATTCCCTCATCCATATATCCCTCATCTTTTCTTTTAACTTCTCTTCTTTCCTTCTTTCTCCCCTCTCCCGATACACCTCCATCAACCTCTTATATCCCTCCTCTTCCATCGGCTCACATTCCACTGCCTTCTCCAGCCACTTCACTTCCCTCTCTCCCTTTCTTATCCAACCCTCATACCTCCTCTTTCTCAATTCCTCTCTCTTTCTTTCATACCATTCCGATTCTGCACTCTCCATCCACAACCCTATCTCCCATTCACATCCTTCCATTTCCTCTATATCCATTTTCCATATGTACCTTTCTGATACCCTATAGTATCCCCTCTCTTGCTTGATCCCATCTTCTATTCCCATTCCCTCCAGTATCTTCCTCAATCTGTAGACAAATAAGTTAAAATAATCAGCATTCCAATCGATTTCCTGCTCAATCCATACATTCTTTATAATCTCTTTTCTCCTAGATTCACCATTTATAATCAAAAATACCAGTATCTCTCTCGCTTTTTTACTCCCAATACCATATACCTTATCTCTAAATCTTATCTCAAATTCATTTATCGTCCTTATCTTTATACTTCTATGGGTCAAGTCATCTCTTTCTATTCTCTCCGCATATACCCTATCCCTCTCAACCACACCCTCATATCTCCCTTCCACCTCCCTTCCCAAATACACATTTCCCCTCATCTTCGTATACCCATCCTTCAACCCCTCCATTCCCTTCTCTATTCTCCTCATTCCCTCCTCTACCTTCCCCAATATGCACATCCCTATCCCTATGTGTATCTCCACCCCCTCACAT
>JAXLXL010000005.1:0-15847 GCA_046327935.1 Deinococcaceae bacterium
CTCAGTTTCGAAAAAAGTCTAGTATAGGATATGACAAAAAACGCAACTTGGAGTCGGAGGGAAGCAAGAGATTTTATCTGACCGAAACGGATTCCCGCTCTTACCCGTGAAGAGGATATCGACTCAATACAGCATATTTCAGAATAATAGAGGGAAAAAGGAATGTTTGAACCAACCCTGAGCGTCCTCAGCTGTTACCTCCCTTCCTTCAATGTCTTGGTCAAAACAGCATCCTAGAAGAGGTTCCGGCCGCGCTCGACAGTGGCACGAGAGATGCCCAAGAGGAGGTCATAGGAATGCATATCTCATCATTTCATCAAAATTTCCAAAAATTTCTGTAAAGAATTAGAAATACAGGGATTGTGTGTAATGAAATATCCCAAAAATAGAGGAACCCGCTGTAAGAGGGTGTCTTAAAAGGGGTTGATCAGGCGGCCATCACGTCCTGATGGGCCAAAGCTGCGATGAACCCCAGGTAGATCCAATTCCCTGTCGTTTCGGCCAAGAGATCTTGACACTAGCCTGTCTGACCGTGGTTCTGAGGGTGTCGTTGATCTGTTTCCAGAGACCGGACATTTTCCATTTGGCGAAGTAGGTGTAAACGGTCTTCCAGTGTGGAAAGTCGAAAAGAATATCCTACAGCGGCTCCTCGACAGGTTAGACTCTTTTAAGACAGCCTCTAAGTCCATTTCGAGGCGACGCACCTCGGCAAAACCGACCACAATGTTTGCATGTATTTGGAAACGGTACGCCAACCCACAGCCCAGATAAAAGTGTGCTAGAATTCGTACCGATGTCGAGAAATCGCATCATCGGTTGCCGTGATGGCGGAATCGGTAGACGCAACAGACTTAAAATCTGTCGGGGAATCCCCCGTGCGGGTTCAAGTCCCGCTCGCGGCACCAGTACGGAGTTCGATATCGAACTCCGCTTTTCGTTTTGCCCTTCAACTGAAGATATTGATGCGTTTTGCGTCGTTCCACAGGCCTTCGAGATCGTAATACTCGCGTGCCTCTTTGGTCATCACGTGTACAACGATTGTGCCATATTGCAACAACATCCACCGATCGCTTGGGCCTTCGATGCCGCTGACTTTAATTCCCATTTCTGCTGTTTTTTCTTTGATGTTGTAAACAATGGCACTGATTTGCAAACCAGCGGTAGCAGTGCAGATGACAAAATAATCCAATGTACTCGAGACTTCACGCAAATCAAGAACCCAGATATCGTCTGCACGACGCTCATAAGCTGCCCTGACAATGATTTTAATGAGACTTCGGTCGTTCATAGGCTAATACCTCAAGTATGACATCATAGCTGTTTTGGAACAGGCATGCTTTGCAAGGTTAAAAATTGCTGGAGGGCATCCCGTCCCAGAAGGATGTCGACATCTCCAGGAGGTGTGGCTGACCTCAGTGCCTGCAACCGTGGGAATCCCAGAAAGTGTGCGTACAGATCGGCTGCCCGCGTTCGGTTGTATGTGACCACTTGGCTTTGTATTTCGGTTGAGGCCGTGGTTTCCAGAGCGTCAATTTTGAACCCTTTGAGTTCCAAATACCGCTTGAGCCTGTATCCCATCTCAGGGCTGCCGCTGCTGTTGATCAGGCGAATTCGCGTTTGAGCCAAAATTTCCGATACATTTTGATCCGGATGGGAATCGGTTTCCATCGATCGGTAAGCCTCGACATCGGGTTTTAGGTAGGACGTGCCAGGCATCTCTTGTGTCGGAAGTGTGGCCATGGTCAAACGGTAGCTCTGCAGGTGTGGAACCATCTGGCCAATCAAGGTCGAATCCATATTGGTTTCGACACCCTCCGTAAACCCCGAAATGAGTGTCGGCAAAGCCCGAAGTCCTTCCGGGGAACGCAATTTGGCGAGAAGTTGGGCAATGGCGGTCTTCTGTCGATCCATGCGGCCGTAGTCGTCCCCAAAACCTTTTCTGACACGCAAAAACAAAACAGCATCTCGGCCACTGAGGTGGTGTTTGCCGCTGGACAGGTGAAAATTGATGCCGGCTGCCCGATCGACGAAATCGATGCGTTGGCCTTGGGGAATCTCGACGTCAAGCCCGCCCAGCGCGTCAATGATGCGTTCAACATATTCGGTTTTGACGAGTGTAACGTAATCCACACGGCGGTTGAGCAACACCTCGACATCTTGGGTCAGTTGGGGAATGCCACCCAATTTGTATGAAGCGTTGATTTTTCTGAATTCGTTGCCGACCTGTGTGTCCCGGGGCAGACTGAGCAAATGCACTTGGGTGCCCTCAAACTCGATAAAAATGAGGGTATCGGTGCGGCTCCCCGTGTCGATGGAACTGGCCTCAGCATCTGAACAGCGGCGCGCCGGAGCCGTGGGGGTGGCCCAGCTGCAATATTGCACGTCCAAACCTGCCAAAAGCAGGCTGAAGCTGGGTGCAACGCCGGGTAAAGCCATCGAATTGGGAAAAGGGGTTTGGGTTACTGAAGTGCCCAGGATGTAAAAACCACACAGGCAAAGGGTGGAAATGACCAAAGCGAAACTCTGAAGGGCTCTCCACAGAGACAAAGGGTGAACAAAACGGCTAGACAATGGCGTCCTCGTGACCCCCTTGAGATTTTGACAGATTCAGTTGCCCGAGATCCAGTGGTACACTTCAAGGGTTCTGGGATGAACGCAGATATTGCGTCCCTGCAGGTATTCTACCTTACTGCAAACCGACTGTCTGAGTGCAGCCTCCAAATCCTCAAAAGCAAGGGCCCGTATGTCGGCATTCACCTTTCGTCCGGGTTCCGACACATCCGCGATGTAGACCACTTTCGATATGGGGTTATCGGACCGTGGCCCTGTGGTGTGGTCTTCAACGGCTTCCAGTATGATTCTGTCTTTGAAACCCCAGGTCTCCAGGAGCACCCGAGCAGCCCGACCGTGAACAGCCAGAGGGTGTATCCGATCCAGATCGCATTCCGGTGGTGCAAAGCGCATCAAATCCGCATCTGTGAAATCGCGTGCCAAGTCGTGCAAAAGCCCAGCCAAAAACGCCTGTTCGCAGTCCAAGTCGTTGGCTATGGCCATGTGGTAGGCCAAGTGGGCGACCCGAATAATGTGCAAGTAGCGCTTGGGACGCACAAGTGTCCGAACCCGCTCATTCCAAGTCTTGAGGTCCGTCATGAGTTTGGGCGTCAGGTAGATGTTCATCTCGAAAGGTTTCTCCAGCAACATGACTGAAAGCTCTTCCGGATTGGGCAGCTTGTGCAGCATGGGGTAAGCATGAGGAAAACTGTGAATCATAGGGCGCAGCTCCTTCTATTTGGGCAGAGTTTGGGCTTAACCAAGACTCCGGGACATGGCTCGTGGCAGACAAAGGGTTGAGCATTTTGGTAGAGTGTTCCTGAACCAGGTCTCCCCTTCTCACTCTTTTATTCTATGACGATCTACATGGAGAATACTAAGGACTTTTTAGATGAAAAGTGTGTATTCCCTCTCATTAGCCAAACGTGAGAAACCACTTCCCTATCTGCTACGGTTTACCTCTTTGACAGGGTAAGCCAAGCATTAAGAAATGATAAACGCACGTGGCTTCACAACACCACACACATGGGCTATAGTTTCCACATATTAAGTTGGTTTTGATTCCGTTCCTTTTGACCCGTTTTTGACTTACAGATCAGCGTTGTTTCTGCTTTGTGGGTTGGGTCGTTTGGGGTTCGGGTTCGGAAAGAGAGATCGTATGGCGTTTGGGCACTGTTGGGTGAAACATGAGTGAACTTTTACATCCCGATATCCTTCTTGGAAAAGACCTCGGGGAAATCGTTGTAAACCCCACGTTGTGGGCCAAGTGTATTGATGTTGCCATCCAGAAAGGCCTTGACGCCCTCTCTGAGTTGCGTTCACAGCTCCAGAAGATTGACGGTCCTGTCTCACGCGCGCGTGAATGTCAGGTCCTGCTTGCTCTAGGATTTGCAGACCAAGCGGGTTCTGTCCTGGAAAACCAAGACCACCCGCTGTGCAAGGCGATGCATTTGGCTGTGGTCATTCACTCCGCAACCTTATTGGGGTACCTCTACATCACGGACCAACCGGAGATCCTCACCACGGATCGCTCCGATCTGGGCCTCGAATCCCAAATGCGCTGGAACTTCATGCGCGCCCAATCGTTCGGAGGCATTGGCAACAACCCCGAGGCCCTCCGCTTTTACCATTTGGCCCACCAAGCCGCGCTGGGTTTTGACGTCGGTTCCATTCTTCGCGTCTGTGAGTCCCAAATCCAAACCCTCACACCATCTTCTTTTCAATCCAAAATCAACCTGCTCACCCTCCAACTCGAGGAGGCCAAACAGGCCAGGGATATTCGCGCCAGAGACTATATTCTCTACACTCTTGGCGTTCTGCACACCCTCGAGGACGATTACATTGCCCTTCGGAAATGCGCCACTGAACTTTCAAAAGGCATGCTTCGGGACCATCTCTGCCTGCTCTCTGACTTTTTCTTAGGAGAACAGCCCTCCAACCCACTGCGCTTCTTGGGCGACCTGCGTTCGGAACCTTTTTGTGCGTTGGCATACATTCTGTGGAAATTCAAAGAGTACAAGTGGCACGCCTACGCCTTTAAGGACAGAAGAAACCTCAAACACAAGCTCAACCCGGTCTTGATCATTGAAGTACCTGGCACCCCCGACTTTCCCATTTTGGGTTTCATCATGTGGGCGGTCAAATCCATTGCCTATGTGGCCGCCCAAGACATGGAGCAGGCCCAACACGCCTTCGCACAGATGCAGCTCCTTGATGAGACCTCAGAAAATATGCCCAAATGGTCAAAGCATTACATAGCCTTGATTGAGGCGTTGTTGGCTCAGGAAAAGACTGGCACAATGGAACTTATCTTAACGGATGGGCCATTGGATGCTCTTGAAAAAAGCCCTTCTTTTGTCAACTTTGCGGTGGAATGCGTTCCAGAGATCATTTTTTGGCTCCATCACTACCAGCGCACCACCATTACCGAAAAACTCATGGGCAAGGTTCTCTGGTTTGAACCCATTTCTGAATACCTCGCTGAGCATCCTGACGTTCCCAAACCAGGCAAAAAGATCACCGAATCCGACATCCTGAAAAGCAAAATCAATATTTTGGAAAACAGACTTGAAGAAGCCAAAGATGAAAACGACATTCGCGCGCGGGATTGTACTTTGTATGGACTCTGCGTTTTATCCGCCCTGAACGACGATTATCCAGCCTTTATGGAATATGCAAAGGGTTTCACAGAGAGTGCACTCAAAGATCATTTGATCTTGTTCGCGAAGTTTTTTGCAAATGAAAATCCGGGCTATCAGCTGCCGGAATCATTTGGACCGGAAGATCAACCATTTTATTCATTGACGAGGCTGTTGTTGACCTTCAAGCAATACAATTGGCACTATAGAAATTCTCATCACAATCCAGAGTACGACAACATGCGAAATTCCATTCTCAATTGGGAAATACCAGAGACATTGGATGTGCCGCTGACAAATCTGATGTCATTGACATTAAAGATTTTGACATATTTGATGAATTGGGATGTAAAGACGCCGAAACCATTGATACAGAAAATGCGGGACATCATGAAAACGGTAAAGCTGACGGAAACAGAGAGATATTACGTGTGGTTGGCAGAGGGAATGCTTGAATACCAAACGAAGCAGAGAATGAAGCCGCTGTATGTATCGATTATAGAGAAGGGAATAGAAAACCAGAAATCGTTCCAATGGTTTATTGTTCAAACATGTCCACAGATTTTGATTTATTTGGAAAAGTATGGAAAGAGTAAAGTGGTCAAGAAGTTGGCGAAGGATACGCTGAAACGGTGGGCAGGGCCGTCGGGACCAAGATGGGCGTGAGGTTGTTACAATTTTAAGTGAATATCGATTGTGTTCAAGATCCTTCTGGTAAAAGATCCTCTTTATTTTACCGCCCGTTCTTCTTGAGTGGAACAGGCGGTTTGTTGCATTTTCAGACACATCAATCAGCGTCTGGTGGACAAGGCCCACAGGACAAAACCCGCGACGACATAGAGGGCATCGGGAATCCAAGCCGCAAACACAGGCGGCAGCGCGTTTTGTTCACCCATCACGCGAAAAACACTCCACGTCGCATAGTAGGAAAAGGTCAAAAATACGGTCCAGACAATCCCCACACCTGAACCCGAACGCAGGGTAAAGAGGGCCAACATCACGCCGAAAAACCCAAAAGCCACGGCGGCCAAAGGTTCAGAAAATTTTCGATTGAGGGCTGTCTCTTGCGCAGCGGTGGGCAAACCTCTGCTTCTGCTGTTTTGGATGTCCTGCAGCAATGTCCGCAGCGGCATGCGCATCGCTTGGGACGCCACCGTATTGTTGCCGTTGAGGCTGGCTTGCAAATCTTGGACGGGCAACCGAGCCTCACGAAAACTCTGTACAGTGACCACTTTTCCAGAATTGTAGGTCACACGCTCTCCCTGATAGAGCAGCATGGTCGCCGTTCCGCGCTCCAACTTTCCCTCGCTGGCCAAAATAACCTCTTTTGGGGCTTCATTGACCGTCATCTGAATGATCTGAATGCCATGCAGCGTGTCGTCTGCGCCGATGCTGTCGACATAAATGGCACGATTGAGGTTGTCCTTAAAGATGGCCTTTTCTTTGACCAGAACACGCGGGTTATCGAGGACAATGTCTCGTTGCGTCTGAAACGCAATGTTTGAGGCCTGCGGCACCACAAGTTCATTGTTCAGAAAGCTGATGAGCGCCACAGCCATCGACAGACCGAGAACCGGCAAAGCCAATCGAGATGGGGAAACCCCGCCTGCGAGCATGGCCTTGATTTCAGCATCACTGGAGAGCCTGGAAAACCCGAGCATCACGGCAAACAACACCGCAATCGGAAACCCGCGACCGAAAGACTCCGGAAGGCTGAAGAGCATCAAGCGGGCGACCAAACGTGGATCGGCGCCTTTTGCCAGTATGGGCGCAATGACTTCGTACAGGGCAGCCAATACAAAAAGCAAAACGACCACGATCAGCCCTGTGAGCATGAGTGGGACAATCTCTTCGACCAAATACACATCGAGCCGACGGTTGCCCCCCGAGCGCTTTTTTGGCAATTTTTTTGGAAATGCGTTTACCATAATTTCCTCACCAGCACGAGTGCACACAAAAGCAAAATGACGTTGGGCAACCACGCAGACAGCAAAACAGGAAGCGCATCCAACAGAACAAACTGCGGTACAGCGGCATAGATGACCCAGTAACCAAACAGCATGACGATCACACTGGCAAAGGCCCAAGAGCGGTTGCGCAGCAAAAGGCCCAGAACCGCAGAGGCAAAGGCAAACACCAACGGGGCGAGCGAATCCGAAAAACGGCGGTAATACTCAAAGAGGGCTTGACGCTGTTCCAAACTCGGAAGTGACGTGTCGGAAATGCTGACTTTGAGTTCGGTCAGCGACTGTGTTTCGGGTTCTTTGAGAAAGGGCTTGAACTCTTCTTGATAGGCAAACACTTTTCTGGGATAAAAAACCGGGGCAATGTCCGGCTTACGGTACTCCCAAACGCCATTCAGTTCCCACTGCTTGGTGGCCTGATTCCATATTCCGGATGGCGCAGTGTATGTGGCCTCGGGTGTGCGCACCATGGCACCATAAATCCGGGTCAATTTCAGTGGGCTGGTCGTGTCCTCCTGAAGGGAACCCGCATAAAACAAATTGCCCGTGGTTCCGTCCGGCTCGATGTACAACGTGGTGTAGCGGGGTGGCGCCTGGTTGTACCACAATTTGTACAGAACCTGATTGTACGTCTGCGTGGCAATGGGCCGAACTGTGTTGTTGTTCCAAAAGCTGACCACACTGACCAAACCGCCAAACAGCACAAGTGGAACGATCAAGCCAAGGGGTCGAATCCCTGAAGCGTAGATGACCTTCAGCTCGCTGTCCTTGGCCAGACGACCGAACGTGAGCAAAATGGCAAAAGGCAATCCAAAGGGAAGCGCGACATAGATAAAGTAGGGCAAGCGGTAAAGCAACAGCTCTCCCAAAATGCCCAGAGGGGTTTTGTTGCGAATGGCAATTCCAGCCGCTGAGGTGAGGGTATCGTTGGTCTGCAGAATGAGCAAAATCAGGACACCAACGCAATAGAGGATAAACACCTCTCTCCAAATGTAACGCGGCAAGATCAATCGAGAGAACGACACACAGCAAATTATAGGCACGATGGATGAGAAAGAAGCGCTATCCCGTCCACAACCTCAGCTGCTGAGCACACCATTTGCCCAACAGGACAGCACCGACACCGAGCACCAAACTGATTGCGCCATAGGCACCGGAATACAGCGACAACGGCCCTCGAGAAGCCAGCGATTCCATCTCATAGGCCAGGGTCGAAAATGTCGTAAAGGCGCCCAAAAAACCGACACCCAAAGTCACACGCCAAAAAGGACTGACGACACCCATCAAGGTCAATTCGACGACAAATGCCAAGAGAAACGATCCCAAAACATTGATGGAAAGTGTGGCAACAGGCCAGGCTTGGAGTGGTGTTTCAGCAGTCCACCGGGCAATCCAGTGGCTCAAAATGTAACGGGCAAGCGCACCCAATGCCCCGCCCACCAACACACCCAACCACATGCCCCGCATTCTACCCAGTTCTTCAACCCAAACGGCCGCTTCACACCACATCAGCTGTATAGAACAGCACAATATGGATCATGATCCGCGCCATGCCTCTGTCGGTTCCACTCAGTCTGGAAAGAAATGCCAAGCGATCCGGGACGCCGCCTGCACCCACCGCCCCAAGTGAAGGGTGGACAGACCAAAACCACCACATCTGGATTGATGTCCTCGCTCCCAGCGCGCAAGAACTCACGCACTTGAGAACGCATTTCACCCTCAATGCCCTCGCGCTCCAAGACGCCTTGCAGGTGGGACATTGGAGCCGATTCGAAGCCTACCCAGAACACATCACCCTCATTCTGCGCACGCTGGCCGAACCCAAAGCCTGCACCGAAAGGACGGAACGGGTCTCCTATTTCTGGTTTCCACACAAACGGGCCCTCTTGACCTTGAGACTCGAACCTGTGGACCACTTGGAACAGATCTGGAAAGAAATGCTCGAAAATTCAAAACGCAGTGCAGAACATATTATTGCTGTTCTTCTTTCAAGATCGACAGACACTTTTTTCGAATACACCGACACATTGGAAGACACGACCGATCAACTGGAAGAAGATGTGTTCTTACGGCAATCCGAACAGAGCTTCACACGCGCGATTTTTCAGCACAAACACCAGATCATGGAGGTCCGCCGACTGGTATCGAGCGCACGGGAAAGCATCAGCAGCTTGGCACGACACACCTCAAACCAAGACATTTCATTTTATTTTCGCGACGCCGTAGACAGCCTCAACCGTGTGTACGATACGCTGGACAGTTGCCGCGAGGTTTTGTCCAGTATCCTGGACATCCATTTGACCGTTCAATCCAACCGCATGAATGAAGTCATGAAAATCCTCACCACCGTTTCGACCATTTTTCTCCCGCTGACGTTTTTGGCGGGCATGTGGGGCATGAATTTCGATTTCATGCCGGAACTCAAATGGCACTACGGCTATACCCTCGCATGGGTGGTGATGATCGGCGTGGGGATCGGACTGGCCTTGTACTTCAAAAAACGACACTGGTGGTAACCAATCTCGACATTCGGGTGAACTCTGCTATACTCGAAAGGCTGGTTTGGGACCAGACTTTCTGTTGTCGAAACACTACGACCAAACCGCGCAATTCAAACAGAAAGCCTGGGAGTTTTGCGCAAGCGCAAAACGAGGGGAGCACGCACATGGCAAAAGAGGGACCACGAATCATCATCAAGCTGGAATCCACTGCTGGAACCGGCTATTACTACACAACCACAAAAAACAGACGCAACACCCAAGAAAAATTGGAACTCAAAAAGTACGATCCAGTTGCTCGAAAACACGTCATCTTTAAAGAGAAGAAAGTGTAACCATGACCAGGTTGATCCGGTATTTGCGGGAAGCCCGTGCTGAACTTGGGCGGGTCACATGGCCCACACGCACCCAAGTGCTCGAGGGAACGCAGACCGTATTGCTGTTTCTCGTGCTCTTTACCGCACTTCTATTTGCAATGGACTACCTGCTCATCAACATCTTCCAGTGGAGCGGAGTTTTACCCCGATGAATATTGAATGGTACGCTGTCCACACCTATGTCGGACAAGAAGATAGAGCGGAAGACCAACTGATCCAGCGAGCCAAAAAGCTGGGCATGTGGAACCAAATGATCTTTCAGGTGTTGCAACCTGAAGAAGAAGTCATTGAAATCAGAGAAGGTGGCAAAAAAGAAGCCGTCAAACGCAAATTGTTTCCAGGATATATCTTTGTCCAAATGGACGTTTGGGACCCAAACAGCCCAGAAGAGTTGGGGGAATCTTGGGAAGTGGTGCGCAACACAAATGGCGTCACGGGTTTTGTCGGAACCGCCACAAAGCCTGTCCCGCTGACCCCCGATGAAGTGGATCGATTGCTCCAAAGCGTCGGAGTGGCCCAAAAGGCACAGCCTGAAACCACTCGGGTCAAGATCAACTTCAAAGAGGGAGATCTGGTTCGGGTTACCGACGGTCCTTTCTCGGATTTCACGGGCGTCATTTCCGAGATCAATCTAGAGCGGGCCAAAGTGAAGGTCCTGGTGACCATCTTCGGCCGCGAGACACCTGTAGAGTTGGACTTTATGCAAGTCCAAAAACAATAAGTTATCCAATAATCTTAGCGCGAATACCCCAGGCTTGGGGGAGCTAAGGAGGCATTTCATGAAAAAAGTGACCGGTTTCGTCAAATTGCAATTGCCAGCAGGTAAAGCGACCCCTGCACCTCCTGTGGGTCCAGCCCTCGGTCAACACGGGGCCAACATTATGGAGTTCTGCAAAGCGTTCAATGCTGCAACCGCAGATAAAGGGGACGCGATTATTCCTGTAGAGATCACCATCTATGCGGACCGCAGCTTTACCTTCATCACCAAAACCCCTCCCATGAGTTACCTGATCCGCAAAGCTGCAAAGGTAGACAAAGGATCGAGCGTTCCCAACAAGCAAAAGGTTGGAAAGCTCAATTGGGACCAGGTTCTTGAAATTGCAAAAACCAAAATGCCAGACCTCAATGCCGCGTCTCTGGAAGCTGCAGCCAACACTGTTGCCGGAACTGCCAGAAGCATGGGTGTGACCGTGGAAGGAGGTCCCCAACATGGCTAAGCACGGAAAACGTTACAACGAATTGAAAAACAAGGTTGATAAAGGCCGGATGTATTCTTTGGAAGAGGCTGCCACATTGGCCAAAGAGCTCGCCAACGCCAAATTCAATGAAACCGTCGAGCTTCACCTGCGACTCGGCATTGACGCACGAAAAAGCGATCAAACGGTTCGTGGCACGGTTTCATTGCCCCACGGTACGGGTCGTACCATTCGTGTTGCTGTGATTACCAAAGGCGAAAAACTCGCTGAAGCGGAAACTGCAGGCGCTGACATTGTCGGATCTGAAGAATTGATCGCAAAAATCGCAGAAGGCTTCCTCGAGTTTGACGCTGTCGTTGCAACGCCAGACATGATGGCGACCATCGGAAGCAAATTGGCCCGACTGCTCGGTCCAAGAGGGCTTCTCCCCAATCCCAAGAGCGGAACGGTTGGACCCGACGTTGCTGGGATGGTCAAGAGCCTCAAGGCTGGACGCATCGAATTCCGAAACGACAAAACAGGCGTTGTGCACGTCCCGGTCGGAAAAGCAAGCTTTGAACCCAACAACTTGGTTGAGAACATCAAGGCTTTGATCAGCGCATTGGAGTCGGCAAAACCCTCCAGTGCAAAAGGGCAATACATTCGCAGTGTCTACATGACCACAACGATGGGGCCTTCCATCCCAGTCGAGTATTCCAGCCGCGGCTAAGCACACTCAACAAAAAGGACTGGAAGTTTCCAGTCCTTTTTGCGCACCACTGCTCTACTGTTGTTGGAGAGGAATCACCATTTGTCCTTCTGACGGTTCGATAGCACTGCATTGTGGTGTCGAACCAATAACAGGTAACCCGACCGACAGACAACCCCACAAGTCACCCGCATCGTTTTTTCCATTCTGGTTTTCATCTTTGTATGCCACAATTCCATACGTTTTATCTGGAATCGCTGTGAAGCTAAATGCCGCCGTTGTTCCTTCTTGTTTGATGTCAACATTCTTCCTGAAGGAGTTTGCCTCGCACTTTCCATCAGTCCACTCACAAATCTGAACAACAGCGCCATTTACGCTGTATCCTTCTGGAACGTTGATGGTTCCACTCAGGTGATTGGTCGGTCCCCAAGGCAATTGACCCTTGAATCGAGCGACCACAAAATAAGGCACACGGGAATCGCTTTTGAGGGTGATCCTGGCATCTTTTCCTTGGCCTTGACCCACGTAGTACGCCATCGATCGGGCGTTGTCAGACAGAGATGTGAGTGGTCGGTACGCCAATCGCGTCCACGTCTGGTCACTCTCTCCGTTCAGGTGATCCCTGAGGTTGAGGTCCTTGTAATCAAATTGAGGGGCAATGCCCGTATTGCTGAACATTAAGGACTGCGCCCAATCCAAGACAAGCTCAGAAAAAGGGGTGTGTGTGACCGCTTCGAGATTTTGAATACCTGTTGGGGAATTGACAGCCCACTTTTTCCAAAAAGCATCGTGTCCAAATCGCTCGGCCACGCGCCAAAGAAACAGAAAATTGTAGCCGTAAAAACTGGGCCGCTGTTGATCAAGTTCCTCTTCAGAAAGATCATCTGGCAAGAAAATGCGGGTGTTCTGCGGTGCACTTAGTCCTTTTATAGACTTACGTTTGGCAAAGTTTCCCATTTGTGTGCCAAAACCCGCCAGTTGTTCAGCAGAAACGGCGCTCGCCTCTTCGACCCAACTTTCCTCCCAACCACCTCCATTCATCAAGCGATTGGCGCCGGAAATGAGGTGTTTGAGCTCGTGAACCAGTGTCGCTGGCAATTCATAGTCCAACATCCGTTCTCGGGTGATATCAGGCCTACTGGCAGGCGTGGCAGCGTAGAAAATATCACCTTCGTTTGAATGGTGGTTTTGCGATTTCATCACTGCTTTGTCGGAAAACCAATCAACCCCCCAAACGTATCCGAAATTACCTTCCTTTCCGATCAAATGGGAAAAGACAATTTTAATTTTTCCATTGTTATCCAGATCTGCGGGTGGGCCAAAGTAGTTGACATCACTGGAAAAGAGCTTATCTTCAAAAACCTTGGCAAATTGACTCAATTCATCATCTGAGAGATCACCCAAATCCTGCTTGTCGACAAACCAGTAGGCGTTCTTTGAGATCAAACGCAACTCGGTTTCTACGGAAACTTGACCTGTTGGATCTTTTGTCTCGCTATCGCTTATCCAGAACGAGCACACTTTTTCGATGGCATATGGTGCAGCGCAGCTGCGAAAAGGAAGGTTTGTAGAATTCTGGGAAAGTGGCATGATCTTTTCTTTGAGCATGCGTTTGACGATATCTTGGCCCTCTGTAAACCGTTGACTCTCGCGAGTTGTTGTTGACGTCGGAATGTTCTGTGCTTCTGAGATGACACCGATTGATTGTTTTGCCATCGGAGCGATATTATTCACATCCAAACTGTATTGAAAGCCTTCTGGATACAGCAATTGCTCGGCATTGACAGCAATCACTGCGACGCTTTCATCGGCTGTGAGGTCTTTAAGTGCGACGTTGACTTCACCACCTTTGAAGTCTGATGGGCGAAAAATTTGCGCAGAATAGGTGGGTTCTGGTTGGGGTTGTGAGGTGTTGGATGAACATGCACCCAAAACCAGTAGAGAAGTCAGACAGAGGCTCGACCAAGTGATTAATCTCATGCGAACACTTTACAAAATTTAAGAGCAAAGGAACAACCAGTGGATTTGAGACCTCAACATGCAAACGGTTCCCAATTCATCTGAATAATCGGTTTTGGGAATGGTTAACGTGGCATATCTGCCGGAAATAGCGAAGAAGAGAGGACGAAAACCGGCGGCTGGTACTTGACAACAGCGATTGGTTGACACATTCATTTGTGATTATCAATTTATATATGGATACCTTTTTGGACATACCTTTATCTATTCTTTATTGTTGGCCTAAAACAGCGGAGGAATCAAAATGGGGCAGTGATTGGATCATAGAATGTCGTTACGAGCTTTTCAACCAAATGATGATGCACCTAATTTGTAGGGCCGCAATAAATGCGGCTGTGTTTTTCAGGAATCTAAAAGCTATACCACGTCATTCTATAAGAATGTGTTTTCAATCATATGTCTTAATTGATATAAATTTCTAGTCTTGGTCCAAACGGCACCCCTTGCGACGTGTCGTCCCTCGGGCCGTTTCAAGGTCTTTGGTTTGATTCTATGTTTTTGATGAAATGATGATGCACATCTTCTGCTTTTTCACAAGTTGTTTGATTTTATTCGTATCATACGCTTTATCTCCATTCACAACCTTTCGTACAATCCGCGTCTTGGTCAAAACAGCACGCGATGCGGCTTGACCGCACCGTGTGGCCAGCCCGCGTCTTGGGCTGAACGGCACCCCCTGGGGCCAGCCCGCGTCTTGAGCTATACGGCACCCCCTGGGGCCAGCTCGCTTTGCCCGGGTGGTAAAGGCTCCAATTTGAGCCAAAGTGCGTGCCCTAGATCGCGCCTTCGATGTCCCTCTTTCATTTTTTTGACTGTACCCATAGTCTCGTGACGATACCCAATCCAGGTATTTTATCTCTCGTACAGGTCCATACAGTCTTTATGGAGACGACAAATATAATGATGTATATCAAAAAATAAACCAATTGGAATTAAAACAAAAACCCTTGTCTCTTGACGCATTTAGGAGTACAATCTTTTTGTATAAATTTACGCCTTTTGAGGGATATTTATGAAAAAAATTTTAGCAGTATTGGTTGTCCTCGGTGTTCTGGGTTCGAGCGTCTCTTTCGCTGAAAGCGAGTGGGCTTGTGAAAGAGCCCCCTGGAAGTGTGACTGGTAAAATACGAGATTCACTGGTTGAGGACGGGTTGCGGAATCGACCCGTCCTTTTGCGGTTGGATGACCGAATGACGGCTTGCAGGGTTCGGTTATTTGTATTACAGAAAGTTCCTGGTATCTCAGGAACTTTGGAGGCAACTGAAGTAAATCCAGATGAGATTTTTTGGTTGCAAAGTATCTAAAAAATCAAAGAACCTATTGCAAGACTGTCATTTGTGCTTATTTATGCGCGCAATAGAGATGACATCTATACTTTCCATGCAAAGACAATCCATCCGATTTCAAAGGAAAACATACTTCGAAATTCAAATATGCAATGGCTGAATACGGTGTTTGCTTATTATTTTCAGACGTGCTGAAGCCCACAAAGTGGTGGAATCAAACTGAAATATCGGACATCAAAACGTTCTGTGTTATTACAGCCTAAACGCCTTCTAGGAGTTGCATGGCACGTCTTTCTTCTTCTGCAAGGGCTTTGAGTTTTTCTGACGCTTGCAGCACATAGGCACGTTCGCCAGTCTTGGCTACCTGTTCGAACAACGCAATGACCTCCGACCACATTCTCGCGACACCAACAAATGCGTCGTAAGCTTCGCCGATGAGCTTGTTACCCGTTAGGTCATATGCGCCTTTCAAAAAATCCCGATAGAGATTCCTAAAAAGTGCACCACCGGTTCCAGCTCGCTCCATCATGATGGCAGAGGTTGCAAATTCAGTCTTGATGTCCTGGGAACGGTCAAACCACTTGATAATCTCATGACTCGTTTTTTCAATACCTTTGTAATTGAGGTTAT